>NZ_CP010827.1:0-707629 GCF_000833575.1 Corynebacterium singulare | reverse complement strand
TCTTTATCAACCTAATCTTCGGCCGCCTCGGTGAGAAAATTGGTCCCGGCCGGGTCATTGGCTTCGGAGGCCTAGCCACTGCAATCATGGCTTGGCCACTGTGGGCCATGATCGATACGGGCAACGCAGTATTCTTAACCGTGGCGGTCTGTCTCGGGCTGTCATTGGTGACCATTACCTACTCCGTGTCGGGAGTTCTCCTATCTGAGGTCTTCCCCGCCAACGTGCGCTACTCGGGCGTTGCAATTTCCGCCAACATCGCCTCAGCGGTATCCGGCCTTCTACCTTTCCTTGCCACGGCCATGAATGCCTCCAACGAGACCCCAAGCTCCACTCCCGGCATCGTCATCCTCGCGGTCACAGCGCTCATTACAGCTTTTGGCGGATTCGCCGGTGAGAAGCACCGCCGAGAAGACGATGTGATCATCAAGGATTAATCTAGGGCCGAAGGTTAGGTGACGAGGCTTCCCCCAGTAGGCTTGAGAAGCGTGTCTCAAGAACTCTCTTCCTCCTCGCTGGACCAGCGGGCCCGGCGCATTGTTGCGTGGGTAGCCGCGCTCAACCTCATCGGCTTCTTTGGCGAGTTCATCATCGCCTCCATCATTGGCTCGGCATCTCTTTTTGCGGATGCCGCTGACTTCCTCGAAGACTTTTCTCATTAATGCGCTGGTTCTGGCAGCGTTGCACTGGTCGGCAACGGGACGTCGCAAAGCAAGCTACGGCCTAGCAGGACTAATCCTGATTCCAGCACTGGCGTCATTTGGCATGGCGATATGGAAAATCATCAGCGGTGCCGTACCAGAGCCTCTAGCACTGTCTGGTACAGCAGTCGCGGCCATGATCATCAACCTCGTGTGCGCCGTACTCCTCCTTCAGCTGCGCCATGGTGGGGCACTCACACGCGGCGCGTGGCTGGCCGCACGTAATGACGTAGCCGCAAACATACTGATCATTGCAGCAGGCCTTCTCATGATCGTGTGGGCAAGCCCCTGGCACGACATCGTGGTGGGCATCATCATTGGCGCCATTAACGTGCGCGCGGCAGCAGAAGTCTTCGAACAGGCCCGCGCCGAGGACCCCGAAATCGAAGAGGACTAGACGCCGTCAACTTCAGCAGGTTTTAAGCTTGACGCGTCAACAGGCGCAATTTTGCTTGCAGCCTGCAGCTCCACAAACCTCGTTTCGACACCTCTCGTTGACCTATTTTTACCCCCGACATAGGTCAAACTTTAGTTGATGTCCGAATGGTCAAGAAGACGTTTCCCCAGAGTACGGTCTAGTTAGCAAAGACGAGGTAAAGGCAATTTTCTTAGCCAATTGTTCACCTGCGTGTTACCCTATCGAAAATCACTTTGGTGTACAAAAATATTAACAATCCTCAGGGTGCACGATCCTGAAAAGGCCCTTATTGTTGCATCTCGTCACGCACTGAGCGATACAGCGCACCACAGCGCGCCCACAGTGCGTCACCAATTTGCCCCAAACTTTTTCATTCAGGAGAACAATCATGACCATGCGTCGTCGTACCGCTGGCCTCGTTGCCAGCCTTGCGATTGCAGGCACCGCCCTGCTCGCACCGGCTGCTTCCGCAGCAACCCACACCGAGTCCTACCCGGAGACCCCGGCTGTTAACGCCAAGCTCCCCATCGTTCACACCACCCACGGCTCCGACCACATGAAGGCCAACGTCCTCAACCCGCGCCCGGTCTGCAACCCGTGGGAGGACCACCGCACCGTGGTGTACAAGGTGACCGACAACTTCATGCCGGTGGGCACCATCTCCACCACCAACCAGACCAAGAAGGACATTCCGCTGCAGCAGAACCTGTCCAAGTCCCAGTCCATCTCCCTGTCCGTCAACGGTGACCGCACCGAGACCACCTCCATGAACCTGGGCGGCAAGGGCTCCGGCAAGGGCGCTGAAGGCTCCTTCGGCGTTTCCCACCAGATTGCCACCAAGATTGGCGCTTCCGCGTCCTACTCCCTCTCCTGGGAGGCTGGCCAGTCCATCGGCCCGTACGACGTTCCGCCGAACCACACCGGTGAGGCTACCTACGGCTTCCGCGTTCTCAACATGACCGGTACCCAGCAGTACTGCAAGCCGAACGGCACCTGGTCCACCCCGACCTTCTGGTCTGCGATGCAGCCGATGAAGAACGAGGTTCGCGTCAAGCTGTACGACGACATCGCTGATTCCTACGCTCCGAACAAGGACGCTCAGAACACCACCGATGTCAACGACCCGAAGGTTGTTGAGGAGTCCAAGTCCCCGGAGGCTGACGCTGAGGTTCTGAAGGAGAACGAGGTTGCTCCGGAGGAGAAGGTTGTCTCCGAGGCAGAGGGCAAGCAGGAAGAGGCTGCCGACAAGAAGATCCAGGAAGACGTTGACAACGGCAAGACCGACGAGGCTAAGCAGAAGCTGGACCTCAAGCCGGTTCTGACCACCTCTGGTGCAAAGCACGCTGGTTTCGCTGGCACCGTTGCTCTCCGCCTGGAGAACGTCGGTACCGACCGTTACTACGGTGACTTCCCGGCCGTTCAGTACCGCGTTGACGTGAAGACCGCTGAGGGCCCGAAGGGCGTTGACCGCCTCATCACCCCGCGTTCCTCCAACGGTGCACACATCCGTGACCTGGGCTTCAACGAGGCTACCTCCACCCGCTCCTTCGAGGTCACCCTGGCTAACCCGATTAACGCTGGCGACTCCGCTCGCGTTGCCAACCTGGACTTCGGCGATGGCAACACCAAGGAAGGCCGCATCAAGAACTACATCGAGGTCACCCAGATTTCCCGTCTGAAGGGCGACACCTCCACCGCTAACGACCAGAACGTTGACTCCCGCAAGGCCACCGTCAACGACTTTGGCAAGGCAGCTGAGGGCCTGTTCTAAGAACACCCTCTCCCCTTTCAAGTGCAGCGCCCGCCGGCGCGTAGCCCGGCAGTGAGAGAGTAGGCAAATCCCCGACCGCCCAAGGCGATCGGGGATTTCGCTATGCCCTGGGCGGGCCTTTCGCCAACGCTGGCAGATCGCCGTGCACCAAGAGACGCCGACACATAGGCCGAGCGCTTAGAGTCTCACGTGCGTTGGATATTGTAAGATAGTGAATTTTTCTCGTACCGCACTCGCCAGCCTTCTTTCAGTGGGGCTAGTCTTCTCTACTGCCCACACCCAGCCTGCACACGCACAAGCAGTAGATACGCTGAGCAGCGATGTCGCCAACTTTGATCAGTACGCTACTGTTCTCGATCCCATCGCTACGGGCCCGCTGGCGCCCTTGCTCTTCAGCGAGAATATCTTTGCCGCCTGGGGACACGTGCTTCAGCAACTCGGAGCCCCGGTTGTGAAACCGGAGGCCACACACCCACCGGCGGACGCACCCCCGGCACAACTGCGCGAGTTGAAACACATTCAGGACAATGTGTGGAAGCTCAAGGTCTATTCACCAGCGATGGATCGCATCATTACCAATGACATTATCCTTCCACCGGGGGGAATAGAGAATACCCAGCCCCGCCCGACCTATTATCTGCTGGGCGGTGCAGGCGGCGGCGATGATGCACTGTGGTGGGACGGCGGCGGAGCCTCCGAGTTCTTCCGGGACAAGCACGTGAATGTCGTGTCACCGCGCGGTGCCTATGGTTCGATGATGTCCGATTGGGCACAGCCTCACGACACACACGGAAAATACAAGTGGGCTACCTACCTGACCAAGGAGCTCCCGCAGCTTATCGACGCCGAATTTCACGGCAATGGCCGCGACGGCATCGCGGGCGTGAGCAACTCTGGCGGCCCAGCCCTAGAACTCGCCACCTTTGATCCGCGTTTTAAGGTGGCTGGCTCCATCTCAGGCTGCCCCTCGACCACCGGTGTCCTCGCGCAGGCATTCGCATGGGCAAGTGCAGCGTTCTACGGCACTGACCCGGCCCGCTCCTTTGGCCCGCCGTGGGATCCAGCGTGGGCACAGCATTCGCCGATTCTCAACCTCGATCAACAGCGGGGACGGAAAACATTTGTCATTGTCTCACGCGGTGGTCCAGCAGACTTCGACGTCGACATGGAGGACTCGCCCCTACCAGCGCTGGGCCTCAATGAACGATTGGATTATTGGTGCAGTTCTTTTTACGCCAAGACAGCAACCAAAGCTGGAGTTGACCTTGACTATTATGAACTCCCCGCAGGGCGGCACACGTGGGCACTGTTTCGCCGCGAGTTAGCCATCAGCTGGGCCACGGTGGGTCCGGCCCTCGGGGTGGAGTAGCCAGGTCAGCTACGTGTGTAGCTGACTCACCGCGAATTTAACGCACCGGCATTGAAGGAAGGCTCGCGCGCTGCACCTCACTGCGGGAATTCGAATCGAAGGTGGCGCACACAGCGGCAGCAACGAAGCGCACACCGCCGGCCGGCGAGGAGGAGCCCACGCGCTCCGCGCAGTTCTGCAGCGCTGGCATGCCGATGTTCTGCCCCGGCGTCGTCATGGAGAAGAAGGATGCTGCGGTGAACGATCCACCGTCGGCGCGAAGACCTTCAGAAGATCCTTTAATGGACTGCCACGCGATGGCTCCCACCGGATCTGTGCGGAACTGGTCGCGTTCAGTCTGAGTGAGTTCAGCTTGTGCTGCAGGTGCGGATACGGACAGAGCCAACGCAGCGGCGCAGGCGACAATGGACGATTTCTTCATGAAACTCACTGTATAGCAAGGGAAATTCCGCACCCCCAACCAAAAGGTTGATATCGGTCGCGAAAGTGGAATACATCTTCTCATCGGCCCGATCGTTGCCCTCCCAACGTGGGACCTTTCCAGCTACCGTTAAATGTTAGAAGCTGGATGCATATCGTCACCGTCACGAAAGGGAAGCCCCGTCCGTTCCGCGAGCAAGGCTCCTACGGTTGACTTTCCACAACTGGACACCCCCATGATCACGGCACGCGTATGCATCATTCCTCCTTAGGCGGTTTCTCAAAATCGTACGCTAGCTGGCAAAGAAGGTCCGGCCCTACCCGGCAGCAGCCACCCAAAAGGGTGACGCCTGCTTCGCGGAGCGCTGAAGCAGTGTCGATAAGTCCGGGGACATCACAGTCGGCACGGCGCCACTCACGCGCACCGTGATCCCAGACCTCCCCGCTATTGGGATAGGCCAGCAGGGGTTTGTCGGTTCCCTTACGCAAAGTCTCCACAACGCGGAAAACTCCTGGGGCTCTCACGCAGTTCACACCCAGAGCGCCCAGGCGGGGGAAAGCGCTGACCAGCTCCAGCACTTGCTCAAGCTTCGCCGGCGACTCAGCGATAGCGCCGGTAATACTCAGCGCGAATGGTTTTGGTTGATCCGAAAGAAGTTCGAGCAGAGCCGCAGCCTCATCGACGTTGGGGATGGTTTCTGCCAAAAGAAAGTCAGCATCCGTATCCGCGAGCACCGCCACGCGGCGGGCATGCCACCGATGCAGTTCGGAGCGGCTGAGGCCATAGGCACCGTCATAGTCGGTGCCCTCCCCGGGGCCAGCACCATACGGTCCGATCGATGCTGCCACGAGGTGTTTTCCAGCGGCAGCGCGAGCTAGGGAGACACTGCAGCGCAAGAGGCTTTCAGCTTCCTCACCAAGAGCATCAAACGTCACCTGATAGGACGCAGTCGTGGCCACATGAGCACCGGCAGCAAAGAAATCAGCATGCGCGGCCTGAATTTCCTCTGGCACTTCGCGGAGAATCCGCGCTGACCATAAGGGCCCAGATATGTCGTGGCCGCGGGTTTCTAGGTGGGTGCCGAGGCCGCCGTCGAGAAGCAGCGGAGCGTCAAAGAGAGCCATGGCGCATGAGCCTATCAGCCACCCACGTCTAGGGGGCTGACACCGCTTAGGCAGCACCACAAGGCAGTTGTTACAGCTTCGTTATCCGCAATGACACAGCACACAAGCGCATCACCCCACCACCTACCATATGCCCAGCAGGAAGGCATGGGGAGCGCTCCCCACATGGGCCTACATGACCACCCCTATATCTCAGTAGGACCTGTCAACACCCTGCTTTTCAGATTGAAGCAGCCTGAATGCCGTGACACGGTGGAAAAGATAAGAGTCCCGGACATCGACATCTACCCGTCCGCCTGGTCTGAGTTCACCCACAAGCAGTACATGGACAAGTACTCCGACAAGATTGAGGACTTGGGCGCCTACTACGAGAACGCCCGCCTAACCTGGGCTGTGCCGGAGTACATGGATGACATCAACTCCATCGAGGACCTCAAGGGCCAGGTAGACCGCTTCGACGGCAAGATCGTCGGCATCGAGCCGGGCGCTGGCCTGACCAAGGCTTCCCAGGAGACCATCGATGGCTACGAGCTGGACGGCTACACCCTGTCCACCTCCTCCACCCCGGCAATGCTCTCTGAGCTGAAGTCCGCGACCGACGCTGAGAAGGACATCGTTGTCACCCTGTGGCGTCCGTTCTGGGCCAACGCTAAGTTCCCGGTGAAGGATCTGGAGGATCCGAAGGGCACCTTGGGTGATACTGAGGGCCCGCACTGGCTGGCCCGCGACGGCTTCGAGGAAGACAACCCGGAGGTGGTTGGGGACATCAAGTAGAACACCCCTCACCTATTGACCTAACTGAGCCCCGCACTGCGTTCTCTTGGCGCACTGCGGGGCTTCATCGATCCCTATTTGGCCCCAATTTCGGCGCCGTGCTTGCCGACGCCCTCCCTACCCCACAACCCCCTTCACATAAGTGCAAATTATCCTTTCCCAGGAGCAATCCATGATTTTCTATAGAAGTACCCAAGGTTTTGGCAATAGTTGACCCGTCACCAACGAAAACCCCAGGACGCGGACATTCAATCCTGAGTGCCCACCCCCGCCAATCACCCCCAGCCCCATTACTTTCTGAGCCAAACTATGCAAATTCAGGCAAAAAGCGCCCAAAAGCCAACAGAAGCTTAGAACCAGGATGCAAAGCGATGCAAACCTGGGGATAAAGCTTAAAACTGCTGGTCAGCTAGCCTTAAGCGGGCGACAGGAGCTTTAATTCTAAGTGAAAGGAACCGCGAACCACGCGGGGAACCACACCGCCACATAGGCCCGAAATAGAAAGAGGAACCACGATGTTCCGTCTCCAGTTTGGACGCACCGCCACGAAGATTGTCGCCCCAGTTGCCGCCGCCGCAGCACTCTTCGCAGGCTCCGTCAATGCCCCTGCTCAAGCTGGTAGCTCCTTCGGCGCCTTCAACCCGGCTTCCTTTGGCTTCACCACCCCGACCACCGCGACCACCCCGGCCGCTGCCGGCCCAGTTGTGTCAGCTCCGAACGCCTCTGCCAGCGTCCAGGGTCTCATTAATCAAACTAATGCACACCGCAAGGCTAACGGTCTCGCCCCGCTGCGCGTTGACCCGAGCCTGACCAACCTGGCACAGGATTGGGCCAACACCCTGAGCCGCGAAGGCCGTATCCGCCACCGCCCGAACTTCTGGACCTACTACCCCGCTGGCCTGCCGGCTGGTGGCGAGAATGTCCTTCAGGCGTGGACCGACTACTCCGATGCCCGCCTTGTTCAGCTGTGGATGGACTCCCCGGGTCACCGCAAGAACCTGCTCGACCCGCGCGCTAAGTCCGTAGGCATCGGTCTGGCTACCAGCCCTGACGGCAAGCTTTACGCCGTGCAGAACTTCGGCCGTTAATCGCCTCGCACAGTAAAGGGCCTAGCTTCCCCACATCACGTGGATAGCTAGGCCCTTTAGCGTTACTGCGGTTCAGTCACACTTAGGCTCGACGCCGCAGAGTAGCTCCCGCTGCCGCAATCAGCGCCGCAATACCGAGACCCAAGGTCCAGAACACTCCACGGTCACCCGATGCCGGCAGGTCACCCTGGCGCATATCCGCCACCGCGAAGTACACCGAGTTCTCATCCTGTTTATCACCGAGAGTCAGGACTTGTACCTGCGGATGACGGTGCGCATCCTCAATCTCAAGGCCGAGCTCGCCATCCTCGGCGCGCTGCACTGTGAACGCAACAGCCTCTGCAAGGAGCTCAAATCCAGCTGGAGCCTTGGTTTCCACGAGCGTGTAACGTTCGCCCACCTTCAGTGCCTGCTCCTTCGACTTCTTGATCTCGAAGGTCGTGGAGGAATCTCCGTGCTCTTCAACATGGTCAAGCTTGACCTCGGTGCCGTCCTTGTCGTAGATGGAGAAGGAATATTCGGTCCCGATGGGGAGATACTCATTCTTCTCGTTCATCTTGGCCACACCGACAGTGACACCCGGTTCCTCCTCAGGCTCATCATCAACGAACGGTGCACAGGCATCGTCGCTCGGACCTTCGGTTTCATTCGGCAGACCCAGAGTTGCCATGTTGTACAGCCCGTCGCCTGCCTGACACTGTTCACCCGTGGAAACGGACGAGTTCTTGTTCACCTTGTCAAAGAAGGCGCGGATGTAAAGCGTGTGGGTTTTAGCAGCAGCAATTTCTAGGTACTCATGCTGATGCTGCGGACCATAGGACTTCTGACGCATCGTCGCGCTCTTGAAGAGCACCGACTTTACCCCGTCAGTACCAGTGGAGACGACAGTCTTAATGTCCTCTCTGGAGGTGCCCTCGACCTTCGAGAGCTCCACGTCGGTAACCTTGAGGTTATTCCCGAAGCTAGGCGTATCCGTCACCGTGTACCAGTACTTGTAGTTCGTCTCCTTGGCGGGCGCGGTGACTTCGATGGTGTAGTCGATGTACTTCGTCATCTTACCGTTGCGCGGGGTCTCTCCCCAAGCCTGCTCGTCCGACACCGGAACAACCGTCTTCTTCACCGTGGGCGTGCCGAAGAATTTCTCTTCTTCGAAGTCGGCACAGTCCTCAGCAGAGGCTCCGTCCTGATCCCCCGGCAGAGTAATGGTGGCCTTGTTGTACAGGCTGTCTCCTGGCTTGCACTCCCCAGCCGTGGACGCAATGTTGTTGTCGTTCGGGTCAAAATACGCGCGCAGCGTAATCTCGTGTGCTGGGTTCGGTGCACCCCAGATTTCCAGGAAGTCATTCTTCCCGAGCTGCGGGAAGGCAGAGACCTCACGAGATTCCTTCTGACTGATGATGAAGCTAGACACTCCACCAGTGCTCTCAGAAGGCGTGACCTTGAACTCGTCCTTATTCTTGCCCTCGACGTTCTGAATCTTCAGGTCCGTGACCTTGATGTTCTTACCAAAGTCTGGAGTCTCACGAATCTTGTAGAGGGACTTTGCGCGTTCAGCGGTCTCTACCTTCAGGGTGTAGTCAATGTAGTACTTACCGTCACTGTCCGTGGACCACGCCTGCGTATCGGACGCTGGGTCTACCTTCTTGGTGATCGTGACGTTCTCATCCGGCTTAGGGTCCTCACCCTTCTGGTTGTACGTGGCACATGCATCATCGGACGGCTTCTCATCGCTTCCGTAGACGTTGAGCGCTGCCTCGTTGTACAGACCGTGACCAGCAGAACACTGCTGATCCTTAATCGCCTTATCCTTCGGCGCGTCGAAGTAGGCACGGACCTCAATCGAGTGAGTCTGATTCTCCCAGATTTCGAGGTAGTCCGAGTGCTCGTCGTTTCGAGCAACCTTCTGCCCAATAGTGAATGTCGCATCACCATCACTGGTCGTGGACTTCTTCACCGCAAACTCAGATTTAGACTTTCCAGTCACACCCTGAATCTTCAGCTCCCTGACCTTAAGCCCAGGCCCAAAGTCCGGGGTATCTTCGACCTTATAGAAGTACTCGCCCTTTTCCTTCGGGGCCTTCACGTCGATGGTGTAGTCAATGTACTTCTTGCCGGTTTCCTCATTTTCTTTCCAAGCCGGTTCACTGTTAGAGTGCTTCACCGTTTTGGTAATCGAGGGAACCGGCTTCTCGCGGTTTACCGTGGGGCGCTGCATCTCAAATTCCGGCATGAACTTGGAGTACAGGTAGCCATTAGCAGTGTTGACGGACTGGATTCCTGTAGGAGTTTCGGTCGTTCCAATTGCTAAGAACACTCGGGACCAATTCGGGGTCTTGATACCGATGCGGTAGTTCAGCAAACTCGTGCCAAGCTCGCCAAAAATCTGTCCCAACACCTTGTCCGTGTTGAATCGGAGGTCAGCTTTCAAGAGACCGTCCTGCTTCATCGCTTCAAGATCGTAGAATTGATAATCAATGGTGCCGTAGTTGTCACGGCGACCGATGCGAATCAGCAAATCCTGCTCCGGAGAAATGTAGCTGTAGGAATCCCGAGAAACATTGAACCCGGTAGAAATCGTATCCTTGATCTTAATCCAGCCAGGATCATCCGTATTTAACTGATTCTCGATGTAAATCTTGAATCCAGGTTCACCGCTTCTCTTGAAATCGCCGGAAAGATCAACCCGTACGGAGTGCGGGTTTCCGTAAGAGCCACCGAACCACACGGCATCCGGATCGCCGCCGCCGATAAGGAATTCATCACCGCGGTAGACACGGTTCCCCTCAGACCACGCATGCTGGACGTGGTCTCGGGAGAAGAAATATCCCTGCTCTTGTTCGTTATATGTAACCGTATCGTTGGCTCCGCCCGAACCACCACCGATTACCTCGGGGCCGCGGTACCAGCGATTGTCATCTCCGTCGGTTTTCTTAACGTAGTACTCTCGTGCCGACCAGTTGCGGTGCCGAATCGGGTACGTAAAAGATTGGTCTCCGTAGTAGTAGTTTTTCGGGTTTTGCTCGTGCTCCCCACCGAAATCCGGATCAACGAGAGCGCCGTGGTACGACTGCCCCACCATCCCAAGTTCACCGAAGTCATACTTGAGGGCTTTGTCAACGACCTTCCCGTCTTCGCCATTCGTATTACTTGTCCAATAAGGATCAGAGTTGGAACCTGAGGTCGTAGGGCTTACACCATAGGCAGCGAAAGTCCTCGGCTTCGCCCCGAGGGTCTCTCCGAGTTCGAACGCAGACTTCTGGTCCTCGTCGGCAATCTTCCACGCTTTTAGCTCATCGGACGCGTTGACGCTATCGGTGTCGGGCTCGTAAATGAAGCTAACTTCCCCATTAGCTGCGGTCGAAACCTCATCCACGTCAAAGGACACGAGGTCAAAATCCTTATTCATTGACTCAGCACGGGCCACCGCAGTTGCAATCTTGGTGCCATCGACGCGTGCGGGGTAGACAGTTACCTTTGTGCGTTCCGTGTTAGCGTACTTCAGGGTTACAACCGAGTCAGTCGACGTATCACCAGCAGTGCGCTCATTCGTGGTAAGCGTGACCTTAAACATGCCACCTTCAAGAGACTCCACGTCAAGGGACTCTTCCTGGACCGGGGAATCAACCAGCTGTGGATGAACCACCGGCAATGGAGCAGCACTGGAAGCCACCGTAGTTGGGGCTGCCGCCGTAGTTGAGGCTGCCGCCGTGGTAGTGGCAGGTTGAGAATCCTCGAGCGGAGCGGTCTCCAGTTCGGCGGAATCTTCGGAGAGATCAAGTTCACTCGTGGCCTCTACGGCGGGATTGACTACCGCTTCAGTCTCTTGGGAGGCTGCATACGGGGCGACACCGAAGCTCAGGGCACCAATGGCCGCAACCGAGGCGAGTTTGAGGAAGTTACCTGTACGCCGCACCGGGGTTACACCTTTCGAAATTTTATGGTTAGTGAAAAGCTGAGGTCGAATCATTACTGCTCACCCTCACGCGTGGTTCGGGTAGCCAGGTAGCCTCCAGCTATCAGAAGGAGAAGGCCGGCACCGGCCAAACGAAGGACATTCGCACCGGTCATTGCCAAGTGAGAGTCGCTCGGAGTTTCCGATACAACGGTGTCCTCCGGTGGAGTTCCCGCAAGGACGACCGGCTCACGCGGATCGAACTCTTCCGGGTGGCCCGGGATACCGGGGCCAGGAACCGGAACCGGAACCAGCGGCACTGGGATAATCAGTGGAATGCCGAAACGGTTCGTAGTTGTAGAGGTCTCGGTCTCACGCGGTCCCCTATCTGGAGTGCCCTCATCCGGAGTCGAGTCCGGGGTGTCGGCGGGAGTCTCTTGCGGAGTGTTGTCAGGAGTCTTGCCAGTCGTACTGTCCGGCGTTTCGCCTGGAGTATTCTCCGCCGTAGTCTCCGGAGTGTCCCGAGGCGTCTCATTCGGTGTCACTCCCGGGGTCTTGTCTGGAGTCTTTCCCGGAGTTTCCTCAGGGGTCTTCCCCGGAGTGGGAGTGTCATTCGGCGTGGGCTCCGGCGTTCCAGTTCCCGGGGTCGGGGTGGTTCCAGGAGTCTCGCCGCACTCGCCAACGTTGACAGTTACCTCGTTGGTCGGAATACCTGGAGTGGTCTCTAGGTCAAACTCAGGGAAGCCCTGTGGAAGGATGTAGCCATTGTTAAGAACCTTGCCATCCTTCGGCTGCGCATTAACCTTCACCATAAAGCGCCAGGTGACAAGAACCTCTGGATTGCTCTGGCGCATCGTCGCAGCCTTAGCCAAGCCTGACTCGGTCAGCGAAAAGCGAACGATGGAACCGTCCATGTGGGTGGTGAAGTCGGCGTCGTCAAGCTGCGTAGTGACGTCACCAGCCGCAACATCGGTAAGGAAAGCCTCGTCCGCACCAGCGTATTCAAGTTCCGGCGCGAGCGGGTCAACGATCTCGTAACGTGCGATGGTGCCCTCACGTGTCGGTGCGGGAAGAGTGCCGCTCATTCCGAATTGGACGTCCTCGCCTACCTCAACGCATTTTTTCGCCACAGCTTTAGAGCCGACCAGCTTCTGATCCTTGGCGTTGACGTTCACATCGTAATTCCATGAGGTTCCGTCATCGCTCGTGGACGGAACAGAAACAAGGAAAGGAGCGATCGTGTTGAAGCCCTGTTCCTGTGCCGGGCCGGGCAGCTCGGTGACGTAGTACAGGCCAAGATCGAGATCGGTGAAGGAAGCAGTGCCAGATGCGTCCGTTGTAGCTTCGATGCCGTCATCAAGGCGGTGGTGCTCGGAACCTGTCGGTACCACATCACCAATGTTGAGATCAGTAGCCTGCTGCCACCCCTCGTTGGTGGTGAGATCAATGCCGCCGACCTTGTGCGCCTTGAAAACCAGACCCTCGATTGGCTTCACCGGTTCTGGCTGACCGCCACGCTGGGGGTCGCCATACTGAGAGAAGGGGTCCCCAGCGGACTTCACCACGGTTAGGGAACCGCGTGCATCCGGGTTAATGAGGGACACATTGCCTTCCGCCTGTGCCGTGGGGAGCACGGCGCACAGCATCCCGGCAAGGATAGTCACTACTAATACGCACAGAAACTGCGCATGGTGTCGAATGTTAGTCATCTGCTACGTCCGCTTTTCTTTCTTGCGCGATGCCATCCACACCAGGAAAATGATGAGGATAACCAATGCGACGATGCTCAATGCTGCTGTCATCCACCACTGCCAGGGGCTATAGGTCTTAGCGAAGACCTCGCTATCCTTTTCATCTAATGGCACACGCTGTGCGGTGATGAGTAGGCGGTGGGAGTTAACGCCATAGGGAGTACAGGTAATAAGAGTGATCTGATCTCTGCCCACTTCGGGTCCCAGCTTCGAGGTCTCGTTGGGTAGTACAACCTCAATGTCGGATACCTCGTACTTCATCTTCTGGCCAGAAACATCCATATAGACAGCGTCGCCAGTGCCCAAGTCTTTGAGGTTGTCCCACAGGGTGGCACCCGGCAGACCAGTGTGACCGGTCAGAATTGAATGAGTTCCTTCACCGCCTACGGGCAGTGAAGAACCGTACAGGTGGCCAATCCCCCTAGTGAGCGTATCCTCACGGGTTCCGTGGTAAATGGGTAGGTCAGAACTGATGCTAGGGATGACAATGCGTCCCATCGCATCGGTGATATTCAGTTGGTTCAAGTAAGTCTGATAGTCAGGATTGTCCTTTGTGATTCGCGCAAGCCACGGATCCAAAATGGGCATTCCCTGATGCTCGTCATTCCACGCATGCGCATCCGCGATTGCTTTATCGCGTTCCTGCTGCGTGGCTTCACCAATCATCTGGTTAGTGTAGACCTGCGCCTGGCCGGTCTGGTTGTGGTTTTGCAGAAGCGTTCCCACAACCGGGTAAAGCAGCAGCAGGATTCCTGCGAGCGCCAAAAGGAGAGGAACGAGTTTACGCATTTGCCCATCCTTCCGGGGTGAGTGCTGAGTAGGCTCCGACCCCGACTGATTGATGACCGTCATAAACTTCTTTCCTCTCCTTGGCTCAAGCGCCGAAACTCCCTACAAGGCTCGGCGCTTCAGTGCGTCGCTAGTTCGCTTATGCTTCGCGACGACGCAGCACGTAGGTTGCACCACCAGCCAGCACGAGCAGCATCACGCCGCCGGCCAGCAGGTAGAGGACACCCTGGCCACCGGTGAGCGGCAGGTCGAAACCACCGTTGTGCGGGGCGTTGGTGATGTCAAGAGACGTGAGCTCAACCTTGTCGTTGGCAGCCTCGATCTGGAAGAAGACCGGCTCAGCCAGGAGCTCGTGGTCCTTGCCAGTCTGGGTCTCTACAAGGCAGTAGCCGAGGTAAGCGCGCGGGTCGCCGTCCTGGTCCTTGTTGTCGAGCGGCCACGCCTGGTTGTTGACCCAGTTGTTAGCGCGCAGACCCTTGATGGTGGCAACACCGCTAGCATCGGTCTTAGCAGCATCCTTGATCAGAGCCTCAGCGGAGAGGTCTTCCTTGCTGTTGCACTGGTAGACGTCGAATACAACGTTCTCTAGGGCCTTGCCCTCATCGCCGACCTTCTTGATCTGAACGTCACCGTAGTAAGACTTCGGCCACTCGTCCGGGTCGCCCGGCTCGTCAGGGGTGCCCGGCTCCTCCGGCTCACCCGGATCCTCGCCCGGGGTGCCATTATTGGTCTGCTTCACGCCAAGCTTGTTGACGATAGGAGCGGTCGTATCAACACCCTCAGCTGCCTCGATAACGGTGAAGTCGAGGTTGACAACGACCTTGCGAGCGTCATCCGCGTCGAAGGCGTTGACCTTCTTAATGCCCTCTGCGGTGAGAAGAATATCGGTCTGTCCGGAAACGTCGTTTTTAACGGCGTAGTCGTTGACGTCCAGAGTCTCAGTAGACTCAACGCCGTTCTTGTTACCGGTGATGGTGACGGACGTAATCGGCTCGATTGCGTGGGGCTCGAGGCGATCTGCTGGGTAGAAGTCGCGGATCTTGAAACGGGTCAGGTTCTCAAACTTCTGGACCGGGGAGGTTGCCTCGTAGGAAACGGTGTCACCGACCTTCGGCGCCTTCTCGTCGTTGACCTTCTTGGACGGCTTGTTCGGCTCGTCAACCTTCTTGTTCTTCGGGTAGACGTGAACGTCGTAGTTCCACTCGTTCAGGGTCTCCGGGTTGGTCATCGGGACGGTAACCAGGAACGGCTTGGTGGAAATCTCGTGGCCGGCCGGTGCCTTGGTCTCCTCGACGTAGTACACGCCGACCTCGAGGTTATCGAATGCTAGGACACCGTTGGCGTCAGTCTCACCGGTTGCGACGGAGGCTGCTGCAGCACCGAGCTCGGCGATCTTCTCGTCGTTGGTGGTGACCTTGGACAGGTCCTCCCAGCCCTTGTTGGTGGTCAGGTCAAAGCCATCAACGCGCTTGATCTCGAACTCCGCGCCCTTCAGTGCAGTGCCCAGGCCATCGGTATCGCCACGCTCCAGGCCATTGCCTTCCTGGCCCGGCTCGTTGTTGGAGAACTTGTGGATGGTCAGCGTGGACTTCTTGTTCTTGTCAATGGTGCCCGGGTCCTCCGGGGTGTCTGGGGTAGCCGGAGTGGTCGTCTCCTCGGTGCTACCGCCCTTGTTTGCATCCTCAGCAACGGCAGCGCCGACGCCCGGACCGGAGATCACGAGGCCCGTTGCAACTGCTGCAACGAGCGCCTTCTTGAACTTGTTCACATTTCCTCTTTCCGTCAGCCCCGGTCAGCCTTATCACGCCAATAAGTGTGTGGAGTCGGTGGGCGCGATAAGTAAGGGACACTAACTTGCTAGTGCAGGCTCCCAGGGCCTGATAGCTCCCTGAGATAGTGCTGAACGTACCTAGGATTCTGCACACAGTCAATCGCAATATTCCAAGGTTCAACACAGTTTGACAGACATATTGACAGGCTATTCACGGGATTTTCGCACAAAACCCCTCACCAACTGCACTTTTTCATCCACTACCGTCCGGGAAATGTAGACAAAATTCTTTGTACAACTTTTTGGACCGCATATTTATTCATTCAATCGGGTGGTCGGCGCGGGGGTAATTTTTCATTCCTGCAGGGCATATCGTTTTCCATAAGGGCTTCCTATACTGCCATCGTCTGTATAATTTTTATACTATTGAATGATATGTCAACCAGAGAGCCGATTTTCGGGAGGGTTTTTGCAACCCTAGCAGCTCAACCCTGCAATTTATCTAAACTTTTATTAATTGCATCGCTTAACTTGCTCCGGCCCTGACACGGCATGCGCGGCTAGCGCATAAGAGAAAGTGATGGATGGTGGGCAGCGGTCCGCGAATTGCATATATCAAAGGCGCCTTCCCATGCGCAGAGAGGAAGGCGCCTATCAGATGTGTCTAAACACTAATCCCGAAACATGAGTTGCACTTCAACAATGTTGTGATCACTCGGATACTCGTTTCCTGCTTGGTCTGGGATAAGACTTGCAGTTGAACCGATGGGAGTGAAGGCTGGCGAAGTACCACCAAGCTCCGGTGCTGCATACCCCTCCTCCCCTACGACAAGAGCACCACGCGTCAGCGCCGTGTATACATCCAAATTTTTGATGAAGACGAAATCAATTCGGTCACGAGGCTCTTTATCCAAAGGCTCAATAGGCGACCACGTATCACCCCACACTGCGGCGGCATCGGGATAGATAGCGCGGAAAGCATCAGTGAATCCGGCCTTCAACGGCGCATCTGTGGGCAGCCACTGATAATCCGGGAGGTCGCTACGCTGTGTCCAATCGAGAGTGCCCGGACTGTTGAAGTCACCCGCAATGATGACAGGCTCTTCGGGCTCAGCCAGCTGCGCTGTGAGTTCAAGTATCTGGGCAATCTGTTCTTGACGCTGACGCTCCTCCGGTTGGACGTTGATTACTGCTGGGTCTTCGCCGTTCAACGCTGCGTAGGGGCCGTAGTCCCACGGAGCTAGGTGCACGGACCACACCAGCACGCGCCGAGTTTTTTGATGTTCCGTAGGTACCTGGACCCACGCCGCGGTGGCAAAAGGTGCTGTGGGTGTGTCAATGAGGTCCACATCGAAACGTGTAGACACCGCGCAGTCAAAATCCTGTTGTGCATGGCGATACCCTGTCTCAGCAAAGACAGCGCGAGCACAGTCCTTAAAGCATTCCTGGGTACAAATGATATCGGCGCCATGGTTGTTCACCACGTCCACCATTTTGCGGTGTCCATCGTCCACCTTGGTGCCGCCCCACCACAGGTTCCATGTCTGCAGACTAAACATAATTGTCTCCTCGTTAGTTTTACACGGTGAATGTGCGTCTGGACGCGTCAAACCGCACGTCAGCCAGGTTGGTTGCTCGGGCAACAACCAGTTCATCTGGAACTTCATCACCGAGCCCGACAACGCGGCATCCGGCGTCATGAGCGGCACGTGCCCCTACTGCGGAATCTTCAAAAGCTACGACGACACTTGGCCGGTGCCCCATCGCCGCGCATGCTCGTATATAAAGGTCGGGTTCGGGTTTGCCGCATTCCACCTCATCAATAGTGAGGAGATGGCGCATGTGCTTGGCGACGCCCACCCGGCCCAACATCGCCTCCACATCCGCTCGGCGCCCGTTGGTTGCGACCGCGGTGGGGACCACATCATCGAGTGAAGAAAGCAATTCGAGCACGCCGGGCAGGGGCTGTGTGATGGAAGTGAGGGCCTCACTATAACGGCGGTCGATTTCTTTGCACAGCTCATCTTTTCGTTCACCGGTTACCGCAGCTAGCCGTGCCGCGGCTTCCGCTGCGGTAACGCCGCGCATACTGCTGACTTGGTCGGCTCGGAGCTTGCGCTCTGCAAGGAGTTGAGCCATAAGGTCAAGCCAGGTTTGTTCGGAATCGATGAGCGTTCCGTCGCAGTCAAACACCACGGCGGAACAAGCCAGTTCCGCCATTTAGTCACTAACCTCATTGGCGGGGAGGCGGAGCGCAACATCGTCGATAAGCCGCAGAGCAACGCGCGCACCGACCGGCACCTCAGAGGAGTCGCGGGAAGGAATCTGGACGGTCCAGTGTCCACCACGGGCAAAGGGGTGCTGAACGGAGACGCGGATGTGGTCGCCCATGTAAGCGTGATCCGTCACGATGGCGTCGGAGCGGTCGTCCGCGGTCAGCTGCAGGGCTTCCGGACGGATGAAGACAATGTCGTCGCCCTTCTTCGGGTCCATGTCCAGTGGGAGAGCATCCGCTCGGGTCCACGCCTTCGGAACAGAGAACTCATTGATGGTTCCCACGAAGCGAGCCACGAAAGTCGACGCTGGGCGCGAGTACAGCTCCACCGGTGCTGCATGCTGTTCGACGATTCCGCCGTTCAGAACAGCCACCCGGTCCGCAATGACGAGAGCCTCTGCCTGGTCGTGCGTAATAAACAGGGTGGTTGTACCCATGGTCTGCTGGACGCGGCGAATCTCATCACGCAGCTGTGAACGCACAGTGGCGTCGAGCGCGGAGAGGGGTTCATCAAGAAGCAGTACCTGTGGCTCAATCGCCAGTGCGCGGGCAAGTGCCACACGCTGTTGCTGACCACCGGAGAGCTGATCCGGATACCGGTCACCAAAGCCCGGCAGACCACACACTTCCAGCAGCTCGGCGGAGCGACGGTGCGAAGCGGCTTTATCCATCTTGCGGATGCGCAGACCGTACTCAATGTTTTCTGCCACGGTGAGGTTGGGGAACAGTGAGTAGGACTGGAACACCATGCCCATATTGCGCTTGTTGGCAGGGGTGTTCACGATGGATTTTCCACCCACCAGCACGTCACCGGAGTTGGGTGACTCAAAGCCGGCCAGGATGCGCAATGTCGTGGTCTTACCACAGCCGGATGGCCCCAATACCGTGAGCAACTCGCCGGCCTTGATATCCAAGTCCATATCTTTAAGCACGAGCGGGCCGTTGGCGGTGTAGGACTTATTGATGCCTTGGAAGCTCACCGACAACGGTTCAGATTTCGGGGAAATAGGTGCTGGGGTGTGGACGCGGTCGTTCGCGTTCTTTCCACCAGTTTTCGCGGTTGGTGTAGTCATTTTTCTTCCCTTGTCATTGTTAGGACTGTGCAGACGTCGTAGCGGGGACAGCTACGCTTGCGGTCGTGTCGAGGGTTTCTGCCTTCTGAGAGGCCTTCGAACGGCGGGCATTCTGCGCGGACTTCTTTCCGGCGCGCTCAGCAGTCACCATGGCGAGTGCCAGCAGTCCCCACGTGATGAAGTTCGACAGGATGGATAGCGCGATGGAGGCGCGGAAATCGGTGGCGGACAGCGTGGTCATATATACCGGCAAGGTACGGACCGACATCACAGAGGCCACGGTGTACTCCGCAAAGCCCAACGCAAAAGCGAAGAACGCGGAGAACATAATGGAGCCACGGATATTGGGCAGCACAATGGAAAAGAGCGTCTTCCACGTACCGGCGCCGAGGCTTGATGATGCCTCGAAGAACACCTTCAAAGGAATCGAACTCAGCGCTGCATTGATGGAGCGGTACGTAAACGGCAGGCACAACACCACATACGTACCGATGAGCGCGATGGGGAAATCGTTGTTTTGCAGCATCATCGACAACGCGTTGAGCGGGGTGCCGCGGCCTGTGGCGGACATGGTGCGAAGAATCTGCAGCAAGCCCGCCACCAGCGCGATGGCTGGGATGACAAGGGGCAGCGTGCACAGAATCGACAGCGTTCCGCTCAGTTTAGGTGCCCACAGGTGTACGGCCACAACAGCTGGCACCAGGGTGATGACGAGGGTCACGACGGTGGTGAGCGCAATAACGATGGACAGGCCTAGGGAGGAGTAGAAGGTGGGGTCGTTGAACAAGCCTTGGAATCCCGCCAGGGTGAATTGGCCGTTGGCGAAGAAGGCGTAGAGAATCATGGCCAGCTGCGGTGCCACGATGAAGACACCGAGCAGCGCCACTGGGATCCAGGCCAGCGCCTTGCCGGACTTGGTGTTTACTTGAGCCATCGTGCACTCCTTTTCTGCAGGGCGTTGAAGGCCACGAGGGTGATGATTGCGATAACGGTAGTAGTCAGGCCCATGGCCATAGCGATGTGCTCGCCGCCGCTGGTGGCGGAAGCTCCCATCTCTGCGGCAATCTGCAGCACGATGAGCGGGAAAGTACCCGTACCGATGAGCACGGCTGCCGAGGCATGCGTGGCGAAAGCAGCGCCGAACTCCAGAATCCATACGCCAAGGATGGTCGGCGCCAGGATCGGCAGGCCCACGCGCTTCCAGAAGGTCAGCGCCGATCCGCCCAGCGAGGTATTGGCTTCCTTCCAAGAAGTGCGCAGTGCTTTGAGGGAAGGAAGGATAAGCAGCACCACGGTGGGGATGAGGAAGTACTGGTACATGAGAACCAAGCCCTTGATGGAGTATAAGGAGAATCCCTTATCCACGGCCAGGAACAAGGAAATCAAGTAGCCGGTGTTACCGGCCAGCACGATGAAGGAAAAGGCCAGCGGAGCACCACCTGAATTGGATAGCACCGAAGAGATCACTGCGGTGACGGAATCCAGTGCTGGCGACTTGATGTAAGTAATGCACCACGCCACAATGAGCCCGATTACTAGCGCAATGAGAGAAGAAATCAGGGACACCAGAACCGAGTTCCACATTGCGCGCAGGCGGTTACCCTGCATCATGGCCTGGTAGTTTTCCGTGGTCCAGGACCCGTCAGCACCACTTTGTAGCGAGGTGATTGCCATTCCGACGATTGGGATCAGGAAGAAAAGCGTCAGAATAATGCCGAGCGGCAGCAACGTGGCCCATGCGGCCTTCGCAGTAGAGACTTTCTTAGCCTTGCCGGCAGGGGCCGCGTGCTTGGTATCAGCCTGAGTAGTCATAGACTAACCCATGACCTTTCCCCAGCCCTCGACCATGACCGGGTGCAGCTCATCGCGCTGCTCCAGGGACGGTTGCGGGTAATCCTTGCGGGAACCCTCCGGCAGAGCATCAAGCGCTTCCTGGTTCACGGTGCCCGCATCAATCATCGCCTGCAGGCGGACCGGCTTCACAAAGCCCTCGAGCAGCAAGTTCTGACCCTCATCGGAGAAGAGGAACTCGAACCACAGGCGGGCAACGGCTGGGTGCGGAGCGTCATCGTTGATGGAGGCTGCGTAGTAGGAGGAGACGGTCTTCTCGGGCAGAGCGATCTGCAGGTCAACGCCGGACGGCTCGAGGTCACGAGCCATCTGTGCCAACAGGTAGTCCCAGTTGATCACAATCGGAGTTTCATTGGTTTCAACGGTTCCGGCAGAAGCAGCCACCGGAAGGAAGTTACCGGCCTTCTTCAACTCACCGAAGAAATCGATACCTGGCTGGACATCATCCAGGGAACCACCGTTGCCCAGGGATGCAGCCATAACGGTCATAAAACCGGCCTCGCCCGAGGTCGGGTCACCGGCCATGGCGACCTTGCCCTTGTATTCCGGCTTCAGTAGGTCATCCCAATCCTCTGGGCAGACCTCAACCTGGGTTGCATCACAGCCGATGGCCATGTTGCCACCGAGGTGGTTGTACCAGGTGCCGTTTTCAGACTGCTTGTCCTTGTCGATGTCATCAACAGTCTCCGGGGCGTAGGTAGCCAGCAAACCTTCCTCATCGGACTTTTCTGCAAAGCCCACGCCGGTATCCAAGTAATCCAGCGAGTTGTCCTGGCCCTTGCGGTTCTTCACTGCGTTGATGAGATCCTGGGACGCACCGGAGGAGACATCGTTGTTGATCTTGATGTCGTACTTCTCACCGAAAACCTTGAGCAGCTCACCGTAGTTAGCCCAATCTTCGTAGAGGCCCATGGTGTTGAACTCGCCCTCAGCCTGCGCGGCCTCGATAAGGGCGTCCATTCCGCCGCCCTCTTCCAGAGTGGTGGCTTCACGCCACTTGGCGCTTTCCTCGCTCTCCCCCATTGAGGAAGAGCAGGCGGTCATGGTGACAACAGTGAGAGCGGTCAGCGGAACGGCGAGAACGGTGCGAAGTGACTTTTTGAACATGAGAGTAGGTGCTTTCTGTACCGAGGCATTAAAACCTCACTAGTGAACTTTCCAGCGACTACGTAATCAGCCTCTTATGAACACCGGGTTAACTCCACGTGCAAACTTGACCAACAAAAAAGATCCCCGGATTTAACAACCCTCCCCGCCCCCGATGACCTCCATCAGCACGCCCTAAAACAGACCCCAGGGCTACAAATCAAAGTGCTGGTCAGACGTCCAGTTCAACGAGTTACTTGCCTCGGTATTCGACACTGCCAAGGACACCGAATTGGGCAAATACTTATCCTCTGACCGCTCCAATGGCGTGCCAAAGCGGTCACGACTCACGCGTCGATGGACGAGCAGCGGTGTGCCTTCCACCGCTTGCAAAGCCGCCGCCTCCGCTTCCGTCACAGCCCCCACACCAAACACGTGGTCAGCCGCAACGAACTCAACATCCTTCTCTGCTCGCAGAACGTTCGTCACCGACGGCGTATCCTTGGGCAGATCTGCTACGAGGACGCCAATGCTCTGCGGGTAGTGCGTATGCTCCAGCATCACCGGCTCGCCATCAAGAGTGCGCACACGCACTACATTCAGCACCGGTGCGCCTTCCTCCACCCGCAGCAACCGCGCGTCCAACTCACTAGCCTTCACCCAAGACTGCAATAGAACCTCTCCCCCAGGTTCTTTACCCTGGCTATACGCCCACTGCGCAAAGCTACGAAACTCCCCAAACTCCGAGGAACTCCGCGGCGCACGCAACACAATCTTCTTCGCCCCGCGCCGCGCACTGAGCACGCCCTCCTCCACCAGTACCTTCAGGGCCTGACGCATAGTGCCTGGCGCGACTTCAAAGCGCTCCGCCAACGCCGCCTCTGACGGCAGGTAACTGCCCACAGGAAACACCTGCTTATCGATGTCCGAGCGCAGCGCATCCGCAATCTCTGTATAGCGCGGGCGAGGCTTAGGCTGCTGCAAAGTCATTGTGTGGAATTCCTTTCTGGCACTTTACTCACTGTACGTTCCGCGCGATAAGCCGGGAACCAGAATAGACACTGCGCCGCGTACGTGGCAGTCCCCCGCCTATTCTCCAAGGAGTTCGCCGCGCTTGGCCCATTTCTCTCCTACCACCGACGCCACTTCGGGGTGAATTACGGTGGCGGCGGATGATGAGCTTGTTCACAGCCTCCATGTCGATGGAACTATCAGACGGGACCGATAGTGGTTCGAGCAAACGCAGGATTTCTTTAAAGGAATCCTCGCGGCCGTTGTGTGGGGTTGCCGAAACCAGGATGAGCGACTCGGTGGTCGGTGCCAAGGTGCGGGCCAGCTCATTGTTTTGGGAGCCGGCATTAGTGGCGTTATGAATCTCATCAATCACCACCGCATCCCAGCGCACCTTTTCCAACTGCGCGCGGCACTTCGGGGCCTTGAGCGTATCCATGGACACGATGACGCGAGGGAAGTAAGTAAAGGGGTTCTTCGATGCCGGCAGCTTCTGGCGAACCTTCTGAATGCCCTGGCTATCCAGACGGACCAGCGGGATGGCGAAGAGCGTCTACAACTCCTGCTGGAACTGCTCCATAACGTGCTTCGGCGTAACGACGAGGATGCGCTCTCCCCTACCGCGGCGGATGAGCTCCGCCAGGATCATGCCAATCTCCAGTGTCTTACCCAGGCCAACAGCATCTGCGAGCAGCACGCGCGGGCGAATGCGCTCACCTGACAGCGCCGACTTCACCGCAGAGAGCTGATAATCCAGCGGGTCCGCCAGCATCTGTGTAGCCACCTCCAGCTACTTTTGGTACAGCGGCACGGGCGTGCGGCGCAGCGTCGACTCCGACCACAGGCGGGTGTGGCGGAAATGTGAAGACTCATCCGGGGTCACCGTGACATTGGCTGGATCGAAGACCGTAATATCATCGAGCGCCGTGAAGAAGGTGGCTGTGGTATCCCGCACGTAATCACTCACACCACGCGCACGAATGCGGAAACCGTCAGTAGTGCGGGTGACGTTGCTGACCAGCCAGTGCTCGTCACGGCACTCGATGGTCACGCCGGGGTCGAGCTGAGAGAAATCGGAGAGACTCAAGGACTCCAAGGTAGCAGCGGGGGTGGACCTTAGATGACTGATTGTGGGCTCAGTAGTTCGAGAGTCTCCGACAAACTCATTTCCGGCTAAGCCATGGTCCATCACACTTATTCCTTATTCAAGAGTGACCCCCCAACCACGGCATCCAAATGCTCTTGAACTTCTCTCCATGGCGCGTCTAGATCCAGAGCCTTCGCAGCTATACGATGACCTGAAATCGATGCAGAAAAGTCGGGGAAAATTTCCTCGTTAGTCTTTGCGTACAGCAAGAGACCTGAAACCTCGTTTCCACTGGTTCGAGCAAAATTAATCACATAGCTCAGCAACTGGTAGAGATGTCCAGAATGAAGCGTCGCCTTGCCGAAGCGTGACCGCTGCATGGTCTCACCATAATACTTCGCATCGATGACTAGAGCGGATGAACCATTTGCCAGCACCACGTCAGAACGCATGATAGGAAGCTGTTCTTCTCCCTGTACTTCCCCACTCAAATCCCAAGAAATGTGGGGAGAATACGGATTCAATTCCGGATAGTGCCGCTGATAGTAGCGGAGCAGAAACCGCTCATACAGCCTGCTCTCTGCTTCTTCTCCCAACCACGAAGCCAGTGCGATTCCACCTTCGGATTCACGTTGCATGAGTCCTTCAATGACCATCCAACATACTCCGTGCATGAGTTTGTATTCAGTAGTTAGACGTGTGTAGTGCACTTCGCGCCAACGGATTGAACGCGGTGGGATTGATCGGACTTCGAGGAAAAACCGCAGAGTATTCCCGAGCCTGCGCCGACGTTCTCGGTTCAACTCCCCCTCCGCCAGGAGCAATTCCATCACAGATTTGAGAATCCTATTGTGCTGGGTATCAAGCAGATACTCATCAAACTCGCACACAATCGCGCCTCGGCTACGCGCAGCAGTGGTTATCGTGCTTGCAAAATCAATTCGTCCACGTACCGTCCGTAGTTCTTCTTGTACGCGTCGATAGTCGTGATGCAAACCTCGATTAACCTGAGCTTCGATTCCTTGGATGAGGATTTCTGCACACAGCTCGTGAAAGTTTTCAAACTCTTCACCAGAGAATAAAGTAGTTTCTATGCGGCTTATAGAGTCAACGGCATAAGCCAGCATGACATAAATGTTCCGAAGAACAAGCGAACTCTTCGGCTTTGAGGAGCCTGCTGGCACTATTCCACCGCCTCGCGCAGACGACTCGACCACGAATCTACAAGCGCAGGCTCATCAAACCAGTATTCTTCTAGCAGCGGAACGAGGTCATCTTCAACGACTGAGTAAAGCCAATCGTCTTCGGTTTCATCCCCACTAGAGCCTTGGACGACAAAGCTGTGGCCAATCAGAAAACCACGTCCCAACCTCGGATCATCGGCGATTACTTCATTCAGAGCCCTGATTACCTCCACTAGCGCGTCAAGTGATTCGCTTTCTTGTGATTCCTTCCAAGTCTGAAAACCAACAGATTCAAAAGCGGGCGGTATGTTGAAGAATCCAAAGCGCCGGCGCAGAGCATGATCCATTACCGCGAGACTGCGGTCCGCAGTATTCATAGTTCCGATGAGATACACGTTATCGGGAACGCTAAAGATCTCGTCGTTGTAGATAAGCCGAAGTCCTTGTCCACGTTTGTCAGATTCAATGAGCATCAGTAGCTCTCCAAAAATCTTCGATACATTGCCGCGGTTAATCTCATCAATAATGAAGAAGAAATGACGGTCAGGTTCCTCTCGGGCCTTCTCGCAGAAAGCGTAGAACGGCCCGTTCACTAAATCAAAGCCACCATCTTTATTGGGCCTGAAACCCATCATAAAGTCCTCATAGGAATAGCTTTGATGGAACTGAATCTGCTCAATTCGCGAAGAGTCTCTTTCCTCCATATCTGCAAAGGCGATTCGGCGCGCTACATAGGTCTTGCCAACGCCAGGCGGACCGGTCAAGATGACATTCTTCTTGCGACCAATCAAAGACAGCAAACGATCAAACTGGTGCCTGGTAAAGAAAACTTCGTTTAAGAACTCTTTATCCGTGTATGCCTTAACAGAGGAAACGGGACTTAGCTCGTCTTCCGTCTCTACAGCGAACAGGGCATCAAGCTGTTCGATCAAGCCGCGCTTATCGGTGATCCGCGTCAGTGATTTTTGGTTAGCGCTTAAGACAAATTCCCATTCTCCAGTGAACTCCCATTTCACATCACGGACATTCTTAAACGCGCTGCGGCTCTTTTCGTAGCGCGGAGCAGAGGCGACAACGCCTCGTCCGAGAATTTTGTTCTTGCCACGGCGAGCAAAAACAATGTCTCCAACTTGAATCTCACGTTGAAACTCCCAAACGGCCTGTGGCTGGTTGCGAGAGGCTTTTGCAGAGTCTTCCTTCTGCATCTCAGCTTCAATAGCTGCACGATCTGGATATGCACCATAATCCCCTAGACCATCCCAGCCGAGCCCGATGAGCCCCTCACTTTTAAACTCGTCCCATCGTTGCGGGTTATCACCGGGATCGTAGAGCCAATAGTTTCGGCGTTGAGGTTCGTCTGATTCTTCCTCGTTCCACAGAGCCAAGACAGCCGGGGTCCAAAACCCGAACTCGCCCTCGACTTCCTCTGCTATAGACGCTCGGATGGAATACAAGTCACGGTCGATGGCCTGTGGCGTTTCTCCCGATTGACCACCAATCCTCGAGCAGAGCTCACCAACTATTTTTTCCTTCAATCTTTGCGCCGAAATTGCTTCAAAAGCTTCTGGGAACAGCAGGAACTGCATAATGTTCCTGATGTCTGATCGGTCATCAACTGCCAGGTTAAGCATGAAGTCCTGCAGTTTTACTGGATCGCGCAAGATAGCTCTTCGTTCGGATTCAGACTGCTGACGGAATTTCTCTACAAAGCCAGCCATCCATGAAACGTGTCGCCACATTTCTCTATTGAATGCTTGTCCAGCTTTGAGTCCAGCCACACCCGACTTTCTATTGATCCATTCCCACATAATGGGTGGTATCTCTACATCTCTGTTTAAACGGCTGAGAACGAAGTTAATATGCTTGCTTCGAGTCGATGAGCGTGCGTTCAATAGTGCATGCTCACGGAGAAAAACGAGCTCAGCTGCTAAAAGGGTTACTTCTTCCGAAGCCCCTTTTAGCTGCACATCGAGCTTCTGCCATTGAGTCATGCTAGTTCCAACGATCGGGTCCTTGACTAGCCGCTCGCGTACTTCAACAGCAGCTTCCGGCATCCAGATAGTTATTGACGGGTCAATGATAGAGCGCCCTTCACCAACGAGGTTCTCGACAATCGGGGCGATCTCATGAGCAATTCTCAATTCAGCAGACGAGCGCGAGTCCGTAACCTGGGGGTCCAACGCAAACTCACCTAAATTTTCCATACGCCAATTATCCAGTAAAAAACCTTCTGGATTCTAGATTTCCGCCCACCGGGTAGGCGTACAACCAGTTATTGCCCCCTTGGCTTACTCCGGAAAGTCAATCTCATTTCTAGGCGCCATCCAAAATCGTGCATATACTCCTGATGTTCTTGTTGCTCTCTTTCTCTCATGAGGTTTCTGAAATGGGATTCTTCAAAGCTGTTGCTGGATTGCTGGCAATAGTTGGCGTAGGTTACGGCGCGTATTCGGTCCTTGGACCGGATGCGTCCGATGACGTGATTACAGTCCAGAACATCGTCGATGGCGATACAATCGACGTCACTCAAGATGGCACGTCTACGCGCATTCGCCTGCTCAATATTGATACCCCGGAGATGGGCAAAGAGTGCTTGGCCGAGGAAGCTAAGCAGTACCTAGCAGGTCTGCTACCAGTGGACACGGTAGTAACGCTGGAGTACGACGCCGAACGCGAGGACAAATACGGCCGCACATTGGCCGGTGTATTCAAAGAAGGCTCGCTGGTCAACGCTTCCATTGCAGAGGAAGGTCTAGCGATTCCGATGAAGGTGGGCGGTAACACTCGTTTCTTCTCGGAGGTCTCAGCCGCTGCCGACCGAGCCCGTGCTGCAGGCAAGGGAATCAACTCGGCCGGCCCGGAATGCGCCTTCGGTGATGACAGCGCCTACCAGTCCTACCAGGACGCACGCTCCGCCGTGGATGAGGCGCAGCAGTTCCACTTCGATGACATGTGGAACGACGAACAGCTCGACGAGGCTCGTAGCCACGCCTCCCGCCTGGCCACCGCGAAGTTAGCCATAACCAAGCTGGAGAAGGCCATGGCGGAGCAGTCTGAGTTTCAGAGAGAAGCATTTGGTAAGGAACAAGCACAGCTTCTCGACGAACTAAAGAAGGACGCCACTGAGCGAAAAGAGTCCTTGGACCACGAAATTTCCTTTGCCAATGAGGAACGCGAGAAGAAGCAGGCCGAGGAACAAGCTGCGCGCGAAGCTGCAGAGGCCGCGCAACGTGAAGCAGAAGAAGAAGCTCGCCGTGCGGAACAAGAGGCCGCGGAGGCTGCCCGTCGCGCGGAGCAGGCTGCACCCGCCTACCAAGTGCCAGCTGCACCGGCACCCAGCAATCCGGTGGACAACTACACCGGTTGCCGCGCCTACGGTGGCAACTACGCAATGACCAGCGTTGATAATAAGGGACGCCCCTACGCCAAGATTGACTGCACCACACGCGTGCAAATTGGATAGCCTGGGAGCACTGTAGATATCAATGGCAGGACTCCCCATGAATCACGATTACGCCCTCCATACCCAGCGGCTTTCATTGTCGGTGCCTACGGATACCGACATTGATGCCATCTTTGCCATTCACTCGGATGCCCGTACGTACGAGCACCGCCCTGAACTTGCCATGAAGACTAGAGAAGAAGCTGTGGAGTTAGCTCGCGCATGGCAAGCCAATTGGCGTGAGAACCAGCTGGGCTACTACGTGGTATCCACGCTTGATGGCACTACTATTGGGTTCACTGGTGTGCGCCATAGCGAAGAGGCCGGTAAAGAAGTACTCAACCTCTACTACCGCTTCGCACCAGAATCGCAAGGGCAAGGCTATGCGAAGGAGGCCGCAGCCGCTGCGATTGCCAGTGCACGCGAGCGTTTCCCGCAGCTCCCTGTCGTTGCCATCATCGATCCAACCAACGAGGCGTCGATTGCCCTAGCGTTGAAGCTCGGACTGCAACATGTCCCCGGCGCAGGAGTAGCGGATGACTACGAGGTGTACCGCCTTTCCTAGGTTTCGGCGTCCCACGCCTCCAGCCCCTTAACCGGGTACCGCCCGTCAACGGTGAAACGCTGGCACACCACCTGTGTGCCATCGTTGATGTCTATCTCTCCGATGTATTCAACAAACTCAGGTGAGCTCCAGAACTGCTCATGCCCGGCGCGCCATTCGTTGGCATCGGCGTAGCCCTCGCCCTCGGCGATGGCGTGCTCGTCGCTGACGTCTGCGAGCTGGCAGACCTGGACCTCGGTGGTGCGGATGACGCAGACCACGTTGTCGTGTGAATCAAGTACGGCCTCAAGAGTGCCCACACCCTCGCGCGGGTCGTGGTCGCGCGGGTGCTCAACCAGTAAGGATGCCGTAGTGGTTTTCGTGCCGTTCAGAATGGCGGTAACGAGAGCGTCGCGGAGCGGCCCCGGAAAGGCAAACTCGCCTCGGGGCAATGTTGATATGGGTTCTATGGAGTCCTGAGCCATACGTTTACACTACGTGTCTCATCAATACTGTTGACCAAGCACATGCTCGGTTGCTGTTTCGTCCGACTGGCTGTTCGAACCCCATGCTCGAATCATTCGCAGCCATGTCCCTTCCCAGCCCTAATGTCAAAGATGCCTCTCCAACACAGAAAGTTAGGAATACGCCCTACTTCCCTATCACTCTGGAGTCGCGCCGCCACTTCCCGTCGCTTAGCGGCGCGGCCCCTCTATAAATCTTCAAAGCTCTTCACACACTTCATAAACTTCAAAGAATTCATAAACTTCACAAGACTTCAAAAGCCTGGTGGATTATAGTGAGAGCATGAAACCGAAGTACACCAATCCCTTTACGGCTACCCTTGGCGCCACTCCCCCGTTGCTGGTTGGTCGCAGTGACGCCATTCGTGATTTCGGTTTTGCGCTCGATGAGGGCCCCGGCGCCCATGAGAGAATCTCTCTCATCATTGGCCCCCGCGGCATCGGAAAGACAGTCCTGCTCAACGCTTTCGAAGACGAGGCGCTCGCGCGTGGTTGGCTCACGCTCAGCGATACCGCAACAACCGGTTTTGTTGAGCGCTTGCGCAGCAGCATTATCCAACGTCTATCCCAGGACAGGAAGCAGCTCAAGGGGCTCAACGTCTCAATCCTTGGCATTGGCGGCGGACTGAATTGGGATACCCGCGCCATCGCGGAATCAACATACTCGCTGCGCAATGCGCTTAAGGATCTGCTGGCTTATAAACGCGAACTGGACCGGAAGGCCCACCAGGAGCCCGGCGGGGTGCTCGTAACTCTGGATGAGATGCACCACCAACGCAGCCAGGAGCTCATCGAGTTCGGGGCCACAATTCAGCACCTCATCCGTGAGGGTGAAGACATTTCCGTAGTCATGGCGGGCATCCCAACCTCAATCAGGCCGCTGCTTTCCGGGAAGCTAAACAGCCACGGCGATGCCAATCCAGTCACTTTTTTGCGCCGCGCAAACCGCATTGAGCTGGGTAGAGTCTCTGATTCGGATGTTCGCAAAGCATTGGAAGAGCCCCTCCACACCGCTGCAACCTCGTGGTCGACAGACGCTTTGGACACCGCAGTGGAGGCATGTCATGGTTACCCATTCATGATTCAACTCGTAGGTCAATGCTCGTTTAGGGAAAGGGAACATGCTTCGGATGGAGGCGCCGAAATCTCCGTCGACGCTGCACAGCGAGGAGTCACAACTGCGCAGCGCAAACTCGGCCAACTTGTCCACGAGCCGGCACTGTCAGACCTCTCGACCATTGACCGAAGCTTCTTGGTTTACATGGCCCAGAATGATGGCCCCACCAAAATGTCAGATATCAAGGCTCGCTTCAATCAGACAGATTCTTATGTAGGGAACTACCGCCGCCGGCTTCTCGACGCCGAAATGATCACCACCACCGGCCATGGCGAAGTCGACTTCGCTTTGCCATACATGCGCGACTACCTCCGTGAGCATGCGGCAAGCCTCATTGTTGAGGACTTCGATTCGCAGTAGCGGAAACGCCCCACTCCCCCCCCGTGCGCTGCACGCCACACCTACCCCCACACCCTGATCCCTAATATTCGCGCAGAGTTTCCACCCCGCCCCAAGTTATGCACCCGGTTCACCGTCGGGCTGCGGTGTCCGCCACCGTGAGGGTCCTCGCAGTGGTGGAGGGATGGGGCGTCGGCAAGCACGGCAGGAAAGTGCCCACTTCCCCCATCGTTGATACATGAATAAAAGTGAATAATATTATGCATGATGTCGCAAAACCTGCACCTACATGGGCTTTCTGCCACCCACGGAGGCTTGAAAAAATGCTCGCCTTCCATAAACTTGTCACGTAGTTCACAATCCGCTAATTCTGGTGGTTCAATTCACCACGGTGCACGTTGGCGCCGTACAAGCGTCAAGAAAGGCTCACGCACATGACTACTCCCCCGCTGGGCGTTTGGTCCGAGGTAGGCAAGCTTCACCAGGTCATGGTGTGTGCGCCCGGACTCGCGCACGAACGGCTCACTCCCAGCAACTGTGCGGAGCTGCTTTTCGACGACGTCCTGTGGGTCGATGAAGCCAAGAAGCACCATGCGGAGTTCGTAGCCCAGCTGCGTAGCTACGGCGTTGACGTACTGGAGATGCACACACTGCTGGAGGAGACCCTGGATACCCCGGGCGGGCGGGATTTCATCCTCGATTTCAAGCTTTTAGATAAGAACGTCGGCGTCGGCATCGGCGGCGAGCTGCGCCACTGGTTCAACGAGATGCCCGCCGCACGGCTTGCGGAAGTGCTCATTGGCGGTCTGCCCTTCGCCGAAATCCCCCAAGGCCTGGGCCACGGCACCATCGATGCCATGCGTGAGGTCTACGGCCCGTCCGCGTTTGCGCTGCGCCCACTTCCTAATACCCAGTACGCGCGGGATAATTCCGCATGGATTTATGGCGGAGTATCACTTAACCCCATGCGGATGCCGGCGCGCCACCAGGAAACGCTGCTGACCCGCGCGATCTACAACTACCACCCACGGTTTGCGCAGGCAGACTTCACATTCTGGTACGGCAACACCGACGAGGATCCGGGGCTTGCGGCACTCGAAGGCGGTGACATTATGCCGATTGGCAAGGGCATCGTGCTGGTAGGCATGGGTGAGCGCACCACCTGGCAGGGAGTAAGCCAACTAGCCATGCGGCTGTTTGAGGAAGGCGCAGCCACCACGATCATCATTGCGGCCATGGCTAAGGACCGTGCCTCCATGCACCTCGACACGGTCTTTACTTTCCTTGACGCCGACAAGGTCACCGCCTACCCCAAGGTGGTAGACACTATCCGGCCGATAGTCCTGCATCCTTCAACAAGCACGGCGCCTTTCGACGTCGAACTGCCCACCGCGCCCTTCCTTGAGGTCGTCGCCAAGGCACTGGGCATTGGCGCCTTCGACGTCATCGAAACCGGCGGCGATACTTACACTGCCGCCCGCGAGCAGTGGGACGACGCCAACAATGTCGTGGCCATCGAACCCGGCGTGGTGGTGGCTTATGACCGCAACAAGCACACTAATAAGAAATTGAGAGCCGCGGGCATAGAAGTAGTAGAGATTGGCTCGGCTGAACTTGGCCGCGGCCGCGGCGGCGGCCACTGCATGACCTGCCCGATTATCCGCGAGGCCATCGAATATTAGAAAGTAGAGGTGATGACTAATTCCAAGCCTCTCGTGACGGGCAGCGGCAACGCTGTACCCTACTCCTCTCTGATGAACGGTGACGCACCCAAATCCGAAGGCACCGCCTTGAGCTGGGTGCTGGCGCTGTTTGGGACGGCAATGGGTGCCGGCATCCTGTTCCTGCCTCTGCAGGCGGGCTCCTTCGGATTCTGGCCCCTGGCCTTTGCCACGGTGATCATCTTTCCCTTGGTGTATTTCTCCCACCGCACTTACGCCCGCATTGTTGCTGGCGCGCCCGCCCAGGATTATGGCTTGGATATTTTGGAGCTGGTGCGCAAATACCTGGGGCGCAACACTGGCCTCTTTGTGGCGTTGATGTATTCCCTGGCCAACGTGCCCACGGTGTTCATCTACGCCATCTCGTTGACCAACGCCATCGATAGTTTCATTGTTAATCAGCTCCACGGCCCGTCCATTAACCGCTGGGTGCTCTCCGTGGTGTGCGTGGGTACTCTGACCGGCGTGTTCGCATTCGGGCGCAAGCCCATGCTGTGGCTGGCGCAGGCATTGGTCTATCCCCTAATCTTCTCGCTTGCGGCGACGTCGATTTATCTCATTCCACAATGGGACTTCCAGTCCTTCGTGGAAGTGAAATACCAGGGCGGCAGCTGGCCCCATATTTTGCTTGGTGCAGTACTTATCCTGCCCGTGCTTGCGTTTTCCTTTTCCCACATGGCTGCGCTGTCACAGATGTCGGTGGACATGCAGCCAACCTACGGAGAGAACACCGAAAAGCGCGTCTCCCGCATTGAGCTCTACACCGCCGCGTTGCTGGTGGTTTTCACCATGTTCTTCGTCTGGTCATGCGTGCTCGCACTGGGCGCTGAGGGTATGCGCGAAGCCTCTGAGCAAAACCTTCCGGTTCTGTCCTATTTCGCCAACGTCACCGGCGTGCAGGTTCTTGCCCTGCTGGCACCGTTGATCGTTATCTTCGCTGTCATCACGTCCTACTTCGGCACCATGCTCGGCGCCGAAGAAGGAACCGCCTACATGGTTCGGCTCCTGGCACCGCGTACGGCGAACCGGCTGAACCGCCGCAGCCTGCTGACCATCGTCTACATCGTCATCTTCATTTCCGGCACGTTGGTCTCCGTGTTCAATCCGCCCATCCTTGACCTCATTTACCTGGTGGGCGGCGTCTTCGATGCCATCCTCATCTTCCTCTTGCCGGTCTACATGTTCCACAAGGTCAAGGAATACAAGAAGTTCCGTGGCGATCCGTGGAATTACTTCGTCTTCGCCCTCGGCTCCATCATCCTCGGAATCACCATCTGGGATCTCTTCTAGGCCAAAAGCATCACACCCTTTCACCTGCGCCCCGGACCGGGGCCCCCGTGGTGACGCACGCATGTTCGTGACTTTCTCAGGATTGGGAGGGGAGAGACGTCGCCAAGCATTGCTCCCACACTGCTACTCGACGCCCCACCGCAGGACCTAAGGGCTAGATTTTGCAGATAGGAGACGCCGGGGGCGAACCAAAGTCTGGGAGCGACATACATACACCTTTAAGCTTCCTGCCAGCGTCTTTAACTTTGGCACAGAACCAAAACAGCCCCAGATGGGGGTAAATTATTCCAACAGGTGAGAATAAATCACCGCTGGTAAATGGGGGCTTAACAACGCTAACTTTCTTGCAAAGTGGGAAAATATTTTTCTTACGCCGTTGAGAGTGCACTGTGCAGAACTTAGGATTGTGCGGGACTTCAAGAAGCTTGCTTTTATTCTTTAACTTTCTTTAAGGACGGTATCCAGGTGCACATCAAGGGATTGCGCGCGCTCGCGCCGCTAGCGGCCACGGCGGCTGCGGCGGCCGCATTTGTCGCGCCCGTGGCACAGGCGGCTGACATTCCGCCCATGCCGCAGGCCTACCCCATCACGAACCTCTACAAGAGCTGTAACGCGGCCGGTGACAACGCCGAGCGCGAATGGCGCTTTGCAGAGACGGGCCGCCGCTACTTGAGCGATGGCACGCTGCAGTTTAAGAACACCACCGATCAGGAGGTGCCCTACACCGCTGAGGTGGAGACTGGCACCAACCACAAGATTGAGGCCAACTCCAAGGCAGCCATGCCTTCCGGATGGAACACGACTGCTAAGTCCGATATCGGTCTCAAGATGACCAACGGTTGGCAGGAGAAGGAAACCTTCGGCCCCATTAAGCTCAAGCCGGGCGAGTCTTTCCGCGTGGAATATGGCGTGGTAGAGAAGGACTTCATCTCCATGTTCGTCGGCTGCAACGATGACCGCTTGGAGAACATCCCGGGCGCCAACGTCATCCGCGGCAAAGGCCCGGCCGAGCGTTATGCCTTCGCCTACATCATCAAGGCCGATGGGTCGATTTCGGACCTCGCCATGGAGATTCCCACCCGCTCCCCAGGCGCCAATTCCAAGCCGATCGAGGGCAACTACACCTCCGTTTCCGGCCCGAGCCTGGAAAAGATTGCGGACCCGAAGAAGGATGAAATCATGCAGCCTTCCGAGGAGCTCCAGCGTGATCCCTCCTGGCCTAAGGAAGGCGAAACCTGTGAGGGCGGCGACAGCTCCTGGTACCCGCTGGACATCACGGCCGTCACACCGACCTACCGCAAGCCGGGTTACTCCACGGACTTCCTCAACTGGTCCAAGGGTGACTACGAGTACGCGCCGGTCACGGACTTCGTCGTCGGTGCTGAGCACTCGCCGTACACCAACTGGCAGGGCAACCGCGGCGACATTCCGAAGGGTTGGCTGGAATCCGTCGGTGCGGTCAAGCGCGCCTACATGCCAGTCGGTACGGAGCTCAAGCACATCGACCTTGCCCCGGGCGAGCGCGTCCGCGTGGAGTATGGCACCACCATGACCCGCATCAACTACCGCGAGATTCACTGCGGCAAGGACGGAAAGTACAGCCTGACCTCCAACTACAAGCAGACCTCCGCTCCTAGCGGTTTCTGGGCTGAGGCCACCATCACGGGTAAGGACGGCTCCACTCGCACCGAGGACATCACCCCGGACGAATACCGCGACCTGCCCGTGGTGACCCAGACTGTCTACTAATCCCCCGCTCACATTCACCCCTCACATCCACCAAGGAGACCACACCATGTTCAAGACTAAGATTGCTTCCACCACTGCTGCCCTGGCCGTAGCCTCCGGCATCATCCTCGCACCAGCCGCCAACGCCCTGCCTGCACGTGACCTGGGACCGGCTAACCCGACCACCATTGGCGAGCACTGCACCAACCCGGGTGATACCGGCCAGACCGTAGAGATCAAGCGCACCTACTTCGACGGCTCCGCTGGCTCCTGGACCGTGTCCAACTACAACGACGAGCCGCTGCCGGTCACCCGCTCCATCACGGAGACCAAGACCAAGACCTGGAACGTGTCTGCTGGCGTTGACTTCAAGCTGATGGACCTCATCAACTTCACCTTCTCCTCCAGCTACACCGATTCCCAGTCCTACGAGGTTGGTGAGCAGGTTGGTCCGTACAACATCGCTCCGGGCAAGACCGCCGTGCTGCGTGCCGGCTGGGTAGTCTCCGACTTCGAGGGCCAGAAGACCATCTGCGGTTCCGATAACACCTGGCAGGCCAACGGCGGTACCTTCACCGCTACCCTGCCGAAGGAGCGCCACATCGAGGTCTCCACCCGCGATAACAACGATTGGGGCTAAAGCGTGCTGAAGAAGTCCATCGCGAGCACCTTTGCCGCACTGAGCCTGCTGGCGGCCGCTCCTGTTGCCCACGCCGCCGACTTCGGCGGGGACTTCGAGCTGCCCCAGCGCTGGAACACTGACTACGAGCCCGGCTCTAGCTGCTCGACGCCCGGTGAGAACGGCACCTATGTCACCGCTACCCGCCGCTGGTTCAAGCAGACCGATGCCACGAGCGTGGCCAACCGCAACGATGAGTCCGTTCCGGTCAGTCACACCGTCACCCAGGCCCGCACCCAGACCATCGAGGTTTCTGGGTCTATGAAGGGCGAGGGCGAGCTCGCCAAGGTGCTCACCCAGACCTACGGCTTCCACTACGTCAATGAGCAGCACTGGAAGCTCAACCAAAAGGTCGGACCGTACACGTTGCCGGCACACTCCCAGGGCAAGCTGGTGTGGGGCTTTACCATGCTCGACACCGACGGCCAGGATGTGCGCTGCAACTCCGACCTGACATGGGAGGCAGTTGGCCAGCCCTACTCCGCCACCGTTCCGGAGGCTCGCTACTCTGAGCTACAGCTTGGCGACGCCCCCGTGTGGGACTAATCCTTCACTCCCAAGGCATCACAACCAAGGGCACTCTCAGACCGTTTCACGACGGCTGCGGGTGCCCTCTTTTCAGTTTTGGTGAATGATCAAACGGCAACGGGAGCATTGCAGAATGGCAATGGAAGCCTTGCAGAACGGCAACGAGGAGATTGCAGAATGGCAATATAATTCTTGCAGAACGGCAACAAGAGTCTTGCAAAAGCGCAACATTGCAGGTAGATTGACTGTCATGACTGAATCTTTCCTATATAGAAACGCACAAGGTTTGGCGGAAGAAATTCTGTCGGATACACCAGTGCTGACTATTTCTGGCGCACGCCAAGTGGGAAAGAGCACCCTCGTTCATCAATTGCTCGAAGAAAGAGAGCATAGGTTCTTTAACCTCGATGAAAGTACTTCGCTCGCATCCGCTAAAGAGGATCCAGACGGGTTTGTCAGGCAGTTCCCTGAAGGGACACTAGCCATTGATGAAATTCAGCGCGCGCCTGAACTCTTTCGCGCTATCAAAGGCACACTCGAAGAAGATCGGCGGCCAGGTCGTTTCATCCTCACTGGGTCCTCTAATCTCCTTAGCCTCACAGGAGCTGAAGAATCTCTCGCTGGTCGCGCAGAGACAATTCGTCTTCACGGACTTAGCGTGGGTGAACGGTTGGGCATCCACGACGACTTTGCAGGTCGAGTGTGGTCATTGCGGGAAGAAGGTGTAAATCCCACATCTACACCTTCCCGAAATGACTACTTTCAGCTCTTCTGCACACCAAGCTTCCCTGGGCTTAGGGATGCTAGCCGAAGGCGACAGCACCGCTGGTTCGACGCCTACATTGAACGAGTACTGTCGAAGGACGCCACCGAGCTCTACGGCATTCAATTCCCCGATCGTTTGAGCAAGCTTCTCAACAAGTTGGCGGCTCAAGGAACTGCTGAGCTCGTAGCCGCACACATTGGGCGCGCGCTTGATATACCCCAGCGCTCGGTCCCTACCTACGTGACTGCATTGAGCGATGTCTTCTTGCTCAACCAGCTGCCATCGTGGGGAACCAATCTGGAAAAGCGGGCTATTTCTAAACCCAAGGTCTTCCTTTCGGATACTGCACTTGCTACAAGTCTGGCAGGTCTAGATCCCGAGGCATTGGAGATGAACATCTCCAGCACAATCACCGGCGGTATCTGCGAAGCCTTCGTTGCTAACGAGCTTCTAAAGCAGAAGGCATGGTCATCCATTGACTATCGCCTTTTCCACTTTCGTACTTCCACTGGCAAAGAAGTTGACCTCGTATTGGAATCACGGTCCCGGGACATCGTTGGCGTCGAAGTCAAAGCAGCAATGTCGATTCAGCCGAAAGACTTTGCTGGTCTGCGCTACCTTCAGCAGGTTGCAGGTGCCTCCTTCCGCGCCGGCATCGTCCTATATACGGGCAAACATGTCCTGCCAATGGGTGACAACCTCTGGGCGATGCCCATCTCTATGCTTTGGCACGGTTAAACCAGCGGCAACGGATATACTGCGCCCCATGTCCCACCGCATCTTTTCCGTGCCCTTCGCCGACATCTACCCGCACTACGTCACCAAGGTTGAGCGCAAAGACAGATCCGTTGAAGAACTCCACGAGGTCATCACGTGGTTGACCGGATACTCTGTGGAAGAACTCGATCGCGTTCGTGAGGAAAAGGCCACGCTCGAGGAGTTCTTCGCCCAAGCCCCAGCGCTGAACCCGTCCCGCTCCCTCATCACCGGCAGTATTTGTGGGCACAAGGTCCAAGAGATCGAAGACCCGCTCAGGCAGAACATTCGGTACATGGACAAGCTCGTTGACGAACTGGCAAAAGGAAAAGCGATGGCGAAGATCCTGCGCTGCTAACGCCCTGTCAGGCACCGAGGCGATCCTTAATCCGTTACCATTTATGTCATGGCAAGGTATCCCATCCGAAGGTTGGAAGCACAGTCTTTCGGCCCCTTTCGCGAAATTGATGTTGAGTTTTCTCCGAAGCTCAACATCGTTGTCGGTGACAATTCCTCGGGTAAATCTTTTTTCCTCAAGCTGCTTTATACAGCCGCCAAGACCGTCAAGGATTCGGATAACCTCACCAAGAAAGAGTTTAACTCCGCACTTGCTTCCAAACTCATGGGTGTCTATCGGCCTGATGCGCTAGGCCGGCTGACTCGCCGCACCAAAGGCGCAGCCCGCGCAAATGTCGACATCACCTTTGCTGGAGTAAAGCAGCGTCTTTCATGGAATTTTTCGTCGCGCTCAAAGTCAGAGGTTTCCACGGAATCATTACCTCAAATTTCCAAAGAGGATTTTGAAGACGAGCCGATCTACCTTCCCACCCATGAATTACTGAGCCTATCGGCGAGCTTCCTCAGCTTCTTTGAAAATTACGAAGTTGATTTTGATGAAACATGGCGGGATACCCTTCTCTTGCTCCATCAACCTGCTTTGCGCGGCCCCAGAGTCGCCGAGGCTTCGAAGTTGGTTAGCCCCTTCTCTAAGCTCCTCTCTGACGGTTCTGTCGTAGAAAACAATGGCAGGTTTTATCTCAAGCAACCGGGAATTGGCAATCTTGAGGCTCCACTCGTAGCAGAAGGCCATAGGAAGTTAGCAATGCTCGTTCGCCTCATTGCCAACGGAGCGTTGTTAAATAGTGGTTACCTTTTCTGGGATGAGCCGGAAGCAAATCTCAATCCTGCTTCACAAAAGGCAATTGCCCATGCGCTTCGCGCACTTGCTGCTGCAGGAACCCAGGTCTTCGTGGTTACTCATAGCGTCTTTCTTCTCCGGGAGCTCCAAATGAGCGAGAACAAAGCCGAGGACACTCGGTACGTAGGGCTTTCACGAGACTCTGGTGATGCTTCCGATGCCGAAGTAGTTGTTCAGTCGGCTCCAGAGCTCGATGATCTTGACGTCATTGCTGCTCTTGATGCCGAGGTCGAGCAAGCAGAACGCTACCTGAGCTGGTAAAAGATGAAAGAGCCGCAGCAGCCCGAAATTAATGTCGACGGCATCATCTTCCGTTTCCAGGAGGGCTGGAGTCTCGCCGCTTTCGATAGGTGGCCGCAATTCACCAAAATCGCTGGAGCCTTCGGTGCACAAGGATGTGACATTCTAGCGTTGAAGGGTGACGAGCTCTGGTTCATCGAAGTAAAGGATTACACATTTGACGGTGCGGAAACACCGACGGATCTTCCCACCACAGTCGCAAAGAAAACTATCGGCACCCTCGCTACCATCTGCGCTTTAGCGAAAAGCCGAGAAGATACTCCTGAACGCAGTTTCTCTCGTCGCTGTTTAACCGCGAAGCGTTATAACCTTGCACTCCACATCGAGCTCAAAGACGGCGGCCTAAAAGATAAAATGAACAAACCGCTGCTCGCAACCCTAAAGCAGGAATTGCGGAAAATCCGTAAGAAGCTCGAGTTCGCTGACCATGCATTGAGCAATCACTGGAGATCTTCCGACGGGCTACCTTGGACCGCTGCTCGCGACCCACGTAATCGTCCGCAGCATTGTGACCGATAGCTTATTGTGGCTCATGCACCGAAATATGTTGCATCTACATGTGAACGGCGAGCGCTGAAAGTATCAGCTCTGTCATACTTGAATCCATGACATCGCTTGAGACATTGGCCACCGCGTGGGCGAAGGGGATCGTGGACGTCCTTGAGCGCGAGTTCCCCGCCGCGATGCACCACACAAGTGCCTCCGCTGATGATTGCCACGTGCGCCCGCGCAAGCTGCACCCCAGTTTTTATGGGTGCTTCGACTGGCATTCCAGCGTGCACATGCAGTATTCCGGTGTGCTGTTACTGGATCAACTACCGCACAGCCCTAGCCGCACACGATTGGAAGAATTATTGGATGCACGGCTAAGCCCAGCAGCGTTGGCCGTTGAGCACGAGTACATCACCAAGAATCCGGGTTATGAGATGCCCTATGGCCGTGCTTGGTTGCTGCAGTTGGCCGCTGTCCGCCCGACTGAGCCGCTGCTAGCGCTGGCTGAACTCACCGCCACGCAGTGTCAACAGTGGCTGGAGTCTCTCAACCACCCGGTGCGCCACGGAGTGCATTCCAACACCGCGTTCAATCTCTTCCTCATGCTCGAAGCTTCGGAGAAGCTCGAACTCACTGCGCTCACGGAGTCGATTCGTGCCGCTGCGGTCAGCTTGTTCGGTGGGGACCACAATTACCCCATCTGCTGGGAACCTTCCGGCCATGATTTCCTGTCTAACGGGCTTGCGGAAGCTCTACTCATGTCCCGCGTACACCCGGATTTTCCTGACTGGTTTGATACTTTCCTTCCAGACCGCGCGGCGGCACTGACTTTTCTTTCTCACATCCCGGAAGTCCTCGACCCCACCGATGGCCGCCTAGCCCACCTCTATGGTTTGGCACTTTCACGCGCATGGATGCTTACGGAGCTGTCCCCGTATTTCAATACCCCGGTAAGGGAACGTGCAGAGTGCCTCGCAGCGAGCGCGGAGCCTCAGCTTATCGACGGCGACTTCATGTCCACCCACTGGCTTGTCACCTACGCTCTGCGCTACCAGCTCGCCGCTGCCCGTGCTTTCAGGACCGACTAGTCACGGAGTACTCTAACTCACTAATCGTTTCTCTACTAGGAGTTAGTCCATGGATTCTCGTTACTCGGCGCAGCGTGATAGCTATCGCCTGCCCGAAGAGGGAATCCGCATCGACCTCAGTGCAGAGCGCGCGCGTCGGCGTTCCCGTTCGCGTCGCAACGCTGCAGCCAGCGCCCCCGAGCGCCGCTCGCCGCAACGCCGGAGCTCCGCACCAACGCGTTCGAGGTCACCACGCCCCTCTTCACCCCGCCTGCCGCAAGGAGGTATGGGAGGGGGACGGGTGGGGCGTCGGCAAGCGCAGCCACGCCACCGCAAGCCTGCGAACCATCGCGGGCTAGGCCTCGCAGCCATTTTGGTGGTTGTACTCGTCGGCATTGTGGCGGCTGTGCTCCTTAACCACGAGCCTGAAACCCCCGCGTCACAGCCGCCCGCAGACATCGTCGCCGAACCCGCCACCATTGCACCTTCCCCTGCAGTGGAGATGTACATCCCGTCAATCGATGTGCGCGCAGAATTTGAGGAAGAGTCCTGCAGGGTCAAGGACAATAAAATCAACCCGGATTCGATGAGTAAGGCCTGCACTTACACTGCGGACGATAAGCCTTATGCGCTTCCCGGCACGGATTCGCCGGACATTGTGGTCATTGCCGGGCATACCGGCGCGGGGGTGCCAGCGGTGTTCAACAATCTCTACGACGGCCGTGCAGACGAGCACAAGGCTTCCATCGGAGACAAGCTTTACCTGCGCACGGAAAAATCCGGTGAACAGTGGCTGGTGTATACCGCCACCGACCTACACGATCCTTCCAAGGACGGCCTTGAGCAGGACACGAGCATTTGGGGCGAAGACCCCATGCCAGGCCGCTTGCTCACCATTAGCTGCATCCAACCGGCCAACCTGCTCGCCGCCGCTGTGCGCAACGCGGTGGTGGGCTGGCAGTTTGAGGGCGTGACCTCAACTCCAGATCCCACTGCCTAACTGCCACACCTCCTTCGACTCACCAGCAAAGTTATAGCCCCAAGCAGGGGTATCGCTGTTCAAGCGAAAAATTTTCGAACAATCCTCGCAGCTGCCTTCAAGGTCTCCAACGACAAAGGCCGCCTAGACAGGTAATTATTCAATACATCCTTCACAGCCCATTCCTCGAACATACCGAGAAAGCTGCGCTTCAGGATTCCTCTTGAAGTGGGAGAAAGTGCGACAACAATCGTGACAGGTGTGAAAGTTGTGACTATTGTGACTTGAGTAAATTGATTCCCTCTCACGACCCGATCCAAGGAGTACTCCTATGAAGCGTATGTCCCGCACCCTGACCGCTGCCGCTCTGTCCGGCGCACTTGCACTCGGCGGCACCACCGTTGCCACCGCGCAGATCCCTGCCCCGGCCGTATTCGAGCTCGACGGCACCACTTACCAGCGACAGGCTGACGGAAGCTACAAGAGCACCAACGAGCTCGGCTCCGTTGTACTCACCGCGGAGCAGGCACAGTCTGCATGGGAGCGCCTGCAAGCGGAGGAAGCTCCGGCTGAAAACCCCTCGACCACCATTCAACTCGGCCCAGATCAGGAAGCACCGGCACCAGCTAACCCGGATCCAGCTCCGGCTGGCCCATCCAAGGTCGACACCCCAATCGACAACGGCTCTAAAGAAACCGAAAACGCCGAAGCATCGGAGAAGGACTCCGCAAAGCCGGAGACCCCGGACTCCGCAAAGCCGTCGACTGGCAAGGATGAGCCTGCACAGCCTTCCAGCAGCGAGGCTGCACCGACAGGCGGCTCCCAGTCCCCGTCCACCCCTGTTGACGATTCTGAGTTCGACACCAAGAAGCTGGCATGGCTCGCGCTTCCGGCAGCCCTCGTCATTGGTGGCGTGACCTGGTACTTGGCCAAGGATGGCAAGACTTACGTCAAGAGCGAGGCAGCCGCTCAGAATGCTGAGCCGTCCGCAGAGGAGAAGGCAGCTTCTGAGCAGATGCTCGAGGCCAACAAGGACGAGGTCATCGCTCAGGGCGGCAAGGTTGCGGAGAGCACCGCAGAGAAGACTCAGGTTGAATCTCGCGGTATGTCCGCTGAAACCGGCTCCAACACAGTTGCCCGTGGCGTTGCTGCACTGGCCATCGCAGCCATGATTGCTGCTGGCGCTTTCGCCGCTCGCCGCAAGTTCTTCATCTAAGAACTCCATCGCCCGCTAATACCACGCAGTGGGTGGGATTGCCGCATGCTGCATGACACCTTTTAGGTGTGATGGCATGCGGTTCCCTCTGTTTTCACTGTCCCCTATTCCTGCCTCTATTCCTGCTTTCGACAGGCCGCAAAAGTGCATCGAAAATGCAAACCCTTGCGGTAGCCTGAAGCTATCTCACATTCCATGCGATCCTCGCGCTATTCTCAGGAGAAAAATATGAAGAAGACGTCACTCGCTCTGACCACCGCAGCCCTGACCGGCTCCCTCGTTCTCGCCGGAACCACCATCGCGTCCGCTGATGAGGAGACCACCACTGAGATCAACTTCTGCTGGGCGCCAGCCGAGGAAATCACCACCACCATCGACGACGAAGAGCACACCTTCAAGCAGGAAGACTTCGGTCTCTGGCGTGCGATTGACAATGAGGAGCTGACCCTCAACCGCGCTGAGGTCATGGAGATTGCCAAGGCTGATGCAGCGGCTTGTGGCGAGCAGGACGAGGATGCGGCGAAGATCCAAGAGTCCATTGCCAAGAACCCACCGAGCTCCACCACTTCCGCGGCGCCGACGTCGGAGACCAACACGGAGACCACGGAGAAGACCTCTGAGCCTTCGACGCCGCCTTCCCAGTCAGAGTCCAAGACTGAAGAGCCCAAGGAATCCAGCTCCCTCGATGAGGAGCTGAGCTCGGCCGACGGCGAGCCGACCGACCTGGGCATTGCCGCTATTGTCACCGCCATCCTCGGTGTCGTGGGCGCCATTGCCGCCATCGCTCCGAGCGTAGCCAAGTCCCTGGGCATCAAGCTGCCGTTCTAACAGCTTCGAATTCTCCCAAAAGCGCTCCTCACCACAAATCGTGGAGGAGCGCTTTCATGTAGCAGGACTTGAAACCTTCTACTTCAGAGTCACCTTGTAATACAGCGGCTTCGACTTCCACGTGAAGATCACATTGTCAACACGCTCGGAGTAGCCACCGGTGGAGTTGGTGTACCACAGCGGAATTGCCGGAAGGTCCTTCATGAGTACCGCCTGGGCGTCATTGACCCGTTCAACACTCTCCTTTTCGCTGGATGCCGCAGCAGCCTTCTTCAGGAGCGAATCAAACTCGGGGTTGGAATAGTCGGCGTCGTTAGTCGCAGCACCTGTGGCATACAGCGGCTCCAAGAAGCTCGACGGCGACGGATACACCGACTGCCAGCCGGTGCGGAAGGCACCCTCGATCGTTTTGTTCGTCACTTCATCACGCAGCGATTTGAAATCCGGATAGGGTGCTGGCTGCGCATCAATTTTAAGGGTGTTCCGAATAAAGTTCACGACGGCATCGACCCACTCCTTGTGGCTGCCATCGGAGTTATACGCCACGGTAAACGGCCCCTCAAACGGTTTCATCTCTTCCGCCTTGGCCCACAACTCGCGCGCCTTGTCCGGGTTATAGGTCAGGACGTCGTTGCCAGGGATGTCCGTGGCGCCGTCGTTAAGCACAGGCGATGTGAAGTCCACCGCCGGAGTGTTCGTCCCTTGGAAAATGGTCTGGGTAATCTCTTCGCGGTCAATGGCCATGGACAGTGCTTGTCGACGCAACGCCCCCGCCTCCCCGCTAAAGTTCTCATCCCCTGCGGGAATAGTGATGGACTGGAAGATAGCAGCAGGTTCATTTACTGCACGTTCGCCGAGATCCGTTTCAAAGTTGGCCATGGCCGAGGACGGAACCGAGTCCAAAACATCCAGATTCCCCGAAAGTAGATCCGCATATGCTGCGCTGGCATCGGCATAGAATACGAAGTTCAGACCATCATTCTGCGCCTTACGGTCACCTTCATACTTCTCGTTAGGTACCAGAATCGCGTTTTGGTTATGGTTCCATTCCTGCAGCTTATAGGGTCCGCTTCCCACTGGGTTTTGGCCATAGGCGTCGATGTCATCGAAGGCTGATTCGTGCATGGGGAAGAAGACGGAATAGCCCAAACGGGTCTCAAAGTCCGCCGTAGGTTCTTCGAGCTCAATGGTGAACGTCTTCTCATCGACAACCTTGAGCCCCTCCATGCTCGCTGAACCTTCCTTGTAGCCCTTGATGGGCTCGAAGAAGTAGGCAGAGAGCATGCTGTTTTCTACCGCGTTGTTCCATGTGTCGACGTAGTCCTGGGCTCGCACCGGGGAGCCGTCGGAAAACACCGCGTCCTCCTTGAGCGTGACCTTGTAGGTCACATCATCGGTCTTCTCGATACTTTCTGCTTGGTCATTGTGAACCTCACCGTTCTCATCGAAGTAGACGAGTCCCGAGTAGATGAGATCAATGAGCGTTGCTCCCGGCACATCGCTGGTGTCAGCAGGGATGAGCGGCTTTTGAGGTTCGGTGGAGTTAGTACTGATGAAATCAACATCCGACATATCACCCGATCCGTCTCCTCCGCATGCGGTCAGGCCCGCTGCTGCGATAACGGCGGCGAGGCTCGCGCCCACTCTTGTCCATTGCATGAGTTCTCCTTCAGGGTCACAATTGTGTGTATTGTTGCACAGACTTGCGCCATTATGTTGCAGTTCACATGATTTTTAGCTTTTCCGCTACCCAGTCCTTTCGTGCACTTCCTTTGTAGAGCCTGTCAACATCTTTACTACCCCTCCGCCTTCACCCACCGATTGCACCACCACCATGCAGACAGTTCTACTTTTTCGTAGCACTATAACGGCAAGAGCGAACATTACGGTCCGCTGACAAGCCCTTGGCAGCTGCCGTGGAATACCTATATAACCGTTCACAGCTTGGCCAATCCGCCACAATCCTTCGTTAGCATGTGTGAAGTCGAAATCAGCAGGCGGTTACGTACGCTCGCTGAAATCGACCATTTTTCATACATGTCCCCGAACCTATTCCTAGGAGAAGAAATATGAAGCGCATTTCCCGTAACCTCACCGCTGCCGCTCTGGCCAGCTCCCTGTCCCTCGCCGGCGTTGCTGCCGCTTCCGCCGAGGAGAACACTGAGCCTAACGCTACCGACCTTGTTGACGCTATCGTCAAGGCTGACGAGACCGGCAAGACCGAGACCGAGACCGGCAAGACCGAGACCGAGGGCGGCAAGACCGAGACCGGTAAGACCGAGGGCGAGAACGGCGCTGGCAAGACCGAGGGCGAGAACGGCGCTGGCAAGACCGAGGGCGAGAACGGCGCTGGCAAGACCGAGGGCGAGAACGGCGCTGGCAAGACCGAGGGCGAGAACGGCGCTGGCAAGACCGAGGGCGAGAAGCCGGGCAACAACGAGAACAAGCCGGGCAAGGACGATGCGAACAAGCCGGGCAACAACGAGAACAAGCCGGGCAAGGACGATGCGAACAAGCCGGGCAACAACGAGAACAAGCCGGGCAAGGACGATGCGAACAAGCCGGGCAAGGACGATGCGAACAAGAAGGAGAAGAGCTCCTTCGACGACATCAAGTCCAAGCTGTCCTCTGAGGATGGCAAGCCGACCAAGCTGGGTATCGCAGGCATCGTTGCTGGCGTTCTCGCCGCAATCGCCGCTGTTGTTCCGGCTGCTGCTCAGGCCCTGAACATCAAGCTTCCGTTCTAATTACTGAGGCTTGAACGTCCTAAGGGACGTCTATAAGCGCGCAGGCACCCCCACCACCATCGCGTGGATTGGGGGTGCCTTTGTGAGTTCATGGGGAGTATTCCCGAAAATCGCGGTTTTTAACCTAACACCAATCACAGCCGTGGGATCTGGGTTACACTCCGAACCCAACCGATATCGGTTAACGGAAAGGTTTAATCCACCTTTCACGATCTTTTTCACTTACTACCTATCCCCCGGAGTTTTTATGTCTACCCTTTCACGCGGCCTGCTTGCCGCCACCCTGACTGGTTCCCTCGCCCTTTCCGGCACCACCGTCGCTTCCGCCGCTGACTGCGGCTCCCCGTCTGCTGAGTTCACTGCCTCCGTTGATGGCAAAGAGCACACTTTCAAGAAAGTCAGCGAGTTTCTTTGGCAGGCCACCGACGATGAAGACGTCACGCTAAACCGCGCTGAGATTTTCCAGATGGCTAAGGAGGGGGCGGACGTGTGCTCTTCTGAGCCTATCGACATCGGCGATTGGGGAACCGGCAACAGCGACAGCGGTTCCAACGATAACGAGCACGAGGATGATGACGCTGATGCTGGCAAGGGCGGCGATGACGCTGATGCTGGCAAGGGCGGCGACGATGCTGATGCTGGCAAGGGCGGCGACGACCAGAACAAGGACAAGAAGAGCTCCTTTAAGGACGCACTGTCTTCCGAGGACGGCAAGCCCTCCACGCTGGGCATCGTTGCAATCGTCGGTGGCGTACTTGCTGCCATCGCAGCTGCCTTCCCGTTCGTCAAGGACGCTCTCAACATCAAGCTTCCTTTTTAAGAAGTAGCGACTGACACTTCCACGCCCGCTCCGCGCACCGTCGTGCGGAGCGGGCGTTTTCCTCTCTCGACATGGCAACGATGGAGAACATCTGGTTTGGGGCATACGGTCAATGTGGGCCAAGCAAACCCGATGAGTGAACCGTTGTGATGAGAACCATCAGCGAAACGTCGGCGTCACCACTGGCACATCTCTCGACGAAACACCACCGCTCGTGCCTTTGGCGCAGCCCGGACGGAACAGATCACTCCCCCATCCTCACGCAAATGAGGGACACACTTCACAAATGCACGTGACGCGGGCTACACTAAACACCCTAAGATTGTTCAACAATTCGGGATGTAGGGAGAATCATGAGCGCGCTGCACATAGACCTCAACGCCGACCTCGGCGAGACCACCGCGGGCAACCCCGTCGCCGACGATGCGGCCATGCTCCAGCTGGTCTCTTCCGCCAACGTGGCCACTGGCTTCCATGCGGGTGACCCGCACTCGATCGCCGGCACGCTGAAGGCGGCCGCGGAGGCTGGTGTGACGGTGGGCGCGCACGTGGGCTATAACGATCCGGCAGCCTTCGGCCGCCGTTTTATTGACTACAACGCCGCTGAGCTGGCGGACGAGGTCACCTACCAAATTGGCGCTCTGCAGGCATTGGCGCAGTCCAATGGTACGAAGGTCGCCTACGTGAAACCGCATGGCGCGATGTACAACGCCATTGTTCATCACGAGGCCCAAGCACACGCCGTCATCGACGGGATTAAAGCCTTCGGCGATCTGCCGGTCATGCTTCTGCCGGGCGGCGTGGCCGTCGATATCGCAGAGAAGAAGGGGCTGACCGTTATCCGTGAGGCCTTCGCAGACCGCAATTACAACCCCGATGGAACCCTGGTGTCGCGGCGAGAAGCGAATGCAGTGATGGGTGATGAGGGGGACGTCGTCAAGCGCGTGCTCGACGTTGCCGAAACCGGCTCCATCACCGCCATCGATGGAACCGTGCTCAACGTCGATGCGCAGTCGGTATGCACGCATGGCGATTCGCCCGGTGCGGTTGCCCTCCTGCGCGGCGTGGTCGATGAGCTTAAGGCGCGCGGTATTGAGATTCGGAGCGTCATCTAATGCATATCCACCCCGTAGGAACACGCGCGCTGCTCGTTGAGCTGGAGGATTTATCCCAGGTCATGGCGTGGCACGCGGCGCTCGATGCCCAGCCGCTTAAGGACCAGGTCGATGCGATTGCTGCGGCCACCACGCTGCTTCTGACGTTTGCCACCCCGAACTCGGCCGCGGCGGCCGCCGAGAGGCTGCAGGATTTCCGCCCCACCGCGCATGCGGGCGAGGATCCGCGCTTGGTGGAGATTGATGTGCTGTATGACGGCGAGGATCTGGATGAGGCTGCCGAATTGATGGACATGTCTCGTGAGGGTCTGATTGATTGGCACACGTCGACGGAGTGGCTTGCTGCTTTCGGTGGCTTTGCTCCCGGCTTTACCTATTGCACTCCGGCGGATTCTGCGCACAATTTCAACATCGAACGCCGAGCCACGCCACGTACCGCCGTTCCGGCGGGCGCGGTTGGTATCGCCGGTGGTTTTTCTGCGGTGTATCCGCGGGTGTCGCCCGGCGGCTGGCAGCTGCTGGGCACGACGAGCACGCCAATGTGGGAGTCGGATGCCCAGCCGCCAGCGCTTGTGCAGCCGGGTGACCGCGTGCGCTACCGCGCGGTGAGTTCGCTTCCCGATTTCGTCTCCACCACGCCATTTGGCCGCCGCACCCCAGCGCGCCTGCCGCGCATGGAGGTCCTCGATGCCGGTCTGCTCACACTCTTCCAGGATCAGGGCCGCCCCGGCCGCGGCAACCTGGGTGTCACCCCTTCGGGCGCAGCGGACCTTGCGGCGGCGGCCACGGCGAACGTCGCCGTGGGTAACCCGCGTGGCGCCACGGTATTGGAGAACATCGGCGGCATTCGCCTGCGCGCGCTGACCGACGCCGTCATGTGCGTCACCGGCGCCCAGTCCCGCGTCTTGTTGGAAGATATGCCCGTGGCACTGGCTCGTCCCGTGTTGGTTACCGCGGGCTCAACGGTAACGGTCGAGCCTGCAACGGTGGGCCTGCGCAATTACATCGCCATCCGCGGCGGCATCGTGGCGGATGCGGAGTTAGGCTCGGCGTCCACGGACGTGCTCTCCGGGTTGGGGCCCTCACCGGTGCGGCTTGGCGACGTCATCGGTGTCCTCCCCCGCTCCACCGCCATGACCGACGGCCAGTTGTCCAACCCGCTGCGCGTCAGCGAAGGAGCACACGGCCAAACGCACGGCGTTCTGCGCTGCGTGCTGGGACCGCGTGATGACTGGTTCACCCCGGATAGCCTCAATGTCTTCCTGTCTACTGAGTGGACGGTCACCCCGCAGTCCAACCGCGTGGGTGTGCGCCTTCTCGGGCCGACGGAGACCACAGGGCTCACTCGCGCCCGCGAGGGCGAGCTGCCCTCGGAGGGCATGGTGGCCGGCTCGGTCCAGGTCCCGCCCAGCGGTGAGCCGGTCATTTTCCTCCGCGATCACGCCGTCACCGGCGGTTACCCGGTCATCGCCACCGTTCTCGAAGAAGACATTGACATTGCCGCGCAGCTCCCGTCGGGAGCCACGGTCCGTTTCGAACTCGCTTAAACACTCTGAAGGTTAACCATGATTTCTGCAGTCCTTATTGCTAACCGCGGCGAGATCGCCGTACGCATCGCCCGTACCGCACGTGACCTGGGCATCCGCTCTATCGCTATCTACTCTGAGGCTGATGCCGGCGCCCTGCACACCCAGGTCGCCGATGAAGCCTATGCTCTGCCCGGCAATACCGCGGCGGATACCTATATGAACGTTCCGGCACTGCTCGACATTGCCGTGCGTGCAGGTGCCGACGCCATTCACCCCGGCTACGGCTTCCTCTCCGAGAACGCTGACTTTGCCCGTACAGTGGCCGACGCCGGCCTGACCTGGATTGGCCCCTCCCCGGAGTCCATCGAGCTGCTTGGTGACAAGATTGCTGCGCGCCGCGTGGCCGAGGAGGTCGGCGCCCCGCTGGCCCCGGGCACCTCCGATCCCATCGATGACTGGCAGGAGGCCCGCGCCTTCGCCGAGGAACACGGCCTGCCCATCGCCATCAAAGCTGCCTACGGCGGCGGAGGCCGCGGCCTCAAGGTGGTGGAAAACCTCGAGGACATCGAGGCTGCCTTCAACTCCGCTGGCCGCGAGGCCAAGGAGGCCTTCGGCCGCGCGGAGTGCTACGTGGAGAAGTTCCTGACCCACCCGCGTCACGTTGAGGCCCAGATTCTTGCTGATACCCATGGCAACGTCGCTGTCCTTGGCACCCGCGATTGCTCCACGCAGCGCCGCTTCCAGAAGCTCATCGAGGAAGCGCCGGCGCCTGCGCTTAGCGACGATCAGCGCCACGGCATTCACGAAGGTGCCCGCGCCATCTGCGCCAAGGTGGGTTACACCGGCGCAGGAACCGTCGAATACATCGTCTCTGAAGACGGCACCATCTCCTTCCTTGAGGTCAACACCCGTGTCCAGGTCGAGCACCCCGTCACCGAGGTTTTGACCGGCGTGGACATCATCGCAGAGCAGTTCCGCATCGCCTCCGGTGAGCCGCTGTCCTTCGCATCGGACCCCGAGGCCAACGGTCACGCCTTCGAGTTCCGCATCAACGCCGAGGACATCCTCAACGGCTTCGCGCCGTGCCCGGGCACCGTCGTGCGCTTCGAACCACCGACCGGCCCAGGTATCCGCGTGGATTCAGGAGTGCGCTCGGGCTCCATCGTGCCGCCGTACTATGACTCGCTCGTGGCCAAGCTGTTGGTTTGGGGGCCGACCCGTGAGATCGCGCTGAACCGCGCGAAGCAGGCCCTCGAAGAATTCGACATCGAGGGCGTGCGCACCGTGCTGCCTTTCCACCGCGACATGGTGGCCTCCCAGGTCCTCGTCGACCACGGCGATTCTTCTGCCGAGGCCGGCATTTATACCGATTGGCTCGACCACAACTACCGCCCGTCCGCACAGGCCACGAGCGCCGTTGCCCCGGTGGAAGCCATTTATGCCAAGCGCACCCGCGTTGCCCTCGAAATCGACGGCAAGCTGGTCAGCGTGGGCTTCCCAGCCGACCTCTTGGCGGCGGGGGCTGCGGGGGCGAAGGGGGCGTCGGCAAGCGCGAGTGGCGGTGCCGGCGACGTGACCTGCCCCTACGAGGCCAACCTCGTGGCATGGAACGTGTCCGATGGCGAGACGGTTGAGGAAGGCCAGCCCATCGCCACCATCGAGGCAATGAAGATGGAATCCTCAGTCAAGGCTCCGGCCGCGGGCAAGGTATCCCTCGTGGCCAAGGAAGGCGACCGCTTGGAACCAGGCGCGGTGATCGCCACTATCAATTAGCCAGCAGGCTACTGTGAGTCGCATGCTTGCAGATTCCGTCGCATCCGCGCTCCGCGCTGCCATCTCCGAGGGCGACTACATGCCCGGCCAACAGCTCAACGAGGTCCGCGCGGCCGAGCGCTTCGAGTGCTCTCGCAATACGCTGCGGGAGTCCTTCGCCATGCTCGCGGCGGAACGCATCGTTGAGCGCATCCCCCACCGCGGTGTCTTCATCGCGACCCCAGACGAGGATTTCGTGCGCGACCTCTACCTCGCCCGCGCCGCCATCGAGCCTGCTGCGGCCCGGTATGGCACGTTCCCAGACCCGGGCGAGCTCATCCGCCTCACCGAATCCGCCGTGCAAGCCGGCGCACCCCGTCCCCTTCTCAACCAGCGCTTCCACCAGCAGCTGGTTGCGGGCCTCGGCTCTGTCACCCTCAACCGCACGATGTCCCACCTGCTGGCCCGCATGCGCGTGACCTTCTTGCTGACGCTAGAGCGCAACCCGCATATCCACGATGAGCATGTGCAATCCAATGTCGACTTAGCGCACCTCATTGCCCAAGGCGAGCGCGATGCCGCCGCCGACGCCTGCCGCGCCGACCTCATGCGAGCGATGGACTCCATTCTCCGCGTGCTCTAGCCTCGTCGAAGGCCATATCAGCCGTCCCGTTGCTTGCCGTTGCTTCCCGCCGCACAGCATTTCCACAAGGTCCCTTTACTCCGGTCCCTTTGCAGCGAAAAGGGACCATGTATCCCGGATTTTTGGCCCCCAAGTGGTCCCTTTACAGCGACAAGGGACCAAACTAAAGGGACCAAACTAAGGGCACCACAGTGTCGGGGCCGCCTAGCCCTTTCGCCCAACACCCGAATGGGCGGTGTTTAGGGGATGAGGTAGTCGCGGTCCGGGATATCAGTGACCAGCATCTTGCCCGGCGCATGTGTGATGGCGAGGCTAGGCCGCGAGTTCATGACAATGGCTTGCGGGGTCACGCCACAGGCCCAGAAGACGGGGATGGTGCCCTCTGGGATGTCGATGGCCTCGCCGAAATCAGGCTGAGAGAGGTCTTCGATGCCAATGGCTGCCGGGTCGCCCACATGGACAGGCGCTCCATGCACGGCGGGGTAGCGGGAGGTGATGCGCACGGCATCGGACACCTGGCTCGCGGGAATGGGGCGCATGGACACCACCATCGGTCCAGAGAAAATCCCGGCGGGAGTCGTGGCAATGGTGGTGCGATACATCGGCACGTTGCGGCCTTGGTCGATGTGAGCGATAGAGATGCCGTTCTCCAGAAGGGCGTTCTCAAAAGTGAACGAGCAGCCGATGAGGAAGGAGATGATGTCTGGGGAGTAGAAGGGGGTGGCGTCGGCAAGCGTATGCGTGAGCTTTCCGTCCTCGTAGATGTTGTACGCGGGAATGTCGGTGCGGATGTCCCCACCTGGAATGAGGTCCGAGGTGAACTCCCCTGCTTCCAGCACGCCAACGATGGGGCACGGCTTGGGATTGCGCTGGGCAAAAAGGAGGAAGTCGAAAGCGTACTCGCGGGGCAGGGCGATAAGGTTGGCCTGCATGAAGCCGCGCGCATGGCCCGCGGTGGTGGCCATGGCGTGCGTGCGGGCAAAGGTACGCACCTCGGCCGGGTTCTGCATTATGCCCACAGTTCAACGATTCCAGAAAACGACCTAACGCCGATAACAATTTCCAGCCCCAGGGCCAGCACGCCCAGAATGAGCAGCCACAGCGGCTGTTTGACGCCGTGGGTCAGGTCATGGCGGCAGAAGGCGACCCACATGACCATGGCGAAGGCAATGGGCAGGATGATGCCGTTGAAGGCGCCGGCGAAGATCAGCAGCTTTTGCGGGGCGGAGTTAAGCAGCACGAAGAGGATGGTGCAGACAACGATGAAGCCAACGGTGAGGAAGTTGCGGGTACGCGGGGAGACCTTCTGGGTGGTCACGAAGGTAATTGAGGTGTAGGAGGCGCCGATAACGGAGGACAGACCAGCAGCGAAGAGGACCACACCGAAGGCGCGGAGGCCAAACTCGCCGGCGGCGTTGTAGAAGGCATCGGCAGCCGTGTTGTCTTCAGACAGGGCCACGCCGGTGGCGACGACGCCGAGGACGGCAAGGAAGAGCAGCACGCGCATGATGCCGGTGACGATGATGCCCAGCACGGAGGTTCGCGTAATCGCGCCGACGTTCTCGGGGCCAGAGAGACCAGAATCAATAAGGCGGTGCGCACCGGCAAAGGTGATGTAGCCGCCGACGGTACCGCCAATCAGCGTGGTGATAACGAAAAAGTCCACGGACTCCGGCATGACGGTGTTCTTCAGGGCCTCACCCACCGGCGGCTGGGAGACGATGGCAACGTAAAGCATCAGCAGGATCATCACCGCGCCAAGAGCCGCGACGATGCGGTCCAGCGCCACACCGGCGCGCTTGGACAGGAAGATGAAGACCGCAATGGCTGCGGCGATGACGCCGCCCCAGCGTGCTTCGATGCCGAGCAGTGCGTTGAGGCCGAGGCCGGAACCGGCGATGTTGCCGATATTGAAGACCATGCCACCAATAAAGACCATGATGGCCATGAACCAGCCCAGGCCGGGGAGGACGGTGTTGCCCAGTTCGTTGGCGCGCATGCCGGAGATAGCGAGGACGCGCCAGACGTTGAGCTGGATAGCGATGTCCACGATGATCGACAGCACGATAGCGAAGGCCAGCGCCGCACCCATCTTGACGGTAAAGACCGAAGTCTGGGTAAGGAAGCCTGGGCCGATGGCGGAGGTGGCCATGAGGAACATGGCGCCCGCCATGGCACCGATCCCCTTGGGCGGCTTCGCCTGCTGGGTCTCCTGGCCGGAAGCTGGAACCGCAGAGGCGTTAGTTGATTCAGAGCTCACTAGAGAGAACCTTTCGTGACGCAGGTCGCATTGCTGAATGGTGAAAGCATAGAGGTTGTTCAACAATCTGTAAATAGCGCGGAGGTCGGGTGCACCCGCACCCCGGACGTGACGGGACATTGCACGGAACGGAAAAGTGACCTAGGATACGGAGTTAACTAATAGTCATTCGTATAACCCACGGAGGATCCCATGACTCAGGACATCTACATCGCGGGCGCTGCACGCTTGCCCATCGGCAAATTCGGTGGAAGCCTCGCCCGCCTTTCCCTTACCGAGCTCGGCTCGCTCGCAGCAGAAGCAGCTATTGAGCGTTCGGGACTCAAGGGCGAGGACCTCGATACCGCCGTGGCCTCCAATGTCATGCCCGTGGTGCCGAAGGACCTGTATCTCTCGCGCGCTATCGCCAAGAACGTCGGCATGCCGGACTCCTCTACCGCGATGGGCGTTAACCGCCTCTGCGGCTCCGGCGTCCAAGCCGTCATCAGCGCCGCCCAGCTTCTGCAGTCTGGCGACGGCTCCTTGGCCTTGGCCGTCGGCGCGGAATCTATGAGCAACGCACCCTACTCCGTCGAAGGCGCTCGCTTTGGCAAGCGCATGGGTGACGGCAAGCTCTATGACTGGCTCACCGGCGCGCTCTCCTGCCCCTTCGGCACCGGCCACATGGGTGTCACCGCGGAAAACGTCGCCTCAGACAACAGCATCTCCCGTGAGCGCCAGGACGAGTTCTCTGCGCAGTCGCAGGAGCGCGCCGCCAAGGCTCGCGCTGAAGGCGTGCATGCGGAGGAAATCGTTCCGGTCGGAGACCTGGACTTTGATGAGGGGGTGCGGGAGACGGACGTCGATAAGCTGGCGAAGCTCAAGCCTGTCTTTGTCAAGGACGGCACCGTCACCGCCGGCAACGCCTCCGGCATCAACGATGGTGCCGCGGCCGCCGTGCTGGCCACCGCAGAGGAAGTTGAGAAGCGCGGCCTCGACCCGCTGGCGAAGATTGTGTCCTGGTCCATCGCGGGCGTGGACCCGACTCGCATGGGCATCGGCCCCATCGCCGCCGTGCCGAAGGCCTTGGACAAGGCTGGTCTGAGCCTGGAGGACATTGACCTCATCGAATCCAACGAAGCCTTCGCCGCCCAGGCCATCGCCGTGCAGGACGAACTCGGCTTCGACCCAGCCAAGACCAACGTCTACGGCGGCGCTGTTGCCCACGGCCACCCGGTGGGCGCCACCGGCATCATCCTGCTCACCAAGTTGGCCTACGCACTGCGCCACCAGGACAAGCGCTACGGCCTGGTCACCATGTGCATCGGCGGCGGTCAGGGAATCGCCATGATTATTGAGAATGGAGCAAAGTAAATGAGCATCACCAAGGTAGCCGTCATCGGCGCAGGTTCCATGGGTTCCGGCATCGCCGCGCTGTGCGCGTCCGCCGGCATGGACGTGGTCCTGCTGGACCAGAACGCGGAAGGCGCCCAGCGCGGCGTCGATATCCAGCTCAGGCGTAAAGGTTTCCACCTGCCGGAGTTTGCTGAGCGCGTCACCGCCAGCGATGACTACGCGCTGCTGGAGGACCGCGAGTGGGTCATCGAGGCCATCTTCGAGGACCTCGGCGCGAAGCACTCCCTGTACGAGGCCATCGAGCCGCACCTGTCCGAGGACGCCATCCTCAGCTCGAACACCTCCACCCTGCCGCTCGAATCCCTCCTCGAGGGCGTCGCGGAGACTCGCCGCGAGAAGTTCGCCATTACTCACTTCTTCAACCCGCCGAAGATTATGCGTCTGGTGGAGCTCATCGCCTCCGGCTCGACGGAAGACACGCTGCGCACGACCATCGAGCAAACCCTGGGCAAGATTGCCCTCGAATGCCGCGATACCCCGGGCTTCATTGCTAACCGCGTGGGCTGCTACTGGATGGCCGCCGGTGTGGCCCGTGCCCGCGAGTTCGATGTGAGCTACGAGCTTGCCGACGCAGCCTTCGGCCGGGCCTTCGGCATCCCCCGCACCGGTATTTTCGGGCTGCTCGACTACATCGGTCTCCAACTGGTCAAGCCGATTTGGACGTCTTTGGAGACAGCCCTGCCTGCGGGTGACCCGCTTCTGGAGGTTCCCCTCGGGGACGACTCCTTCATCGAAGGCCTAGTAGAGCGTGGCCTCACAGGCCGCACCGGTGAGGGCGGCTTCTACCGCGGCCGTGACGAGGTCATCAATTCCTCTTATGAGTACGTTCCGCGCACGCAGCCGACTGACCCGGTCGTGGGCCTGAAGGATCCGCGCGAGGTCATGGAGACCGATTCGCCGGGTGGCCGCTTCGCCCGCGCGGTCTTCCTGGACACCCTGGCGTACTGCTGCGAGGTCGCACCTGATATCGCTGACCACGTGGGCCTCATCGACGAAGGCCTGACCTTGGGCTTCGGCTGGAAGAAGGGCATCTTCGCGCTTGCCGACGCCATCGGGATCGACTGGGTCGCCTCCGCCTACGGCTCCAACGTTCCTGGCTTGGTCTCCGCCGCTGCCCAGGCTGGCGGTTTCTACGGCAAGGGGTCCGTGCTCTCCTCTACCGGAGAACGCCAGGAGCTCGCACCGCGTGAAGGTGTCGTGACTCTGGCGTCCTTGGATACGGAGACCATTGTCTCCCTTGACGCTGGCGCGGTCCACACGGTCTCCACGCCGGCCGGGCGCATCGGCATCATCGACCTACACACCCCGATGAACTCCATGCCAACCCCGGCCCTCGAAGTCGTCCGCGCGGCCATCGGTGCTGTGTCCTCGGAGAACCTCGTCGCGCTGGTCATCGGCAACGACAAGCCGGTCTTTTGCGCGGGCGCCGACCTTGGATCCATCGCTTCCGCTGGCGAATCGGGCGACGCCTCGCTCGTCGAATCCCTCCTTTCGGACGGCTCCACCACCCTGCGCGCCCTCAAGTTCGCCCCGGTTCCGGTCGTCGCGGCCGTGCGTGGCGTCGCCTTGGGCGGCGGCTTCGAAACCGCTCTGGCTTGCGACCGCATCGTCGCCCACGCCGATACCCGCCTCGGCTTCCCGGAGCGCACCGTGGGCCTCTATCCTGGCTGGACAGGCACCATCTCCTCGCTGGAGCGCCTCAAAGCAGCCGGCGTTGAAGACTACCACCAGAAGGCATTCGACTTCATCGCCTCCGCACGCAACTTCTCCTCGGCTTTTGAGGCCCAGAAGGCCGGGTTCCTTTCTTCGGATGATGTCGTGCTCATGTCCTACGACCACGTCCTCGCCCGCGCTTTGGAGGAGGCCGGCAACCTGGCCGGCTCGTACACCCCTCCTGCCGATGGACAAATTGAGATGTACTCCGGCTCCCCTGCTTTGGACCGCGACTGGCCCATCGAGGGCACCACCGAGAATGACCACGTCATCGTGGCCAAACTCGCGGAGATGTACACCGGCTCCGGCTCGCTGAGCTTCACTGAGTTCTGCGAGCGCGAAGTGGAGTACGACGTGCCGCTAGTCCTCCTACCCGCCAACGTGGAGCGCGCCAAGCACATGGCTGCGACCCGCAAGCCGCTCAACAACTAGCCTGCGCCACCCTCATCGCAAATGGTCCCCTTACTCTGGTCCCTTTACTCAGTAAAGGGACCATTTGTATGCGGTTTTTGGTGTGGAGATGGTCCCTTAACCGCGCTAAGAAACCAAAGTAGAAGGACCATCTAAACTCAGTGCTTGATGAGGCTCGCTTTCCACCCCAACCACTATGCGCTACGGCGCAACCTCACAGCCTTGAGCGCTGCCCGCACCTCACTGACCACTCGAGGCCTTTCATAAAGCAATTCGCTCGGGGAATACCGCAAGACAACAAAGCCTAGATTCTGGATGTGCTTTTCACGCTGCCGCTCCGCTCGGATGACCTCGTCCACCGGTTTGCCGTAAGTGGTTCCGTCATATTTCACATGCCCATCAATCTCAATGACAACGGCATCATCGATACATAGGTCCACCCTATACCCGTTCGCAAAAGAATACTGAGCAATGATCTTGCTTCCTAGCCCTTCAGCTATGAGAATTCCGCGAGCGTACGACTCATAAGGCGACTCAGCCAGCGCAGATGCGAACTGAACTGCCAACCTCGCCCGTGCTATTCCCTTGGCACGGCTTAGCTGCAGCACCATGCCGCTTAGCTCATCGTGGGTCACCAGCTTGTGCACCAGCGCTGAGTCCATCGCCATGATTCCTTCTTCCAAGGACACCATTCGCGCGATGTCAACGCACGTCCGCGCGACGTTGGTACTCCTCACACCATCAACGTCCACGATGTGTTCTGCCGGCAGCCACATTTTCCTGTAGCGGACTCGCGGATCCTGGGCAGCTTTTGTGGGAAGAGACTTTGATTTCCTCACCAGCGTGATGGATTCGTTCTTCGGCGGCAGGACCCAAAGTCCAAGCAGCCTTGCTGCTGATTTTCCGGCAACCACGGCCTTAGATGTTCCTCGCGCTATGGCAGTTATGTCTACCACCTTCCTGCGAAAAGAAGGTAGCTGTTTATACTTTTCGGCGGGATAGGCAAACCACGTAGTAATTCGGACGAGGTCACCCGTGGCAATCTTCTGCCACGTCGGATCATGCTGGGGAAGAGTTCGAAGGTAAATGAGTTGAGCTAAGTCTGTCATATCTCAACTGTTAGACGAGCAGTCTCCGTCCATCCAGAGCCTCCTCCAAAACCTGTGGATAACTGGTTGACCGTATCAACATAACGGGCTATAAGGTCCCTCTTCGGTGGTCTCTTTAGTTTGGTCCCTTAACTCCGAAAAGGGACCATCTACGACCATAGATACTCAGCCAAATGGTCCCTTTACCAAGCAAAGGGACCAAAGTAAGAGGACCAAACTAGAGGGGCCACCAAGCGAGCCTTCTCCCGCGCACGCTGGGCTACTTATAGGCCGAGAAGCCCGTAATCTTCTTGCCCATGATGAGCGACTGCACGGTATCGGTGCCCTCGTAGGTGTGCATGGCCTCGATATCCGCAAAGTGGCGCGCAATATCGTTCTCGAGCAGAATGCCGACTCCACCGAGCATGTCGCGGGCATCAGCGGCAATGCGTCGCGCGGCACGCGTGTTGTGAAGCTTCGCCGCCGAGGCTTGCTCCGGGGCCAAGGTGCCAGCATCCTCGCGCTGGGAGACCTCGCGGCAGGTGAGCATCATCTGGCTGAGATCGAGGACCATGTTGGCCAAACGCTGCTGAATGATTTGGGCCTTGGCCAGCTCGCGGCCGAACTGGACGCGTTCGAGTACGTAGGAGCGGGCAATCTCATAGCAGGCCACCGCGGAGCCGAGCGCCATCCAGGACACACCGATGCGGGTAGCGGTGAGCACGCGAGAAACATCCTTGAAGCTGCGACAACCTGAAAGCTGGTTGGCGGCAGGGATGCGGCAATCCTTCAGCGTGATGTGCGCCTGGTGAATGGCGCGCAGGGAGAGCTTGCCCTCAATCACGGTGGCGGAGTAGCCGGGAGTCTCCTGTGGAACGATGAAGCCGCTGACGTTGCCGTCTTCCATGCGGGCGTAAATGATGGTGATGCCGCCGGATGCACCGTTGCCAATCCACTTCTTTTCGCCGTTGAGGACCCACTCGTCGCCATCACGAACCGCGGTGGTCTCCAGCGCGATGGAGTCCGAGCCGTGATCCGGTTCGGTGAGGCCAAAAGCACCGAGCAGCGAGCACGAAGCCATCTGCGGCAGGTACTCAGACTTCTGTTCCTCCGAGCCCAGCATCGCAATCGAGCGCATGGCCAACCCGGCCTGCACCGCGATGACCGTTCCCATCGAAGCATCCGCGCGGGTAATTTCCATGAGCGTCAATCCTGCCTCGAGGGTGAACATCTTCTTGTGGCCGTCGACAGCCAGCCCATCCGTCATCACGTCCAGAGAACCCAAGCGTGAGACCAAGTCCAGCGGGTACTCGGAAGCTTGCCAGTGCTTGTTAATCACCGGGTCGGAGTACTCGCGGAACTGAGCAGCCCTCTTCCAGCCTTCAGCGTCGGACGAGGATAGGTTGTCGAAGACGCCGAGGAAGTCAGTGGTGCGCTCGAAGAGGTTGTGGGACATGGTTACTTCTCCAGGTAATACGAATGACTATTAGCCTCAATTGTGACCTGACTCTCGCCACCTGTCAAGCAGCCGCCCTGTACACTAATCACCATTAGCTTTGACAAGGAGGACGCCACCGTGGCCAACCAGAAACGCCGCGACCAGATCGCCGCCGCCGCGCTCGACCTCTTCGACCAACGCGGCTACCACGCCACCGGCATGGAGGACATCGCCAAGGCCGTCGGCATGCGCGCCTCCAGCCTTTATAACCACTTTTCCTCAAAGCAGGAGCTTCTCGCCGAGGTCACCATCACCGCCATGGAGGATCTCCTCCGCGCCAACGCTGCCGGGCTGGCGGGACTGAAAGAACCGCGCGAGAAGCTCGTCGCCACGATGAAAGCGCACGTTGTCTACCACGCCACCCATGCCCGGCGCGTCCGCGTGGTCAACAACGAGCTCACCAACCTCGAAGAGCCCCATAAGTCGGTGGTTCTCCAGCTACGCCGCGACTATGTGGCACGCTGGATGGCCGTGGTCAACGAGGGCGATTTCCATGCCGAAAGCCTCAAAATCGCCTGCTGGGCACTCATCGATATGGGCATTGGCGTAGCCCAATGGTTCTCCCCCGACGGTGATCTCACCGCCGAGGAATTGGGCGAGATGTATGGCCAGTTCGCCCTGCGCCAGCTCACCTAAGGCGCGCAGCCGATGGCCTGCTCCTCTTCGCGCCCATCCTCGTACTGCACTCGGACACGGGAGTACACCTCAGCGTGGTAGCCGCACGCCTCGCGCTTATCGACGACCACCTTCACCCTCTCCTCCTTAAACGTTCCCTCCGCGCAGTTCGGGTCACAGTCATTCTCGATGGCCACGCCATCCGCCTCGGCGGTCTTTGCGCCCCAGTTTGACCACGTCAGCTGGTTGACCAAGTAGTTGTTGTCGGCGCACGCTAGCGAGATTCGTTCGGGTCCGTCGAGGCCCGTCACGGAGACACAGTCCAGGATGGCGGTGGCATCGACGGTGGTTTCCACGTCTGGGCCCACGAGGCCAACAACGCGCACGAGCTGTCCGGTGGCTGGGAGAACGGAGAAGCTGACATGGTCGGAATCGCGAATCACGGTGACCAGCTCGTCCTCCCCCTCGCCCTCGACGCTGCCGACGTCGTTGCCGTCAGTATCCGCGAGGATCTCGTAGGTGATCTTCTGCTGCTCGCTGGAAAGCCCTGGCTGGAGTAGGAGCTCCAGCGCACCGAGCGCACGGTTGGGGAAGGAATCCGCGAGCTTTTCTAGCCCCGCGCGGTCGGTCGCGATGACCAGATCTTCCGGGTTGACCGAAGGCTGCGGGTCAAAGCCCGGGACCTCTCCCTGCGAGGACACCTCAACGGCACCACCCGCGTCCACCGAATATTCGGTTACCGCCATGGCATCGCCCACCGTGTCCACTCGCTTCATGTACTCCTTCGCCGTGACGCCTTTATCCAGAGCATCAGGCTGAGCGCCAGCCGCCTCGCCGGCTTGGGTCAGGATCTCCGAGGCGGAGGCCACCGGTTGCGAGTTATTGAGCAGCGGAATCGCACCGCCCACCAGCGCAAGGACCGCGACACCGGCCGCAGCATAGGTCCACGTAGGGCGCCCCTTGGTGATGCGGGCGAGGGTAGCTTCGGAGTGCTTGAGGGAATCGTCGGAAAGCGTGGCGTCCGGTACGGGGTTGGCTGCACGGAGCTGGTCGAAAGAGTTAGACATCGGATTCTCCTGTGAGTTCGGATAGATGAGTACGGGCGCGGTGTAGACGCACGCGGACGTTGGTGCGGGAAATGCCCAGGACTTCGGCTATTTCCGGGTGGTCGAGCCCCTCCCACGCATGGAGGGTCAGTATTTCCTGCTCGGCGGAGGGCAAGCGCAGGAAGGCCTCACTGATATCGAGGCTTAAGTCGACGGCGTCGTAGCCGGCATAGGACTCCAGCTCGTGGTCGTCGAGGTTCTCCGTCTCGCGGCGCGTGCGGTAAAACTCCCGCATGACGTTGCGAGCGATGCCGTACAGCCACGGCAACGGCGTGCCCCGCACCGAATCGAAGCCGGACCAGGCACGCTCAAAGACGTCAGCAGCCAGCTCCTCGGCATGGCTTGGTGGAACGCGGCGGCGAAGGTAGGCCAGCACCGCCGGGTAATGCTCGCGGAAGAGCCGGGAGAATTCCCGTTTCCGCGAACCAGGCAAAGAAAAAACAGTCACTAAAACTCCAGATTACTGATGGGCTCACTGGGTATGTGACAGCACAGAGCCTAGCGTTACAGCCGCACAGTAAACTCGCGGACATGTTCTCTCTTCTCAAGGCCTATGGCCTCCTGCCCTGGTGGAGCCAGACGTTTTCTGATCAGCAGCGCGATCGCATCCTTGCCGCGATACCCGAGGGCACGGGAGCACGCTCGGCCTCAGAGTTGCTCGCCGCGCTTCTTACGGGTGCCCTCGATGCGATGGCGTGGAAGGAAGCACTGCTCATCGCCGATAAGTTGGAGTCCAACGCACCGCTTTCCCCTATTTTGCAGCGTGCCCGCGCTGAGGCGGAGCGCCACCTCACCACTGCCCCGCGCGGCGATAATCCTTTTGAGCAGACCCCACACCGCTCCGAAACGGTACCGGCACGGTTCCTGGCGTCCCGCATTGCCGAGCTTAACGACGGTGAGCGGTGCCACATTGCGCTTGACGACGTCCTCGTCGATCCCTCCGACCACGCCTTCCTCCGTGCCCGCGCGGTCGCGGTCTCAGAGGAGACAGGGCTTGAAGTGTCCTATGGCCCAGAGGGCTATACGCTAACGATTACCCGGCCGGTTCTGCTGAAGCGGGTGGCTTCTGTGGGTGAGGAACTGCCCGTGGCTTGGGTCGTGGACCGCTCCTAATGGTTTACTGATAGGGATATGGAACCACTCGAGCTCTCTGCCCTCACGGGCAACCAGTCGCGGACGTACGGCACCCGCAAGATCACCAAAGACATGGTCTCGGCGCCGGTGCACGTGGCGATCGCCCTGTGGGATGAACGCTGGGATTCCGCGGAGGGCGGGACTATCGACGGCTGGGTCATCGCCGTCAACACCAAAGACACCCGTTTCGTGCGCAAGGGGAACATTCGCCAGGGCGACATCGTTGAGGTAGCCGTTCGCGAGTTTGAGAAGGCCACGAAGAACATCAAGGGCCGCACGTGGATCGTCACGGGACGCCGTCAAACCGCTCTGCGCTCCGCACTCGAGGAGCGCGGCTATAGCGTGACGGGAAGCTTTGCGGAGGAGAATAGGGCGTCGAGAAGCGCGAGCTCCGTACGACGCAAAGAGGCAGGCATCACCGCGCGCCGAGCCAAGAAGGAAGGCGAGGCTCCCCGCAAGAAGCAAGCCATAAAGGTGGAGACCCCCAAGGCACACTGGTGGCCGAATTTCTCCACGGCCTCCTCGTGGCCGGACGGCGCCACGGTGCGCATCGCGACGGACGCATCCTCCGACACCGTGTTCAAAGGCTCGATGTGCTTCGTGGCAGGCAACGGCGATTACCGCCTGCGCACCCGCGAAACCTCTGCGAGCACCGATGAGCTGGAGCTCGAATCCCTCACCCTAGCGCTGAAATACCTGCTCAAGGTCGGCGCCACCAAGGCCATCATCGAGTCCGACTCCGTTGCCGCCCTCGACGCGGTGAAGCAAATTCGGACAAAGGGCTCAAAAGCAGTGCGTTCGCGGGGCGTGTGGCGCGGGCTTTCCTCGGGTTCGCGCTCGCGCTTCCAGCAGGCCTGGAAAGATGTTGAGGGCGTCTGCGATGTCACGATTCGCCGCGTACTAGGCCATGCGGGCGACCCGCTCAACCGGGCCGCCGACCAGATTGCGTACATGGGACTGCGCGCCATCGCACATCCCCGGAAACAATCGCAGCCCACGCTCAAGGAGGGCATCACCAAAGCCCTGTCGAAGCTCTAATTCGGGGTGTGGCCGGCCCCTAGCCTAGGGTGAACCGTATGACCAATCCCTTTGACTCAAACCCCTTCGAGGAGTCGGACGAGCCTTCTCGTGGCCGCGGGGTTAATCCTTTCGCCGAGTCCTATGCGGAGCCTTTCGAAGAGCCGCAGCGCGCCGACACACCTGCTCCTGTATCGGACCACACCCCAGCCACAGCCCCAGCAGCAGACCCAGCCCCGGCCTCAGCGGGCTCAATTCACCAATTTTCTTTCGTCAAAGCCGCCCTGAGTGCTTTCTCGGTTCTCATTGGTCTCAACGCAATTGGTGAAACCGCAGTGCTCTGGGGCATCGGATTCGGCCTACCCGGTGCCTGGTACTTCATCAAGTCCCTGCAGCAAAAGACCAACCCCACCCAGCCGCAAAAGCGCCACTGGTTTGTCATCTGGCTCATCGCGATTCTGCTGGTGATTATCGGCGCGTAGTCTTTAGGCCCACCACGCGCCGCCAGACAATCCGCAGCAGCGAGTGCGGAGTCGCCACCACTTCACGCAGATAGTTCCACACCCGCGCTTCCTTGGGAGTGCGAACTCCGTGCACGCGAACCCGAATTCCCAGGTGCCAGGCCCACACGCGGGTGCGCAGAACGTGAAAATCATTCGTCACGACGCGAAAATACGCATACTCCGGGCACAGCGCATGAGCGCGTTCGAGATTTTCATTCGTGCTGGTCGCCATCGGTTCCACAAGGATTCGCCCAGCCGCAACTCCGCGCGCGATGAGGTAGTTCCGCATCACGTCCGCCTCCCCGAAGCCGGATACGATGACAGGCTCATCCGGCATCACGCGGGCCGCCACCACCGCGCGGTTGAGGCGGCTACGTAGCAGAGAGCCCGGCTCGTCACCCACTACACGCGCGCCCAACACCAGAACCGGAAACTGCATGGCTGCTAGCTTAGCGTGCATACTGGTCAGCATGAACATGTGCGTAGTCGGGTCCATCAACGCTGACCTCGTGGTCCACACCTCGCGGCATCCCAAGCCGGGCGAAACGCTCTTGGGCCACGGCGGCGAGATTACTGCAGGTGGCAAAGGCGCGAATCAGGCGGTGGCGGCCGCGCTATTGGGCGCTCGTGTGAGCTTTGTGGGCGCGGTGGGCAGCGATGCCTATGCAGCACCTGCCATGCATTACCTTGAGGCCAGCGGCGTGAACCTTGAGCATGTTGCCCGTACCGACGAGGTCACTGGCCTCGCCGTCATTACTGTGGACGAGCAGGGTGAGAACACCATCATTGTGGTGCCGGGAGCCAATGCGCTTGTCGACGCCCCCTTCATCGCCACCCACTCCTCCCCCATCGCCGCAGCGGAGCTGGTTCTGCTGCAGGGCGAAATTCCCGCTGATGGTTTTGCCCAGGCCATCGCGCTGGCCACGGGCAGGGTTGTGATAAACCTCGCGCCGGTCGTGGAAGTGGACAACGAGGCACTTCTGCGTGCCGATCCCCTGCTGGCCAATGAGCATGAGGCAGGGCTCATCCTGGAACAGCTGGGGTTCGGCGGTGAGGGGTCACCGCAGGAGCTAGCGCAGCGACTGCGCGCAGCTGGTTTTGCCTCGGTCGTGATGACGCTCGGCGCGCGTGGCGCGCTGGTGGCAGACGATGACCTCACAGAGATTGCTTCCCCGCAGGTCACACCCGTGGATACGACGGGCGCGGGCGATGCCTTCGCCGGCGCGCTGTGCGCGCGACTTCTGAAGGGAGATTCGCTGGTGGAGGCAGCGCGCTATGCCACCCGGGTCGGGGCCTTCGCCGTGACGGGCTCGGGCGCGCAGGCCTCCTACCCTCATCGTGAATCCGAGCTGCCCAGCTAATTACTCTCCGAGAAGCTGAGCACGCAGGTTCGCGTCCTTCTTTTCGACCTCAGCTGCCATGGTGTCCTGGTAAGCGGCCATCTTCTCCACCAAGGCGGGGTCACCGGCCGAGAGGATGCGCACGGCAAGCAGGCCGGCATTCTTGGCACCGCCAATCGACACGGTAGCTACCGGCACGCCGCCCGGCATCTGCACGATAGAGAGCAGGGAGTCGAGGCCATCAAGGTCCTTGAGCGCACGCGGGATGCCGATGACCGGCAGCGGCGTGGCCGCAGCGACCATGCCCGGCAGGTGCGCGGCACCGCCTGCGCAGGCGATGATGGCCTTCAGCCCGCGCTCGTGCGCGGACTTGGCGTAGGCCAGCATCTTCTCCGGGGTGCGGTGAGCGCTGACCACGCCGACCTCGAACGGCACACCGAATTCGGCGAGCACCTCGGCGGCGGGCTTGACGGTAGGCCAATCCGAATCGGAGCCCATGATCAGGCCAACGAGCGGTTCCATGACTTCTCTCCTTTAAACGTTGGAATCCTCCGCCCACTGCGCGTGGACGAGGAAATGGGCAGCATCAGCGGCAATGCGGCGGGTATCAGCGATATCCTCGCCGACGACATTGACGTGGCCAATTTTGCGACCAGCCTTGTGGTCCTTGCCGTACAGGTGGACCTTGGCCTCCGGGTAGCGCTCCATGACGGCGCGGACACGCTCGGGCATCGACATGGCCGGGTCTTCGTCGGCTCCCAGCACGTTGGACATGACGGTAATCGGAGCCAGCGGCTCGGTAGAGCCCAGCGGCAAGTCCAAAACCGCGCGCAGGTGCTGCTCAAACTGCGAGGTTACGCAGCCATCCTGGGTCCAGTGGCCAGTATTGTGCGGGCGCATGGCCAGCTCGTTAACGGCGATATCCTCCTCCACCACCATGCCGGGGGCACCGGAGGCAGACGCGATAATGGCGCCCGCATCCTGCTTAGCACCAAAAGCAAAGAGCTCAACGGCCAAAACACCTGTGACACCAAGCTCGGTAGCCACCTGGATACCGACCTGCAGAGCTCGCTCGGTCAGCTCCGGCGAGAGGTTCGGGGCTGGGGCAAAAGCCTCGGCACAAATACCCTCGCGCTGGACGGACTCCGTCACCGGCCATGCCTTGACCTCACCGGAGGGGCGGCGTGCCACAAGTACGGACAGCTCCCGGGTCAGAGCGACCTTTTCCTCGGCCATGAGAGGCGTATCGGCAGCAAGAAGCTCTTCTACCAGCGGTTCCAGCTCCTCGGCAGAGGGGAACCACACGCCGTGACCGTCATAGCCACCGCGGCGGGCCTTGAGGCACACGCGGCCTTCGACCAGCTCGGCGAAAGCGCGGGCATCCTCCACCGACTCGATGGCGGCGAAGCGCGGCACCGGGGCACCCAAGTCGGAGAGCTTCTGGCGCATGAGCAGCTTGTCTTGCGCGTAGAGGAGGGCGGAAGGTTGGGGTTGGACGTTGTAGGAGGCGTCGATAAGCGCGCGCACATGCTCCGTCGGCACGTGCTCATGTTCAAAGGTCAGGGCATCAGCACCTTCAGCGGCCTTCGTCAGCACCTCATAGTCGTGGTAATCACCGAGGACGACGTCCGGGATAACCTGCGCGGCGGACTTATCCGGCGCGGACGCCAAGAGGCGCAAGTGGATGTCGAGCTCAGCGGCGGCCGGCTGCATCATGCGCGCGAGCTGGCCGTCTCCAAAAACAGTAACGGTTGGCTTATGTTGTTCACTCACCCCTTCAATACTAGCCTTGGGGTCATGATTGTCCGGCATACCATCTTCCAGAACTCCCTCATGACTGCCCTGTTGGACGGCATTTACGATGGCGAGATGACCATCGGCGAGCTCTTGGGGAAGGGTAATTTCGGCATCGGTACCTTCGATGCGCTGGATGGTGAGATGATTATCCTCGACGGTGTCTGCTACCAACTGCGCGGGGACGGCACCGCGACGGTCGCTGACCTGGGCCAAGGAACCCCCTTCGCCGTTGCGACGAATTTCGTCCCCCGCATTAAGGTGGACGCCCCCAAGGGACTGAAGCGCGAGGAGCTTTCAGCCTTCATCGATGAGCTCGAGCCCTCAGCTAACTACATGTACGCGGTGCGTATCACCGGCCGCTTCAGCAACGTGGTTACCCGCACGGTGGTCAAGCAGAGCAAGCCCTATCCGCCGATGGCGCAGGCAGTGGGCGGCGATAAGGAGCTGCGCTTTAGCGACGTTGAAGGCACCATCGGTGGTTTCCGCACCCCGGTCTTTGAAAAAGGAATTTCAGTACCCGGATGTCACGTGCACTTTATCGACGCTGCACGCACCTCCGGTGGACACGTGCTGGACTACACGGTGGATGAGGCCACCATTGAGCTATGCCCCGGCACGGACCTCGATCTGCGCTTGCCACTGACTCACGAGTTCCGCTCCGCCAACCTGGCCCCTGATGACCTGGACCAGCAGCTGCACACGACGGAGATTAAGGATTAGCCCCACACCGGTTGTTCATTGAGGATGTCCTCGACGCGCTTGGCTTTGGGGATGGACGGGAAATACATCGGTTTCTCGTATCCGTGGAGTGCCAGCGAAATCCCACCGCGGCGACGGCGGGCACCACGGATATCCGTGAGAGGGATGGAATCTACGCGCTTGCCGTCGCGGGCGATGACGCGCAGGTTGGTCACGATGAAGCGCTTACGGCGGGCTTTCACCAAGGGGAGGACAAAGCGCCAGGCAGCAAGCAGGGCCCAGATAGCTACTAAACCATTGCGAAGCGCCAAGTCAATGCCGTTATAGTCGCACCAGCCGATGGCAATCCACGCCACGCCGGTGACCACGATGAGCTCGAGAAACGGGAAAAGCAGCGTGCGGAACGGCGCTGTCATATCCGCGCGGACCACCTCGCCGCGTCCCATCTCCATGAGGTTCATGGGGCTCATGATACCCACCTGCTCACGCAAGCCGACTGTGCGGCACTCAGTTCATGGTGGTGCAGAGGGGCACCTGCTTAGCGTCTCCCGCGGGGCATCTTCTACAGGGCATCAGTCAAAGGGCATGTTTACCTCTAAAAACGCCTTGTGGGGTCTCCATATGGCGTTTTTAGGGATGAAAACGCCCTTTGAGAGATGCCTTTGAGCGAATGCCTCATAGAGAGGACGCGTGCTTGACGACGCCCCGCCCGACCAAAGCTACTGTGCAGCAGGCCGCAGGTGGATGACATCGCCGGCGGAATAAAATTCGCCACCAACATTGATGCGGCCATCATCGGCCACACCCTCAACGGTGCCGGTGACGTTACCGGCTGGAGCCTCGAGCCGGACCTCCTGGCCGATGGACGAGCACACCGTGCGATAGTCCGCCATGAGCTGCGGGTCCTGCTTCTCCCACTGGCTGATGCGGCGACGTAGGTTCTTCAGCACCGTGATGGCGAGCTCCGTGCGGTCGGTATCAAGGCCTTCCAGCGCCAAGGACGTTGCGGCCTCGATGGGTAGCTGCTCGCGGGTCAACGTGACATTGATGCCCATACCCACGACAACGCGCGCGGACGGCGGGTTCGCTGCTTGGGTCTTCGGCGCCACCTCGGCCTTGTTGATTTCAGCCTTGTTGATTTCAGCCTTGTTGAGCTCCGCCTTGTTCACTTCGGCCTTGGAGACCTCAGCCTTCGACACTTCAGCCTTGGAGACCTCAGTCTTCGGGGCGGACTTGAAGGCCTCGCCCACTGGGCCGGCTTCAGCGAGGATGCCGCACAGCTTCTTGCCGTCGATGTGCACGTCATTCGGCCATTTGAGGACGGCACCGTCGACGGAGTCGGTCACAGCGAGTCCCGCTGCCAGCGGCAGGGTGCCCAAGTGGTCGAGCGAATCCGGAAGAATAAGTACAGAGAAAATGAGCTGCGATCCGGCTGGGCTGACCCAGTGACGGCCCAAGCGGCCTTTGCCGGCAAGCTGCTCATTAGCTAGCAGCACCGTGCCATCAGCCACCTTGTCTGCCTGCATGAGGTCGGTATTGGTAGAGCCAGTGGACTCGGTGTACTCGATGACGGCGAAGTCTTCCGCCAAGGCTTCGCGGATACGGTCCATATCTAAAGCTGTCATGCTGCCTGATCCTACTCGCTGCCTCACAGCTCGAACCTGCGTCGTGGTGTCTGTGCCGAGTGTTAGGGTTACTGCATGGCAAAGGTCACTTTTGAGAACGTCGGCATCACCTATCCGCGTGCCGAGAACCCCACGGTGAAGGATCTCAACCTGGAGATCGCCGATGGCGAGTTCCTGGTCCTCGTCGGCCCGTCGGGCTGCGGTAAATCCACCACGCTGCGCGCGTTGGCCGGTTTGGAACCGGTCTCCAGCGGCCGCATCCTCATCGATGACAAGGATGTCACCGGTCTCGAGCCGGGCGAGCGTGACATCGCGATGGTCTTCCAAAACTACGCGCTCTACCCGCACCTCACCGTGGCGGAAAACATGGGCTTCGCCCTCAAGCTGGCCAAGCGCCCTAAGGCAGAGATCAAAGCCAAAGTGGAGGAAGCCGCAAAGACCCTCGGTCTGACCGAATACCTCAAGCGCAAGCCTAAGGATCTCTCTGGCGGCCAGCGTCAGCGAGTGGCCATGGGCCGAGCCATCGTGCGCAACCCCAAAGTCTTCCTCATGGACGAGCCGCTCTCCAACCTGGATGCCAAGCTGCGCGTCCAAACCCGTGCGGAACTGGCCAGCCTCCAGCAGCGTCTCGGCACCACGACTGTCTACGTAACGCACGATCAGGTCGAGGCCATGACCATGGGGGATCGCGTCGCTGTGCTCAAGGACGGCGTGCTCCAGCAGGTAGCCCCGCCGCGTGAACTGTACGATGCTCCCGCTAACGAGTTCGTCGCCGGTTTTATCGGCTCGCCAGCCATGAACATCTTTGACTACAACGGCGGCCGGATCGGCGTGCGCCCGGAGAAGATGTTCATCAACAAGGGCCCACTGGGCTTCCCTGGTGTCGTGGATTTCGTCGAAGAGCTTGGAGCGGAGTCCTTCGTGTATGTCACCGTGGGCGAACAGCGCTTCGTCGCTCGTGCCCGCGGGGAGGTTCCGACACGCGGCGAAGAAGTCGTGCTCAGCTTCAACCCGCGCGAGGCACACCGCTTTGACCCCGAGACTGGGGATCGCATTAACAACTAACAGGGGGTAGCTTTCACCCCCGCGGAAAGTCAAATAAATGTCAAAACCGCTTGCGGAGTGGATCTGATCCCCTATTTTGAAGTCACCAGAAGTTTTCCGAAAGGTGAATACTCTATGAAGAAGCCGTTTCTCCACAGCTCCCTGCGCACTGTCCGTCGCGGTGTCGTCGTCACCACAGCAGCACTTGCACTGACCTTGACGGGCTGCTCGTCGAGCGATGAGGGATCGTCGTCAAGCACTGGCTCCGAGGCCGCCTCCACGGACGGCGGTGACGGCCGCGGCCCGATCACCTTTGCCATGGGCAAGAACGATACTGACAAGATCACGCCCATCATTGAGGCATGGAACGCCGAGCACCCGGATGAGAAGGTTGAACTCAAGGAGCTCGCTGGCGAGGCAGACGCGCAGCGCGAAACCCTCGTGCAGTCCCTGCAGGCAGGAAACTCTGACTACGATGTCATGGCGCTCGACGTCGTGTGGACCGCTGATTTTGCCGCCAACCAGTGGCTCGCCCCGCTGACCGGTGACCTTGAGGTTGACACCTCTGACCTTCTGCAGCCCACCGTGGATTCCGCCACCTACAACGGCACCCTCTACGCTCTGCCGCAGAACACCAACGGCCAGCTGCTTTTCCGCAACACCGACTTGGCTGACAAGGCTCCGGAGAAGTTCGCCGACATCACCTCCGCGTGTGAGGCCTTCAAGGAGAACACCTCCTGCCTGACCACGCAGCTTAAGCAGTATGAGGGCCTGACTGTGAATACCGCTGGCTTCATCGAGGGCTGGGGCGGCTCCATTCTGGATGAGCAGGGCAATGTCACCGTCGATTCGGATGAGGCCAAGGAGGGCCTGCAGGCGCTTGTTGACGCCTACGAGGACGGCACCATCTCCAAGGACTCCACCGCCGCAACGGAAGAGGAGACCAACCTGGCCTTCACCGAGGGCAAGACGGCCTTCGCCATCAACTGGCCGTACATGTACACCAATGCTGAGGAAAAGGGCATCAAGTTCGAGGTCCAGCCGCTGGTGGGCAAAGATGGTGTTGGTGTCTCCACCCTGGGTGGCTACAACAACGGCATCAACATCAACTCCGAGCACAAGGCCACGGCCCTGGACTTCATGAAGTTCATCATCAACGAGGAGAACCAGAAGTCCTTCGCCGAGGCTTCCTTCCCGCCGGTGCTGGCGTCCATCTACGATGACGACTCCTTGGTCGAGGAATTCCCGTACCTCCCAGCCCTGAAGGAGTCCCTGGAGAATGCAGCGCCGCGCCCAGTCTCCCCGTTCTACACCGCTATTTCCAAGGCCGTGCAGGATAACGCCTACGCCGCACTGACCGCCGGCAAGTCCGTCGATGACGCTACGAAGGACATGAAGGCCGCCATCGAGGCAGCGTCGCAGGGTTAATCCTCCCCGCGAGTGTGGGGCGCGAGTGAGTCCGCTGAGACTTGCCCGCGCCCCTTTCTGCGATCTGGGTGCACAGCGGCCTTGAACATCATGTCCGAGTCACCCGCTATGATTTTCACAACTGTCCCCTTATGTTCCCGATTAGCTTCACAACGTAGAAAGGCAGGCATCGCATGGCTGGTACACCGCGTACTGCGCAATCACGCAAGCAGTATCTGCAAGCAGCCGGGCTCATTGCACCAGCGCTCATTGCGTTGGCTGTGGTGATCGGCTACCCCATCGTGCGCGCTGTCATGTTGTCCTTCCAGGGCAATAAGCGTCTCAACCCCACCACGGGCGTGTTTGAGGAAGGCTCCTTCGCGGGCCTCGAGAACTACCTTTATTGGATCTCAAACAAATGCATGTCCGCCACCGGCCAGGCTACGACGTGCCCGGATGGTGTTATTGCCACAGACTTCTGGCCGGCACTGAAAATTACGCTTTTCTTCACCGTGGTCACCGTGGCCTTGGAGACCGTCCTCGGCATGTTCATGGCGCTCGTCATGAACGGCGAGTACCGCGGTCGCGGCCTCGTTCGCGCGGCCGTGCTCATCCCATGGGCCATTCCAACCGCTGTGACGGCAAAGCTGTGGCAGTTCATGTTTGCCCCGGATGGCATCGTCAACTCGCTCATTGGTGAGCGCATTGCGTGGACAACGGACCCTTTCTACGCACGCCTCGCAGTCATCATCGCGGATGTGTGGAAGACTGCGCCGTTTATGGCCCTCCTCATCCTGGCGGGCCTGCAAATGATTCCGCGGGATGTCTATGATGCCGCCCGTGTCGACGGCGCTTCCCGTATCCAGACCTTCTTTACCATCACCCTTCCACTGGTGAAGCCGGCACTGATGGTGGCGGTTCTCTTCCGTACCCTCGACGCGCTGCGTATGTACGACCTACCTGTCATCATGATTTCGGCGTCCTCCAATTCCCCCACCGCCACGATTTCTCAGCTCGTTGTTGAGGATATGCGCCAGGGCCATTTCAACTCGGCTTCCGCTCTGTCCACGCTCATCTTCCTCTTGATTTTCGCCGTGGCATTCATTCTCGTGCGCTTCCTGGGCGCTGATATCTCAGGAGCTACCCGCGAGAAGAAGGATAAGGAGTAACCCCATGAAAAAGTTTGGCCACTACCTTGGCATCCTCTTCATCATGTTTTGGGGCCTCGCACCGTTTTACTGGATGGTCGTCACCGCCCTGCGCGATAAGGCCCACACCTTCGACACCACGCCGTGGCCCACACATGTCACCCTAGATAACTTCCGTGACGCGCTAGCAACGGATAAAGGCAATGACTTCCTCAACGCGCTGGGCAACTCCCTGCTCATCTCCCTAGCTACCACCGCGGTGGCCGTACTCATTGGCGTGTTTACCGCTTATGCCTTGGCGCGGTATGACTTTCCCGGAAAAGGTGTGGTCACAGGCATTATCCTGGCCGCTTCCATGTTCCCTGCCATTGCTCTGGTTACCCCGCTCTTCCAGTTGTTCGGTGACCTCAACTGGATTGGCACCTACCGCGCGATGATCATTCCGAATATCTCGTTCGCGCTGCCGCTGACGGTCTATACGCTCCTGAGTTTCTTCCGCCAGCTGCCATGGGAATTGGAGGAAGCCGCGCGGGTGGACGGGGCTTCACGAAGCCAGGCCTTCCGCCTCGTGCTCTTACCTCTCGCCGCGCCGGCGCTGTTCACCACCGCCATCATCGCATTCATCACGACGTGGAACGAGTTCATGTTGGCCAAGCAGCTGTCAACGACCGGCACAGAGCCCGTCACCGTGGCCATCGCACGTTTCTCTGGCCCCTCGGCCTTCGAGTACCCCTACGCTGCCACGATGGCGGCCGGCGCGTTGGTGACGATTCCGCTCATCATCATGGTGCTCATTTTCCAGCACCGCATCGTCGCTGGCCTGACCGCCGGAGGTGTCAAGGCCTAATGCGCCGTGCACTGCTCTGGGACACCGCGCTAGGATTCATCGGTTTCTTCGCCTTCCTCGCGCTTGTGCAGGCAGTTCTCAATCTTTTCCAGCCCTCCCCCGCCCTCTGGCCGGGGTTCCTTGCCGGCGCACTCGTGCTGGCGGAGTACCTCCTATGGCGGGCTAAACAAAAGGATCTCCGATGAGCTGGCACCATAACGCCATCTTCTACCAAGCCCTTGTGGGCTCCTACAAAGATACCCGCGGCGAAGGCGTCGGCACCCTGCGCGGCGTCATTGAGAAGCTTGATTACCTCAAGTGGTTGGGCGTCGATTGCCTGTGGCTCTCGCCGTTCTACGCCTCGCCGCTGCGGGACGACGGCTATGACATTGCTGATTACTACTCCATCCACCCGGATTATGGAACGATGGATGACTTCGACGAGCTCGTCGACCAGCTCCATGCGCGCGGCATGCGTCTCATGACGGACTTGGCTTTCAACCACACATCGAGCGATCACCCGTGGTTCCAGGCCTCCCGCACAGATCCGGATGGCCCCTACGGCGACTATTACGTGTGGGGCGATGATCCGCTGCGGTACCCGGAAATTCGCATCATTTTCACTGATACGGAGACCTCCAACTGGGCGTGGGATCCGGAGCGCAAGCAGTATTATTTCCACCGCTTCTACTCGCACCAGCCGGATCTCAACTATGACAACCCGAAGGTTCACGAGGAAGTTTTCAACATCCTCTCCTTCTGGTTGGACAAGGGGGTGGACGGCTTCCGCCTCGATGCCATCGCCTACCTCTATGAACGCGATGGGTTGGGCGGCGAGTCCCTCCCTGAAACAGTCGAGTTTGTCGAAAAGGTCCGCGCCTTCCTCGATGAGAACTATCCCGAGGCCATCATGATCGCGGAAGCCAACCAGCCGCCGGAAGAGACCATGGAGTTTTATGGCTCGGGCAATCGCTTCCACATGGTGTTCAACTTCCCGGTGATGCCGCGGTTGTACCAGGCGCTAGCGCTGGGCGACGCCACCCCGGTGTACGACATCATGGATGAACTCCCCGAGCTGCCACAGGGCTGCCAGTGGGGCACGTTCCTGCGCAACCATGACGAGCTGACACTGGAGATGGTCAGTGAAGACCAGCGCGCCATCATGTATGAGCACTACCTGCCGGATGATCAGATGCGCGCCCACGTGGGCATCGCTCGGCGCCTAGCTCCTTTGCTAGGCAACGATTACCGCAAGATTGAGCTGTTCTACTCACTGCTCATGACGCTGCCGGGCGCACCGTTCCTCTATTACGGCGATGAGATCGGCATGAACGATGCCCCCGAACTGCCCGACCGAGATGCAGTACGCACACCCATGCAGTGGGAGCCGGGCGAGGGCGCTGGTTTCAGTACAGCCGCGCACACCCGCCGTCCCATCGTCGGTGGCGTGGGGATTTCGGTGGAGGAGCAGCTTGCCGACGACGCCTCTCTCCTCCACCGCCTGCGCGGTCTCGTTCAGCAGCGCAAGGCACATCCGGAACTCGGCACCGCGCCTTTCGAGGCGGTGGAAACGGGCCATGCTGGTGTGTTGGGTTTCCAGCGCGGCGAGTTACTGTGTCTGCATAATTTCACCGAGCACACTGTGGATCTGGGACCCGTGGATCTGGGACCTTTTGGTTATACGTGGCTTCCTGTGGAGGTCTAACCCGCTCACCCACGTTCGGTAAATGAACAGTAAACTCTACATGTACGGATGCGTAAATTTTCAAAATTTTATATAGATTTATGACCAATTCATCAAACATAATTTGTGTTTTCGCAGGTAGGAGCCTGTAACCATCACAGTTGGCCCACCACCTCGTTAGGACTAGTGTTTTCCCCGGTTAGCATGCATTTCGAGGCACCACCTTCTGCAACGAGTGCACCACACGCTGGCCTTTTTGTAGATTGGTCCCCTAGTCCTGAAAGGGCTCCCGCACGTGTCAGCGACACTCATCATTCTCGCCATCGTGGTGATTACCGCCTTGGCCTTTGACTTCACCAATGGTTTTCATGACACCGCCAACGCCATGGCCACATCCATCGCCACCGGTGCCCTTAAGCCATTTACAGCAGTAGCCATTTCCGCAGTCCTTAACCTCGTCGGCGCGTTCCTGTCCGTGAACGTTGCTGCGACGGTGGCCAAGGGAATTGTGAATCTCGATTCCTACGATATGTCTGTCCCTGCCGATGGCGACGCCCTCCTCATGGTCGTCTTCACCGGCCTCATTGGCGGCATTTCCTGGAACCTCTTCACCTGGCTGCTGGGAATGCCTTCTTCTTCCTCCCACGCTCTGTTCGGCGGACTCATCGGCGCCGCCTTCGCAGCCCTCGGCACGGGCGGTGTGGCATGGTCTTCCATCGTCGGCAAGATCATTATCCCAGCTGTTGCCTCCCCCTTCATTGCCGCCATGGTTTCGGCCTGCGGCACCGCACTGGTCTACTGGGTAACGAATACCATCCCCGAAAAAGTTAAGAACGAACACTTCCGCCACGGCCAGATCGTCACCGCCTGCTTGGTTTCCCTGGCGCACGGTACCGGCGATGCCCAGAAAACCATGGGCGTTATCTTCCTCGCCCTCGTCGCTGCCGGTGAGGCCAACTCTGATGCACGCATTCCGACGTGGGTTATCATCGCCTGTGCCGTAGCCATTGCAGCCGGCACGATGTCTGGCGGTTGGCGCGTCATCCGCACCCTGGGCAAGGGCCTCGTTGAGATCGAATCCCCGCAGGGCATGGCCGCCGAGGCAACGTCTGCTGCCATCATTTTGACCTCCGCCACCGGCGGCATGGCACTGTCGACAACCCACGTGTCCACAGGCTCTATTCTGGGTACCGGCTTGGGACGCAAGGGCGCACAGGTTCGCTGGGGTGTGGCCATGCGCATGGCTGCCGCATGGCTCATCACTCTGCCGTGTGCAGCGTTCGTTGGATTCGCCACCTGGTGGATTGCTGAAGGCGTCTCCACCGTTTCCACCACAATGGTCGGTGCCATTGTTGACCTCGTCCTCCTCCTCGGCATGGTCGCCCTTATCCTCATGCGCGCACGCCGCAACCCGGTCGACGCCAAGAACGTCAACGATGATTGGGATGCCGAGGCCGAGTCCGTCGATTCCTCGATGTCCCCGCGCGAAAAGGTCGCCGCTGGCGCCGCGGTTGGAAACTCTCCTGGCGCCGCCAACGCCGTCAACGATGTCGTCGATGACAGTTCCACCCTCAAGGACAGCTAAGGATCCCGATCATGACCGCACTAGAAATTCTCACCGCCATCATTCGCGTTGCCGCTCTGGCTCTGGCATTTGGCGCAGGTATCCCGCTCCTGTTTGCGTTGGGCATGCGCTGTATGACCGGCGATCCGATTCGTAACACCGAAGGTGTCGTCATCGATGACACCGAAGCATCTCCTCAGATGAAGCTTCTAGGCTGGACCGTCTACGCGGTCCTTGCCCTCTTCATCCTCGTGGCCATTACATGGATTGCCAAGGACTCCATCCACCACTACTTTGGGCTTGAACTCTTCCCGGGCCTCAAGGGTGGACACTAACCCCCCTACCGACGCTCGCCGCCAAGGGCGGCCGCTCCTCCCCACTCTGCAGGAGGCGCGGTCGCCCTTTCGTTATGCATGTCACACCCAAGTAAGATGAACTAAAAGTTAACTACACGTGAACCAAATGTAGCATTCTAGCCCCTTCAGCGATATAGTGGGTGCATCCCCATGATGCGGAGAGGCGCATCATTACAACACAAACAAGAGAGAGGTGAGTACACATGAATGCCTTAACTGGATTTATTTCAGCCATCACCAACACATTCAAGAGTGCCACCGGCACCGGCCTTGACATCATTGCCACCACCCCCCTCCCGGCAATGATTGCCGAGGATCTACTCAAGCACGACCTAATCCCTGCAACCCGCACCGATATCGAAGAAACCTACGCAGCGCTCGCCGGAGACTTCCCCCGCGAGGGTGACCTCGCCGAGGTAGAACTCTTCCTTCATAGCTTCGGCTGGCTTGCGTAGCCCCACGAGAAATACACAACCTGAAGCCTCGGCCTACCTCCTAGGTCGAGGCTTTCCCCTTTCCACCAACGCCCGTCACCCCCAAACCACACTCATTACACCGACAGAATGAACTCAACACGCCACTCGTGAGGAAAACCTCATCTTTCGCACCTCCATAACCTGCATAAACGAGAATTGTGAGGCAAATCACCCGCGCGCCACTATACGTTCCTACCCAAAACTTTTCTACACTGCCGAACATGACTATTTCCTCACATTTGTCAGAGCTGGATTCCCTCAGCGCCGACACCACCGCAGGCAAGATCGCTGAATTCAAGAGGCGTCGTGAAGCAGCGGCCCAACCCATGGGCGAAAAAGCCCACGAGAAGGTCCACGCACAAGGCCGCCTCACTGCCCGGGAGCGCTTGGACTACCTCCTCGATGAAGGTTCTTTCGTGGAGACCGACATGCTCGCCGTTCACCGCACTATGGACTTCGGCATGGGAAAGAAGCGCCCGCTGACCGATGGCATCGTCACCGGCTGGGGAACTATCGACGGCCGCGAAGTCTGCATTTTCTCCCAGGATGGAACCGTCTTCGGCGGTGCTCTCGGCGAAGTCTACGGCGAGAAAATGATCAAAATCATGGAGCTCTCCATCACCACCGGCCGCCCCCTCATCGGCCTGTACGAGGGGGCTGGTGCTCGCATTCAAGATGGCGCCGTGTCCCTGGACTGGATTGCCAAGACCTTTTACCAGAACGTCAAGGCCTCCGGCGTCGTCCCCCAAATCTCCGTCATCATGGGCGCCTGTGCCGGTGGCAATGCCTACTCCCCTGCTCTTACTGACTTCGTAGTGATGGTGGACAAAAAATCTAAGATGTTCGTCACTGGCCCGGACGTCATTAAGACCGTCACCGGCGAAGAAGTCAGCCAGGAAGAACTCGGCGGCGCCGGCGTCCACATGCACAAATCCGGCACCTCGCACTACACCGCGGCCACCGATGAAGAAGCCTTGGACTGGGTCCATGATCTGCTGACCTATCTGCCCTCCAACAACCGGCAGCTAACCCCAGCGGAGCCCTATGATGAGCTCGGCGAAGAAACCGTCGATGACCTCAGGCTGGATGACATCATCCCAGATTCCCCGAACCAGCCCTATGACGTCAAGGAGGTCATCGAGGCGCTCACGGATGACGGCGACTACTTGGAAATTCAAACCGAGCGTGCCGATAACGTGGTCACTGCTTTTGGCCGCATCGAGGGCCACACTGTAGGTTTCGTGGCCAATCAGCCGCAGGTCTTCGCCGGTTGTCTGGATATCGATTCTTCAGAGAAGGCTGCCCGTTTCGTGCGCACTTGTGATGCTTTTAATATCCCCATCGTCATGTTGGTTGACGTCCCTGGTTTCCTTCCCGGTGCTGATCAGGAACACGATGGCATCCTGCGTCGCGGCGCTAAGCTGCTCTACGCCTATGCCGAGGCCACTGTCCCTAAAATCACCGTCACCCTGCGCAAAGCTTATGGCGGCGCCTACTGCGTGATGGGTTCCAAGGGATTGGGAGCAGACGTCAACCTGGCCTGGCCCACCGCCCAGATCGCGGTCATGGGCGCGGCAGGTGCCGTCGGCTTTATCTACCGCAAGGAGATCAAGGCCGCCCACGAGAAAGGCCTCGACGTGGCTGAGCTCACCAAGTCCTTCGAGCGCGAGTACGAGGATCACATGCTCAACCCCTATAAGGCTGCAGAGCGTGGGCTTCTCGACGCCGTCATTCTCCCCTCCGAAACCCGCAGCACCATCGCCAAGAATCTGCGCTTCTTCGCGGATAAGACTGTGCCACGCCCGTCTCGCAAGCATGGCAACATTCCACTGTAAACGGCACGCCTTAAAGCGCACGGCTGCGCTGTATTACACTAGTGTCCCATGACTGACTTGAAGACGACCGCTGGCAAGATCGAGGACTTGGACGCGAAGCTTACCGAGTCCCGCGCGCCGCAGGGAGAGGTTCCCGCTGCCCGCAGCGCCATCGAGGCACTCTTTGATGCCGGCTCCTTCGTGGAGACTGACGCGCTGGCACGCCACCGCTCCACCGACTTCGGCCGTGAGCACATCCGCCCTTACACCGATGGTGTCGTCACTGGTTTCGGCACCGTCGATGGGCGCAAGGTCTGCGCCTACGCCCAGGACGCCTCGCTTTTCGACGGCACCATGGGCGAGGTTTACGGCGAAAAGGTCACCAAGCTCTATGACCTGGCAATTAAAACCGGCGTGCCTATCGTCGCGCTCGTCGCTAGCGATAAGCCGCGCGCTCAGGAAGGCATTGTGTCCTCAGCCATGCAGGCGCGAATTCTTGCTCGTGCCACCACGGCATCCGGCCTCATCCCGCAGGTCACTGCGGTCTACGCGGACACGAAGGATGCCTCACTCATCGCAGCGCTCTCCGATATCGTCATTGCTCCCGACGGCGATCTCCAGGCTGAAGGTGAACACGAGGTGAACGTCGTCAAGCGCGTGCTCTCCTACCTGCCTTCGAATAACCGCGCAGCTGCTCCCCGTACTGAGGCCACCATCGTCTCCGGTTCGGTCGAGGCCAACATTAACGAGGCCGACCGCGCACTCGATACCCTTGTGGCCGACGATGGCGCCATTGACCTAGCTGATGTTGTCACTGCCACCTGTGAGGATGTCTATGAACTCACCTCCCAGGTGCGTGGCATCTTCACTGGTTTCGGCCGCATTGAGGGACGTACGGTGGGCATCATTGCTAACCGTGACACGGTCGATGCTGCTGCCGCCGCCAAGGCCGCGCGTTTTATCCGCCTGTGCGATGCTTTCAACACCCCCATCATCGAGTTCGTCGATTCCCCGGCCCTCGAGGTGGAGAAGGCCGCCCTGGCCAAGCTCGTCCATGCGTACTCAGCTGCCGACGTGGGCAAGATCAGCGTCATCGTGCGCCGCGCTCACGGCACGGGTTACATCGCTTTCGGTTCCAAGGACCTTGGCGCAGACCTTTCGTATGCGTGGCCAACAGCAGAGATTGCCGTGGCCGACGGCCCTGCATTGGCCTCTGAGCTGGAGTTCAGCGAGGAAGATGCAGCCGACTACCTGACCCCCTACCAGGCAGCTGAGCGCGGCCTCGTCGACTCCGTTATTACGCCAGCAGCCACGCGTGGTTCCCTCATCGAAGGACTTCGCCTGCTGGACCGCAAGATTGTCCCAACCCTGCCGAAGAAGCACGGCAACATCGTTTTGTAAAGGTATCCATGTCCGATTCCCTTTTTACTGTCCTGCGCGGCAACCCTACTGACGCCGAGGTCGCGGCACTGTCCACGGTGCTCAGCCAGCTCGACTCCGAGGCACGCGCCAAGGCTGCGGATATCCACTCTGAGCGTAACCTGTGGGGCCAGCCGGGAAATGTGTTCAACCCGACGGCCTTCCGCAACGTCCGCTACTACTAGCCGCCATGCGCATCGTCCTAGCATCCCAATCGCCTTCCCGGGCGTCCATCCTTCGCGGCGCTGGCGTCGAACCCATCATCGCCCCGGCCCACGTGGATGAACGCACCATTGAAGATCGCCTCGCTGGAGAAGACCCCGAGGACATCGTGTGTGCCCTTGCCACGGCTAAGGCCGAGGCCATCGCCCCCAGCTACCCCTCTGATGTGGTGGTGGGTGGCGATTCGATGCTGCTACTCGGCGGCTCCCTCCAGGGCAAACCCCATACCCCTGAGGCCACCGTTGAGCGCTGGCATGCGCAGGCCGGCCGCACCGCTGAGCTCATCACCGGCCACTGCGTGCTCTACGGCGACAAACGCTTCGTCGAGGCCTCGCGCACGACGGTACATTTTGCTCAGGCCACGGATGCCGATATCGAGGCCTATGCCCGCACCGGTGAGCCCCTAGAATGCGCCGGCGCTTTTACGTTGGAGGCCCTCGGCGGCTGGTTCATCGACCGCATTGAGGGCGATCCTTCCAGCGTCATCGGGCTTTCGCTCCCGGTGCTGCGCCGAGCGCTGTACTCCTTTGGGCTCAACGTCGCCGATTTCTGGACCAAGCCCTAGTTTTGGGCCAACCCTTCCAGGTTCGCCCCTCTGGTGACCGTAGCGCCACATGGCTAAAGTGGGGCGGCATGGAAATGAAAGACATGCTCGCCCCCAAACCCATCAAACTGCCGGCCGATCCGGGCGCTGAGAGCACCTCCGATCTCACCGCTGGAATCGTCGCTCACCCCGATTCGCCGCTGCTGTGGGCGCTGCTCGCGGAGCAGGAATTGGATCAACACAAGGACGCCGAGCCCACTGCCTTCATCACGGCCTACGCATATGCCCGCACCGGCTACCACCGCAGCCTCGACCGCCTGCGCGGCAACGGCTGGAAAGGCTGGGGCCCGGTCCCCTACTCCCATGAGCCCAACCAAGGCGTGCTGCGCGCCATCGCCGCGCTGGGCCACGCCGCGAAGGCCATCGGCGAGAACGGAGAGTATGACCGCATCCGCCAAATGCTGTCCGACGCCGACCCTGAATCCGTAGCCACGCTCCTGGACTAACCTGCTGCATAGATCAGTACAATCCCGCAACCTCGTCGAGAAGGTTGCGGGATTCTTAGGTGCTGACGGGCTGAGGAACCTTAGTCGTTATTCGTCGCGTCCCTGTTGGCATCGGCCTGCTCGACCAGCGTGCCGGTGTTCTGTGCAGTGCGGATATTAGCCACGAAGAACTCCAGAATCAGTCGGAACTGGATGATGTAGAACAGGAAGGCAATTCCTCCGATGAGCACTGCCCCTAGGAGGGACATGAGTCCTATAAAGAAACTATCGGCAAAGGAAACCAGGGAGAGCAAAATCGCGCCGACCCAGGCGACACCAGACACACCGACCAGTAGCATGTAAATGAAGGACGAAAACTTCAACGTGACGAATTCGCTGAAAGAGAAGTCAAATAGCGCCTTGAAGAATCCAGAGCCCTTGGAGGCAGTGCCCTGGCCTTGGTTGTTCTGCTGCGGGTACTGCTGCATCGCAGGAGCACCGAAGGGCGAGTTCTGATCGCCGAAGCCCTGGTTTTGTGGGGCAAATCCCTGCTCCTGCTGACCGAAGCCCTGCTCCTGCTGACCGAAGCCTTGGTGCTGCTGAGCGAAGCCCTGCTCCTGCTGACCGAAGCCTTGGTCCTGTTGGCCGAAGCCCGCGTTCTGAGCACCAAATCCCTGGTTCTGCTGGGAGTAGCCGCCGAAGCCAGAGTTCTGATAATTCTGCTCAGGCTGGGAGTACTCTGCGGACTGAGAATTCTGGGAAGCCTGCGCACCGAAGCTTTCCGACTGCTGCTGGCCAAAACCATTGCCCTGATCAGCGGAGCTGCTAAAGCTGGTGTTGTCAGCGCCAAAGCCTGAGGCGGAGTCCTGGGAGGAGCCATGGGATGAGGAGCCATAGGATTCAGAGGCCGGTACAGCAGAGCCAGCCTCAGACGAAGCAGAATCCTGGGTGGACGCAGAGTACGAAGACGAAGACTCAGTGGAGGCAGTTGATTCAGCAGATTGCGCCGGTTCAGTGTGCGGCTCGGAGTAATCGCCGTAGCCCGCCTGGCCACCCCAATCAAAGCCCGAGTTGGACGGCGCGCCCGGGTTACCCCAACCGGTGGAAGCGTTATCGCTGCCGTAACCTCCACCAAATCCCTCGCCGAAGCCTTGCTGGGAAGCACCGCTGTTCGTGCCGTTCTCTGGTGTGGAGGAGTCCTCGCCCGCGTTATTCGGGGTCGAGTTGTTCGGGGTGTAATCAGCGCCAAAGCCGCTGCCGAAGCCGCCACCAAAACCCTGGTTAGAGGAATCGTTGTTGTTGTTGTTGCCGTTCTCGCCGAACTGGTTGGGGTTGGTCATCGCTCGGTAGTCCTTTCACAGTGAAGTTCGCAGAGCAGTACACATTCGTGTAATTTTTACTTCTTCGAACGTACCTGAGATCCGGCTCACTGTCAGCGGTTAGGGGGGCTCTTTGGGGATTGCGCCCCACACAACGAGGCCTCAAACGACAAAATCCCCCGCAAAAGCGAGGGATTCATGGAATAACGCTTAGGCGTGCTTGGCCTCAACGCGCTTGATGGCTTCAGCGGCCACCTTCTCCTGGATACCCATGTCCAGCTCCGAGGTGAAGCCCACGCAGGAGCAGTTGATCTCACCCAGGACGTAGGTATCTTCGCCATTCTCGCCATCAGCAAGCATGAAGTCTGCGGTCCAAATCAGCGGGATGTTGTCGCCGCCGAGCTTCTCGGCGATGACCGGACGGACCTCCGCGAACATGTCAACAAGCTCCTGCCATTCCTCCGGCTTCTGGTAGGTGTACTTCGCACCGGAGAACAGGGTGGCAGAGAAGGCGTCGCCGCCCTCAGCCGGCTTCTTGTGAACAACGAAGACCGGGTCCGGGCCAACGAGGAGGATACGGATCTCGCCCTCAACGATGCGCGGCATGAAGCGCATGTCCACGAGCATGCCGTTGTCACCAACGATGTACTGGTCACAGAAGTCCATGAACTCGCCGAGCTCGCGCTCCTCGGTGTGGTTGTCCACAGCTTCGGTGCACTTGAGCTTGGTATCGAGCGGCAGTGCGCTGCCCGGCTCTACAGACTCGGCCAGCTTCTCATCGGCCAAGCGCACACGCCAAATACCGGAGCCGGTGGATCCACGGTTCTGCTTGAGAACGCGCTCACCGTAGGACAGGGAGGTCGGGAAGGTGTTGTGGAAAGACTCAACGTCGTAGTACGCAGCGGTATCGGACGGCACCAGGTCGGTGTCATTGAGCTTCACCAAGGCATCCTTGGCGCCGTAGGCCATCATCTCGTGCGGGGTGGACATGCCAACCAGACCTGCCTCAGCGAGCTTGGTGAGCAGGTCGAAGTAGCCCTTCTCGCCACCCGGGATGTTGCCCGGATTCACACGAGAGATGTAGGCATCAAAGTTCTCGGAGACGTACTCGAAGAGCTTCTCAGACCACTCGGGGCGGTAGAAAACCACTTCTGCGTGCCAGCCAGCATCCTTAATGCTGTCGACGATGGGCATGGTGTCCTTGCGGTGGCCGTTGAACTGCTTGTCAGATCCGCCCTCGACCTCGAAGACGACGATTGCCTTGTGCACAGCGTTTCCCTTTCGTTGGGTATTTGTGGGTCACCCCCTAAAATAACCCAGCTTTGCCAACCGTGCTGAGCAAGCGCCCCCACCCCAAAAAGGCGTGCTCACCCGCTACGGAGCTACCCTGACCTGCACTCTTGTTATAACCAGTGGCTGTGTTTCAAAAAATACCGCCAGATAAATGTATCCAACACCACAAAAGTTTCTCTTGAGTGACCACGTATCAGCGAAGCGCGCTAAAGTTGAGGCGACCGTCCCCCTCTCAACGAGAAAGGCAGGTGGACCGTGGCCGAATTCGACCCGAATCCCCCTTTCCAAGAGTACGCGCACCCCGAGCGTCTCGTTTCCGCCCCGTGGCTGTCCGCGCGTCTGGGCGTCAATGGCCTACGCGTCGTCGAAGTAGATGAGGATTCCCTCCTCTACGACATTGGCCACATCCCGACTGCTATCCGCATTAATTTCCAGAAGGAGCTGCTCGATAGCACCACACGAGACCTCATTGATGAGGAAGCCTTCGCCGAGCTCCTTCGCTCCAAGGGCATTGAACGCGATGACACCGTGATTCTGTACGGCGACAAGTCCAATTGGTGGGCTGCGTTCGCCCTGTGGGTCTTCGAGCTGTACGGCCACCCAGATGTACGCCTTCTCGACGGCGGCCGCGATGCCTGGATGTCCGAGGAACGCGATACCTCCTTCATGGTCCCCGACCCCACCACCTCCTCCTACCCGGAGGTTAGCCGCGATGAATCAGCCCGCGTTTTCGTCGATGAGCTGCGCTCGTCCACCGCCTCGTTGGTGGACACCCGCAGCCCAGAGGAATTCTGCGGTGAGGCCACTCGCGAATCCGGCAACGGCGAGTCTCCCTACGGCACCACGATGACCTACGGTCACATCCCTAGCGCTGTCAATCTTGAGTGGGACCGCGCAGTCTACCCCAACGGCTGTTTCCGCACGCTCAGCGAGCTCAAAGTCAACTACGGTGAACTCGAGCCAGCGACCGAGACCATCCTTTATTCCCACGTTGGTGCCCAGGCAGCCCACACATGGTTCGTCCTCAAGTACCTGCTTGGCTTCAACAACCCGCGCGTCTACGACGGTTCGTGGGCCGAGTGGGGCAACATGGTGCGCATGCCGGTTGAGCGCTAGCAACACGCCGAAATGAGCCCGCATCCTTGCTGGTGCGGGTTTATTTTTTGACACGAAACCAAGATGTGAGGGTATCCTCATGTTTTTCTGTGCAAGAATAGTATGCAGTCCTATCAGAAATCATGGAGGAGGGTTCCTGCCGTGGCAGTTGAAACCAAGAACATCACCAAGGTCCTCGTGGCCAACCGCGGTGAGATTGCGGTCCGCGTCATCCGGGCGGCCCGCGACGCGGGCATTGCATCTGTAGCGGTCTACGCCGAGCCCGATGCCGACGCCCCATTCGTCACGCTGGCCGATGAAGCCTTTGCGCTCGGCGGCCAGACCTCCGCGGAGTCTTACCTCGACTTCACCAAGCTTCTCGACGCCGCCTCCAAGTCCGGTGCCGACGCCATCCACCCCGGCTACGGCTTCCTCTCTGAGAACGCCGAGTTCGCTCAAGCGGTCCTCGATGCCGGCCTCGTCTGGATCGGCCCGTCCCCACAATCCATTGCGGACCTCGGAGACAAGGTCACCGCGCGCCACATTGCTGAGCGCGCTGACGCCCCCATGGCGCCTGGCACTCCGGATCCAGTCAAGGATGCCGCCGAAGTCGAAGCCTTTGCCGACGAGCACGGCCTACCCATTGCCATCAAGGCCGCTTTTGGCGGCGGCGGCCGCGGCATGAAGGTGGCCCACACCCGCGAGGAAATTGCGGACCTGTACGAGTCCGCCACCCGCGAGGCAACCGCCGCCTTCGGCCGCGGCGAGTGCTTCGTCGAGCGCTACCTCGATAAGGCCCGCCATGTCGAGGCCCAGGTTTTGGCCGACCAGCACGGCAACGTCGTCGTCATGGGCACGCGCGACTGTTCCCTGCAGCGCCGTTTCCAGAAGCTCGTCGAGGAAGCCCCCGCTCCTTTCCTCACCGACGAGCAACGCGCCTCCATCCACGAATCTGCCAAGCGCATCTGCCGCGAGGCCGGTTACTACGGAGCCGGTACGGTGGAGTACCTCGTGGGCGCGGACGGACTCATCTCCTTCCTTGAGGTCAACACCCGCCTCCAGGTGGAGCACCCCGTCACCGAAGAGACCACAGGCTTCGACTTGGTCCGTGAGCAGTTCCGCATCGCCGAGGGCCGCGAGCTCTCCATTTCCGAGGACCCAACCCCACGCGGCCATGCTTTCGAGTTCCGTATTAACGGCGAGGATGCAGCCGCAGGCTTCATCCCGGCTCCGGGCACTATCGTGAGCTACTCCGAGCCATCCGGTCCGGGCGTGCGCATGGATTCCGGCGTACGTGAAGGCACCGTCGTGGGCGGCCAGTTCGATTCCATGCTGGCCAAGCTCATCGTGTGGGGCCCCGACCGCGCCACCGCCATCCAGCGCGCCCGGCGCGCGCTGTCGGAGTACCGCATCGAAGGCCTGCCCACGGTTATCCCCTTCCACCAAGCCATTCTCACTGATCCCGCTTTCGCTGCCGAGGACGGCAACTTCAAGGTCTACACCAAGTGGATCGAGGAAGAGTGGGTCAACGAGCTTCCCGAATACATCGACACCGCCGAAACCCCCGAGGACGAAGAACAAGAGGCAGCTCAGAAGTTCGTCGTCGAGGTGGGCGGCCGCCGCATCGAGGTGGCCCTGCCGGGCAACTTGCTGTTGGGCGGTGGCAACAAGCGCAAAAAGTCGAAGAAGCGTCGCGGAAAGGGGGCGTCGGCAAGCGTGTCCGGCGACACCGTAACCGCGCCGATGCAAGGCAGCGTCATCAAGGTCGCCGTCGAGGAAGGCCAAGAGGTCGAGGAAGGCGAGGTTGTTGTGGTCCTCGAAGCCATGAAGATGGAAAACCCCGTCAAGGCCCACAAGTCCGGCACCATCACCGACCTCAAGGTGTCCACCGGCGCGCAGATTAACAAGGGCGAGCCGATCCTGGAGATCAAGTAGTTCGCTAATACTTCCCTGCCGGCAGAGGTCGGAACGAAACTGTGACAAACCTTGCCTCGATTAGCACTGTTAAGTACTCTGTGACGTGATACCCCGGTGGAGCTCTGCTCCGGGTTACTGACCCGCTGAGTACTACTTGCCGGGGTGCTGACTTGTCACTTTGGGGGATGCAGCAGTGGCGCATCAGGATAGCCAGTGGATTACGCAATGGCTCTCAACACCGCGTTGGGAGCCATTTCTTCGTGCTGCCAATCAAGACGACGAAGCTGCATTAGCTCACGACCTCGCAGGGAGGCCCTTCATGCCTTCCGCTCAATCTTGAAGGTCGAGGCGCTACTGAACCCGCGACTCACACGCCATACCACCGCCACGAGTACCCTTCTCCGCACTATGAAGAATCCACCAGCTCCTCTCGAATCACTCAACGGGTAACTAAATTCAGAGATCAAGTAGCCTCGTAAGGCATGAGCGCTAACGATTCTGAGTTCGGCGTGCGGTTAGCCAAGGAGCACGACCGCACCTACCTCTCCCGTCTCCTCTTCCTCGCTGATGTACTCGGTGACGAGGACGCCCATCTTGGGGATTTCCACACGCCTGATGTAGGGATGTACGTCGACGAATGGTCACCCCACGTCGACGGCGGCGTCATCGCCGTGTCCAGCCACCGCGTCCCCGTCGGTGGTGCGTGGCTGCGCTACTACACCACAGAGGCCAAAGGCGCTGCCTACACCGGTAATCCGGAGGCCGATCCTTTTGATGAGTCCCAGTGGGCCACAGACCTCGACCCGGAGGAGATCCCCGAGCTTTTCCTTGCGGTGGAATCCCGCTACCGAGGCTTGGGCGCTGGGCGACGCCTCCTGCGCAACACTTGCGACCTCGCCGAGGCACAAGAGGCGCCCGCCGTATCGCTGTGGATTGAACCGGAGAACACCAGCGCTCGCAAGCTGTATGAATCCGAAGGTTTCGTCGACATCGATGTCCCTGGCCGCCCGGATGCCCACGTGATGCTCAAGCGTTTTTAGCAGCACAAGCCAACAACCGGTGTCGACTATACTCGACACTTGCTCGTTTTTTCCTAGAAGTGTCGACTATAATCGACACCATGGCTGACCTCATTCCTCGCCCAAACTATCTTGCAAAATTGCACGCGATCGAGGATCGCGACCTTGTGCGTATAGTCACGGGTGTGCGTCGCTGCGGAAAGTCCGCATTGCTTTCCTTATATCGACAGGATCTCCTCAACTCGGGAGTACCTGCTAAAGACATTCTCGTCATCAATTTTGAGGACGCACGTAATGATCGGCTCCGTGAGCCGCATGCCTTTCATGCTTTCGTCGAGGAAGCCCTAGACCAAGGGCTTCGCTATCTCCATGTCGACGAAGTGCAAGAGCTCGAAGACTGGGCAAGAATCATTAACTCGCTAAGGCTTAATGATGATCTCGAAATCACTCTCACTGGTTCGAATGCCTCTATGTTTGCTGGCGAATCCCTTACATATCTTGCCGGCCGCTACATAGAGCTTCGGATGCTCCCCTTGTCATTAAGCGAGTTCACTGCCTTCACCCACCGTGAAAAATCACGGCCAACGATACCGACTGCCGAAGACTTTTCCGCGTGGATGCGAATCGGCGGGTTCCCTGCAAGTGTGTTGGCAAACGATGTCGGAGTTGCCTCAGATTTCAATCGTGCGCTTTTCGATTCAATTTTTACCCGAGACATCGCTCTTCGTGGCCAAATCCGTGATACATCAACGTTCTTGCGGCTTGCTCAATTCATCTTCGATAATTCTGGTTCAGAACTATCCACCCGCCGAATCCGCGGAGTTCTTAAAGCAGATGGATACGCTAGCTCCTCTGAAACCATCGATCGCTACCTCGAGTTGATGGAGGACGCCCACCTGCTATACCGCTGTCGCAGCCGTGATACTAAGGGAAAACAATGGCTGAGAAGCAACGGTAAGTACTACTTCGTAGATCCTGGATTACGTAATGCCGTACTTGGTTCCCGTGATTTCAACCTGGGCCACGACCTTGAGAATATGGTGTTTCTCGAGCTTCTTCGCCGAGACTATGAGGTGTCCACTGGCTCAGTCCCAGACGGGGAAATAGATTTCATCGCAACTCGTGGGGATGACACCTTTTACGTGCAGGTAGCCTACGCCACCTCAGAACCTTCTACACTGGAACGAGAATTAGCCCCGTTCGCGCATACCCCGGCTGGCTCACGCTGCATACTCATCACGCTAGACCGATTTCCACCGCCGACAGGCCACGTCCATTGGGTCGATGGCCTTACGTTCTTGGCCGGACAAGACCTAACCCCTTAAATACAGAAACTAAACCCTCCTGCTTGGATGTTCTATCTCAGCAGGAGGGTTCAGCGGTTTTTCTAGTTGATGACGGCGATGAGGTCGCCGCCCTCAACCTTGGTGGCGGCGCCGATGGCGACGCGCTCGATGGTGCCATCCTTAGTGGCGGAGATGGAGGCTTCCATCTTCATGGCCTCAATGACGGCGATTTGATCGCCGGCCTTGACCTCGTCACCGACCTTGGCGGTCGGGTTAACCACGCCGGCAAACGGTGCGGCCACATGACCCTCGTTGGACGGGTCAGCCTTCTCCACGGTGGCGACGGTGGACTCAACGTTGTTATCGCGTACCTTAAGCGGGCGAATCTGGCCGTTGACGTTCAGCACAACGTTGCGGATGCCCTTCTCGTCCGGCTCACCCACTGCGTCGAGTCGCACGGTGACCGGCGTGAGATCCGCACGATCGGTGGAGCCTTCTGGGAAGTAATGAACGATGTAATCCTTGCCTTCTTCCAAGCCGTAGAAGAACACAGTGTCCGTCAGCGCCTCGGTGTTACCGAACTTGCGGCGGAACTCGTTGAACTCCTCAAACTGCTTCGGGAAGAGCAGGCGGTTGAGGGAGGCACGGCGCTCGTCAGAGTTCTCCGATGAGAGGTGCTCCTTCTCCTCCTCTGGGACGGGTTTGACGGCGACGTCGCCAGGCGTGCGGCCCTCAAGGACCTTGTCACGCAGCGGCGGCCAGCCGCCCGGAGGGGTACCAAGCTCACCGCGGAGGAAGGCAATGACGGAATCTGGGATGTCGTACTTGGTGGGGTTAGCCTCAAAGTCAGCCGGATCCACGCCTGCGCCCACGAGGTGCAGGGCCAGGTCACCGACCACCTTAGAAGACGGAGTGACCTTGGTCGGCCGGCCCAGCATCTCGTTGACGGCCGCGTAGGTGTCCTCGATGATTTCGAAGCGATCCTCCAAGCCCAGTGCGGTTGCCTGCGCACGCAGGTTGGACAGCTGGCCGCCCGGAATTTCGTGGCGGTAGACGCGGCCGGTCGGGCCAGGAATGCCCTTCTCGAACGGGTGGTAGAGCTGACGCACGGCCTCCCAGTAAGGCTCAAGGTCAGAGACGGCCTTGAGGGAAATACCGGTATCACGCGTGGAGTTAGAGAACGCCGCGATGATGGCAGACAGGGACGGCTGCGAGGTCGTACCTGCCAGCGGTGCGGAGGCACCATCGACGATGTCCGCGCCGGACAGAGCCGCGGCGTAGTAGGTCGCCAGCTGGCCACCCGCGGTGTCGTGCGTGTGCACGTGAACCGGCAGGTCAAATTCCTTGCGCAGTGCCATGACTAGCTTGGATGCGGACTCTGGGCGCAGCAAGCCCGCCATGTCTTTGATGGCCAAGACGTGGGCGCCGGTGTTGACGATCTCTTCCGCCAGCTTGAGGTAGTAATCCAGCGTGTAGAGCTTCTCATCTGGGGAGCACATGTCGCCAGAGTAGGCCATGGCAACCTCGGCCACGGTGGTGTTGGTCTCCAGGACAGCGTCGATAGCCGGGCGCATCTGGGTGACGTCGTTCAGCGCGTCAAAGATACGGAAGACATCGACTCCGGACTTGGCTGCTTCCTGGACGAAGCCAGTGCAGACATCGTTGGAGTATGGCGAGTAGCCCACGGTGTTGCGGCCGCGCAGCAGCATCTGGATGTTCTGGTTCGGCATGGCCTCACGCAGCAAGTCGAGGCGCACCCACGGATCCTCCTTGAGGAAGCGCATGGCGACGTCGTACGTTGCTCCGCCCCACGCCTCCACCGAGTACAGTTCCGGGGTCATGCGGGCTACGGCCTCAGCGGCGGTGACCAGCGCGGTACCACGCACGCGAGTGGCCAGCAGGGACTGGTGGGCATCGCGGAAGGTGGTATCGGTGACAGCGAGGGCATCCTGCTTGCGGATCTTCTCTGCCCACTTCTTCGGTCCAAGCTCCAGAAGTTCATCGCGGGAACCGCGCGGCACCTCCGAAGAGAAGTCCAGGTCCGGCAGTTTATCGAAGGGACGCAGGGTGGTCGGGCGCTCGCCATTTGGCTTATTCACGGTAACGTCCGCGATGTAGTCGATAATTCGGCCCGACTCATCCACGGCCGGCGGGGCCTTGAGCAGATCCGGGTGCTCCGCGATGAAGCTCGTGTCAACGCGGGTGTTGACGAAGTCCGGCTCGCGTAGCAAAGCACGCAGGAAGCCGATGTTAGTGGCCACGCCGGCCACAGTAAACTCGTTCAGCGCACGCTGGGCACGAGCAACAGACTGCTCGAACGTCGCGCCGCGGCAGGTCATCTTGACCAGCAAGGAGTCAAAGTTCGGAGAAATCTCCGCACCAACAGCCGTTGCACCGTCAAGACGCACGCCCGCACCACCCGGGGAACGGTACTGAGTCAACGTACCGGTATCCGGGCGGAAGCCGTTGGAAGGATCTTCGGTGGTAATACGGCACTGCAGGGCCGCACCGTTGATGTGAATCTCTTCCTGCTTGAGGCCAAGCTCTTCGAGTGAGAAACCTGCGGCAATCTGCATCTGAGACTTCACAATGTCCACACCCGTGATCTCCTCGGTCACGGTGTGCTCCACCTGCACGCGCGGGTTCATTTCGATGAAGACGTGGTTGCCCTTCTCATCCACGAGGAACTCGACAGTACCGGCGCCTTCGTAGTTGATGTGCTCACAGAACTTCACGGCGTCCGCACAGATGCGGTCACGCAGCTCCGGATCCAACGTCGGCGCCGGAGCTATCTCCACAACCTTTTGGTGGCGACGCTGTACGGAGCAGTCGCGCTCATAGAGGTGCATGACATTGCCCTGCGAGTCACCCAGAATCTGCACCTCGATGTGCTGCGGACGGATGACTGCGGTCTCAAGGTAAACGTGACCGTCACCGAAGGCAGCCTCCGCTTCACGGGAAGCCTCCGCACACTTAGTCTTGAGCTCTGCCTCATTCTCAATGAAGCGCATACCGCGGCCGCCGCCACCAGCAACTGCCTTTACGAAGATGGGGTAGTTAAAGTCCTTCGCGTACTCTGCTAGCTCCTCAACATCCGTTGACGGCTTCGAGTCCTTCAATGTGGGCAGCCCAGCTTCCTCGGCGGCGGTCACTGCTGCGGACTTATCACCGGTCAGGTCGAGGGTTTCCGGGGTTGGGCCGATGAACTTGATGCCATTATCGCGGCAGGCGCGGGCCAAGTCAGCACGCTCCGACAGGAAGCCATAGCCTGGGTAAATTGCATCCGCACCGGACTTCTTAGCGGCACGAATAACCTCATCAATGTCGAGGTATGCCTTGACCGGCTGCCCCTCGGTACCGATGCGCACTGCCTCATTGGCGAACGCACGGTGGAAGGAATTGCGATCCTCTTTGGGATAAATGGCGACCGTCTTGGCACCAACCTCAAAAGCGGCACGGAAGGCACGCACGGCAATTTCACCGCGATTGGCCACCAAGACCTTAGAAAAGGATTTGTGGGCGGTATCAGACACTGGGAGTAATCCTTTCAGATAAGCACGATACAGATCTCAGGGTAGTGCCCTTCGGTCTCACGCGGGTGAAAATCGACAGATAGGTCAACAGAAATTCAGATCCTGTGAATATCCTGGTCAGTGAAATGCGAAAAGACCAGCGCACAGGATTAGCACGCTGGCCTTATTCTCACTTCGCTAGATTTCCTTCGGCGGAACGGAGCGCTGCTCCTTGCCGTTGTAGGCAGACAGCGGGCGGATGAGCGAGTTGTTTTCGTTCTGCTCCACGATGTGTGCGGTCCAGCCGGTGATGCGGGCCATCACGAAGATCGGGGTGAAGAACTCGATGTCGAAGCCCAGGATGTGGTAGGCGGGGCCAGCCGGGAAATCCAGGTTCGGCTGGATCTTGATGGAGGTGTTCTCGTACATGGTCTTGGCCATGACCTCGTACATCTCCACCCACTGCTCCTGGCCGTGGTCCTTGGCCAGCTCGCGGAAGGCAGCCTCCATGGTCGGAACACGGGAGTCACCGTTCTTGTACACGCGGTGACCAAAGCCCATGACGAGCTCCTTGTTCTTGAGCTTGTTCAGCGTCCACTCCTCAACCTTGGCCGGGTCACCGACCTCGAGGAAGTTCTTCATCACGGCCTCATTCGCACCACCGTGCAGCGGGCCCTTCAGCGCACCGATAGCAGCGGTGACAGCAGAGTAGGTATCCGACATCGTCGAGGTCACCACGCGGCCAGCGAAGGTGGACGCGTTGAAGGAGTGCTCAGCGTAGAGGATGAGGGACTTGTCAAAGGCCTCGATGTCGGAGCGGGACGTAGCCGGGGAGCCTTCTTCATCACCGAAGACCATCCACAGGAAGTTCTCCGCAAAGCCCTTCTTACGGGAGGGCTCAATGTAGCCCTCGCCGCGGCGGCGGCGGATATCAAGCGCCACGATGGTCGGCAGCTTGGCCATCAGCTCCAGTGCGGTGCGGCGGATGTGCTCGGAGTCCTTGGTGTACTCCTCCGGATCCTGGGAGCCGATGAAGGAGACTGCGGTGCGCAGAACGTCCATCGGGTGGCAGGACTTCGGCATGGAGGTAATGAGGTCGATGAGGTGGCGGTCCAAGTGGCGTAGTGCCTTCTCACGGGCGGAGAAGCGCACGAGCTCACCCTGGCTCGGCAGCTCACCGTTCCACAGCAGGTAGGCCACTTCCTCGAAAGAGCAGTAGCGGGCCAGCTCCTGGACCGGGTAGCCGCGGTAGGTCAGGGAGTTGGTCTCCGGGACGACCTTGGAAATGGCGGTCTCATCGACGACGACACCGTATAGGCCCTTGCGAATCTCTGGGGTCTCAGACATGGTATTTCTCCTTATGTGGGGGCCTAGCGTGTCGGCTAGGCCGGGGGTATTAGTCAAAAGTGGGCTTGTAGCTGTCCTTGGAGTACGTGAACACGCTCTGGTCGAAGGCGTTGTACTCGTCGTAACGAACAAGCTCGTAAAGGCGGGAGCGGTGTTGCATGCGCTCGAGCCATTCCTCGGATTGCAGGCCGGTTTTCTGCATGTCGCGAAGGAAGTCTTCGGTAGCGCCCATGGCCACGCGCAGGGTGGACACCGGCCAGATGACGGCGTTGTAGCCCAAGTCTTCAATGCGCTTAGCCGACAGCAGCTCGGTCTTGCCGAACTCCGTCATGTTGGCCAGCAGTGGGGTATCCACGGCGGCGCGGAACTTTTCGAAGTCCTCGGGCGAGTACAGAGCCTCGGTGAAGATGAGGTCTGCGCCGGCATCGGCGTAGGCCTTGGCGCGCTCGATGGCGTCATCAATGCCGTGGATGCCGGCGGCATCCGTGCGGGCACAGATGATGAAGTTCTCATCGCGGCGCTCGTTGACGGCGGCGGTGATGCGGCGAACCATGAGATCCGTCGGCACCACTTCCTTGCCATCGAGGTGGCCACAGCGCTTCGGGTTGACTTGGTCTTCGAGGTGGCAGCCGGCCAGGCCGGCGTCCTCCAGCGCGGCGACGGTGCGGGCGGCGGACATGGGTTCGCCGAAGCCGGTGTCGGCGTCGACAAGCACCGGCAAATCCGTGGCGCGGGCGATGTGCCCGGCGCGCTGCGCTACCTCGGTCAACGTGGTCAGTCCAATGTCCGGGAGACCCAGGTCGTTAGCCAGCACCGCTCCGGAGACGTAGACGCCGCCGAAGCTACCGAGATCCTGGATGAGGCGCGCGGTCAGCGGGTTGAAGGCGCCCGGCAGCGTGGTGATTTCTGGTGCGTTCAGCGCGTCGCGGAAGCTCTTGCGCTTGTCTGCATTGCTGATAGTGGAACCAAACAGGCCAGCCATTTAGAACAGTCCCTTCGGGGTCTCGGGTGCGGTGGCGATGGCTTCGTCGGTGAGGCGAACGTTGAGCTCACTGAGGTCCGTGAGGTTCTCCAGGTCCTGCGCAGCCTTGAGGAAGCGCTCCTGCTCCTCCTCCGAGACCTTGCCAGCGGCGAGCTTCTTGAACTTGTTGATGTACTCCTCGCGGCCGAAGGGGCGGGCGCCGAGCGGGTGGGCGTCGGCCACCGCGCGCTCATCCTCCACCACGGTGCCATCCTTGAAGGTGATGACGGCCTTGCCACCGAAAGCCTTCTCCTCCAGGTTGGTGGAGTGGTAGCGGCGGGTCCACTCCGGGTCCTCAACGGTGGAAATCTTGTGCCACAGCTCGATGGTGTCCTGGCGGTGCTTGCGCTCATCAGAGTAGGAGGTCTCGTAATCCCACTCGCCGTCCTGAAGGGCCACGGCGAAGATGTACATGATGGAGTGGTCCAGGGTCTCACGGGAGGCGTTCGGATCCATCTTCTGCGGGTCATTAGCACCGGTGCCGATGACGTAGTGCGTGTGGTGCGAGGTGTGGAGGACGATGGACTCGATATCCTCGGTCTTCAGGCCCTTGTCAGCCAGTGTCTTCTTTAACGCGAAGGCCATATCAATCGGGGCCTGTGCCTGGTACTCCGCAGAGTGCTCCTTGGTATAGGTGTCCAAGATGGCGCGCTTTTCCTCACCCTCCGCCGGAAGCGGAACGGTGTAGGTGTGTTTTGGGGAGTGCAACATCCACGCGATGAAGCCGTCCTCACCTTCCCAGATAGGGGCCGGTGCACCCTCGCCACGCATAGAGCGGTCGACGGCTTCGATGCCCATCTTGCCAGCGAAGGCCGGGGCGTAGGCCTTCCAGGAGGAAATGAGGCCCTTGCGGGACTGGCGGGTAGCAGTGGTGGTGTGCAGCGCCTGGCCGATGGCCTGGTAGATGGTCTCGACGTCGAGATTCAGCATGGTGCCAATACCGGCTGCCACGGACGGGCCCAGGTGCGCCACGTGGTCAATCTTCCATTCGTGGAGGCAGATGCCCTTGACCAGGTTGACCTGAATTTCGTAGCCGGTGGCGATGCCGCGGATGAGGTCCTTGCCGGTCAGGCCCTTGTGCTGAGCCACGGCGAGAATCGGCGGGATGTTATCACCCGGGTGGGAGTAGTCAGCGGCGAGGAAGGTGTCATGGTAATCCAGCTCGCGAACAGCAGTGCCGTTCGCCAGTGCTGCCCACTCGGCGGAGTAGGTACCGTCCACTCCGAAGATGGTGGCGCCGCTTTCCGACGTCTCATGGGCCTGCGCAATCACTCGCGCCGAGGTCACGGGACGGCGCGTAGCTGAGGCCACAGCAACACTGGCGTTGTCGATGATGCGGTTAATGATCATCTCGGTGGTCTCGGCCGGAACCTCGACCGGATCGGCGGCTACCTTAGCAATCTTGTGGGCGAGGTGTTCTTCGATGGGGAAATTCTCAGCGGACTTGCGGGTCCGTACTTCGTGGTTAATCAACGTGTTCTCCTCTTGGGCGACTACTTTGAGTGCGATAGCCATCACATTAATTCGCGTTCCGTGTGGCCCGCCACATGTGTAAACTGCGTATATCTGTTGCACGTATTTGCGTTACGTGCAAATATTGTGGAACGCCGAGTTCAGAACGGGTTCTGGGAGGAATAGGAGCATGACGAAGCACTACGCGGGGGCGAGAATCCACGCACTGCGCAAGGAACGTGACCTCACCCAGGCCGCCATGGCCAAACAACTCGGCCTGTCCACGAGCTATCTCAACCAGCTGGAAAACGACCAGCGCCCACTCACCGTCACCGTCCTCATGCAGCTCACCCAGCGCTTCGACGTGGACCCGACCTATTTCGCAGGAGACCGTGACCTCCGCGCACTTGCCGAGCTGCGCCAGCTTTTCCCCGAAGCCTCCGAAGCCACCCTGACCGATCTCAGCGGCCGCTTCCCTGAACTTCTGCCCCGGCTTGTTGCCGCTGCCGCCCACACCCCCGCCGAAACCAGCTCCTTCGAGTCTGTGCGTGACTTCTTCTACGATGCTCACAACTACGTCCACAGCCTCGATATTGCCGCTGAAGAACTAGCAGAGAGCCTTGGTGACCGCGTCCTACGCCGGGGGCGCCTCGCCTCGCTCCTCCAAGAGGACTTCGGGGTCACCACGCGTTTTTCCTCGCCTTCCCCGCGACGTCGCACCTTCCACAACCGCGAGCTCCACCTTCGGGCCGGCCTTTCCGAGGCCCAACTCGTCTTTGAGATGGCACTCCAGTACTGCCTCCTGGCTTACCCAGAGCACTGCGCTGAGCTCGTAGCTGAGCTCCCTACTGCCGAAGCACGCACCATCGGCACCCTCGGCCTTGCCCAGTACTTTGCTGCCGCCGTGACCATGCCCTACACGCAGTTCCTCACCACTGCGGAAGAAACGCGCTATGACATTGACGTCATCGCCAACGCATTTGGAACTGGCTTCGAAACCACGGCGCAGCGCTTGTCGACGTTACAGCGCCCCGGCCACCGCGGTGTCCCCTTCTCCTTCATCCGAACCGACCGTGCGGGCAACATTTCCAAGCGACACTCCTCTACCGCCTTTCACTTCGCCCGCAGCGGCGGCTCCTGCCCCCTGTGGGTCGTGCACCGAGCCTTCGAAACCCCCAACCGCATCACGCGCCAAGTGGCCTCGATGCCCGATGACCACACCTACCTGTGGATCGCGCGCTTCGTCCAAGGCCAAGCGCAGGCCTGGGGCACTCCGCGCAAGGAATTCGTCGTGGGCCTCGGCTGCGATATTTCTCAGGCCGATCGCGTCGTCTACGCCGACGCGCTTAACCACTCGCCGTCCGAGGCAACCCCCATCGGCCCCGGCTGTGCCGCCTGCCCACGGCCCGCATGCCCACAGCGCGCCTTCCCTCAGGCCGGAAGACCCGTAAGCCTCGACCTCAATACCTCTCCAGAGTCGGCCTACGCCACCAGCTAGAGAGAAGCACCACGGGACACTCGAAGACCTAGTGAAGGTATGGCGCGCTACTCCAAGTCGTCGTGGGCAACGAGGCGGCGGGCCGCTTCCGTGATGGTGCCGGACAGGGACGGGTAAACCGCGAAGGAGTCCGCCAATTGGTTCACCGTGAGCTGGTTGGTCACGGCCACAGCGATGGGCAGGATGAGCTCAGAAGCGGTGGGGGCGACGACAACGCCACCAATGACGCGGCCGGACGTAGCGCGGCAGAAGAGCTTGACAAAGCCGTGCTGCAGGGAGCGCATCTTGGCGCGCGGGTTGGTGCTCAGCGGCATCATGATGGTGCGGGCAGCAACCTCGCCAGCCTCGATCTCTGCCTGGGTAAAGCCCACGGCAGCAATCTCCGGGCGGGTAAACACGGCGGTGGCAACGGTCTTCAGACGCAGCGGAGACACGCCTTCACCCAGCGAGTGGTACATGGCGATACGGCCCTGCATCGCGGCAACGGAGGCCAGCGGGAACAAGTCGGAGCAGTCACCGGCGGCATAGATGCCGGCGACGTTGGTGCGGGAGACGCGGTCGACCTCGATGTGGCCGGACTTGGTGGTGGCCACGCCGACGTGCTCAAGCCCCAGGTCCTTGGTGTTCGGGATGGAACCGATCGACATGATGACGTGGGAGCCGTGAATCTCACGGCCATCCTGGGTCTTGACCACCACATTGCCGTCCTCAGTGCGGGAGACAGTTTCCACGCGGCAGTTCTTCTCCAGCTCAACGCCGCGCTCAGCCAGGACGGTCTCAAGGACGTCAGCAGCATCGGCGTCATCATGCGGCAGGATGCGGTCACGGGAGGCCACCATGGTCACGCGCACGCCCATCTCGGCGAAAGCAGAGACGAACTCGGCACCCGTGACACCAGAACCGACCACAATGAGGTGCTCCGGTTCCTCCTTCAGGTCGTAGACCTGCTGCCACGTGAGGATGCGCTCACCATCAGGCTGCGCACCCGGAAGGATACGCGGAGTGGCACCGGTAGCGACAAGAACGAGATCCGCATCGAGGGTCTCAGTGGTTCCATCGTTGTGTTTCACATCGATGCGGTGAGCAGCACCTTTAACGCCATGCTGGTCCTCAGAGAAAGCTGCACGGCCGTCGATCACCTTGACGCCGATCTTCTCTAGACCCACGCGAACGTCCTGCGACTGGTTGCCCGCCAGTGCCTGCACACGGCCGTTAAGCGCCTGCAGGTTAAGCTGAAGCGAGCTGAGCTGGTTGTTCAGGCCCATGTCATCGGCGCGGCGGAAGTCAGTGCGGAGATTAGCGCCGGCAATAAAGGACTTCGAAGGAACGCAGTCCAAAAGTACGGAGGAGCCACCGGGGCCCTGCTCCTCAACCAACGTAATGTCCGCGCCATACTTAGCGCCGGCGGTCGCAGCCTCGTAGCCTGCGGGGCCACCGCCGATGATTACGATGCGGGGGGCTTCCTGTGACACTGTCGCTCCTTCTATAAAATTTCTGGGAAATCCGTGTCACAGTGTAATGGTTGGGGGCCTAATCCTCCACGTTGGCAAACTGCTCAGCCACGGAACCGAAGAGTTTCACACCGACACCAATAGCGCGCTCATCCGGAGCCAAATCTCCCATGTGGAGATCATGCTGCTCACCTTCACCTGACCAACAACCAAGGCGGGCCATGGAACCTGGAACCTTTTCCAGGTACCACGAGAAATCCTCGCCGCCCGACGACTGCGGGGCCTGGACGACAGCCTGGGGATCAATGGCCTGGGCGGCGCTGGCAAGGAGGGCGGTGGAGACGTCGTCGTTAAGCACAGGCGGAACCCCGCGGTGATAGACCAACTCATGCTCAACCCCGAGCGGCGCAAGGACCTGGTCCACAAGCTCCGCGAAGAGGGTCTGCATTTCACGCCAAATTCCAATATCCGCCGTGCGCATGGTGCCGGATACCGAGCCCGTCTCCGGGATCGCGTTCGGGGCATAGCCGGAATTGACCTGGCCGAACACAAGGACTGTGCCAGTACGAGGGTCAACACGGCGCGAGAGCAGCCCCGGCAGATCTGTAAGAAGCTTGCCCAAGGCGTAGACAACATCCGCCGACAAGTGTGGGCGCGACGTGTGCCCACCCGGACCAGTGACGTTGATTTCTACAACGTCAGTCGCGGACGTAATGGCACCTGCACGCACGCCAATACGGCCGACGCGCAGTTTCGGCTCCACGTGGACGGCAAAGATGGAGTTCACGCCCTCGAGGGCTCCCCACTCAATGACATCGGTGGCACCGCCCACCCATACTTCCTCGGCAGGTTGGAAAATCACGCGAATTCCACAATCGAGGTCGTGCTCACGGTGGAAATCAGCCAACGCACACGCGGTGGCCAACGCGATGGTCGTGTGGATATCGTGCCCGCACGCATGCATGACACCAGGTACCTCAGAGGTGTATTCGAGACCAGTAACTTCAGTGACGGGAAGCGCATCAATGTCAGCACGGAATGCGAGGCGACCAAGCTCCGTGTCAGGCCCGATGTCCACCATGAGGCCCGTTTCGGGAAAAAGTTGCGGCTCAAGGCCGTATTCGCGGAGGGTACGGGCAAGGAAACGAGTAGTTTCCACTTCGTTGTTGGAAGTCTCCGGGTGGCGGTGAATATGACGGCGCCACGCGATGACCTCCGCGCGGTGGTTTGTGAACCACTCACTCACGTATTCCGAGATCACTGCGTCCTCCTCCATGGTTTTCTATGGGGAAGAGTCTACAACTAGACCATGCGGTTCAGTTAGTCGGGCAGGTCAGCTGCCAGATATACTGAGCGGTCTGGAGTTGCCCGGCTCGCTCCTAGAGGTCGATATTGCGCGGGCCATACAGGCGGTCACCGGCATCACCCAACCCCGGAACGATGTACGCGTCATCGTTGAGCGAGGGGTCAATAGCCGCAGTGACAAGGCGCACCGGCAGGCCGGAGTTGGCCAGTGCATCAACACCTGGCTGCGCGGAAACCATGCAGATCGCCGTGATGTCTGTGGCACCGCGGTCCGCCAGCAACTTGAGAGAGTGCAGGAGGGAGCCACCAGTGGCCAGCATGGGGTCCACTACGAAGACGCTGCGGCCGCTGAGATCCTGCGGCAGAGCCTCAAGGTACGGGACTGGTTGGTGCGTGGTTTCATCACGGGCCATACCAATGAAGCCCACCTGGGCATCCGGAATCATAGACAGGGCCGGGTCAACCATGCCCAGGCCAGCGCGGATAATGGGCACAATGATGGGTGGATCCTGCAGGCGGGTGCCGTCTGCAGTGGAGACAGGAGTAGCACAGTCGAAGTGCTCGACGGGCAGGTCTCGGGCCGCCTCGTAGACGAGCATGGCGCCGAGGTCGCGCAGGGCGGCGCGGAATGCTGCGTTGTCGCTGCGGGCATCACGCATGAGCGTGAGGCGGGACGTGGCGAGAGGGTGGTCTACAACGTGGATATCCATGCCCACCACTGTATAAGAGTTGGGAGGGAACCGATCGGCGGGTTCGGCAGTCTAATAGGACATGACTGACTTCACGACCTTTTCCATTGACACAGAACATGCGCGCCGCTTGGCGCACGAGCTTGTCGACGCCTCCCAGGCCTCCCCCACTCCCCCTCCGGAACTGCCGAACGACCCTGCCTTGGAGGGCTTTACCAGTGCTTTAGCTGCCGCCGTGGAGAACCTCTCCGCACGGCTTACCCAGGTCAGGGCCGATGCAGTGGCGGTCGCGGAGTCTAGCTTCCTTATGGCCCGTGAAGCCGAGGACGCCGACCATGCCCTCGCGAGCGCGTGCGGGGGTCTGTGATGTTGGAGTCAGCGATCGCGCAGATCGCGCGCCTGCAGCCCGCGCAGCTTCCCGACGTGAGCTTGCCTACTGTGCCAGATCTCACCGCAGCGGGCCCCTTGGCTGAGATTGCACACGGCGATCCTAGTGCGCTTTTCGCTGTCGCCCGCCAGGCCAGTGAGGACATTTCCACCGTGCACTCAACGCTAGGTTCAGCGCGGAACTTGATTTCAGCAACCATCCGGGATCTCGTGGGGTTGGGTTTCGAGTTAGTGCAGCGAGGCATTCCACTCGCTCTCGGGTTGCTCATTCCGAATCCGGCAGCACAAGCCGCAGCACGTTCTGCCTTGCATGCCCTAGCGATGGAGTACGTGAGCAAAGCCATGCTGCGTGTGAAGCGTCTCGCTGGCGAGTTGCTTCGAGCTGCTGCACCGCTCGTGCCTATTGGTCAACGTGCGGTTCGCCCTTCAGTGCGCGGGCGGAATGATCATGATGCCGGTGAGGTGAGCGTGGCCCGTCACGCGCTGCGCGCACCTGCTGCTGAGGGTGGTTCTGAGCAGGGGCAGGCCGCAGCGCAGGCGGCATTGTCACAGGTAGGAACGCCCTATGGTTGGGGAGGAACCGGTAATGGCAGCTTTGACTGCTCTGGCCTTACACAGTGGGCGTGGCGTCAGGCTGGGGTAGAGCTTCCCCGCACTGCCGAGAGCCAAGCGGTGGGCAGGCAGGTGAGTGCTGAGGACCTTCAGCCCGGCGATCTTGTGGTGTGGGATGGGCATGTGGCCATGTATTCCGGCAATGGCCAGATCGTGGAAGCAGGCAGCCCTGTTCAAACCGGCCCACTGCGCACGAACAATATGGGGATGGCTTTCAAAGGCTTCTGGAGGCCAACAGGGTAGACTGTTTCCCCATGAATACCCGCGCGATTGTCCCCGTCCAGCTCTCCCTGTCTGAGGGCGATTTCTACACCCTGTGGGCGCCGAAGTGGCGTCAGAACGGTTCCGAGTGGCAAGCCTTTCTTGGCGATGATGACTCCGTCCTCCTCTTCCACACCGAAGCCGAAATGCTCTGCTTCCTCGAGTCCGGCAAGAAGCATGACTTGCTCGACCACCCGAAGTGGGATGTGTTTAACTCCCAGCCGGCAGACCGCGTCGTGCCGGAGAAGAAGCACGTCTATGACCTCGTCGGAGTGCCAAAGTTCCTGGCTGGACGCCCCAGCCACGAGAACGTGTCCTCGGTAGCACGCAACCTGGAAATTGCTCGCGCACTGGCGGAGGTTTCCGCCGCAGAGCACACCGTGATCTTCTTCGCTTCCCACTCCATCCTGCGCAATCCGGCCCGCGGCGCAGACCATTACGCCGGCGAACAGGGCATGAGCGAGTGGTCCGGTGTCGGCAGCGTTATTCACGCAAACTGGCGTGGCGTTATTGAGGACCTTGACAAGGTGGTCAAGGTCGTTCCGTCAGCAGACTTTAGCCAGGATGCAACGACGGATGCCGCCACCCGCATTTCCGCGGCGACGGAGGCGGCGGCCGAGGCCCGCAAGAAGGCCGAAGAAGAACGCAAGGCTGCTGCAGCTGCCGCCGATCCGTACGACAGCTCCCCGTGGGCTGCCGCTGGTATTGACCCGGTCAAGATCACCGCTAATCAAAAGTCGGTCTACACGCTGCGTACCTACCTCGATGGCAAGCCTGTGTTCTTGGGCAAGTGGGGCGAGATCTTTACCTTCCCCACCTCCAAGGTGCTCGTGCGCTGGATCATGGAAAACGATGACCACGACCTAGCCAAGGTTTCCACGTGGGAAGAGGTGGTTGCCGCCGCCAACGCTGGCGAGTTGGAGGTCACCGTTCACCCGGATAACCAGTACACCTTCAACGGCATCATCCGTGACATCGAAAAGGGCCCGGAGGCCGTAGACACCGACCAGATGAGCCGCTGCTACGAAATCTGCGCCGATGCCGCCGACTGGTCCGGCGATGATTCCATCAACTCCTACATGCTTCAGAACCCACGCTTCCAGGATTACTTGGGCTACATGCTGGGCTCCACCGAGCACGCAGGTTACGTTCCCTCCAAGCCGTACACCGAGCACGCAGAGTCCTGGAAAGGCTTGGAGGAGATGCTCACAAAGCGCTTCTCGCGCTTCTAGTCAGTCTCCTCGTCACTCTCCGCGTCTTCAGCAAACTCCGGATCCGCGAGCTTCTCATAGGCCGGCAGGATTTCCTGCTCGATGAGGCGCTGGCGGTCCTCCTCGCTGGCGAAGGAGTTTTCAACGGCCTTGATCGTCAGGTCAAAGAACTCTTCGAGGCCGTAGCCGAAGGTTTCGCTGAGTGCGAGGAATACGTCGCTGAGCTTGTCGCCCGCCACAGTGCACGTGAACCCCAGCTGCTGAAGCAACGGCAAGGGGTGGTCCGGAAGCTCCTCGGCAGGGAGCTCCTCAAGCGGGGCAAAAATCAGAGCGATGTGGCGATCACGTACCCACGCCGAAGCCTTACCTGGGCGCACACCGTCGAGGTCGGCGCTGAAATCGTCCACAAGGTCCGTCGCATGGACGAGGCGGGTAGCGCCCGCTTTCACAGCGTCCACGGCATCCTCGTACGAAGTCGCGTCGTATTCCCAAGGGATGAACTCTTCCCGAAGGGCAGCAGCCTTCGTGAGATCGGTGAGAACAACACCGGCAGCCTTGTCGGAGGCATCGCCGTCAACAACAAGACGTGCATCGATGCCCGGCACTGCGAGGCCATCCGAAGCAGCAGCAATCGCATCGGCAGCCGCGAAGGGGAAGGCCTCGGTGATGAGGCGGAGCTCGGCGTAGACCACGTGGTCGTCGGCAAGCGCCTGCACAACAGAGCGGGTCGCCTCGCGCAGCTCCTCCGGGGATGAGGCATCCGTTGGCAGCGGTGCGAGCAGCGTGACCTTGGGCAGGCTGGCGAAAATCTCAGCGCCGGAGTCTTTGTTTTCGGGGCTAATTAAAGGTGCGTCATGCATGGGACTTATCCTAGGGCGGGGTCTAGGATTAAGCACATCATGAAACATGTCCCCACGCTCCTCGCAGTCCTCGCACTCACCGCTGCCCCACCAGCGCTCGCGGAGGAATCCGAAACGGACGCGTCCTCATCAATCACACGCACCACCGCGCCAGACACCGATTCCTGCCCGCACTCCCTCAAACCCGGTGAGCCGAACACGACCTCTGAGGAACTCGCCCCCGGCCAAGCCACTCCCACTCCCCTGCCCGCGGTGGAAGGGGCCGCATGTGGTGTCACCGCACCGCGCGGTTTCAGGGTCAACAAGGACGTCGTTGCCTCGGCGTGGATGGTCAGTGATCTTGACACCGGCGAAGTCATCGCGATGAAAGATCCCAACGGCCGATACCGCCCTGCATCCATTATCAAGGCGCTGCTCGCACTTGTAGTCATTGATGAATTACCGCTTGACCAGCGCATCACGGCCACGGTGGAAGACGCATCCGTTGAAGGCTCTGCCGTGGGCATTGGACCGGATGGTGAATACACCGTGGAGCAGTTGCTGGAGGGCTTGCTCATGGCGTCCGGCAACGATGCCGCGCATGCCTTAGCGCAGGCCGTCGGCGGGGATGTTGCAGCTCTGGACAAGGTGAACGAGAAAGCCCGGGAGATTGGAACGCGCTCAACTGTCGCAGCGAGCTATTCCGGGCTGGATGCCGCGGGAATGTCGACCTCCGCGGCGGACATCTCACTCATCTACCGCGCAGCCTTTGCCAATGACACATTTGCGCGCATCGTCGACACTGAACACGTGGACTTCCCCGGTTGGGGTGACATGCCTGGATACGAGCTCTGGAATGACAACGGGCTTTTTCTCAATGATCCGGATGGCATCGGTGGCAAGACGGGCTACACCGAGGACGCGCACCACACGTTCGTCGGTGCGGTCAATCGCGGCGGGCGGCGCCTGCAAGCGGTCATTCTGGATACCACCGTCGAACATGGCTTCCGGGCGTGGGAGCAGGCGCAGATGCTTCTCGACGAATCCTCCGACGTCGCCCCCGGCGAAGGCGTAGGACAGCTCGAGGAATTTTCAGCTCAAGCGGCGGAGGAAACAACAGAAGTTCCTACCCCTGCTCCTCCGACCCCCGCAGAGGCCCCGGAAACGGCGCAGCCCCGCTCATCCTTCGAGGACTCGCAGGGCTGGATCGGTTGGGTGGTGGCAGGGCTCGTTGCCCTACTGGTCATCGCGGTGGCTACTTTTTCACTACTTCGGCGTGAGCCATGATGTCGTGCTGACCACGCAGCGCATTCTTCGGGCCAATCGTGGTCACCACGTACAGGGCTCCAAAGAACGCAATCAGCGGGCCAAGGAGCGGCACGAGGGAGGCAACGCGCCACCAGTTGCGTTTGATGCTCTGCGACCACGTGAGCTTCTCGTGGGTCGTGATATCACGGACGGTGTAGCCGCCGATGAGCTTTGCCGGCGTCGCACCGGCGTACACCTCGAAGAAAAGATAGTAGGCCACAGTGAAGAGGCTAGAAATGCTGACGATCCACATGCTGTGCGAGTCAGGATCGATAAAGCTGATGCTCACGATAAAGGACACCATCAGAGCAGCGAAGAAGTAATCGATGATCGCCATGAGGACGCGGTTGCCGGGGGTAGCGCGTTGCGCAGTATCGCTGCCTCTCGCGGTTGCACCCATGGGACGAGCAGAGTCGACTTCCGGCTCCATGGCCCAGCGCCCAGTCTCAGCAAACTGTTCCAGCTGGGCCCATGTGGGTTGGTTTCCACGTTCGAGGCCTTGATCGTAGGTCGCGCGGGAAGAAGGTTCCGTCAGAATTCGCGCGGCGACGGCGAGTTCCTGTCGTTCGGGGTCCTCGGGGACGAAGCCGGTGCCTTCGAGGTGGGCGTCGGCAGCCGCGAGTTGCACGCTAAGCTCGCGCGACGTCGCACGCGGGTCCAGGGTGAAGTGAGTGTAGAGGTTCGGAGCGGGCGTTGTGGGAAGCACGGGCCTACTTTCGACGCAGCAGGGCCACGGCACCGGCGGCGGCTGCACCGAGGGCAGCACCAGCACCCAAGGTCACGCCCGTGTTCGGGCCCTTCTTGATTTCGTTGCGGACGTGGATAACCGCCTGATCCGGCACCGGCGGCTCGAGCAGCTCCAGGGATTCTTCGGTCGTTGCGGTCCACGCAGACACGTAGAGGACCACGCGCCAGACCAGGTACATGACCACCATGAGGACGATCACCGGGCCGAAGACGGCACCTGCCGGGTTGCCGGCTGCCGAAGACATAACGACGGTGGAGAGCTGTTTGAGAACCTCAAAGATTACAGCGCCGATGAGCGCACCTTTCAGGCCCGACTTGGTGGGAACCTTGGTGCGCGGCAGGAAGGCAACCATCCACCAGAAAACAAGGAAATTGGCGATGAGACCGATGACGATACCGGCCAGAACAATCACCGCGTCCATCCCGGGGAAGGACTCAATGCCGACCCACTCGAAGACCTTCTGGGTCAGGCCGGAGGAACCGGCCGCCGTCACGCCAAAGGCGATAACTAGGGCGATGAGCAGGCCAATGAGCCCGAGTAGATCGCTGAGCTTCTTCGTCACGAAGTTACCCGGAGCATCATTTGGGTCCTGGTTCCACATCGCGGAAATACCGATGCGCAGGTTGTTCATCCAGCCTAGGCCGGACCACAGCGTGGTCAAACCACCAATGCCGTACATTGCACCGCGCTGGTCAATGGCCGTCTTTAGCAGCTCCGTGATGGAATCTCCGAGGTCACCCGACACGGAATTCGCAATCTGCTCCTCAAGCTGCTGCATAAGGTCCGGGCGGTTAGCCAGCACCGTGGCTGCGCCAGCGACCACGAGCATGAAAATCGGGAAGATGGCCAGAACCGAAAAGTAGGTAATACCCGCGGCAAACTGGTTGCCGCCCTGGCTGCCATAGCGATCCAGCATCTTCATGATGTGGTCGATGAAGCCAGACTTCTCACGGACTTTATCTACCGCACCTGGATCATCAGCATGCGCGCGCTCGATGCCGTATTCATCAGTCTTCTTCTCATCAGTGCGTGTCGTTGGTGCCACAGGCACACCCCTTTTTATGTTGTTAGTTAAACGTCCTTCATATGCTAACCAACTCAGCCGCGGCGCGCGGGGAGGAACCCAACCGCCTCGTAGACCTTGTCCACGAGCGGGGTCGCAATCTCCGTGGCTCGCTCCGCACCCTGAGCAAGGATGCGCTCCAGCTCGCCGCGATCTTCCATGAGTTCGTCATAGCGTGCCTTGAGCGGGGTGGTGAAGGCCTCCAGCGCTTCGGCAGTATCCACCTTGAGGTGACCGTAGCCCTGGCCGGCGTATTTCTCCACGAGGGCGTCGATAGCCTCGCCAGTCAGTGCGGACTGGATGGCCAGCAGGTTGGACACTCCCGGCTGCTTCTCACGGTCAAAGGCCACAACGCCGAGGTCATCGGTCACCGCGGACTTGATGCGCTTCGCGGAGGTTTTGGGGGCGTCGAGAAGATTCACCAAGCCCTTCGGGTTCGTGCCCGACTTCGACATCTTGGAGGTCGGCTCCTGCAGGTCATAAATCTTGGCCGAGCCTTCCGGAATGAAAGGTTCCGGCACGCGGAAGACCTCGCCGTACTTGTTGTTAAAGCGCTCCGCCAGGTTGCGGGTGAGCTCGAGATGCTGGCGCTGATCTTCGCCCACCGGCACATAGTGCGGGGAGTAAAGAAGGATATCCGCGGCCATAAGCATGGGATAAGTAAACAGCCCCACCGTGGTGCGGTCCTGGCCCTGCTTGGCGGACTTGTCCTTGAACTGGGTCATGCGGGAGGCCTCACCGAAACCAGTCAGACACTGCAGCACCCAGGTCAGCTCCGCGTGCGCGGGCACGTGGGACTGGACAAAAAGGGTGGATTTCGCCGGGTCAATACCCAGAGCGATGAGCTGCGCGGCGCCCGCGATGGTGCGGTGGCGCAGCTCCTCCGGGTTCTGCTCCACCGTGATGGCGTGCAGGTCCGGGATGAAATAAAAAGCCTCGTAGCTCTCCTGCAGGTCAATCCACTGCTTGAGAGCTCCGAGGTAATTGCCCAGGTGGTAGGAATCCGCCGTGGGCTGGATTCCCGAAAGGACTCGGGATGCGGAGGACGATGCAGAAGTGGAGTCAGTCATGGTTGACCACTCTACTCTGCCGCCGCCTCCGCGCGGCGTTGCGGCCTTAAATCTTGCGGGAGGTCGGGCTCACAATGTCCATCACGGTAGCAAAGCCAGCCACGATGAACGCGCCACCGATGCCCTGAACGATGATCGGGCCGAGGAACGCGAAGGACGGGCCAACGATGGTCCACCACCAGATACCCAGGGCAAGCAGAATAGCGCCGAGGACGAAGTAGATGAGTGCGCGGGTCATGAGCATCTCCTGCGAAATAGAAAGCTGTCTTAATTCGGAATTATCGTACCACTACTTGTACTCGACCAGGAGCGGGGAATGGTCAGACCAGCGCTGCTCCACGGTTGGCGCCTTCTCCACCCAGGTGCGCTGAGCGCGCTCAAGCATGGCCTTCGTGGCCGCCTGGTAATCGATGCGCCAACCAGCATCGTTATTAAAAGCCTGGCCACGGTACGTCCACCAGGTGTAGGGCCCCTCTGCTTCTGGGTGCAGGCGCCTGGCGACGTCAAACCACTGCGGGTCCGCCGCCGCCTCCCAGGCGGTCTTCGCCTCATAGTCCACCACGCCAAGCCAGTCCCCGAGCCCCTTCTTTTCCTGTGGCTCATCATCTGGGAAGGAGCCGAAGACGCGGTCCATGAAAGCACGTTCCTCCGGAAGGTGCCCGGACTTCTTCTCGTTGGGCTTGTTGTTCTTCAAATCCTGGGCGCGGTGGCAGATATTCCAGTCACCACCAATGACGGCCTCGGCGTGAGCCGCGGCCATCTCATCGAGCACCTCGGAGAACTCATCCAGAAAGAGGTACTTCTCATCCTGCTTCGGGGAATCGGTGTCGCCGGAGGGCAAGTACAGCGACGCCACGCGCACGCCTTCCACAGTCGCGGCGATGAAGCGGCCGGATTCGGCGAAGGAGCCGAAGCCCACGGAGACGTCGCCAAGCGCATGCTTCGATAGGATGCCCACACCCGCACGACCCTTCGCGGCGGATTCGGCCTGCACCAAGTTCCATCCCGCTTCCAAGGCCGGGGCCAGGGCCTTCTGCGTCTGCTCGGGGGTGGCGCGCACTTCCTGCATGAGGACGACATCGGCAGGCGTGGTCTCTAGCCACGCATTCATGCCGGGGTTGTCCTCGTTGCGCTGTTTGCAGGCCGCGCGGATGCCGTTGACGTTGACGGAGGCGATGGTGAAACTCATACCGGTCAGTCTAACTGTGTTCAATAATCTTCACGGAAGGGGCCAGGCGGCGCTTGTCCCACTGGGTAACGAACCAGGTCAGACAACCCGCAACGGCCAGACCAGCACCCGCGAGTGCAGTGGAGTTATAGGAGTATCCCGCGCCGACGACGACGCCTCCAATAGCCGCGCCCGCCGCATTCGCAATGTTGAGGGCGGACTGGTTGAGCGCTGCGGCCAAGGTTTGGGCATCGCCTGCCACGTTGACCAAGCGCAGCTGCAGCGACGGCACGAGAATGGAGCCGAAGAAGGCGAGGATGCCGAAGACAATCGTCCCGGCCCACGCACTGTGCGCCGCGAAGTAGAAGGTCACGGAGACGCCGACCATGCAGATGAGGGCGAAGATGATACCGAATTCTAGGTTGCGGTCCGCCAACCAGCCGCCGGCGACGTTTCCGGTGGTCATGCCGATGCCATAGGCCATAAGCACTATCCACGTGAGGTTCGGATCCATGCCGGCGACCTCCGTCATGGTCCACGTGATGTAGGTGTAGACAGCAAACATGCCACCAAAGCCCACGGTGCCGAGGAAGACGGTCAGCAGGACCTGACTGTTCTTCAGCGCGCCCAGCTCCGTAAACATGTCCGTCTGCGGCATGCGCGTCATGTGGGGGAAGAGGAAGAACAGCAGCACCATCGTCAGCGCCGCGATGGCCACGACAAGGAAGTACGCCGCGTGCCAACCTAACCCCTGGCCTAGTGCTTGGGCTGCGGGCACACCGATCACGGTAGCGACGGAGAGGCCCATGCCCACCATCGACATGGCAAAACCTTGCCGGCCCGGCGGCGCCATCGACACCGCCGCCAGATTTGCCACGGAAAAGTACGCGCCATGCGGCAAACCGGCAATGAAACGGGCCGCGAGGAGCACGCCGTAATTCGGCGCGAGCGCGGTGAGCAGGTTTCCCACGAGAAGGAAGCCGATGAGCAGGATAATCAGGCGACGGCGCGGAAGTTTGCCCGTCAACGCTGCGATGACCGGTGCGCCTACGACGACACCGAGCGCGTAAACGGAGATGACTACCGACGCCCTATCTTCCGTAATCCCGAAATCATCCGCAATGAGCGGCAGCAGGCCCATCGACGTGAACTCCGTCGTACCAATGGCGAAGGCACCCAAAGCCATAGCAATCATGACGATGGTGCGGCGCGAGGACGAGATCTCTGTTTGTCGGGGCACGGGGCGGCGCTGTATACGCGTGGCGGGCTTCATCGGTTTCACGTGGGCAGACCTTAGTCCTTTCCCCGCTGGGGCGGTAAGCCCAGACGGGGTGGCCGTGCAAAGCACACAGCTCTCCCCCACGGGTGGCACGAGTCACAGGGGGGCCGCCACGCGGGGATAACAAGACAGGTATCCTGTGAGGTTGAACAGTTTTCAACTTATAGAGGAGAACCATGGCTAAGATCATTTGGACCCGCACCGACGAGGCGCCACTGCTGGCGACCTACTCTTTCAAGCCGGTCGTGGAGGCCTTCGCCTCCACCGCGGGCATTGAGGTGGAAACCCGCGACATCTCCCTGGCTGGCCGCATCTTGGCCCAGTTCCCGGAGCGCTTGGGCGACAAGAAGGTGTCTGATGCCCTAGCTGAGCTGGGTGACCTGGCCAAGACCCCGGAAGCGAACATCATTAAGCTGCCGAACATCTCCGCTTCCCTCGTGCAGCTGAAGAAGGCCATTGCTGAGCTGCAGGCCGCTGGCTTCGACCTCCCCGAGTACGAGGAGGCGCAGGAGAAGTACGACGCCGTGAAGGGCTCCGCCGTGAACCCGGTTCTGCGTGAGGGTAACTCCGATCGCCGCGCCCCGATTGCGGTCAAGAACTTTGCCAAGAAGAACCCACACAAGATGGGCGCATGGTCCGCTGAGTCCAAGACCAACGTAGCGACCATGGAGGCAGATGACTTCCGCCACAACGAGAAGTCCGTCATTATGCCGGAGGAGGACACCCTCTCTATCGTTCTGAAGACCGCTGAGGGCGAGCAGACCCTGCTGGAGAAGCTGCCGGTCCTTGCCGGCGAGGTCATCGACGGCACCTTCATGTCTGCCAAGGCTCTTGATGAGTTCCTCAAGGCGCAGGTTGCCCGCGCTAAGGAGGAGGGCGTTCTTTTCTCCGCTCACCTCAAGGCCACCATGATGAAGGTCTCCGACCCGATTATCTTCGGCCACGTTGTTCGCGCCTTCTTCGCTGACGTCTTTGAGAAGTACGGCGAGGAGCTCGAGGCTGCTGGCCTCAACGGTGAGAACGGCCTCGGCGCTATTTATGAGGGCCTGGAGAAGCTCGACAACGGTGCTGAGATCAAGGCTGCGTTCGACGCTGCGCTTGCCGACGGCCCCGACCTCGCCATGGTCAACTCCCACAAGGGAATCACCAACCTGCACGTGCCGTCCGACGTCATCATTGACGCCTCCATGCCGGCTATGATCCGCACCTCCGGCCACATGTGGAACAAGAACGATGAGGAGCAGGACACCCTCGCCGTTATCCCGGATTCCTCCTACGCCGGCGTGTACCAGGCTGTTATTGAGGATTGCAAGGCCAACGGCGCTTTTGACCCGACCACCATGGGTACCGTGCCGAACGTCGGCCTCATGGCCCAGAAGGCTGAGGAGTACGGCTCCCACAACAAGACCTTCAAGGTTCCGGCTGCCGGCACCGTTGAGGTCCGCAACTCCAAGGGTGAGGCTCTCATCTCCCACGACGTCGAGGAAGGCGACATCTGGCGCGCCTGCCAGACCAAGGACGCCCCGATCCAGGACTGGGTCAAGCTGGCTGTCAACCGTGCCCGCCTGTCCGGCATGAAGACCATCTTCTGGCTCGACCCGGAGCGCGGCCACGACGCCAACCTCATCGAGCTGGTCAAGAAGTACCTGGCTGACCACGACACCGAGGGCCTGGACATCTCCATCGAGGACCCGGTCACCGCTACCAAGACCTCTATCGAGCGCATCCGCAAGGGCGAGGACACCATCTCCGTCACCGGTAACGTTCTGCGTGACTACAACACCGACCTCTTCCCCATCCTCGAGCTGGGTACCTCTGCCAAGATGCTGTCCGTGGTTCCGCTCATGGCGGGCGGCGGCCTGTTCGAGACCGGTGCCGGCGGCTCCGCCCCGAAGCACGTCCAGCAGGTTCAGGAGGAGAACCACCTGCGCTGGGACTCCCTCGGTGAGTTCCTGGCCCTGGCTGAGTCCTTCCGTCACGAGCACAACACCAACGGCAACGCCAAGGCCGGCGTCCTGGCAGCTGCCTTGGACAAGGCCACCGAGACCCTTCTGGATGAGGGCAAGTCCCCGTCCCGCAAGGTGGGCGAGAACGACAACCGCGGCTCCCACTTCTTCCTGACCCTCAACTGGGCCAAGGAGCTGGCTGCACAGACTGACGACGCCGAGCTGGCCGAGGCCTTCAAGCCGGTCGCTGAGGCCCTGGAGGCCAAGGCCGGCGAGATTGAGCAGGCGCTTCTCGACGTCCAAGGCTCCCCCGTCGACCTCGGCGGCTACTACGCCCCGAACGAGGAGAAGCTGGCCGAGGTCATGCGCCCGGTCGCTGCCTTCAACGAGATCATTGACGGCCTGAAGAAGTAATTCGGCGCTAGGCGCTTAACAAAAGACCGCTTCGTCTCCTCCCTGGAGTTCGAGGCGGTCTTTTCTTGCTTCATTAGCCGCAAACCGGCCCGAAACCACAGATTCGGGCGCTATTTTTACCCGTTGAGCTGCGAGAACTTTTTCTTGACTGTTTCTTGCTTCTCGCGCATACTCTAAGCATGACTCCCATCAATTCTGCGCCCGAGGAACAGCTTGTTGCCCGCATAAAACGGTTTACAGCACTTCCTGCTGAGCTACCGTGGCTCGAATTCAAGGTAAACGGGCTTTCCTCTGGCTCGGAGATTGCAAAGTATGCCTGCGCTTTAGGCAACTCGGCGCGTCTGCACGATGAACCAGCGGGATACCTCATATGGGGAGTAAACGATGACCACGAAGTCGTTGGGACGTCGCTTAACTGGCAACGCGCAAAAGGGAAAGGCAACGAAGACCTACTCCCCTGGCTCAACCGCGTCATTAGTCCAGCACCTGATCTGACCTTCGACGAGGTAACGGTTGATGGGCACCTTGTTGTACTTCTGCGTATACCAGCTGCCTTGTCTTCCCCGTATTCTTTCGACGAAAAGCGTTATTTTCGCAAGGGCAGCTATGTCAAGAATCTCATGGATTTTCCCAATGAAGAACGTCAGCTCTGGCAGAAACTCAACCAGTTCGAATTTGAAAACACTGTAGTTGCTGAGAACCTTGAGCCCGAATCAATCACCGAACTTCTTGATCCCGAAGCCTTCTTCCTCAACCGACCAGAGCTCCCTCGCACGACCGGCGATGCCCTGATCGATACGCTACGAACCGCTAAGGCCATCTCCTACTCACACGAGCAAGGCTGGCATATTCCGGCATGGTCCGCGCTCATGTACGCACGTTCCCTTCAGGACTTTCCAGAGCTGCGCGAGCGTGCTCCCCGCGTCATGCATTTCAAAGGCACCTCGCGCACCGATGTAGAACGTGAATGGGAATTCACTGAAGGATACGCATCTTCCTTCACTCACATAGTCACGCTTTTCAACACCATTCGCCCAGGCGGCGAACATATTGATTCCAGCGGCAAGCGCGTGGCAACTCCACTGCTACCAACGGTAGCCTTCCGCGAGGTCCTAGCAAATGCGCTCATGCACCAGGATCTCGAGCAACGTGGCCGATTCTTGACCGTAGAGATTTTCAGCGATCGAGTCGCAGTAACCAACCCTGGTACCCCTCTCATCGATCCCCAAAGGTTCATTGACTCGGCTTCCACCACCCGCAATACCTATCTTGGCGAGGCTTTGCGCCTGGCACACTTCGTCGAACAGCGAGGAAGCGGCTGGGACAAGATCGTTTCTTCACTCGAAGCGGAGCATTTCCCACCTGCTCTCATCCGCGCCAACGGAAGTACCACAGTGTCCCTCAGCGCCTACCGCCCATTCGCGCTGATGACTATGGAGGAAAAGACCCAAGCCGTATATCAACATGCTTGCCTTCGCTTCCTCGAGAACCTTCCCGTTAACAATTCGTCGATCCGTCAGCGCTTCGGGCTGAGAGACTCGCAAGCGGCTCAGGCCACTCGCCTGCTTGCTGCCACCGTCGAGGAAGGCCTCATCCACCCTTACGATCCCAGCGCAGGCCCGCGGTCATTGCGTTATGTTCCGTTCTGGAGCAATTAGGAACCGCTTTCTTGCTTCATTAGCCACAAACCGGCTCTCGACACCACATGTGGGCGCTATTTTTACCCATTGAGCTGCGAGAACTTTTTCTAGACTGTTTCTTGCTTCTCGCTCCTTACTTCGCGCGTTTTCATCCTTTGAACACCGAGGAACCCAGTTAGTTAAAAAGTTTTTCAATTTTCGGGAACCGAGAAACCATCGCCTCCGACTACTAGTGCAGTTGATATCAGCGCCTGTCCATCGCCCCTACTGAGCGTCCCGCGAACGTTTAGCAGGGGCCCTTTACCCCTAGACCCTGAAAGAGCACTACATATGAGTCGGACGGCTCTGCGATCCTTCATTCAGCGCATTCACTTTTATGGCGGCATGTTCGTCGGCCCCTTCATCCTCATCGCGGCCCTGACCGGTTGTCTTTATGCCGTGGCACCTTCCCTGGAGAAGGTGGTGTACCGCGACGTCATGACCGTTCCGGCGGTCGAGCAACCCGTGAGCTTGGAGGAGCAAATCCAGGCCGCGCAACACGAGCACCCGGATATGCCCGTCTCCCAGGTGTGGCCCGCTACGACCCCCACGGACTCCACCCGCGTGCTGGTTAGTGACCCGGGGATTGATGAAAGCCTCCAGCGAACCGTCTTTATCAACCCCGCCAACGCTGACGTTATCGGGGACTACCCCACTTACTCCGGTCTGGGTGAGATGCCGCTGCGCCGCTGGATTTCTTCCCTGCACGAAAGCTTCCACCTGGGCAAGGTGGGTAAGCTCTACTCCGAGCTGGCTGCCTCCTGGCTGTGGGTCATGGCCTGCGGAGGGCTCTACATGTGGTGGATTCGCCGCCGCCCCAAGAACAAGGCAACCGCGAAGTCCACGCAACAGCAGCCGAAGCGCTCCGCACGTTCGAAGGCTACGCGCCTACACTCCACCATCGGAGCCTGGATATTTATCGGCTTGCTCGGACTGTCTGCTACTGGCATCACCTGGTCGGGCTTGGCGGGCGAGAATGTCAACTCCCTCGTGGAACGTATGCACTGGAAAGCCACGCCCATCGAGACCACCGTGCCCGGTGCAACCCCCGAAGCACATGAGCACACCGGACACGAAGGTCATGAGGGACATGGTGGGCACATGAGCGGGGCGTCGGAAAGCGCTGGCGTGGCTGCTGAAGCTGAGCGAGTCCTCCGCACCGGCCGTGCCGAAGGGCTGACCGGCCCCCTGCGCCTGTACCCGCCGGAAGACGCCCACTCCGCCTGGCAGGTCAGCGAACGCTGGGTAGAGTGGCGCACGACCTCTGACGAGGTGTCCGTCGACGGCTCCACCGGCGAGGTCATCGACCGCCAGCCCTTCTCCAGCCTGCCGTTGTTTAGCAAGCTCAGCAGCTGGGGCATCTACCTGCACATGGGCATCATGTTCGGCCTGCCGCTGCAGATTGCATTGTTCGCGCTGGGGCTGGCTATCGCCGCCCTCGTGATCTTGGGCTATTACATGTGGTTCAAGCGCCGCCCATGCTTTGTTCCAACGTCACGCTTCTCCTGGGCCACCACGGCACTAGGTGCGCTGTTCGCAGCCACCGTCGGTGTCTTCCTGCCGCTGCTGGGTATCACGTTGGCCGCGTTCCTCGTTCTTGATGTCATCCTTATGCATCGCAAGCCAGCGTCACGACACAGCGATTTAGTGAAAACCGTCACACGAGTGGGGTAGATTGGTCACTTATGACTAACCCACTTTTGAGCCCTTCCCCGCTGCCCTACCAACTGCCGCCCTTCGCGGACATCACCGTCGAGCACTACCGCCCGGCCTTCGACGAGGCGCTAGCGCGTCACCGCGCGGAAATCGCCGCCATCACCGACAACCCCGCCGACCCCACATGGGAGAATACCGTCGAGGCCCTCGAGCGCTCCGGCCAGGACTTGGACCGCGTCATGGCTGTCTTCGGCAACCTCTCCGGCACAGACGTCACGGAGGAGATGGAGGATATCGCTGCCGAGCTCTACCCGCGCCTCGCCGCGCACTATGACGCGATGTACCAGAACGAGGTGCTCTACGCGCGCATCAAGGAGGCAACGCCGCTTGCCGACGACCCCGAGGGCCACCGTCTCCACGACCACCTCCTGCGCACCTTCAAACGCAAGGGAGCCGACCTCGACGCTGCCGGCAAGGCCCGCCTGTCCGAGATCAACCAGCGCCTGTCCGCGCTCTCGGAGGAATTCGGCCGCAACCTCATGGCGTCCACGCGCGAGCGCGCGGTGTCCTTCACCGAAGATGAACTCGAGGGCCTGCCCGCCGAGCGCATCGCCTCCGCCAAGGCCGATGCCGAAGCACTCGGACGCGACGGCTTTGTCATCCCACTGGAGCTGCCCACCGTGCAGTCGGAGCTCAGCCGCTTGGTGCGGGAGGATGCGAGGGGGAGGTTGTATGGGGCGTCGGCAAGCAGGGGCTCTGAGAACAACATCCCGGGCCTCATTGAGGCCGTGCAGCTGCGCGCCGAGCGCGCCGAGCTGCTGGGATACGCCACACATGCCGACTACGTCATCGCCGAGGAAACCGCCGCGACTGCCGACGCCGCCCGTTCCATGCTCCACGACCTCGCCCCCGCCGCCGCAGCCAACGCCGCCGGTGAACAGAAACTCCTCGCCGAAGAAGCCGAGCTCAACGGCCAAGGCTTCACCGCCGCCGACTGGCCCTATTGGGAATCCAAGGTCCGCGCCCGCGACTTCTCCCTCGATGAAGAGGAACTGCGCACGTACTTCCCCCTCGACCAGGTCCTGGAAAAAGGCGTCTTCGCCGCCGCCGAGCGCCTCTACGGCATCACCGCGACCCCGCGCGATGACCTCGACGGCTACGCGGAGGGCGTCCGCGTGTGGGAGGTGATTGACGGAAACGTCAATCACGGGGAAACGGGGATTGGCCTCCTCCTCACCGACTACTTTGGGCGTCCCACCAAGCGCGGTGGCGCCTGGATGAGCGAGTTCGTAGGCCAGTCCGGGCTGCTGGAGCGCAAGCCGGTCATTGTTAACGTCATGGGCATCACCAAGCCTGCCGACGGTTCGCAGCCGCTGCTCAGCATGGACGAGGTGCGCACCGTCTTCCACGAGTTCGGTCACGCTCTGCATGGCCTGCTTTCCGACGTCCGCTACCCCACCTTCGCCGGCACCAACGTCCCCCGTGACTGGGTGGAGTTCCCCTCGCAGATCAACGAGAACTGGGCCCTCGATCCTCAGTTGGTCAAGGAGTACGCACGCCACGTCGAGACCGGTGAGCCCATCCCCGACGAACTTCTCGCTGCTGTCAGCGCGGCCTCCGAATTCGGCCAGGGTTTCGCAACGTCGGAGTACTTGGGGGCCTCCATTATCGACTTGGCGTGGCATTCGCTGAGCGCCGCCGAGGCCGCCAAGCTGGAGGCGACCCCGGAGGCTGTCGCCGAGTTCGAGGCTGAGGCTCTGCGCGCGGCCGGTTTGGACAACCCGCTCATCGCTCCGCGCTACCGGTCGACGTACTTTAATCACATCTTTGCGGGTGGTTATTCCGCGGGCTACTACTCCTATCTCTGGGCCGAGGCTCTCGACGCCGACGGTTTCGAATGGTTCAAGGAGCAGTCGGATATGCGCGCGGCAGGCCAGAAGTTCCGCGAGGTCATCCTGTCAAAGGGAGCCTCCCGCGACTTCACCGAGGCTTACCGCGAGTTCCGCGGCCGCGACAAGGATGTCACACCGCTGCTCAAGCGCCGCGGTCTGGCGGGCGCTTAGTCGGGACTAGTTATCCACAGTTTTCGCCACCGGCGGTAACTAGCCCTTGTTGGCTCGGTGGGGCGCTTTTAGGCTGAGGTTCATGAGAGTTCAGACCTTCTTCGCCGCACTCGGCCGGGCCATTGACTTGGTGGCCGAGTGCGCGGGCCTGTCTGAATCCGACCTGGTTTCCTTCGGCGCCGCGCCTGCCGACGCCTCCCTTCTCCTCTCCCTCCACCACACCTACTTCGGTCACACTAACTCCACCCGCAAGCAGCGCATTGCCGCCGACGCCGCCCGCCGCCGCGGCCATGGCCTAGTGACCTTGCAACGCATCGAGTCTTTCGTGGCCAAAGTCCGGGACCACAATAAGGCTTGGGACCTGCGCGTGGAGCTGTGCCAGACCAGTGCGGAGCTGGTGGACAACGTTGCCCGCAAGCGCCTGCGCGAGATGCGCAAGCCCCGCACGTATGCTGAGCGCGCGAAGATTACCCAGCACGATAATGGCCTTGCCACGCTGACCGTGACGGCAGATTCACGCGAGCTTACGGACGTGTTTAAGGGCATCGACCAAGAGCGCCCCGGCGCGAGCTTCTTAGAACAACTCGAAGGCGGCGGCGTGAAAACTGAGGTGACTGCTATGGCGGTCATGCAGCTTGATGACTACGCCGAGCTGCTCAAGGGCAACACCGAGAAGGATGGCGAGGAATTTATCGTCCGCACCACCGATGGTGCGACGATGACCGGTTCGCAGTTAATCGAGCAAGTCATGCTGGATAAAGGCATCATTGTGGCGGTCAGCCGCGAACACGGCCCGCTCGATGTCTTCCGTTCGCAGCGTTTCGCCACCGAGAAACAGCGCCTTGCGCTAGCCGCGGAGAATCCCTGCTGCGCGTGGAAGGGTTGTAAGGTGCCTTTCGAGAAGTGCCAGATTCACCATATTGTGGCCTGGGCCCGCGGCGGGCCCACCAACATCCTCAACCTGGTGCCGCTGTGCCCGTATCACAACGGGGTCAACGACGATGACCCCGATGCCCCGCCTACGCGCGGCCGGATGGACCGCATCGGTGGGCGCACCGCGTGGCTGCCGCCTTACGACGCCTCCCCCGTCTTCACCAGCCCCTTCAACTAACCCTCCCACCGCTCAACGCCGACGCCCCCGCAGGAACCTTCTCCTGACGGGGACATCGGCGCGCGTGATGAAAGCGGACGCGTTTGACCTGAGCACGCCTACTCCAGGCTTGATCAAGTAGAACTAAGTCAAGTTGGGCTGGGTCAAGTTGGGCTTGGTTAGCCGGCGTTGCGCAGCGCGGTGGCGAGGCCATTCATCGTGACCTGAATGGTCTTGGACACGAGGAATTGGTCATCGCCGCGGCGGTAGCGGCGCAGCAGCTCGAGCTGGACGGCGTTAAGCGGCAGCAGGTACGGGTAGCGGCGCTTGAGCGAACGCGCCTGGCGCTGGTTCTCACTAACCAGGTCCGCGTTGCCGGTGACCGTGAGATAAACCTCGCGGGTGCGCTCGAATTCCTCGGAGATGAGACCGAAGATGCGGTCGGCGGTGGCTTTATCATCGACGAGGTTGGCATACAGGCGCGCCAGCTGCATCTCTGCCTTCGCCATGACCTGGGCCATGTTGGAGAACACGGAGCGGAAGAAGGGCCACGTGCGGTAGAGCTCGCGCAGTTCCTCCCAGCGTGCATCCTCGCCCTCGCTCGCCGCGTTGCCGGCCGCATTGCCCGCTGCACCGCTTCCGCCTTGAGCCACCCAGGAGGTCACCGCGCTGCCCACGCCGAACCAGCCCGGAATGTTGGTACGGGATTGCGACCACGACAGCACCCACGGAATGGCGCGCAAGTCCGAAATCGCGGTGGTCTGTTTGCGGGAAGTGGGGCGCGAGCCGAGGTTGAGCTCGCCAATCTCGTGCAGGGGCGTGGATTGGGTGAAGTAGGAGATAAAGCCGGGGTCGTCGACAAGCTGGCGGTACGCCGCACCGCTCAGGCTCGCGAGCTCGCGCATGATCTCGTAGGCGCGCTCCGGGTCTGCGATAGGTTCGGTGTCCAAAAGCGAGGCTTCCAGCGCACCGGAAACGAAAGCCTCAAGGTGGCGGCGCGCCGTCTCCGGCGCACCATACTTAGCCGAGATAACCTCGCCCTGCTCGGTGATGCGCACCGAGCCGCTCACCGCACCTTTGGGCTGCGCCAGAATCGCATCATAGGTTGGGCCACCACCACGGCCGACAGCACCACCGCGGCCATGCGCAAGACGCAGCTCCACGCCGTGGCGCGCGCACAGGTCAACGAGTTCCAGTTCGGCGTCGTATAGCGCCCAGTTCGCCTGCAAGTAGCCGCCGTCCTTGTTGGAATCGGAGTAGCCCAGCATGACCTCCTGCACATCGCCCCGCGAGCGCAGATGTTCGCGGTACACCGGCACCGCCCACAACTTCTCCAGGATGCCGGCGCCGGCCTTGAGGTCATCGATGGTCTCAAACAGCGGCACCACATCGACCTGCTTCAGCCCCACTTCCTTGAGCAGCACCATCGGTTCCAGAATGTCGGAGACCGTCCCCGTCATAGAGATGATGCAGTGCGACACCGACTCCGGCCCCAGGTCGCGCACAGCACGTGCGGCCGCACGGAAAAAGCCGAGCTCTTTAGCGGTGTCCGCGCTAAATTCCGCATCCGGGAAGAGCAGCGGGCGATTGGTCTGCAGCTCCTTGACCAACAGCGCAACCTTCTCTTCCTCTCCCAGCGCGCGGTACTCATCGACGATCCTCGCTTCAGCGAAAATCTCCGTGAGCACGTTCTCAAAGGACTCCGAGTTCTGGCGCATGTCCAGCGAATACAGGTGGAAGCCGAACGTCGTTACCGCGGAGCGCAGGCGCGCGAGGCGGTCGTCGGCGATGATGTCATCGTTGAATTGGCGCAGCGAGCGGTCAATGACGTCGAGGTCACGTGTGAGCTCGTCCGGTGAGGCATACGCGCTTGCCGACGTCTCCCCCTTCACCACCTTGAGCGTCTCCTTCACGCGGTGCCGGATGCCGTAGATGGCGCGGCGGTAGGGTTCGTCGACGCGGGATTGGTCGTTGTTATTCGCGGCGTCGGCAAGCGCGCCGAGCTCCTTCGAGCTCGAGGAATAGCGATCAGAGAGGGACAGCTCGCGCTCCAGCTCCCCAAGCTGATCCTCGTAGTAACGGAGGATGGTCTTCGCAGCCTTGCGGGTGGCGTAGGTGAGGGTGTGCTCGGTGACATAGGGGTTGCCGTCATGGTCTCCACCAATCCAGGAACCGGGGCGCACGACCGGGGAATCCGGCAGCTGCTGGCCGAAGGTCTCACGCATGGCATGACGGATGGCGCGGTTAAGCGCAGGGACCTGGTCTAGGAGAGAAAGCTTGTAGTAGCGCAGGCCGACATCCACCTCGTCTTCCAAGGTCGGGCGCGCGATACGGATGAGCGCGGTCTGCCACAGCAGCGTCATGCGCAGGTACATCTCTTTTTCAATCGCCGCCATGTCCCCGCCGCGGTGGGATTCTTTGAGCAGGTCTTTAATGCGGGTCTGGGTATCAAAGACGGTGCGGCGGCGGGTTTCGGTGGGGTGCGCGGTGAGGACGGGTGCGACGTGAGCGCCGCGGACGGTGGCGGCGGCGTCGGCAGGCGCGACACCTTCGGCCTTGAGCTTGGCAAAGGTCTTGCGCAGCGAGACGGGCGCATCGACGGATTCGTCATCCAAGTCCTCCGCCAGGTTCGCGATGAGCGCAAAGTAGCTAAACGCACGGGCCACGAGGTTGACCTTGGTGATGTCGAGGTCGTGAAAGATGGCGACGAGGTCCTCGGGCTTGGCATCGCCGTGAGCGACGTCGAAGGCCATGCGGCGAGTCGATTCGACAAGATCAAAGACATCCTCGCCTTCCTGCTGGGCGATGACCCGGCCGAGCACCCGGCCGAGGAATCGGATATCTTCGCGGACGACTTCTGGGGCGGGTGTGCTCACGGCGAGCCTTTCTGGGCGTGATGTGTTCAGCGTTCAGCCTTCAATGTAGCCCAGTTCACTTTTCCACGATAGTTAAATTGCGAAATCAGCCAGCCATGCGGCGTGAAGGCGAGAATCGCCGTTTTCCTCCGGATGGAAACTCAGCGCGGTAACGTTGCCCTGCTGTACGCCCACCACTGCCTCGCCATCTTCCCGCGGCACGGTGGCAATAACCTCCACCCCCTCGCCCACGCGCGTAACGATGGGCGCGCGGATGAAGCTCGCCTCAACGTCGAGCGTCTGGCCACCCAGCGTCACGGGAACGGTGCGCTCCTCGGAGAAACGTTGGTTGCCGAAGGCGTTGCGGCGCACGGTGACGTCGATAAGCGCAAGCGTCTGCTGCCCCGGTGCAGGGTTCTCCAGTTCGCGGGCACTGTAGATGAGCCCCGCACACGTAGCGAGCACCGGCAGCTCAGTCTGGCGCAGTGGCTCCGCCACGCCGAAGGAGCGCGCCAGCTTGTCGATCGCGCTGGACTCGCCACCTGGAAGAATAAGCCCATCCAACCCGTCGAGGTCCTGGGGCAGGCGCACCCGGCGCGTGGCCACGCCGAGCTCGTCGAGGATACGCAGGTGTTCCTCGACTCCTCCCTGCAGCGCCAGGACGCCGATTGTTTTTACCATCCGCGCTCAGCCAGGCGGTGCGGTGCCGGCACGTCGTTGACGTTGATGCCCACCATGGCCTCACCCAGGCCACGGGAAATCTTGGCCAGCTCAGCCGGCTGATCGTAGAGGGTCGCTGCCTTCACAATGGCCTCCGCGCGCGCTGCCGGATTACCGGACTTGAAGATGCCGGAACCGACGAAGACGCCTTCGGCGCCCATCTGGCGGACGAGGGCGGCGTCGGCAGGCGTGGCCACGCCACCGGCGACAAAGAGGACGACCGGCAGCTTGCCGGTCTCCGCAACCTCAGCAACGAGGTCGTACGGCGCCTGCAGCTCCTTGGCTGCAACGTAGAGCTCATCGCGGTCGAGGTTCTTCAGGCGCGCGATCTCGGCCTTGATGGTGCGCAGGTGCTTGACGGCCTCGGAGACGTCGCCAGTACCGGCCTCACCCTTGGAACGAATCATGGCGGCACCCTCAGTGATGCGGCGCAGAGCCTCGCCCAGGTTGGTGGCACCGCACACGAACGGCACGTCGAAGTCCCACTTGTTGATGTGGTTGACGTAGTCGGCCGGGCTGAGCACCTCGGACTCGTCGATGAAGTCCACGCCGAGCTCGCCGAGAATCTGCGCCTCCACGAAGTGGCCGATGCGAGCCTTGGCCATGACCGGGATGTCGACGGCCTCGACGATGCCCTCGATAAGCTCCGGATCGGACATACGAGCCACACCACCTTGGGCGCGGATATCGGCCGGCACGCGCTCGAGCGCCATAACGGCGGACGCACCCGCGTCCTCCGCAATTCGTGCCTGCTCCGGGGTGACAACGTCCATGATGACGCCACCCTTGAGCATGTCAGCCAGTCCACGCTTGACGCGCGTGGTGGCGCGTCCCTGTTCATTCTTCTGTTCAGTCATAGCTCACATCATGGCCCCAAAAATTGGTCCAAGACAAGAGCCATTTTCCGAGTGTTGCATTAGACCACTTATGATGGGCGGGTGTCCCTACGCCTCGACCCGTCTGATACGCGCGCGCTCCCAGTGCAGATTGCGGAGGCCCTCCGCACCCAAGTCGCCGCCGGAATTCTGCTGCCCGGTGAGCAGGTTCCGTCGACGCGTTCCTTGGCCCGGGATTTGGGGATTTCCCGAGGCAGCGTAGTCACCGCCTATGACCAGCTCACCGCGGAGGGCTACCTGACCGCGGAGGTTGGATCGGGCACTATTATCAACCCGCACCTGCCTCATGCCCGCGCGCCGCAACCTCATCCTGCACCCGCACCGCGGCCGACGCCGCCGCGCGTCGAGCTCACGCCGGGGCTTCCCGATACCGCCGGAATACTCACCCCCGAATGGAGGGCGGCCTGGCGCAAGGCCGCAGTGGACCCCTCCGGCGATCTCCCCCGCGAAGTGGCCGCGCACCTGCGCCACATGCGCGGGCTCACCGTCGATCCGGCCTACGTGGTGGTGACCGCCGGCGCCCGCGACGGCCTGTCGCTGCTGCTGCGTGCGTTGGGCGCGGGCCTCCGCGTGGGCGTGGAGTCGCCGGGTTATCCCAGCTTGCGCCGCGTCCCCCAGGCCCTGGGGCATACGCTTGTCGACGTCCCCACCGACGCGCACGGCGTCACCGTCCCGACCGTTGACCTCGACGTTCTCATCGTTACGCCTTCCCACCAGCACCCCTACGGCGGTTCCCTGCCGGCCGCACGCCGCGGTGAGCTCGTGGAATGGGCGCGAGCCAATGACGTGCTCATTATCGAGGATGACTTCGACTCTGAGCTGCGGTATGTGGGCCAGCCGCTTCCCGCGCTGGCGGCGATGGCACCGGAGCACACCGTCTTGCTAGGTACGTTTTCTTCGGTGATTTCGCCGTCTATTGCCTGCGGCTACCTCGTCGTACCACCGAGCTTGCGCTCGGCAGTTGAGAGGGTGCGGGAGGTTTTCGGCCAGCCCGTCGGCGCCATTCCGCAGGCGGCGCTGGCGAATTACCTGGCCAGTGGCGCTTTGCGGCGCCATACCGGACGAATGCGCCGCGCGTACAAGCGCCGCCGCGACCTCGTACAAGCGGCGCTTGCTGATTCCCCCGCCACGCTACTGCCCATCCACGGCGGTCTCCATGCCGTCCTGCTGTGCGATAACGCAGTAGTCGACCGCGCCGCCAAGCTGGGACTCACGCTCACCCCGCTCAGTGATTACTGGGGCGGAACCACCGCCGAAGAGGGCGTGGTCTTGGGTTTCGGCCACTTAAGCGACGTCGAACTCGCCGCCGCACTCGAGTTGGTGAACAAAGCGCTAGCGTGGGAGTCATGAAGCTTTCTCTGCATGGACAGTCCACAGTCGCCGTCGAAGCACCCAAGGGCCGCATTGTCATCGACCCGGGCCCCTTCTCCGATTTGAGCTGCCTCGAGGGCACCGGCGCGGTGCTGCTCACTCACGCACACGGCGACCACCTCGACGCCGATGCCGTGCGCGCCACGGGCCTGCCGGTGTGGGGAACGCAGGAGGCTATCGACGCCCTCGGCGCCGGCACCGCGGTGCATGTTGGCGAGAAATTCACGGTCTTGGGCCTCGAGATTCAGGCACTCGGCGGCCTCCACGAGGAGATCCACCCGAATATCCCACGTCCTGAAAACCTAAGCTACTTCTTCGGCGGGGTGCTCCACCCCGGAGACCAGTGGATTGATGCCGACGACGTCGACGTCCTCCTCCTTCCCATCGCCGGACCGTGGGTGCGTGGCGCGGACGCTGCGGACTATGCCATGCGCATCGGCGCGCGGCTGACGGTGCCCATTCATGATGCGGTGTTGTCGGACGTCGGCAAGCACGTGACCGATGGGATGCTGCAACGCGCAGGTGTGACCGGCTACCAGCGCCCCGCGCTGGGCGAGCTTATTCTGGTGTAATCGCGATTAGTCTCGCCTACGGCTGGCAAGCCCTCCGAGAAGGGTACCGACCAAGGTGCCTGGTAGGTAAATAGCAAACCAATAAAGAACAAAGGCCACCGCGTCCAATCCGGTTCCATCACCTTTGTCAGCCAGCGAATAAATGACGAGCCCTGCTACAACCACGGCCGAAGCCACGCAGGTCTCGACCATCGAATGCGCAAAAGAAGGACGACGTACTGCGCCCACCAAAGCTGCAATCATCACAAGGAAAAGCGGCACCAGGTATTCCCACCAAGAACCACTCACGGATTCGGGAGCAAATACAATCCACAAGGCAATCCCTAGTCCTACTAAGACTCCAATCCAGGGGAGTCGGAGCACAAAGTCCTTTGAATTAGCCACAACGAACCATGTCAGCCCGATTACAGCGCATAGTGGCAAAACTCCAAAAAGCAGACCTAACATTGTCGCACTCCTTCGTATTCAGAATTGGACTCGTACCCATTGCCATTAATCTGCAGCAGCTGCTCAACGGAAACTTCGTGAGGTCGCTCCTGCGCAACTGCGACTAACTGCTGCATGGCGATCACCCCACTAAACACGACAGCGCCCAAGGCAAGCTTCTTCATTTCAGGATTCCCTTCTTTCGATAACTGACAGGCGCAGTATCTGTGGCGCCATTAACTCCCTGCAAGAGTTTTCGTCCTTTCACCGACGAAAGTAGGCAATTCGGCAGAAGGTCTTGATTACCTCCGCCGGAGGAAGAAAAATAGGAAAAGGCCCTGAATCAGAACAAGGGTCCCACCCACTGCCGCTTCGGGACCACGAGTCTCCCCCCTCTCAGCGCAATAGTCCAAGAGGGACGCCTTGGAGACGGGCAATAAGTTTCGTTCTCGAGGTCACACCAAAGTGATCGAACAGCAAGCGCACCTTTTGTTTAATCGTTGATTCCGCGTAGTGGAGCTGATGAGCAATTTCGGAGTTTGAGTGCCCCTCTACCAGCAGGCGTAGAACCCTCTGATCTTCGGTTTTTAATCGTCGAACCATTTTTTGAGTATGTTGCACTCTCGGTGAGCCAAAACTGTTCGCGAGAATCCGCTGTGCCACATCGGCCTCGATGGTCTTTTTACCCACAGCCGCATTGACAACGCTAGAAACGAAAGCTTCGGGGCCAGCCGTCTTGGGAACATATCCCATTGCCCCAAGTGAATAGCTCTCAAGCAGCGCTTCATCGGTGTCAAAGGAGGTCATTACGACGAACGGAGGCGCCTTCTCGCCCCCGTCTTGAGAGCACATCAATTCAAAGCCATCAGCCCCTGGAAGGCGAAAATCTGTAAGCACAACGTCGTAGGTTGACTCCCTCAGCTTTTCGGCGGCAGTCTCGGCATCATGGACAGTCTCTACATGTGAAATATCGGGGTGGTTCCCAAAAATCGACTGGAGAAGCGCAGCGAACTTCTTTTCATCCTCCACGATAAGCAGTGATATTCCCATACCCGATTTCACCGCTTTCTTCATGTTCAAGCCGGATCTCACTGACCCATTGATGTGCTTCCCTCTTCACTACCATTGTTCCGCCGTGCGCGCGTACAACCTTCTCGAGATTGTCTAAGCCAATTCCCATCCCACTGACACCCGCAGGGTGCCCCAATGATGAAAGCTCGTTAGAGACAGTTAAAGCATGGGTCGACCGATTCGATTCAAGCCTGAGTGAAACTACGGCTCCCTTTTCGGAATTCCTTATCACGTTAGAGCACAGCTCATCCATTGCTCTGAGAAGAACTGCTTTGTGCACTTCAGAAATTCCCGCGCTACTCTCCACCGACACTGACGGGGACAATCCACATGCTTGCATCTTGTCAGCCCATTCCATCGCCGCGCCTCGAACAGTGCGTCTACGGCCTTTCCCCGCTTGGCTTGCGACATGTGATAATGCCTCAGCAGCCCGTTGAACTTCCTGCATAACAAGATTTAACTGCCCCGAATCACCATGCTGAGCTGCCGCCAAATGCGCACCCAACGTGGCAATGCTTAATGGATTACCCACATTGTCATGCAAGTACTCCCGCAGTGATTCCTCTTGTTCACGCCGGACATCGGTGCTTCGTTTCACCGTTGCGTGCAAGCCAAATCCTAGTACCCATAAGAGCCCAGCAATTCCCATCACTGTTGTTGACGCCGCAAAAAGGGACGTAGAAAATGGTTCTCCTGGTTCTGCCCAGGAAGGAAAAAGAACAAACACCAGCGGAACATATCCAACGAGAAAGATTCCTACAAGCCCCGTTCGCACAAAACCGAGAACAGCTAAGCAACAAATGAACAATGTACTGACCGCGTTCAACGCGTATCCATTGAGTCCTTGAGCGTTAAGGATAAGAAACAGAGCAAAAACAATCGCTATGGAAACTCGTGGACGAATACTAGAGATAGCCATCCCCAAGGCCAGCAGCAGCCAAAGAAGACTCATGGCACTCCACTCGGCAAGCGCCGCCCCGCAGGACACTATGACTGCCAAGCCGACCACGAACCTATGTATCAGCAACACTCCGCGATCAACAGTAGACACCATAAAGACGCTCCTCCGGTTTTCTAGATTTTATCGCCTACGTGCTTATCCGACCACGAAACTGGAAAAGATCTATAAACTCCGTTGGGGAGCTTCGAACACGATGAGACGATCATCAACCAACCGCTCGGTCTATTTTTATTCCGCCGCTCGCCTGCATTTTCCGGTAGGCCACTTACAGTTCTGAACCGCTTGGTCTACCGTTGCCAAGCATGAGCACTAAGTACGATAATTCCGCAGTAAGCGAGTGGTCTTTTGCCACGCGCGCCCTCCACGCTGGCCAGAACCTGGACGGCTCCACCAACGCACGCAACGTGCCGATTTACCAGACCACGTCGTACGTCTTCAACGATGCCGAGCACGCCGCCAACCGCTTCAACCTCTCGGATGCCGGACCGATTTATACCCGCCTGACCAACCCCACGCAGGATGCCTTGGAGGCCCGCCTGGCATCGCTGGAGGGCGGTGTTGCCGCCGTAGCTTTTGCTTCCGGCCAGGCCGCCGAGACCGCCGCCATTTTTAATCTGGCCTCCGCGGGCGACCACATTGTTACCTCCCCGCGCCTCTACGGCGGAACCTCTACCCTACTCACCGTCACTCTCAAGCGCCTCGGCATCGACGTCACCCTTGTGGAGAACCCGGATGACCCGGCCTCGTGGCTGGACGCCGTCCAGCCGAACACCAAAGCCTTCTACGGCGAGACCTTTGGCAACCCGGTCGCTGACGTCCTCGATATCCCGGCCATCGCCGAGGTCGCCCACGCAAACCAGATTCCGCTCATCGTGGACAACACCATCGCCACCGGCGCCCTGGCCCGCCCGCTGGAGCTGGGCGCGGACATCGTCGTGGTCTCCACCACGAAGTTCTACACCGGCAATGGTTCCGCCATCGGCGGCGCGATTATTGACGGCGGCTCCTTCGACTGGACCGTCGAACGCGACGGCGAACCCATCTTCCCCTACTTCGTCACCCCGGACGAGGCCTACCACGGCCTCAAGTACGCCGACCTCGGCGCACCGGCCTTCGCCGTCAAGGCGCGCGCGGGTCTGCTGCGCGATACGGGTGCCGCTATTTCCCCGTTTAATGCCTGGCTGACGTTGAATGGTATTGAGACGTTGCAGTTGCGCGTCGATAAGCACAATGCCAACGCCCAGGCCGTGGCTGAGTACCTGGAGGGCCACGCCAAAGTCACGAAGGTCAACTACGCGGGCCTGGATTCCTCGCCGTACAAGGCCACCAAGGAGAAGCTGGGTTATGCCTACACCGGTTCCGTACTCTCCTTCGACATCGACGGCGGCCGTGAGGAGGCCTGGGCGTTTATCGACGCCCTGAAGCTGCACTCCAACCTGGCCAACATCGGTGACACGCGTTCCCTCGTGGTGCACCCGGCCACCACGACGCACTCCCAGTCCGACGAGGCAGCGCTGAAGGCTGCGGGCATTACCCAGGCCACGGTGCGTTTGTCCGTGGGCATCGAGGATGTCCAGGACATCATTGCTGACCTCGAGCGCGGGTTCCAGGCCATTGGCTAGCACCGTTCCCGAACTCGCGCCCGAGGGCGAGCTGGCCCAGGTCCCCATCGGAGATTTCACCACCGAGGCGGGCGCCGTGCTTGCCGACGCCTCCCTGGCCTACCAACGCTGGGGCGCCTTCGCCGGCGACCCCGACGGGGTTAACAACGTGCTGCTGGTGGAACATGCCCTCACCGGAGACTCCAACGTGGCGGAGTGGTGGTCTGACCTGGTCGGCCCCGGCAAGGCCCTGGACACCACGCGGTGGTGCGTTATCGCTACCAACGCCCTGGGCGGTTGCAATGGCTCCACGGGTCCAAGCAGCCTGCACCCGGATGGCGAGCCGTGGGGCGGACGCTTCCCCGCGTTGTCCATCAGGGATTTGGTTGAGGCGGAACACGCCTGCTTGAAGGAGCTGGGCATCTCGCGCGTCCATGCCGTGCTAGGCGGCTCGATGGGAGGGGCTCGCACGCTGGAGTGGAGCCTCATGCACCCGGAGAGCGTGTCAGCGGTGTGCGTGATTGCGGTCTCAGCCCGAGCGTCGGGCTGGCAGATCGGCATTCAGACCGCCCAGATTTCCGCGATTGAGCGCGATCCGTTCTGGCACGGCGGCAATTACTACCGCACGGATAAGACCCCACGCGATGGGCTGGCCGCTGCGCGCCGCATCGCGCACCTGACGTACCGCGGCGAGCAGGAAATCGACGAACGTTTTGGTGCCTCACCGCAGCAGGGCGAAAACCCCTTGGGTCCGTACCGCCGACTCAACCAGCGCTTCGCGGTGAACTCCTACCTGGACTACCAGGGCGGCAGGCTTACTGATCGTTTCGATGCCGGTTCCTACGTCGTGCTTACCGAGGCCCTCAACCGTCACGACGTCGGCCGCGGACGTGGCGGGCTTATCAAGGCGCTGGCCGCCTCGCAGGTGCCGACAATGGTCGTGGGCGTGGACACGGACATCCTGTATCCCTATCACCAGCAGGAGCACATCTCCCGCAACGTCAATCAGTTACTGGCCATGGCCAAGATTGTCTCCCCCGTCGGCCACGATGCCTTCCTCACCGAGACCCGGCAGATGAACCGCATCCTCCGCAACTTCCTCTTGCTCTCGGCGCCGGACGGCCTCGACGTCGGCCCCGCATACGTGGGAGATGAGTACTACATCTAGGAGCCGAGCGCGTCGATGGAAAAGGCCATAAACGCCATCGCCGCGCCGAGGATGCCGGTGAAACAGGCGTCGAAGCGCCGCGAGCGCACCGCCAGCACGCCGACCCGCGAGGAATCACAGGTCAGGCGCACCACGGTGAGCCACATCAGTGCCCCTCCCAGCAGCATGGTGGCGCGCCGCCAGTGCTCGGAAATCGCATAAACACCCGATACCGCCACCGCCGCCACGAACAGCCCGATGGCTACCCACTGCACCGCCGGCGGCAGCGGCGAGGGCTTCAGGTGCGCGTCATGTGGGTTCGCCAACGACACCGGCGGCTTAGCCGGTGCTGCTGGCGCTATCTGCGGACGCTCCCGGGGGCTCTGCGTGGGCATGGAACTGCTGCTAGCTACTGAGCTGCCAGCTTCTCGGCGCGCTCAACGATGTTGCTCACCAGGAACGCGCGCGTCAACGGGCCTACACCACCCGGGTTCGGGGAGACGAAGCCGGCCTTCTCCCACACGTCCTCAGCCACGTCACCGGCGAGCTTGCCGTCGACGCGGGAGACGCCGACGTCGAGAACCGCGGCGCCTTCCTTAACCATATCGGCGGTGAGCATGTATGCCTTGCCGGCGGCAGCGATGATGACGTCGGCCGCACGGGTCTCCGAAACAAGGTCCTTGGTGCCGGTGTGACACAGCGTCACCGTGGAATTCTCGCTGCGGCGGGTGAGCATGAGGCCAATCGGGCGGCCCACGGTCACACCGCGGCCGATAACCACGACTTTCGCTCCATCCAGCTCCACACCGAAGCGACGCAGAAGGTGGATGCAACCGTTCGGGGTGCACGGCAGCGGGGCGTCCTCGTTGAGCACCAGCTTGCCCAGGTTAATCGGGTGCAGGCCGTCGGCGTCCTTAGCTGGGTCGATAAGCTCCAGCACGCGGTTTTCATCCAAGTGCTTCGGCAGCGGCAACTGAACGATGTAGCCAGTGCAGGCGTCGTCATTATTGAGTTCCTTGATGACGCGCTCGAGTTCCTCCTGGGTAACGTCGGCAGGCAAGTCCTTGCGAATCGAGTTGATGCCGAGCTTCTCACAGTCGCGGTGCTTCATCTTCACGTAAGAATGCGAGCCCGGGTCATCACCCACCAGGACCGTAGCCAGGCCCGGGGTGATCCCCTTCTCCTTGAGGGCGGCCACGCGCTGGGCCAGGTCCTCAAAAATCTCGTCGCGGTACAGGTTGCCATCTAGTTTGGTAGCGCTCATGCCCACCATCCTAGACTGATGCCTATGAGCAGCCTGCACATCGTCTTCGACAACCCCGTGATCCCCACCAACACCGGCAACGCCATCCGCACCGCCGCCGTCACGGGCGCGAGCCTGCACCTCATCGAGCCACTCGGCTTCAACTTCGAGGACAAGCACCTCAAGCGCGCCGGCCTGGACTACCACGACCTGGCAGATCTCAAGATCCACAAAGATTTCGACACCTGCATGGAGGCCCTCCCCGGCGCGCGGGTCTTCGCCTTCACCACCCACACGGATAAGTGGTTCACGGACGTCGAATACCAGGAGGGTGACGTCCTCCTCTTCGGCACCGAACCGACCGGACTGCCGGAGGAACACGCCTTCCACCCGCGCGTGACTGAACGGGTGCGCATTCCCATGATGCCGGCGCGGCGCTCGATGAATTTGTCCAACGCGGCGTCGACAGCCGTGTACGAGGCCTGGCGGCAGCTCGGCTTCCGTGGCGCGATCTAAACGGTCGCAAGGAACATGGAGCGTGCCGTACACTGCCATTAGCTGTGAACAGCCTGCTTGTATCCTGTCCTCGCTACCGAAAGTGTCTGTATGGCTCTCCACACCACCACTGCTTCTCTGGGCCGCAACCGTCTTCTCGCGGCCCTCAGCGCCGCGGTACTGCTTACTAGTTGTTCTAACACCGATGCCGGGTCCGCATCTGACTCCCAAACCACCACTGAAAACTCGGTTGGGGCCGAAATTTCGGAGATTCTCGCTGCCCCCACAACGCCTACTGCGACGTTGAAAAATATAACTTCGGCCAGCACTTCAACGAATCGCCAGCAGCAAAACTCAGCTGAGCCGCCAGTGAGGCGGTCCGTAATCGACCCAGGAAACGATGCTTCCGGCCAAAGGGGGCGCGACGACAACCGAGGCATCTACTATCACAACTCTGTTGACTGGGAATGGCTAAAACAGCCAGGTGGAATCGTCCCTGGCGGAAGAATTGTCAACGAGACCAGAAATGGCACGTGCTCAACAGGTTTTCTCGCTTCCAAGGGAGAGCGCTTATTCATCATTACCGCAGGCCATTGCGGTGATCTCGGGGACCAGTTTTATGTGAGCGATGCACAGAACAATTGGTCTTACGTGGGAGAGATGGTCGAGTCTTACCTTCAAGAGTCTGCCGACGGAGGCATCTACGGCACTGATATCGGCCTCATCGAAATTACGGGCGACGCCCGCTATAGATCTACCCTCCCGCTCGATCTGCCCATGCAGGGATGGATCACACCGCAGGAAGCACAGCAAAGAAACATGATCATTTGTCGGCTCGGTGCAACGACCGGGTACTCGTGCGGTGAGTTTGAAAGTATTGGCAACGGCGGCCTTTTCTACTTTCGAAATATCTCTGATCGCGGCGATTCGGGCGGCGCGATCTTTGCGGTGGATGACTCCGGAGTGTGGGCGCTAGGAGTCAGTTCCAACGTCTCCGATAGCAACAAGACTCTTCTCGGTGCCATGGAGATCGGCAGCGCCATTAATCACTGGGGGCTGACCATCCACGGATAGCTCTAGCGCTTCCGTGGCGCGATCTAGTAAGTAGCGGCACAATAAGGGTGATATCCACCAGGAAGGAGCCCACCATGTCGAGTTTGCGCCCGCGTCTTGATGCCCTGATTGACCGCGTCGAGAAGGCCACCGCCGAATACACCGAACCTATTGCCAAGGTTGCGCCCAATCACCGCCCCGGCGCGGTCAACTTGGTGCGCTATATGGCACTGCGTTCCCAGGATGCGGTGGAGGTCCAAGAAGGCCTCAGTGCGCTGGGCGCGACGAGCCTGAGCCACCCGGAGCCGGCGGTGCTGGAGCGCCTGCATGCGGCGCGCAACGTGCTCGATGCTTTCGACGGCCAGGCTCCGACCTACCCCATGCAGGCCATCGCCACCGCCTATGCGGATGCTGACGACATCCTCGACGCGAACACCGAGGCGCTCCTCGGCCCGACACAGGAGGGCACCCATGCCCGCATCATGGTGACTCTTCCGTCCGAAGCCGCCGAGGATTACGACCTTGTTCTGGGGTTTGCCCGCGCGGGCATGGAGCTGGCCCGCATCAACTGTGCCCACGACGGTGAGGCCGCCTGGGAGAAGATGGTCGAGCACGTCCACCGCGCCGCCGCGGAGGTGGGTCGCGAGATTCTCATTTCCTGCGATATTGCCGGCCCCAAGGTGCGCACCGGCGCCATCGAGCCGGGGCCGCGAGTGGTTCGGGTGCGCGGCGAGCGCTCCGCGGCGGGTGAATTGTTATCCCCGCCGACGCTGGTGCTTTACGACGTCCCCCAGGCCGAGAAAGCCCAGGAGGTGGCGAAGGGGGCGTCGGCAAGCGTGGCTCGCCCGGCCATCGCCGTAGAGGTTGACGGCGCGTGGCTGACCGATCTGGAACCGGGCAGCGAGGTGCGTTTTACCGAGGCTCGCGGCCGTTCGCGGTCCTTCACCGTGGAGTCTGTAGAGGAGGACGTGGCGGTGCTGCGCGGCGAGCGCAATTGCTACCTAGCGGAGGGTACGGTGCTCAGCCACGGTGCCGAGACGACACAGGTGCGCGGGGTTCCCGCACTAGAGCAGAAAATTCGCCTCCACCGCGGCGATGAACTGGTGCTAAGCACCTCGCAGGAGCCGGCGCGGATTGCGGAAGGCGAAGTGACAACGATTGGCTGCACCATCCCGGAGGTCGTCACCGCGCTCGAGGTGGGGCATGCCGTGATTTTCGATGACGGCGCCATTTCGGGCCGCGTTACCGAAATCCGCACTCAGGGCGAGGACCGCGAGGCCGTCATTGCTATTGAGCACGCTGGGCCTAACGGCACCAACCTGGCAGCGTATAAGGGCATCAACCTTCCGGAGACCGACATCCCGCTGCCCAGCCTCACCGAGGAGGACATTGCGGCGCTGCGTTTCGTCGCCACGCACTGCGACATCGCAGCGGTGTCCTTCATCCGCACACCTGCTGACGTTTCCTTCCTCTACGACACCCTCGACGACATCGCCGCCGCACAGGAGTCCGAGGACATGGCGCAACGCGTGCGCAACCTGGGCGTCGTGCTCAAGATCGAGACGGTGCCCGCATATGAACAGCTGGGTACTGTGCTGCTGGAGGGCATGCGCCACGAGAAGTTCGGCATCATGATTGCGCGCGGCGACCTCGCCGTGGAGCTGGGCTTTGAGCGCATGGTGCAGGTGCCAGGCCGCATTATGAAGGTGGCTGAGGCTGCGCACATTCCGGTGATCATGGCCACGCAGGTGCTCGAGACACTGGCGAAGACCGGCCTGCCCTCGCGCGCGGAGATTACCGACGCCGGCTATGCACTACGCGCCGAGTGCGTCATGCTCAACAAGGGCCCGCATATTACGGAGGCCATCCAAATTCTTGACCGGATGTCGCGCAAGCTCGGCCGCTCGCGCCTGAAGAACCGCCAGATGCTGCGGAAGGTGGGCAGCTGGACGCAACCGAACGGCTAACACGTGACGCGACTGCGTCACGTGGTGAGGATCACCTAAAAAGTGCACGTCAGAAGTAGGTAATTTCTTCTTTACTTAGGGTAACCTATATTGGAACGCACGATAGGAAGAAGGCCGACCGATATGTTGTCTGGGTGCCCACGGCAGACTGCCGACGCCATCCCCATGGGATGTTCCGTGACCTTGGGTAGCGAATGCATTTCCTGCACCTGCGATGCCGCCTTGGCAGTGCGCTTGGGAGAGCTGGGCATCCGTCCCGGCGCCACGCTGACCATGGGCCCACGCGTGGCCGGCGGTGCGCGCGTTGTATCGGTGGGCAACTGCCGCTACGCCATCGATAAAGCAACGCTTAAGGCCATCGAGGTCTAGCTTATCCATGGCCTCCTCCCCTAGCTGCCACGGCGATCCGGGCGGCGCGCTCGCCCCTGCTGGCGCGCCCATCCTCGCCCTTGTCGGCTCCCCCAACTCTGGTAAATCCACCCTGTTCAACGCCCTGACCGGTGCGAAAGCGCAGACCGGCAACTGGCCGGGAACCACGGTGGAGGTCAGCCGCGGTGCGTGGAAGCTGGGTGATCGCACCGCCGATCTCATCGACTTCCCCGGCACGTATTCACTCGATCCGTTGAGCCCAGATGAGGCGCTGACTCGCGCCATGCTCATCGAGTGCGCGGGGGACGAGCGCCCCGATGCCGTCGTCGTGGTCGTCGATGCCACCGCCGTTGCCCGTGGCCTCAACGTCGCGCTCCAGCTGGCAGAGCAGCCTTATCGCCTCATCATCGCCCTGACGAAAACTGACGTTGCGCTCAATCAGGGCCAGGCGGTTGATGCCGCAGCGCTCGCCGAGGCCACGTCGATCCCGGTGGTGGTTGTGGATGGGCGTAGGAGGGAAGGCGTCGAGAAGCTGCGCGAGGTCGTGCTCGAGTCTTTGGCTCACCACCCGGTGCAGCTGCGTGAGAATACCGGGCTGGAGGGGCGCTTCGCGGAGCTGGACGCGGCGGCGAAGGCCTCGGTGAGCGAGGTCGAGCACGCCACTCCCCTTTCGCACCGACTCGATGCCGTGGCACTCCACCCGGTTGTGGGTCCCTTGCTGTTTTTGGCCGTCATGTGGCTGGTTTTCCAGATCACCACGACGGTGGCCGCTCCCCTTCAGGACGGATTGGAGGCGTTGGTCTCCGGGCCGCTGAGCGATTGGGCTCGGGCGGGGCTTGAGGCCATCGGCCTGGGTCACCCCCTCATTACGGGCCTGCTTGTCGACGGCCTCATTGGCGGCGTCGGCATGGTCCTCACCTTCGCCCCGCTCATGGCGCTGATGTTCTTGTGCTTGGCGGTGCTGGAAGATTCCGGCTACATGGCACGCGCGGCGGTGGTGACGGATCGCCTGATGCGGGCCATTGGCCTGCCGGGCAAGGCCTTTATCCCGATCGTCGTGGGCTTTGGCTGTAATGTGCCCGCGATTTCGGCCACGCGCGTGCTGGGCAGCCCGCGCCACCGCATCATGACTGCGCTGCTCATCCCGTTTACGTCATGCTCGGCACGCTTGGTGGTGTTCGTGATGCTCTCGGCCACGTTCTTCCCCGACCATGCCGGCAGCGTGGTGTTTCTTATGTACGTCATCTCGATTGCGCTACTCGTACTCGTGGGCTTGGCGCTGCGCAAGACTCTGTGGCGCGCGGTTCCGGAGGAAGCGCTGGTCATTGACTTGCCGACATATCAGCTGCCCACCGCGCGGTTGGCGCTGAGCGTCATGTGGACGCGCTTGAAGGGGTTCTTGAACACTGCCGGCGGCATCATCGTGAGCACGGTGGTCGTGGTGTGGCTACTCATGGCCATCCCCGTCGGCGCGGCCGTACACGACACCACCTTGGGCGAGCCTCCGGCCCCGGAGGATTCTGCTTACGGCGCAGTTGCCCACGCCATCGCTCCGGCCTTTGCTCCGGCAGGCTTCGATTCCTGGTCCCTGGCCGGCCCGCTGGTCACCGGTTTCGTGGCCAAGGAGGCACTGATTTCGACATGGGCACAGACTTACGCCGTCGACGATGTCACCGATGCTTCCGCCGAAGAGCAATCCCACAGCGCGCTCAGTGACCACGTGCGTCAAGATTTCGAGCAGGCGTCCGGCGGCCATACCCTGGCAGCGGTGTGGGCGTACATGCTCTTCCTTTTGGCCTACACTCCCTGCGTGGCCACGATTGCGGCGCAGCGCCGCGAGATTGGTTGGCGATGGACGCTTTTTGGCTTCGGCATGCAGCTTGTCACCGCGTGGGTGCTGGCCGTGGCAGCCTTCCAAATTTTGAAGGTGTTTATCTAATGCCTGCCTCCCCCATTCAGGCCGTGCAAGGAGCTATCGAATCTGGCGTGCGCTCGCGTGCCGCCATCGCCCAGGAGACCGGGCTAGAACCCGGCACGGTGGATCTCATCCTGGACCACCTCACCGCTTCCGGTGTGCTCGACATGGAGCCGCTGGGCTCCTGCCCCGCGGGCGGGTGCGGGTCCTGTTCTTCCGCCTCCGCCTGCGCGGGCCCCAGCAGCACCCGCGGGCCGGTGCTGCTTAAGCTTCGCCGCCCTGCGGACCGCTAATCGGCCCCTCCAGAGCCGGCAGGCGGCGGGTGCGCAGGCGGGTGAGGAGCTCGGAGGCGTCGGCAGGCGTAAGGTCCTGACCGGCCATCCTGACTGGGCCCGCGACGAGGTCGAAGCGCACGGTGCGCACGCCGGCGAGGTGGCTCAACGGCCCCACTTTCAGCGTGAGCTCCTGAATGTGCGGGGTGCCAATTACCATGACGCGGCGGTTGATGCGTCCGCGGTGGACGATGGCGACCGGCTGGGGTTCATCCACCAACGTCACCGACTGCTGCGCGCGGTCAACGGGGCTGACCCACGTCGCGCGCCGCGGCGAGGTGTACGTGGGCTGCGTGTGTCCTTCGGGTCGGGCGTAGTCCTCAATCTGCGTGCGGTCCAGGTCTGAAACGAGCGCCAGCAGCTCCAGTGCCTGCTCGCGGGTACCTACCGGCAAGATACGCGTGGAGCCCGACTGTTTTCCGCTACTCTTCGCGCCATAGCCTGCGACCGACACGTGCACCTCGTACCAGCCAAACATCCGCCACAACAGAGGCTGGCTGACCCGAACACCGTGGATGCGATTGATGCGGATGGTCTGGCGGCGGCGGTCGGCGAGGCCGTAGGAGATGTTGAGGGAGTTGGAGGGGGCGTCGTGAAGCGCGGTGAACGTCCACGAGGAATCCACCAGGCTCCACACGCGCCCCACATAGCCCACGATGACCGGCAGAAGCGCCGTCCACATGCCAGGAATGAAGAGCAACCCACCGATGAAGATCGCGGTCACGAGCGTGGGAAGACGAAACAGCTCCGCAAGAAGCGTGCGCAGGATAGGAATCTCCGGAATCAAGGCATCCGCGGCGGGTTCTTCCTCTACCTCCACGCTCGGTGCAGTTGCCGAGCCCCCTCCGTGCGTGCGGCGCAGCAATTCTTCACGCAGCTCTTCCGCCTTCGCCTTGGACAGGTACTCGATCTTGATGACGGATGACCTACCGCCAGCGGTCTCCACGCGCACCGTAGCCAATCCCAGCAAGCGTGCAATGACGGATTCCACCACATCCACAGCCTGAATGCGCTCATAACGCGCGGAGCGGAATGACGTGGAAATAACACCATGCCGTAGTGCAATTTCATCCTCGGTGAGCTTGTAGCCCAACTTGCGCCACCAGATGCTGGACACCAGCCAGATGACCGCGCACAACAGCACAAAGCCACCGATACCGAGCAGCGTTCCGCGGCCAACCTCACCTAGGTGACCACCTTGCAGGTAGGACAGAACGTCGGAGAGCATCGAGGCGTTGATATTGAGAACAAAGACGGCCACCAGGGCTAGAATCAGCGACCAAAAGCGCAGCAGCGGGGTGAGGCGATGGACGCGGGTGTAGCCGTCGACGTCGACAAGCGCGCGATCCTTCACAGTCCGCTCATCCTCTCACGTGCCTTGATGGCGAGGCGTTCGCGCAATGCGTCGGCGTCAACTGCGGGTAGGCCGGGGATGGTGGCATCGCTGCTTGGCGACGCCGTATGCAGCTTCACCTTTTTCAGTCCCATCGCCCGTTCCACGGGGCCGGCGGTGACGTCGACGAACTGGATACGGCCATAGGGAACGACGGTGAAGGTGTGCCAGATTTTGCCGCGGGTGACTAAGAGTTCGTCTGCGGTCTCCTGCCAACCTAGGTTTTTCACCTGCGCGGGAATGAGCCAGAGCTCATACAGCGCCCACACAACGAGTGCGCCGGCCACCCAGTAGAGCCAGTCCCAGAAGAAATATGCAGCGGCTGCTGCGAGGGCGGCGAGGATAATATCCCAGCTCAAATTCGTGATGTAGCGGGCCTTGGTGAGCTTAGGCGATACCGGATTCATGCCACCATTTTAACACGGACCCTTGACAAGTCGTTGGGTTTATACAACACTGTGATGCATGTCCCCAAAGAAAAAGCCCACACGCCCATTATTTAACCGGGTGCGCGTGCTCCGCGTTGAACGGGACATGACGCGCGCGCAGCTTGCCGAGATGATTGGGGTCAACCCCCAAACCATCGGCGCGCTCGAACGCGGCGACCACTCCCCCAGTTTGGATCTCGCTTTCAACATCTGCGAAGTCTTCAACCTGCCTGTGGAAGCCGTATTCTCCCGGACCGAATTCACCCCTATGTCCTCCGAAATCTACCGAAAAGGATAAGCCACACATGTCCGCCCCTATTCCCGATTCAGTAAAGACCCGCAAGCGCTACATCACCCTGACCGACCTGTCCGCCGGCCTCATCATCCTTTCCCTCCCCCTGCAGTTCTGGGACCTGTTCACCTCACTGATGGTGGCCGCCCTCGGAACGCTGCTGTGCGCGCTCATGACCGCGCGCCTGCGCACAACCATCAACTCGGCAGACCTGCCCACAGCGGAGCTCGATGAGTACCAGATGCAGCAGCACGTCGAAGCGCGCGACGATGGCCTCAAGTACTCCCTCGCCGCACTTGTCATCCTGCTGCTGGTCACCGGCGTCATTAGCTGGGGAGCAAGAACCATGCCCATCATGGATGGCGTGTTCGTCTCCTTGCTCTACTTCAAACTCATCCTGCTCTTGCTGGTGTGGCTGCCCTTCTCCGTGGCGCGCTCCCTCGCCGGAAAGATGAACCGCGACGAACTCATCTCAAAGGAGTAGACCACTTAGCGGAAGTCCCGCGAGCCGCGCGAGAGCGCCTCACCGAAAGCCAGCGGCTCCAGCTGGTCCGCGGCAACGGTGACCGCGCCGGAGGCATTCTGTACGATTCCGCGTACGATGAGCGCAGGAGCTGTCCGAGCCGTCACCTTATCCCGGGCCCACAAGCCAGGCGAGACCATCACGTTCATCAACCCGGTCTCATCCTCCAGGCCGAAGAAGACCACGCCACCTGCAGTCTGCGGGCGCTGGCGGTGCGTGACCACCCCGGCAATGCGCACGCGGGTGCCGTCCTCCACGCCTGGCAAGTCTGCGGCACACAGTATCCCGCGGTCTCGCAGCACCCCGCGTGCCTGCTCCATCGGCTGCTGGTTATGCGTCACGCCGGTGCTCGCCACGTCCGCTGCCATGAGCTCGAACGCGCTCATCCCAGGCAAGGACGGCGCCGTGATGGCCGACAGCCCCGGCAGCATCCCCTCTCGCTCCGTCGCAGCAACGCCCGCTTGCCACAGCACTTGGCGCCGCTCCACTCCAAAGACATCCAGGGCCCCCGCCACCGCGAGGGCCTCCACGTGATCGACGGTGAGGTCGGCGCGACGGGAGAGATCCGGAACGCTAGCAAACGGCGCGGCCGCCTCAATGCGATCAGCGGCCTTATCGCCCAGCCCCTTGATGAGGTTGAGCCCCAAACGGATGCGCACCTGGCCATCCTCCCCCAGCACGGCACGGGCTTCACGGCCCGAATCGTTGACAGTGGCCGGCAGCACCTCCACACCGTGGCGGCGCGCATCCTGGATGAGGGACTGCGGCGAATAAAAGCCCATCGGCTGCGCGCGCAATAGGCCCACGCAGAACTGCGCCGGATAGTAGCGCTTAAACCACGCCGAAAAGTACACCAAAGAGGCAAAAGACTGCGAGTGGGACTCCGGGAAGCCATAGGCGGCAAAAGCCACAATCTTGGTCCACAGCTTGTCCGCGACCTCCCCGGTAATCCCGTTGGTCTCACACAATCCGTCATAGAAGCGCTGCTTGAGCGCGGCCATCCTCTCCGGCGAACGCTTCGAGCCCATCGCGCGGCGCAGGTCATCGGCCTCTGCACCGCTAAAACCGGCGGCATCGACGGCAATCTGCATCAGCTGCTCCTGGAAAAGCGGAATGCCCAGCGTCTTGCCCAGGGATTTCTCCAGCACCGGATGGTCATATTCCACCGGCTCTTTACCATCGCGGCGCCGCAGATAAGGATGCACCGACCCGCCCTGGATGGGGCCGGGGCGAATGAGCGCGACCTCCACCACGAGGTCGAAGAAGACTCGCGGCTTCAGCCTGGGCAGCGTACTCAGCTGCGCGCGCGATTCCACCTGGAACACGCCCACCGCATCCGCGCGGCAGAGCATGTCGTAAACTTCCGGATCCGCCAGGTCCAGCTCCCACAGATTGACCTTCCGGCCCGTGGTCTCCTCCACTAAGTCCATCATGTGATGCAGGGCCTCGAGCATACCCAAGCCCAGCATGTCGAACTTCACCAACCCCGCCGCGGCGCAATCGTCCTTATCCCACTGCAGCACCGAACGGTTCTCCATGCGCGCCCATTCCACGGGCACGACATCCGCAATCGGCCGGTCACACAGCACCATGCCACCAGAGTGAATACCCAGGTGGCGCGGCTGGCCGAGGAACTGTTCGGCTAAGGATTCGACGTCGCCAGGCGCGGGCGCAATCCCCTTCGACCACGCATCGGCCGAGCCTTGCGGGTAGCCCAACGCGCGGGCGGCATCCCGCAGCGCGCCTTTGCGACGGTAGGTGATCACGTTGGCCACCTGCGCGGCACGCTCGCGGCCATGCTTGGCGTAGACGTACTGGATAACCTCCTCGCGCCGCCCGGATTCAATATCAATATCAATATCCGGCGGGCCATCACGGTCCGGGGACAAGAAGCGCTCAAAAAGCAGGCCGGCGGAAATCGGCTCCGCATTCGTAATCCCCAGCGCGAAACACACCGCCGAATTCGCCGCCGAGCCACGCCCCTGGCACAGGATGTTCTCCCGCCGGCAAAAATCCACGAAGTCGCACACAATAAGGAAGTAACCCGGAAAACCAAGCTGCTCGATAACATCCAGCTCGTACCGCATCTGCTCCCATGCCCTGTGCCGAATTTCCTCGGGGCGCGTGGCATAGCGCGCTGCCGCGCGCTCGAAGGTGAGATGCTCGAGCCACGACATTTCGGTGTGACCCTCCGGCACATCGAAATCCGGCAAGTTGGGGGCGAGCGCCTCCCAGGTGAAGCTGCACTCCTCCAGCACCGTGATGGTTTCCGCGATGAGTTCTGGCCGGTCTGGAAGCAATTGCGCCATCTGATCCCCAGAGCGCAGCCAGGGAGAGCCCATGGGGTGGGAGTTGGGGGAGGCGTCGACAAGCGCGAGGCGCTGGGCCAGCGCAAGCTTGGCCCCAGCCAGCCTGGCACGGTCCCGCGTAGCCGCAGCGGGCCGGGCAGTGGCAATGGCGCGCGGAACGGGGAGATTATCCAGCGCCGCGTGGTGGTCGGCGTCCTCCGGAGTTTGGGTACAGGAGTACTCCAAAACCATGCTGTCTATTTTAATTCTTTCGATCAAAAGATCGAAATGCTCTGCCCATTCCCACCCCACAAGGAAGAAACAATGCTCCTGCAACTCCGCCGCAATATCCGCCAACGGCGGATAGGACACCGCGCCCTTCTCCCCCGCCTCCATGCGCGCGCGGGAGATAAGCCGCGACAGACGGCGATAACCCTCCGGAGTGCGCGCCAGGACGGTCAGCGGAGCCGGATCAAGACTGAGCTCCGCGCCAAAAACGGCAGGCAGCCCCACCTTAGCGGCCGCCTCCGCAAACTTCATGAGGCCATAGAATCCATCCCTGTCTACCAGCGCCATTCCCTGCAAGCCCAGCTCGACGGCGCGCGCTACAAGCTCTTCCGGCTCGGACGCGCCCCGCAGGAAGCTATAGGAGCTCACCGCATGCAACTCCGCGAAGGGCACAGTAGAGTGCCCCACCCTCGGCTCATCCGTGGGCTGCGGCAGATGGTCCACCGATACCGGAATGGGCCCCGGGCGGCCGGACAGAATCCGCTCCACGCGGGACCACGGCAGCGCTGCACCCCCGTTGAACCTCATAGCCCCACACCCTAAATTAGAACAATAGTTCGCGTCAAGGTTTTCGTTGAACAATCACCGAAATAGACAAAGCGGTTCAATCATTGCTAGTTTTCGAGCAGTGTAATCACCTGCGGCATCCCTGCATGCCGCACAAACAATGAAGAAGGGACACTAGACCCATCATGAGCATCCGTCGCGCACTCGCTGCCACCTCCGCAGCCGTCATCGCCGCCACCGGCCTGGTTGCCTGCTCCTCCGACTCCTCGGACTCCGCTGAGTCCAAGGACTCCGGCGAGGCCATCACCAAGGACTCCACCATCACCATCGGCACCACCGATGCCAACATGGAAGAGTGGGCTGTCTTCCAGGACCTGGCCAAGGAGGCCGGCTACGACGTAAAGCTGGAGAACTTCGCGGACTACAACACCCCGAACCAGGCTCTGGATCAGGGTCAGCTGACCGCTAACAAGTTCCAGCACCTGCAGTTCCTCGCTAAGTACAACCAGGGCAACGGCACCGACCTCGTTCCGCTGGCATCCACCGAGATTTACCCGCTGGCCATCTACTGGAAGGACCACGAGGATCTCTCTGACGCCGAGGGCCAGGAAGTTGCCATCCCGAATGATTCCACCAACCAGGGCCGCGCTATCGGCCTGCTGGCTCAGGAAGGCCTGGTTACCCTCAAGGAGGACAGCCCGCTGATCCCGACTCCGCTCGACATCGACGAAAAGAAGTCCAAGGTCACCGTCACCCCAGTCGACGCCGCCCAGACTCCGGCCGCGTACGGCGAGGGCAAGCCGGCCGTCATTAACAACTCCTTCCTGGAGCGCGCCGGCATTGACCCGAAGTCCGCTGTTGCGCAGGATGACCCGAACTCCACCGAGGCCGAGCCGTACATCAACGTATGGGCCGTACGTGCAGAGGACGCAGACAACGAGACCCTCCACGAGCTGGCCAAGCTGTGGAAGGATCCGAAGGTCACCGAAGCTGTCCTGAAGTCCTCCGGTGACACTGCCGTGGCTGTGGACCGCCCGCAGGAGGAGCTCCAGGAGATTCTGGACCGCCTCGAAGAGGAAGCCTAAGCTCCCCTCTACTCCACATGTCCCCCCGCGTTCACGCTGAAGTGCGTGGCCGGGGGATTTGGCCGTTACACACGATTCACATAACCCCACAAGGACACCCACGTGACTGACTACTCTGGCGCCCACCGCGGCACCCGGATTGAGTTCCACAACATCACCAAGGTCTTTAAGAACAAAAAGACCACTACTAAAGCACTCGACAATGTCTCCCTGACCGTCGAGTCCGGCGAAATTGTCGGTATCATCGGCTTCTCCGGCGCAGGTAAGTCCACGCTGGTGCGCATGATCAACGGCCTCGATACCCCAACGTCGGGAGAGCTGCTTCTCGACGGCACCAATGTCGTCGGTATGCCCGAAAAGCAGCTGCGCGGCATCCGCCGCAACATCGGCATGATCTTTCAGCAGTTCAACCTCATGTCCTCACGCACCGCGGCGGGCAATATTGAATACCCGTTGAAGCTGCAGGGCGTCGACAAGCAGGAGCGTAAAAAGCGCGTCCAAGAGCTGCTCGATTTCGTCGGCTTGTCTGACAAGGGCGATAACTACCCGGAGCAGCTCTCCGGTGGCCAGAAGCAGCGTGTTGGCATTGCCCGCGCATTGGCGACGCAGCCTTCGCTGTTGCTTGCGGACGAAGCCACCTCCGCCCTCGACCCCACCACCACACACGAGGTCCTCGACCTACTACGCAAGGTCAACCGCGACCTCGGCATCACCATCGTGGTCATTACCCACGAGATGGACGTCGTGCGTTCCATCGCCGACAAGGTCGCCGTGATGGAAAATGGCCGCGTCATTGAGGACGGCAGCGTCTACGAGGTCTTCTCTCACCCGAAGACGAGCGTGGCCGAGAAGTTCGTGGCGACGTCGCTGCGCAACACCCCGGACATCGTCGAAGCCGATGACCTTCTCGCTCACGAGGGCCGACTGTTCACCATCAACCTGACCGAGAAGTCCGGCTTCTTCGACGCTGCCGGCAAGCTCGGCGACAAGGGCGTATCCATCGCCGTCGTCCACGGCGGTATTACGACCCTGCAGAAGCATTCCTTCGGCAAGCTCACCGTGCGCCTCAACGGCCCGGCAGAGGCCATCGAAGAATTCTACGCCCACATGCAACGCACCACCGAGATTGAGGAGATTCAACGATGACCGTCACTTACCTCGCGGAGGCCAACTGGGACCGTCTAAGTGGCACGCTTGTCGACGCCATCAAAGACACCCTCATCATGGTCGCCACCACCATGGTGCTCGCCGGCCTCATCGGCCTCGTTCTGGGTATCTTGCTCTACACCACCCGCCCAGGCGGCATCCTGCAGAACAAGGTTATTTACTTCATCATCAATATCCTGGTGAACTTCATCCGCCCGATTCCGTTCATTATCTTGCTGGCCTTTGTCCAGCCACTCACGGTGGCGGTGTTGGGCAGTTCCATTGGCCGCGGACCAGCAACGTTCGTCATGGTCATCGCTGCAACCTTTGCGGTGGCGCGCATCGTGGAGCAAAACCTCGTGGCGCTGGATCCGGGCGTCATTGAGGCGGCCCGCGCCATGGGCGCCTCACCGTGGAAGATCATCACCACAGTCATCGTGCCCGAGGCTCTCGGACCGCTGGTGCTGGGCTACACCTTCCTGTTCATCGGCATCGTCGACATGTCCGCCATGGCCGGCTACGTCGGCGGCGGCGGCTTGGGTGACTTCGCCATCGTGTACGGTTACCGCGCCTTCGAGTGGGAAGTCACCGTGGTGGCTACCCTCATCATCATCGTGCTCGTGCAGGCAGCTCAGTTCTTCGGCAACTGGCTGTCAGCGAAGATTATGCGCCGCTAGCCGTGTCGCGTCCTACCTACGTGTCGCGTCGAAAGACGCGACACGCAACATAAAAGCGAGAGGTCTTTGGCTCGTCTCCGCAGGAGGAGACGACGCCGGAGGCCTCTTTTTCTTCCAGCTCTACGTCCCACGCACGGCCATCAGCATGGCGCACGGTGACACTGTCCTCCGCAGCAGCCTCAGCTGCTGCGTCGACGTGGAGGTCGCCGTAGTGGAGGGTTTCGGGGACGTCGAGAAGCATCCGCGCCACCGCAAGTTCCGCCACCTGGCTCTGCGGTGTGTTCAGTCCCGAGCCGCGGTTCGCTGGGTAAAAGTACTCGCCGCGCAAAGCTTTGCCCACGAGCTCGCGGCCGGCCTCCACGTTGAGGCGCCCGAAGGAATAACCCCACGGCATGAGCAGCACCGACGGCGCGAAGCGATGGCCCTTGGTGTGCGAGGTCTCCCACACCGTCTCCTCGTACTCACAGGCCAGCGACGCCGCGAGCGGGCGACCCTTCACCGCGCAGCAGGCATCGCGCTTGGCGTGAGTACACACCAGCACTAGCGGCAGGCACGTGCCGCGCGGGTTCTCCAAGTCGAGGTCGAGGATGTCCTCCGGGCCGTTGAGGATGTAATCCTGCACCAGGCCCTCGCGAGCCCAGACCACGAAGCAGCGGAAATGACCCGTTCCGCGCTCCCGCCCGGCGCGTCCAGGGCGGCGGATGAGCTGCAGGCCGGCCACGCCCTTAAGCTTGGCCTTGAGCTTTTCGGTCAAGCCGGGGCCGAACGTGTGGCCGTCAAGCACATCGCGGGACCAGGCCGCGGGCCACTCGAAGAGAACATAGACGGATTCTTGCTTAGCGGTACCAGCCAGGGGTTCGACCTGGATGTCAGAGCAGAAGGTCATGGCGCCAGTTTAACTGTCATCACTTCTTTCACAACAATGTGGTTACGATGTTCACTTCGGTGCTAGGAATTTCTCTACCGGCAGCTACGCTCGGGGGTATGCCGAAACACACTCTCTCGCGCGCAGCTGCCTCCGTGGCAGCACTCGCTGTATCGAGTGCGCTCGTGCTGCAGGGCTGCTCCGCGTCCTCTGACGACGCCTCCGCCCCCACCGCCACGCTCGACGCCTCCTTGTCTGGAGCCTCCACCTCAACCGCCACCGTCACCGCCGCTCCGGCCCAGAACGCCACGGCCCCAGCCGGACTAACCCCACTGGGCGATGCCAACTTGGAGATGAAAACCCTCCGCCCGCCGGCACCCTCCGAGCTGGTCGTGACGGATGTGCGCGTGGGCAAGCACGATAACTTTGAGCGCGTCGTCTTCGAATTCGTCGGCAATGGCTCACCGGGCTGGCACATCGATTACACCGACTCCCCCGCCCAGCAGGGATCTGGCAACCCCATCTCGTATGAGGGCTCAACGGCTCTCGACGTCAGCATCGACGGCACCGCGTACCCATTCCAGCTCGACATGGAAGACCCGAACATCGGCACCGTCAAAGGCGCTGGCGGCATGGTCACCCAAGTTGTCAGCGGCGGCACCTTTGAGGCGCGTTCGCAGTTCGTCGTCGGGCTCGACGGGCGCCACCCCTACTCCGTCCAGGTGCTCAAGGCGCCAACACGTCTGGTTATCGATATCCAGAATTAGGTATACGTCGCCTCCACGGACCAGCGCCCGCCTGCCCACACAAGAAGCCAGGCGCGCTGGCCGTTCTCGTTGTCACCGACCACTTGCAGGCGCGCGCAGCGCTGCGCCTCGTTGGGGTCCCACCATCCGGTGTCCACTGGCCAGGGCCCGGCCCACCCGGTGACGCGGTAGCGGTGACGGCCCCAGCCCAGGCCCGCGGGCTCGCCGGAGAGGAGGGCCTCGGCGGTGACGATGATGTCGCGCGCGGAGGCGTCGATAAGCCGAATGCGCGCGGCCGGGTGCGCCAGGCTCGCCGGCAGCGGCGCGGGGATGCGCCCTGGCCACGTGCCCTCCGGGGCGGGGTCACGCTGCTCGCCGTAGGGAACCAGCTCGATACGCTCGGCCACCCCGCGCCCAGCCGCCGGCCGCGGCTGCAGCACACGGTCCACCCCCAGCTGGGACTGCACCCGCGCAATGACCCGTTTGGCCTGCTCAGTCGATTCACCCGCGCCCCACAGCACGCCATCCCCGGGCGGGGCGACTTCCACCGGCTCCAGCACCAGCTTCTCCACACCCCCACCCTCGCCCGCCCGCGCACTACTCAGCCACCCATCGAGCTGCCAGCGCACGCGGTCTGCCGTGGCGGCTTCACTCAGCGCTTCCTGGGTGCGCCAGATACGCTCCAGGCGCGTGCCGCCCTCGAATTCGGCGATGACCCGCAGACGCACACAGATAAGCCCCGCATCATCCAATGCCGCGTGCAGTCGCGCCGCCAGCTGGCGCGCGGCGAAGGCCGCGGCATCCACGCGCTCAAGCGGTTCCTCGAAGGCCTGCTCCACGCCGAGGTCAGGCCGCTGAAGCTCCGGAGCTACTCGCCTATCCGGCGCGGCGGAGGCCACCGCGTGGCAGCGCCGCCCCGCCTCACCGAAACGCGTGGTGACCTGCCGCAGTGGCAGGCGCGCCAGCTCACCCAACGTGCGCACGCCGAGACGATGAAGAGTATGGACCACCTCGGGCGGGCAGCCGAGCGAGACTTCCGCAGCCAGCAACCCCACCGGTTGCTCCGCCAGAAACTCCCGCGACCCACCTTCTGGCACCACCGCGCCGAGGTTCTCGTGGCGCGCGGCAATGAGCGCGGTGGCAATCTCGTCTGCGACGCCGACGGTGGCGTCGAGGTGGGCTCTGGAGGAGGCGTCGACAAGCATCTCCACTGCCCTATCTTCGCTTCCGTGGAAACGCCCCGCCGCGCGCGCATCCACAATAACCAGGCCGGGGCGCAGGACCTCCACCGAGGACGCCACCGCATCAAGCCCCGCGGCAATCCCTGCGAAGACTGCGCCATCGCGGTCCGGGTTAGCCTCCTCCACGCGCACATCCGGCAGCACCGCCTGGGCCTGGCGCACGCGCATGCCGCGGCGCACCCCGGCCCGGCGCGCCGCCGCGTTACACACTGCCACGTGGTACTGGGAGGCAATCACACACGCTGCCCTGTCGGCGTCCTGCAGCGCCTGGATGGGCCAATCCGGGAACCACAGGGCCGCGACTCTCATACCACCTCCAAGCGTGGCCGCTCAGCGCGTTCGCCGCAGGTGAGGATCCCACGACGCGGGCGCGTGCTTTTCGACGCCACCCGCACCTCAATGTCCACTCCCCTAATACGCCCCACGCCGCGGCCCACGCCGCGCACCGCCACGACGTCCGCACCAATTTCCGTGGCCGTGCCCGGCAGCCGCGCACCGACGGTCAGCAAAGCCGCCTGACCGCCGCGCACCTTGGCCAGCACTGGGCGTGCTCGCGTGGGGCTCAGCTCGCCGAGACCTTTGTGCACGACGAGGTCCAACCCCTCACATAACACACCGGTCACCGCCCACGGCTCCGCCCCTGGATCGGGCACAACGATAACCCGGGAGACATCCCCCTCCTCGGCCACCTGTGCGAGTGAAAGGTCTGGCCAGCCCACGATGCCCACATGTCCGCCCGCCGCGCTAACATGACTCACGAGATCCACCACTAGGGCCGCACATTCCGCGCATGCCGTAGCCTGCTTTCGGGGAAGCCCACCGCCAGGGAGCAGGGATGATAGCACATCGGGAACGCCAAGGATTTCCACCTCGGGCTGGACATCCACCGCCACATCTGGCGTTTCCAAACGCTGAATCTGGGCACGCAAAGCCGCAATGTGGTCGGCCCGTGAGCCACCCGCTAAGCGAACACCCGTTTGATTCATGGCTCCATTATGAACCTCCCACCGGACACGCGCAATTGCGCTGGTAGCGTAAGGCGGCATGAACCCCCTCCACGCGCACACCACCCCCATCCCCACCCCGCTGTGGGTACGCCTCGGCGCCTCACTGCTGGCCGGTGCCGCCGTGGCGGTAGGTACAAGCCGCATCCACTTCGGCCTCGCGCTGGGGCTGAGTCTGGTCTTCATCCTCGCTGCCTGCGCGGTGGTACTTCTGCACCCCTACCGCCAACGCATGCGCGAGTTCGCCGAGGACCACAACGTCTCCCCACTGCCCTCCATAGCTCAGCTTCTACCACTCATGGTGCTGTGGTTAGCCATCATGGTCGCCCCGCTCATCGCCCTCCCCACATGGGGCAGCGTGCTCGTGGGAGTCCTTGTCGGCGGGGCCGCGTTCGTGCTTTTCCCGCACGTGGACGGCTCCCGCAAGCTCGCCTACGCCTAACGCACCTTAAGCCAAATCGTGCGACGTAGCCCAACGGGTGAGCTGGTGGCGGTTGGACTGCTGCGTCTTGCGCAAAATGTTGGACGCGTGCGTTTCCACCGTCTTCACCGAAATAAACAGCTGTTTGCCAATTTCGCGGTACGTATAGCCGCGAGCGAGCAGCCTCAAGACCTCCAGCTCGCGCCGCGTGAGCGCATCCACCACTGGGTCTTGGCCTTCCTCAGGCTCTGGCGCAGGAGCACCGGAAGCAAAAGCATCGAGGACAAAGCCCGCCAGGCGCGGGGAGAAATACGCGTCCCCGCTGTTGACCTGCACTATCGCTCGGGCCAGGTCCGAGCCGGAAATATTCTTCGTCACGTAGCCGCGCGCGCCCGCCCGAATCAGCGCAATCACATCCTCCGCCGCATCCGACACGCTCAGAGCCAGATACACCGGCCGCGAGGGCTGGTTGGCCGTCGCGTTAATGACGGCAAGGCCGCCGCCGTCGGGCATGTGGACGTCGAGAAGCACCACGTCCGGGGCAGTGCGTGCAATGCCCTCCAGCGCCTCGGCGACGGTCCCGGCGTCGCCCACGATCTCAATCTCCTCCGACGCCGCCAACTCGGCGCGCACGCCCGCACGGAAAACGGAGTGATCATCAACCAAAAAGACCTTCACCATGCTCATAACGCTACCGCCAGCTCCACCTCGGTGCCTTCCCCTGGGGTCGAGGAAATCCGCACCCGCCCACCGACGCTCTCCACGCGCGCGCGAATACTGTCACGAATCCCGTGCCTATCAGCGGGAATATCCTCCACGTCAAAACCCACCCCGCGGTCGCGCACAAAGATGCTCAACTCGCCCGCCAACAGCTCCGCGTACACATCCACCGCACCCACGCCCGCATGTTTCCCGGCGTTGACCATCGCCTCGCGTGCTGCCTGAATAAGCAGCTTCGCAGACTCCGTCAGCTCCGCATCCTCGCCCACCGTCACGGGAGAGACCCGCAGGTCGAAAAGGTCCTCTACCTCCCCACACGCCGCCTCGAGGGCGCCGAAGCAAGTGGTGGGGGCGGCGGAGGGGGCGTCGAAAAGCCAGGCCCGCAGCTCGCGTTCTTGGGCACGTGCCAAGCGAGTCACCTCACGAGGTTCCTCCGCCCGCTTCTGAATCAGCGCCAGCGTCTGCAGCACCGAGTCGTGCAAGCGGGCGGCAATCTCCGCGCGCTCTTCCGATACCGCCTTCGCCGCCTGTTCCTGCGACAGCGACCGCCACAGCTTCAGCACCAGCGGCACCACCAGCGCGCCAAAGCCCACCAGCGTCAGCGCCGTGGCCACAATCGCCGAGCCCGATCCGCTCTCCCACGTCACCGCCGCCACCACGACGCCACCGAGCACCAAGGCGGCACCGGCTGCCACGGCGACCAACCCCACCGGTGTGTTCAGCCCTCGGTCGTAGGCCAACCACGCCAACACCGCGCCGATGGCCACCACTGCCAACGGCACCGCCGCGCTTGGCGACGCCCCCGACACCCCCAGCACGCCCACCGCACTGCCCGCCAGCGCCAGGGCCACCAACCCGAGGGAGAGGGGGCTGCGGCGGGAGGAGGGGGCGTCGTCAAGCGCAGGCGTGAAGATCCACAGCCCCGCATAGGCCAACGCCCCTACCCCACCCAGCAGGGACAACGCAGTCAAGGCGATGCGCACGGAGAGCACCGGAACCTGCAGATGCCGCGCAAGCCCCGCAGCCACGCCGGCCACCACGCGGCCAGACAGGGGGCGCGCCATCACGGGATAGGGCGCCGCGTTCTCTGCGGGCACATAGGGCGAAGTCATACTAGCTATAGTCCCACGCTCCACCCCTCGGGCACATCGGGGACAACCCTGAGGTCGAAAAATCAGGGCGATTACCGATACCGCCACAAGGCCCCACGCGGCACCATAAAAGTATGACGAAGAACAACACACTCAACCAGATGTGGGCGACCCGCCCCGTCCGCCTTCCCAAAAAGCAGGGCGGCGACTCTCACATCGCGGGTGTCTGCGAAGGCATCGCGGTGCGCTACCAGGTCGATCCCACGCTCGTGCGCGTGGCCTTCGTGGTCGCCGCGCTCGCCTTCGGCGGTGGCATCGCCGCCTACCTCACCGCGTGGGCGCTCATGCCGCGCTTTGGCTCACCCTACTGCCCGCTCGATGCGGCCCTGGGCAAGGACGGTGTTAAGGAGGAGCAAGAGCTCGGCTGGATCCTCATTGTCGGTGTCCTTCTTACTTTTAGCTCCGGCCCGCTGCTCCTCAGCGGACAATCCCTCGCAGGCCTTCCACCCGCTGTGCTGACCTTCGGGCTGCTGGCGCTGGCGTGGTACGCCCTTCATCAGCGCGAGCCGCTACCGCCCAGCGGGCTGTTGGCCACTGAGCAGCCGGTGCGCGAGGAGCCAGTCGATCTCACGTCTTATACTCCGGCAGACGGCCACCCCTTCCCGCCAGGCCGCGCGGCCCCGCCGTCCTGGGATCCGCTCGGCGTGGTACCTGAAGCTTGGGACCTACCGGAGCCGGGTCCGCGGGAAGAACCGACAAAGAAGCGCGGTTCACAGTGGGCTGAGGGCGCAATTGCGCTAGGTGCCGTCGGCGTCGCTTTGACGATTGCTTTCCTGGGAGTCACCTTCGTCACCGAGGCTGACGACGAGTCCGGTTTCAGCGCCCGCTTCAACGTCGGTTCTCAACACATCGCGCCCACCCATGAAGATGAGCTCGAGGACTACTACGACCTGGGTATTGGCACCTCAACAGTGGATTTGAGCCAGATTAAAGAGCTTAAGGCCAAGCACGACGTCACCATCGACATCGGCATCGGCAGCGTCGAGGTCATCCTCCCGAAGGACATCCCTGTATCACTCACCTGTGATGGCGGCTTGGGAGAAAGCAACTGCACCGACCGCCATGACCCCGGCGCGCTGCTGAATATCCGCATCGACCAGGGCATCGGCGAGCTCACGGTCACTGGCTAGACTTGCCTGCATGATTCACTTCGGCAACGACTACCACCGCTCCGCTCACCCCCGCGTCCTTGATGCCATCGCGGGGGCGGCCGGGGCTTATGCCGGCTACGGCGCCGACGAGCTGTGCACCCAAGCCGCCGAGCGTATCCGCACGGCGTATCAGGCGCCGAACGCCGAGGTACATTTCATGGTTGGTGGCACGCAGGCCAACGCCACCATCATCGCCCATCGCCTGCGCCCCTGGGAGGGTGTTATTGCGGCGGATAGCGGGCACATCTCCACTCATGAAACGGGCGCTATCGAACGCACCGGACACAAGGTCATCACGCTGCCGAACCAGCTGGGAAAGATCACCGCCGCGCAGGTTCGCGCGTGCGTGGACGAGTACCGTGCCTCCGGGGTGGAGGAGCACATTCCGGAGCCGGCGTTGGTCTACATCACCCAGCCCACCGAGTTCGGCACGGCCTATACCCGCGCGGAGCTGGTGGCCCTGCGCGAGGTCTGCGACGAGTACGAATTGGGCCTGTTTGTCGACGGCGCCCGCCTCGGCTACGGACTTTCCGCTTCAGATATCACCCTGCCGGACCTAGGCGCGCTTGTCGACGTCTTCACCATCGGCGGCACCAAATGCGGCGCTCTCTTCGGCGAGGCCATCGTCTTTCCCGCGGGCGCACCGCGTTTTCGCAACGCGATGAAGCAACAGGGCGGCCTGCTGGCCAAAGGCTGGTTGTTGGGCGCGCAGTTCGACGCCCTCTTTAGCGCTCCCGCTACCACGCCTGAGGCCGCATCCGCCCACACTCTTTCTGAGGCTAACTCCGGCAAGGAGACAGCCAGCACGCTCTACGAACACATCTGCGCCCGCGCCAACGCCCAAGCCCAGCGCATTGCTGCGGCTTTTCGCGCAGCTGGCATCGACATGCTCTTCGATTCCCCCACCAACCAGCAATTCGCACTGCTGACCCGCGAGCAAGAAGACACGCTCTCGCAGCACTTCGTGTGCCAGTTCTTCGAAGAACACGAAGGGCTACGCGTGGTGCGGTTGTGTACGGCGTGGTCGACTGCGGAGGGGGACGTCGATAAGCTCTGTGCTGCGATTTCTGCGCTCGGGTAGCGAGGTGGCTCGGCCTGGTTTAGGCTGTGGGCTATGCAACTGGGGGGTTACATTCAGGCACTAGCGCATGGACTCGACGTGGTCGAGCAATGCGCCGATGTCTCGCGCGCGCAGCTGGTGCAGATGGGCGCGCGGCCGGACTTCGCGGAGAAGCTGCTGCACCTGCACGCGGTGTATTTCGGCGACACTATGTTCCGCTCTCGGCAGCGCAAGGCGCGCCGCACGCGGCACGACGTCTTTACGCTGCTCGATATTGAGCGCTATTGTTCTCGCCTCAAGGCGCGCAAGGCCTGGGAGCTGCGCCAGCTGCTCGCCGCTACCCCGCGGGAGAAAATCCCCATGGTGGCGAAGGCAAAGCTCAAGGAATGGCGCCCTCCGAAGGACCCGAAACCGGGTGTGCGTGTGACGCGCCGGGAAGGCCGCAACCACACGCTGAGCATTACGGATTCCTCGTTGAGCATCTCCAGGATGCTGGCCGTGCTGAAGACCACCGATAAGGATTTGCTCACCGCAGCGCACACCGTCTTCCGCGGCGGGGGTGGCTCGGGCCAGAAGCTCCAGTCCAACGTCATCGTGCGCCTCGATGAGCTGGACCGCATCGTCGACGGCGATGGCGAGGAGATTGAGCTTCAGCTCACCAACGGTGCCACGATGACCGGCGCGGACTTTGTGCGCGAGGCGCTTGCCGACGTCGGCCTCATCACCCTCGTCCATCCCCACGCCGGCCCCGTCAACTTGTACATGGCGAGCCGCTTCGCCAGCCCGAAGCAGCGACTTGCCTTGTCCGCGGAGCATCCCACGTGCGCGTGGCCGGGCTGCAACGCGCCTGCCGACGAGTCCCAGATCCACCACCTCACCCGCTTCCAAGACGGCGGGCCGACCAATATGGCCAATATGGTGCCGCTGTGTGCGTATCACAATGCGGTCAACGACGATGACCCCGAGCGCCCCACCGGCCGCGGACGCCTCGATCGCATTGACGGCCGCGTGCACTACCTGCCGCCGTGGGCCGGACCGCCGGTCCCGATTCCCAGCCCCGCGCATCCGCCTCCCGACTCTTCGCCTGAAGCTATGGCTAGCTCGCGGCCGCATGACAGTGGGGCGCCCCCTGACCCGCCGCCGGATTCAGGAGAACCGCCCACGGGCTAGCCGCCCCGTTCCCCGTAGTGTCGAGCCCCGCGGTGTTAACCTGCGCTGGACTCCAGCCGCTCGCTGAGAAATCTTCTCGGCGTGCGGCTACTCGTGCGCGCCTTCAACGCGGGTATGCCTGCACACTGGCCCGCCTCAGGCTGCCGAGTGCCCTAGTGTGGGGAAGCATGACCCGTTTATCGTTGTTTCCTTGGCTCCTGCACGTCGCGATGTTGACCGCATGCGCCACGCCGGTGCCCGAAACGCCGAAAGACTCTACCGCGGCGTGTGAGACGGAGAATGCGTTTTACCACCAGCGCTACGGGCTCGGTGCGGAAGGCGTCACGGCGCTGCGAAGCGACGCCGTACCGCGCTTCTACTTCACCGTCACCGAAGGCGGTTTTGACCCCTGTGCACCGCTGAGTTACTCGGTGCTCACCGGTTCCTATGGCGACCTCGAGAAACCGAACGGGATTGTGGCGTCAACAGCCCAGGGTCTCATCGTCTGGGATGGCCCGAACCCCTTGGCTAACACGGGCGTAACAGCAGCAAGCATCGAAGACGTACAGGTGATTGGCGCCGACACCCTCCGCGCCACCTTCGGCCGCCGCGCCGGCGCTACCGCTGAAGGTGTCACCGAGCGCGCCACCGTGCAGCTCCAAGTTCAAGGCGACCAGCTCGTCCCTGTCGGTGGTGATGTCGAACTCTATGTCAGCATCATTGGTGAGACCCCCACCATCATCCCCTAACAAAGGAACGAAAACGCACAACGCGGCCGAGCCCCATTCCTCAAGGGCCCGGCCGCGCACCGTCGCGAGGGAGTTTTTACTCCCGCGCGTTTACTCCCACTCGATAGTTCCCGGCGGCTTCGAGGTCACATCGAGCACCACTCGGTTAACGTCCTTGACCTCGTTGGTGATGCGGGTGGAGATCTTCTCCAGCACATCATATGGCAGGCGGGTCCAGTCCGCGGTCATGGCGTCCTCAGAAGACACTGGGCGCAGCACGATTGGGTGGCCGTAGGTGCGGCCATCGCCTTGGACGCCGACGGAGCGGACGTCGGCAAGCAGCACCACCGGGCACTGCCAAATCTCGCCATCCAAACCGGCATTGGTCAGCTCGGTACGCGCGATGAGGTCCGCCTGGCGCAGGGTCTCGAGACGTTCCTCGGTAACCTCACCGATGATGCGGATTCCCAGGCCCGGGCCCGGGAAAGGCTGGCGCCCCACGATTTCCTCCGGCAGGCCGAGTTCGCGGCCAACGGCGCGAACCTCGTCCTTGAAGAGCAGGCGCAGCGGCTCGACGAGCTCAAATTCGACGTCGTCAGGCAGGCCGCCCACGTTGTGGTGGGACTTAATGTTGGCGGTGCCGTCGCCGCCGCCGGACTCCACCACGTCCGGGTAGAGCGTGCCCTGCACCAGGAAGGCAGCATTCTGGCCGTCCAGCGCTTGGTCGACAACGCGCTCGAAGGAGCGGATAAACTCCGCGCCGATAGCCTTGCGCTTGGCTTCTGGCTCGGTCACGCCGGCCAGCTTGTTAAGGAAGGCCTCGCGTTCGTCAGCGGTGATGAGCTTCGCGCCCGTCGACGCCACGAAGTCCTTCTCCACCTGCTCGCGCTCCCCCGCGCGTAGCAGGCCGTGGTCCACGAAGACACACGTCAAGCGCTCACCGATAGCGCGCTGCACCAGGGCTGCAGCCACCGCGGAATCCACGCCGCCGGACAAGGCACAGATAGCGCGGCCATCCTCGCCGATTTGCTCACGCACATCCTCAATGAGGCGCTCCGCAATGTTCTCCGCGGTCCAGTTCTGCTCCAGGCCAGCCACCTCGGTGAGGAAGCGGGTCAGCACTTCCTGACCGTGCGGGGAGTGCAGAACCTCCGGGTGGTACTGAACACCGGCCATCTTCTTGGACAGACACTCAAAGGCCGCGACAGGCGCGCCGTCGGAGGACGCCGTCACCTCGAAGCCCTCCGGGGCCTCGGAGACGGAATCGCCGTGGGACATCCACACCTTGTGGGTTTCCTCTAGGCCCTTATGCAGCACGCCGCCGGACACGGTCATGTCCGTGCGGCCGTACTCACGAGCACCAGTGGCAGCCACGGTGCCGCCGAGGACGCGAGTCATGGACTGGAAGCCATAGCAGATGCCGAAGACCGGGATGCCAAGTTCGAGCAGTTCAGGCTTGAGCTCCGGGGCTCCGTCAGCGTACACAGAAGACGGTCCACCAGAGAGGATCAGAGCGGCCGGGTTCTTGGCCTTAATCTCCTCGACCGACGCAGAGTTGGGGACGACCTCGGAGTAGATGTTGGCCTCACGCACGCGGCGGGCAATGAGCTGCGCGTACTGGGCGCCAAAGTCCACCACGAGGACAGGACGCGGGGTTGTATTTGGGGTAGTCACGGCCACCAGTTTAACGCAGTACCCCCGTGCCAGTGAATGTTGGACAATAGTCCGCATGACCAATCCGCTCGCCATTCTTTGTGTCATCGGCTCGTGCATCTCGCTGCAGCTCGGCGCAAGCCTGGCCATCCAGCTATTTCCCCACGCGGGCACGTGGGGCACGGCATCGATGCGTTTGCTTGTGGCCTCGGCAATCCTGCTTCTCATCTCGCGCCCGAAGGTCCACACATGGGGACGCGAGAAGTGGGTATCGGCCACCATTTTTGGCGTGTCGCTGGGGCTGATGAACGGCTTCTTCTACGCGGGCATCGACCTCGTACCGCTGGGTCCGGCGGTCACCATCGAGTTCTTAGGCCCTTTGCTGTTGGCAGCGGTGTTATCGCGCTCGCTTCGCGACGCCACCTGCGTCACCCTCGCGCTTATCGGTATGGCCCTACTGGGCGTGGACTCGCTGACCGGAGAACCACTTGCCCCGCGCGGCGTAGTTTTTCTGATACTCGCGGGCGCGTGCTGGGCGGCCTATATCTTGGCCAGTAAGAAGGCCGGGGCGCTGTTCAGTGGGCAAGACGGCCTCGCAGTGGCGCTGTGTATCGGAGGGATCACGCTCCTCCCCCTCGGCGGCAGCGGCGCGGCGAAGCTGGTGAGCGATCCGCAGCTGTTCGCCTTGGCCTGCGGCACGGGCGTGCTGGCCTCGCTTATCCCCTACTCGCTCGAGTTCATCGCCCTCAAGCGCCTTGCCCCCAATGTCTTTTCCATCCTCATCGCCTTGGAGCCGGTGTTCGCAGCCTTCTTCGGCTGGCTGCTCCTAGCCCAAGGCGTGACCGCGCTCAAGCTCACGGCCATTGCCTTGGTCGTTGCAGCGTCGGTCGTTCAGACGATGGTGCCGGCACGCGGGCGCATTATCTTCCGCAAAATTGCACTGCGCCCGCGCCGGACCCGAACCCCATGGCGTTTCCGCTGCCCTAAGAGCTAGCGGACGGCTAGGCCGACCTTCTGGAAGGACTTCAGGTCCGTGTAGCCGCACTTAGCCATGGCCCGCTTGAGGCCACCCACGAGGTTAAGCTCACCCAGCGGCTCGTTCGACGGGCCGTGGAGAACCACTTCGAGGGAGGGGACCTCGCCCAGCTCGGCGTCGATAACGCCAACCGGCTCGATGATGCCGCGCGGAAAACGCGGGTGGCCAGCGGTGGACGGCCAGTACCAGCCCTTGCCGCCAGCCTCCGCTGCGCGTGCGAGGACCGGTCCCAGCACGACGCCATCAGCGCCGCACGCGATGGCCTTGGCGATGTCTGCGGAGGTGTGAATGTCGCCGTCGGCAAGCACATGCACGTAGCGGCCCCCAGTCTCATCAAGGTAATCGCGACGTGCGGCCGCAACATCCGCGATGGTCGTCGCCATCGGGATATCAATGCCCAGCGTCTCCGGGTTCGTGTTCACGCCCGAGCCGACGATGATGCCTGCCGCACCCGCACGCATGAGGTGCAGGGCCGTCGTATAGTCCGCCACACCACCAGCGATGACCGGGGTATCGAGCGAACCGATGAACTCCTTGAGATTCAGCGGCTCACCACCAGTCTGCACGTGCTCAGCAGAAATGAGCGTGCCATGGATAAACAGCAGCTCCGCACCGGCCTTGATGACCACCGGAGCCAGTTCGCGGGCATGCTGCGGCGACACGCGCACGGCCACGGTCACACCGGAATCGCGGACCTGGGCGATGCGCTCCGCCAGCAGCTCCTCATTGAGCGGCGCCGCATGCAGTTCCTGCAGCGTAGACAGATCCCCGAAGTTCTCCGTCACGCGGGCAATCGCGCCCTCGAGATCCTCGTGGCGGCCCCACAGGCCCTCAGCGTTAATGACGCCAAGGCCGCCCTGCTTGCCCATCTCAATGACAAACTCCGGGGTTGCCAGCGCGTCGGTGGGTTGGGAGACCAGCGGAACGTCGAAGGTATACGCGTCAATGTTCCACGAGGTGTCAACGTCCTTGGAGGAACGCGTACGGCGGGTCGGCACCAGGGAAACCTGGTTGAGGTCATAAGTACGGCGAGCCTCACGGCCGACGCCGATTTCTACGTAATCGCGCATGATGAGTCCTTAGCGGTAGTTCGGGGCTTCAACGATCTGCTGCAGGTGGTGCGGGTGAGACTCCTTGAGCCCCGCAGCAGTGATCTGGACAAACTGCTTGGTCTTCAGCTCAGCCAAGGTGGCAGAACCTGTGTAGCCCATGGAGGCACGCAGGCCACCGACAATCTGGTGAACAATGGCATCGATATCGCCACGGAACGGCACGCGGCCTTCTACGCCCTCCGGAACCAGCTTGTCCTCACTGCGCACATCCGCCTGGAAGTAGCGGTCCTTGGAGTAGGAACGCTTCTCGCCCGACAGGCCGCGGCCTTGCATGGCACCCATGGATCCCATGCCGCGGTAGCGCTTGTACTGCTTGCCCTGGACCACCACGATGTCACCTGGGGACTCGGTAGTACCAGCCAGCATGGAACCGAGCATGACGGCGTCCGCGCCGGCGGCCAGGGCCTTCGCGATGTCACCGGAGTACTGCATGCCGCCGTCACCAATGACCGGCACACCGGCAGGACCAGCGACGGACGCGGCTTCCATGATGGCGGTAATCTGCGGCGCGCCCACACCGGCCACGACACGAGTGGTGCAGATGGAGCCCGGGCCAATACCCACCTTGATGGCATCCGCGCCGGCCTCAATCATGTCGCGTGCGGCCTGACGGGTGGCCAGGTTGCCGCCGATCACGTCGATGCGGTCGCCGAAGTCCTTCTGGACGCGGGAAACCATCTCCAGCACGCGGTTGTTGTGGGCGTGGGCGGAGTCGACGACGAGGACATCCACGCCGGCGTCGACAAGCATGCCTGCGCGCTCGTAGGACTCCTCACCCGTACCGATACCCGCGGCCACGAGCAGACGTCCGGAGGAATCCTTGGACGCGTTAGGGAACTGCTCAGTCTTCACAAAGTCCTTGACGGTGATGAGGCCGACGAGCTTGTTCTCGTCATCAACAATGGGCAGCTTCTCCACCTTGTTGGCGGACAGCAGCGCCAGCGCCTCCTCCTTGCTGACGCCTTCCTTCGCCACGACCAGCGGCATCGGGGTCATAATCTCAGAAACCTTGCGGGAGAAATCCGGCTCGAAGCGCATGTCACGATTGGTGCAGATACCCACGAGGACGCCCTGCTTATCGACGACCGGCAGACCCGAAATCCTAAACCGCGCGCACAGCGTATCAACTTCATCGATGGTCATATCCGGGGTGGCGGTGACCGGGTCGGTGACCATGCCGGACTCAGAGCGCTTCACAATCTCAACCTGCTGGGCTTGATCCTCGGCGGACAGGTTGCGATGCAGCACGCCGATGCCGCCTTGGCGGGCCATGCCGATGGCCATGCGGGCCTCGGTCACCGTGTCCATCGCCGCGGACGCCAGCGGCACGCCGAGGCGAATGTTGCGGGTGAACTGCGCCGAGGTGTCCACCTCGGAGGGAACGACGTTGGATTCTGCTGGCAATAGCAGAACATCATCAAACGTGAGGCCGTACAGTGCAATCTTGTCGGGGTTGTCTCCGCCGGTGTGGACGTGGCTCATGAGGGTAAAGCTCTCCTAAACTGACCGAATAGTTGTATGCGGTGATCCTCACTGTAGTGCGTGAGCAGCCCCTAGTGGTAGCCGTGGGTAGGCTCAATAAAATTGCCATGTGAGCGCGGAGTCAATAGGCTCGCAGGCGTGAACTTTTTCGCCAACATGCCCCGCGATCCCTTCGCGGACGATCCGAACGACCCGGCTTCCTTCCTCGGGGAGGAGGAACACGTCGATCCGCTGTCCGAGGAGGACCGCCTCGGCGTTATTCATGACCTCGCCATGGTCCAGGAGTTTGCGCGCGTGCTGAGCCCGCGCGGCATCGACGGAATATTCTTCTTCTGCGAGGACTGCGAGGAAAACCACTTCTATGAGTGGCACATCCTGGCCGCCAATATGCAGGCCACTCTGCAGGGCCAATTGGCGCCGGTCCACGAGCCAGGCGCCGAACCGGATCCCGCGCGCTATGTGCCGTGGGATTATGCCGTGGGCTACCTCGATGGCATGGATTCACGCTACTAGCGCACGGCCAACGTGCTGCACCTCAAAAAAGAACCTCTCCCTGGGATTCGGGGAGAGGTTCTTTCTTGTAGTACTACTGCTGGAACTGCGCCGGCGCAAGGCCGTTATTCTCCGCAGCGCCCTCTGTGTCGCCGTTCGGCGCTGGGGCTGGCTGCTGCGGAACCTGCTCGCCGCCACCTTGTTCAACGGGCTCAGGGTAGTTCTGCACCGGCGGACTCAGCGGGTTACCAACCGAGACGGTGCTCGTCACCACAACGGTGGACACTGCAGTCTCGAACTGCGTCACGGTGACCGGCTCCCGCGGTTGCTGCTCTTCTTCTTTCGCTGGGGCGGGCTTCTCCACGGTCTGGGTCTGCGTCACGGTGGTACGGGTCTGCTGCTTTGCTGGGCGCTCAGCCTGCTCTGCGCGGTCCTTCTTGGCCTGATCCACCATCTTTCGGGCTTCCTCAAGCAGCTGGCGGGTACCATCCATGTCCCCCTGTGCCGAGCGCTTTTCCATCTCCTCCAGCGTGCCGGCCAGCTCAACCACGGAGACGTCTTGGTCATCGGCACCGAAGAGAGACTGGTTGAGGCCGTACAGCGGGGAGCCGGGGCCCGCGTTGACGATCACGGCGCCGGAGCCTGCAATGAGCAACGTGGCCGCGGCAGCACCAATAAGGCCGTGCATGAGCGGCTTACCGCGACGGCGACGACGTGCCGCCGCCAAGGAAATAACCTCAGGTTCCTCGTCCGCGCCTTCAATGAGCGGAGCCGGGGGCATGTGCTGTTCAACATCCCCGCGAAGCTCCAACAGGAGACCCGCTAGCTCATCACCGCCATCAGAGGGGTCAGTGCCTTCGGAGAGACTGGTGAGGAATGCATCATCGTCAACCAAAGGCTGCAGCTGCTCAGCGACGCTCGGCTGAGCCTGATCCTTTTGTGCCATGATGTCCTCCCTTCCTTGATAGAGAATGCTTTAAATTATCCGTGCCAAGTGCCGATGACTTACTGAGTCTCGGTCGCGCGCGAATCGAGAGACTTACGCAGTTGCGCCAGCGCACGATGCTGTGCCACGCGGACTGCGCCAGGGGTAGACTCCACAATCTCCGCAGTCTCCTCTGCCGACAGCCCCACGAATACACGCAAGATGATGATGTCCCGGGCCTTGTCACTTAACGTATCGAGCAACGCACGTACTCTGTTACTACCGTCCATGACCAGCACAGATTCTTCGGGAGTGGCGTCGTCAGCAGCGTCCTCCGGAACCTCATCTGTGGGATGGGTCTGGTCACGGCTGAGCGCACGGTGCGCGTCGGTAACCTTGTGGGAGGCAATACCGTAGACATAGGCCATGAAGGGGCGGCCCTTGTCCTTGTACGTGCTTATCGACGTCGCCACCGCCAAGCAAATCTCCTGCGCCACATCCTCGGCCGTGGGTTGGCGATTGCCGCCAATACGGGCACGGCAATAGCGCAGCACCTGTGGGTGGATGATGCGCATGATGTTCTGAAGGGCACGGCGGCTACCGTCGGCAGCCAGCGGAACGAGGTCCGCTAATTCCTTATCACTGTCACGCTTCGACGCCATTGCATCGCCGCCCGTGCCTGTAGCTTGAGTAGCCACTGCCATCCTTGCTCTGCTTGCCCTAATTTCTTCACATTCTGCACAGACATCATGTCACACCCTTCTCACGAAACCCGAAACGACGGGGCCTATTCCCAGCCCTTAAGCCAGTCTGGGAAAAGTTCATACATAGTTCACCTTCGACATAAAGGCAGGTCACTACCGCTAAAAGCGGCAGATTTCGGGCGGTTACACCTGAATGTCAGCAGTGTGTAACGTGCCGTTTACCCAGGGGGGACACACTTCAATCTCGTCTCACCACGCCTCGGCGCTCGTGATGCCTGTCGTACTGGCCTCACACTCGCTAGGGCGCTCTATCTTCGACGAAGGAGAATCGAACGTGTCTCAGTCTTTCCTGCTCCCCGGGCCGAATGCGGACTTATGGGATTGGCAGCTCCAGGGCGCATGCCGTGGAGAAAACTCTGACGTGTTCTATCACCCAGACGGCGAGCGCGGGCGCGCCCGCGCCCAGCGCGAGAACCGTGCCAAGGCCATCTGCCACACCTGCCCGGTCATCGAGCTCTGCCGCGAGCATGCCCTAGCATCCGGCGAGCCCTACGGCGTGTGGGGCGGCATGAGCGAATCTGAGCGCGTCGTCGCCCTGCGCTCGCGTCGCACCCACGCGACCGTCAGCGCTTAAGACTCCTCCGCTTCGGTGCTCTCACGCTCGGTGCGCCCCTCCACCACCTGCGCCAGGTAGCGGGCCGTGAGGGTCTCCGTGTTGAGGAACTCGCGCGGCGAACACGCCGCCACGACCTCACCACCAGCAGAGCCCGCGCCGGGTCCCATATCGATAACGTGATCGGCGTGTGCCACGACAGCGCGGTTGTGCTCGACGCAGATGAGGGTGAGAGAGGAGTCCACGAGATCGTCGAAAAGCGCCAGCAGCGTGTCGACGTCCTTTCGGTGCAGCCCCACCGTCGGCTCATCCAGCACGATGATGTCCGTCTTAGCCTTGCGGTCACTCAAGCGCACCGCCAGCTTCAGGCGCTGACGCTCACCACCTGACAAAGTAGAAAGCGGCTGCCCCAGCGTGAGATAGCCCAGCCCCACCGCAACGAGCTGCTCACAGACGCGCTTCGCCGCGGCAACTTTGGCGCTCTTGCAATATTCGACGGCCTCCGCAGCCGGCAGTGCCAGCACCTCCGCAATGTTCTTCCCCGCCAGCTTGTAGCCCAAAACGTCGGCGGCGAAACGGCGACCTTCACAGACCTCGCAGGGCACATCCGCGCTATCCATTGCGCCGAACTCCACCGTCACCACGCCCGCACCGGAACACACCGGACAGGCCCCGTCCGAGTTGAAGGAAAACATGCCGGGGGTCACGCCCTCGTTGGCCTTAGCGAAGGCCTTGCGCAACGCATCCATCGCGCCAGTGTAGGTAGCAGGGTTGGAACGCCGCGAGCCCGACAGCGGAGACTGGTCGACCATGAGGATGCGGTCACTGTCCGGCACACAGTCTATGAGCGAGGACTTACCCGACCCCGCCACGCCGGTAATCACCGTGAGCACGCCCAGGGGGATATCCACGTCGATGTTCTTCAGGTTATTGCGGCTCGCCCCGCGGATTTCCAGCACACCGGTGGGCTCGCGCACCTCCTCTCGGAGCTGAACCGTCTCGCGGTCGATGCTTCCAGTGGAGACAATTTCACCACGCTCCACGCCTGCGCCTGGGCCAAGTTCCACAACACAGTCCGCGATGGCCATCGTTTCCGGGTTGTGCTCCACCACGAGCACCGTGTTGCCTTTATCGCGCAGCTGCAACAGCAGATCGTTCATCCGCGTGACATCGTACGGATGCAGGCCAGCAGTGGGTTCATCAAAAACGTAGGTGACGTCCGTAAGCGCCAAGCCGATGTGCCGCACCATGCGCGTGCGCTGCGCCTCCCCGCCGCTCAACGTTCCAGTGGCGCGGTCGAGAGTCAGGTAGCCCAGTCCGAGTTCCAAGGCGGCTTCCAGCCCGCGCAGCGGGGCGGCAGCTAGCGGTGAGGAGAGAGTGCGGAGCCAGGAGGTGGCGTCGGCAAGCTCCATGGCGCACACATCCGCGATGGAGACGCCATCGATGAAGGACTCACGCGCGTGCTGTGCCAAGCGCGTGCCCTTACACTCCGGGCAGTCGATGAAGACCACCGCACGCTCGACGAAGGCGCGCATGTGCTTCTGCAGGGATTCCACCGGCTTGCTCAACACGTTGCTCTTCAACCGCGTGACCAGCCCCATGTAGCTCATGTTGACGCCGCCGACCTTAACTTTGGTCTCGGTTTCATACAGGTCGCGTTTTTGCTCCTCCGTGAACTCCGTGACAGGCACGTCCGCCGGGTACAGCCCGGACTCGGCGTAGGCGCGCCACATCCACGAGTCCACTTTCATGCCGGGGTAGATGATGGCGCCGTCGTTGAGGGACAGGGACTCATCGACGAGCTGGCGCTTATCGACGTCCCCCACCTCTCCCCTTCCCTCACAGCGCGGGCACATGCCGCCGGTGCGTTCAAAGCGACGTACCTCCTTGACCCCATTGACTTCAATTGCGCCCTGGCCCGAAGCGGAGGGCACGTTGAAGGAGTAGGCGGCGGGCCCGCCGGCGCGGGGCTCGGCGAGGCGGGAGAAAAGCACACGCAGGTGCCCCGTGATGTCGGTGGCGGTACCGAACGTGGAGCGCGCGGAGGCCGCCATGGGCTCCTGCCCCACCACAATGGCAGCCGTAAGCCCCTCCAGCTTGTCGACGTCCGGCCGTGGCGGCGCATCCATAAACCCCTGGATGAATCCGGGGTAGGTCTCGTTGATAAGCCGCTGGGACTCAGCGGCGATGGTATCGAAAACCAGCGACGTCTTGCCGGAGCCGGACACTCCGGTAAAGACGGTGAGCGCATGCTTGGGGATGCGCACGTTGACGTTTTTGAGGTTATTTTCGCGAGCACCAGTGACCGTGATGAATTCCTGTTTCACGGCTGCACAGTCTAGTAACGGGGCTGTCACCATGCCCGGGCACGGCGAAGACCCGCCAAGCCCCGCAGGGTGTGCGGGGAGGCGGGCCTTCCTTACGGCAACGTGGGAAGCTCCTGCTTCCCACGCGCACGTTTAGTGCGCGTGCGCGTGGCCGGACTGCTCCGGCTCTTCCTCGGCGGGCTTCTCCACAACGGAAGCCTCAGTAGTCAGCACCATACGGGCAACAGAGGCAGCGTTGACGACGGCGGAGTGGGTCACCTTCACCGGGTCGATGATGCCCTGCTCGAGCAGGTTGCCATACTCCAGGGTGGCAGCGTTGAAGCCCTCACCGTTGCCCAGCTCGGCAACGTGGGCGACGACAACGGAACCGTCCAGGCCGGCGTTCTCGGCGATCCAGAAGGCCGGGCGGGTCAGCGCGCGGGACACGGCGAGCACGCCAATCTTGGCCTCGCCCTCAAAGCCCTCAGCGAACTCCTCGAGCTCCTTGGAGATCTGAACCAGCGCGGAACCGCCGCCGGCGATAACGCCTTCCTCAACAGCCGCGCGAGCGGCGTTGATGGCGTCCTCGACGCGCAGCTTGCGCTCGTTAACCTCGGTCTCGGTAGCGGCGCCGACACGGATGACGGCAACGCCGCCCGACAGCTTGGCCAGGCGCTCCTCGAGCTTCTCCTTGTCCCAGGTGGAGTCGGTGCGCTCGATTTCGCGACGGATCTGCTCGCGGCGCTCCTCGACGGCCTCCGCCGTACCAGCACCGTCCACGATCACGGTGTCTTCCTTGGACACGGTGACGCGGCGGGCGGAACCGAGAACCTCCGGGCCGACCTCCTTGAGGTTGATGCCCACCTCCGGGTCCACCACGGTGGCGCCGGTGACAACGGCCAGGTCATCCATGAAGCCCTTGCGGCGCTCGCCGAAGTACGGGGACTTCACGGCGGCGACCTTGAGGACCTTGCGGATGGAGTTCACGACGAGTGCCTGCAGCGGTTCACCCTCGATGTCCTCAGCGATAATCAGCGTCGGGCGCGAGGACTCCGCGATCTTCTCCAGCAGCGGCAGGAAGTCCGGCAGGGAGGAGATCTTGTTGCGGACGAGGAGAATTGCGGCGTCGTCAAGCACGGCGTTGTAGGTCTCTTCCTCCGTAGCGAAGTACGGGGAGAGGTAGCCCTTGTCGAAGGAAATGCCTTCAGTGACGTCCACGGTGGACTCGATGGTCTGGGACTCTTCGACGGTCACGACGCCGTCCTTGCCCACCTTGTCCATCGCACCAGCGACCATCTCGCCGACCTCCGCGTCGCGGGAGGAGACGGTAGCGACCTGGGAAATCTCCGCGGAGGAGTTCACCGGGGTGGCGCGCTTCTTCAGTTCCTCGACGACCTTCTCAGCCGCCGCCGCGATGCCCTTGTTGAGCTCCACCGGGTTAGCGCCGGCAGCAACGTTGCGCAGGCCTTCGAAGACGATAGCCTGGGCCAGCAAGGTCGCGGTGGTGGTGCCGTCACCGGCGATGTCGTTGGTCTTGACGGCCACCGACTTCACCAGCTGGGCACCAAGGTTCTCAAACGGGTCATCAAGGTCGATGTCGCGAGCGATGGTCACGCCGTCGTTGGTGACGGTCGGTCCACCGAAGGCCTTGGACAGCACGACATTGCGGCCGCGGGGGCCGAGGGTGACCTTGACGGCGTCGGCAAGCGTGTCTACACCGCGCTGGATGCCCTCGCGGGCCTCCTGGTCAAATGCAATCAGCTTTGGCATAGGGTCAATCGCCTACTTCTCGATGACAGCGAGCAGGTCACGAGCGGACAGCAGGAGGTACTCCTGGCCGTCGTACTTCAGCTCGGTGCCGCCGTACTTGGAGAAGATGACGGTGTCGCCCTCGTTGACGCCAACCGGGACAACCTCGCCCTTGTCGTTGGTGCGGCCCGGGCCGACAGCCACGACGGTGGCCTCCTGCGGCTTCTCCTGAGCGGAGTCCGGGATAACCAGGCCGGATGCAGTGGTGGTCTCAGCTTCAACGATCTGGACGAGGACCTTGTCCTCCAGCGGCTTGATGTTTGCCATGATGATTTCCTCCGAATTGTTCCTAATGCGCGCCCACATGAGCGCGCGCGTGCCGGTTGTGGGTAGTCCAGCACAGCCGTCGTCGCGGGTGAACAACTGTGGGTCAAAACAACCTGACTAGCACTCTACCCGCGCGACTGCTAACCCTCAACGTTGTGGGGCGCTCACTCGTTCGCCCTGCGCGAACGACATCTCTCGCGCGCGCGAGAGTTATCACACTTCCCGTTCCGAGCTGGCGGAATGCCTCTGCGCAGAAACCAGCGCCGAGGTAGGTAGCGGGTGGACCTGAAAACGAAAAAGACGCGCGGGCCCATGACGGACCGTTGCGTCGTGAAAACTTCGTGCGCGGCCTAGACCTGCTTATCAGAGTTGAGCACGGCCGCGCGCCAGAGGTTGTACTCCTCCGGGTTGTCTTCGCGGTAGTTTTTCACCGCGCGGATTCCGTGCTCCACGGCCTCGATAACCTCGTCGATATTCTTATCATCGCCATCAGCCGCAACAAAGATGACCTGGCCACAGATGGAACGGATCGGGTCCTGCAGGAAGGCGGAGTTGCCGGTTGCAGCGGCGTTGCGTGCGAGGGAAGCGACCGGGTTGGGGTCCGCGCCTTCTGCCTTGGCGTTCGGGTTGAACAGTGCCGCGTAGGTCTGGCCATCGTCCTGGAAGGCCACGGAGACGCGGTCCTCGGTGGTGCCACCGAGGAACTGGTTCGCGTGCTCCAGCTCAAACTCGATGGTGCGGCGGGACAGGTCCGGGTTAACGAGGAATCCAGTGGTCATAGCTGTGAGAGCTCCTTAATAGCCAGTGAGGGCAATTTTCCGCCCTCACACTACCTGTGCGCTGGGGATCCCGCATCCGCTAGAAGCGGAACCTCAACCTCCAGTTGGGTATCGGTACCGCAGGCCAGCCCGGAGGGCTCTGCGCCCTCGTGGATGAGTTGGGAGGCGATGGCAGCGATCATGAGGCCATTATCCGTACAGAGGGAAAAGCGCGGTACGCGCAGCTCGATGCCAGCAGACTCGCAGCGCTTGGCCGCCAGGGCGCGCAGGCGCGAGTTCGCCGCCACGCCGCCACCGAGTAGGAGCACCTTGGCACCGGTGTCCTGGCAGGCGCGCACGGCCTTGGCGGTGAGCACGTCAGCCACCGCTTCTTGGAAGGAGGCACACAGGTCCTCCACGCGGATGGTGTCGCCTTCGCGCTCCGCCTTTTCCACGTGGCGCGCCACCGCGGTTTTCAGGCCTGAAAAGGAGAAGTTGTGGCGGTTGGGGCCACGCAGATCCTCGGCGCGGGAGAGGCCACGTGGCAGGTCGATGGTGGGTTCGCCTTGGGCGGCCAGCTTATCGATGACCGGCCCTCCCGGATACCCCAACCCCAGCAGGCGGGAGACTTTGTCGTAGGCTTCGCCGGCGGCGTCGTCAAGCGTGGTGCCCAGTTCCTTCATGGGTTTGCCCACGGACTCGACCTCGAGCAGCTGCGTGTGCCCGCCGGAGACGAGCAACGCCACTGAGTGCGGCAGCTCCTCGCCCTCCAGGTTCGCCACCGCCACGTGGCCACCGAGATGGTTCACGCCGTAGAAAGGCACGCCCCACGCGGAGGCGAAGGCCTTAGCGGCAGAAGCGCCTACGAGGAGTGCGCCGGCCAGTCCCGGCCCCACCGTGGCGGCCACCGCATCTGGCTTGTCGACGCCCGCCTCCTCCAGCGCCGCCTTCATCACCTGAGGCATGGCCTCGAGGTGGGCGCGGGAGGCAATTTCGGGCACGACGCCGCCAAATCGCGCGTGCTGTTCCATGGAGGAGGCGACGACGTTGGCGAGGATCTGCATGTGGCCGTCATCAGATAGCTCAATGATGCCCACACCGGTTTCGTCGCAGGAGGACTCAATGCCGAGGATGATCATCTCTCACTCTTTCGTGGTCGGTACATAGTGTGGGCGTCGGCGCCGGACGGCTGGTAGTAGTTGCGGCGCAGCCCGTTGATCACAAAATCATAGGCCTCGTAGAGGCGGATGGCAGGCTCGTTGCCCACGCGGACTTCGAGGAAGATGGGCGCATCGTGGGCATCTGCCAACTCGACGAGAGCATCCATCATCATGCGCGCGATGCCGCGGCGCTGCGCCTCGGGCGCCACGCCGATGGTGCGGATTTCATAGTCCGGCCACGCGGCAGGACCCATCCGCCCCACGCCGGCGTAGCCCAGAGCTTCCCAAGGTTCATCATCCTGCTCCGCCTCATCCACTGCCCAGTAGGTGGTGTGTCCGGCGGCGATCTCCTGTTCAAAGGCACGCGCGGGCCAGGGGCTTTCGCCGGGGAAGAGGATTTTTTCCAGCTCAGCGCAGCGCGGGGCGTCAGCAGGAATGAGCGGGCGCAACCTCATGATTCGGTCAGTTCAGCGCCGCCGACGAGCGCAGTTGAGCGTGGCTTAGCCTGCGGAACCTTCGCATCAGGGCGGCGCAGATAAAGCGGGACGAGCGGCGCGGGTTCGGCCGTAAAATCTGCGCAGGCGACAAGGCCGGCCGCGCGCGGGGTCGCCCACTCACGGGGAAGCCCGGAAAGGGCTTCCGGCAGGCGCGGGGCGATGGATTCAGGGAAGATGAGCCGCGCGGAGTCCGTCGGCATTTCAAGCGTTTCCGGCTTGGACACCTCAGGGCCGCTCACCCGGCGCCCATCGGCATAGGTTCCCCAGTACACCTCTTTGCGGCGCGCATCGATGGCCACCAGCCACTCCCCTGCTCGACCATGCGCGATGGCATCGAGGGTGCACACTCCGTGCACCGGCAGATTCAACGCCACGCCCAGCGCGGACGCGGTAGCCATGCCAACGCGCAGACCCGTGAAGGGCCCCGGCCCCGTGCCCACGACGAGGGCGGAGAGGTCGGGGTAGGTGAGGGAGGCGTCGACAAGCAGCTGCTCAATTGTGGGGACGAGCTGCTCGTTGTGGGCCCGCGTGTCGGTGATGACACGATCGATGCTCTCGCCTGTATCCGTATCGACGATTCCCGTGACGAGGTCAGTCGTGGCGGTGTCGAGTGCGAGAACCTTCATTAGCCCACGAAGTGCCAGTTGGTGCTGTCGTCATCCTTCTCGGCGCGGAGGAACTGCATCGGCGTGTTCGGCTGGACCGGGTACACAGCCGGCAGGTCCTGACCCTGTTGCTTCGCAGCTTCAGTCTGTTTGAGCAGCTCGTCACACAGATCAACGTTGGAGCGCTGAAGCTTCTCCGCGTGATACTCCTGCTCAGTGGAGACGGTGACGAAGTAGTTCACGTCATCGGCCACCTTGCCGTCCTCGAATTCAATGTCAGCGGTATCCACCTGGGCTTCGGAGAGATCCTTCTCCGACGTGCCCGGACACACCACCAGGCCGCCGACCTGATCGGAGCCATAGACATCCGGAACGATGAGCGCAGCAAAGTTGAGGTTCTTCGGGTAGTCCGTCAGAGTCTCAGACAGCGTCGACGTGATCTCGCCATCAGCGGAGTCTTTATTCATCGACAATGCGATGAGGGCCGCAAGGAAAATGGCGAAGCCGCCGATAACAACGGTGGTGATGAATTGGCCGAGCTTGTTCATAAAGTTTATTCGCTCCTAAAAAAGGGAGGTACAGTACGCGTTCATCCTACGCGACTGCCCTCCCATGCTCCTGCACTACCCAGCGCAGGCGCGTGTTAGACGATGATCAGCGCCAGCATCTGACACATGAGGATCTTTCCGATAATCGTGGTCGGATAAACCGTGGCATAGCCACGCTCCGCCAACTGAGTTCCGGTCTGCGAGTTAAGGTATGCCATGACCGCAGGGTTGGTGGTCATGCCGGCGGCTACGCCCATGGCCTCATCAAACTTGAGACGCAGCACCAAGGTGCACACGAGACCGATGCCGATGGCAGAAACGAGGGACAGCACAACGCCCACACCCATGTACTTCAGTGACGTCGGATCCGACAAGGCGTCACGGAACTGACCACCGGCAGAGGTACCCACGCCCGCCAAGAACAAGGTCAGGCCCAAGGTCGAGATGGTCTGCTTAGCGTGGAATGGCATCTGCCAGTGAATGGGGCCCGTTCGGCCAAGCGCACCGAGGATGAGGCCCACGACGATGGGGCCGCCACCGAAACCGAAGGACAGGGTGGTACCGCCTGGTAGCGGAATCGGGATAGCACCGAAGAGTAGGCCGATGAGCAAGCCAAGGGCAAAGGGGAACAAGTCAACGTTGCCGAGCTTGGATTCGGAATCACCGAGGAAGTTACGGACGCTATCAAGACGGCCCGGTGCAGTGACAACACGGACACGGTCCGAGTAGTAGAGCACGGTGTTCTCATTCGGCACGATTTGAGTATCACCGCGGCGGATACGGGCGATGAGGAAGCCATGGCTCAAGGTGTCCAATTCCCCAATCGTGCGGCCGGCGACCTTCGGATTCGACACCGTGAGGCGGCGGTAAATAAGGCCATCTTCCTCATGAAGATGCAGTTGTATCTCTTCGCCCAAGATAGCGATCGCGCGCTCTAGCGCTGGGATGGTGCCGTTGAGCAGAAGCTCCATACCGGCACGCAGCTCCATGTTCGGATCAGCAAGGACGTGATCATTCGACGTGCGGAGGCAGCGGGTAGCGATGACCGCCTCACCCGTGTATTCCGCAAGCTCGCCCACGGTAATGCCGTGGTCTTTGGTCAGGCGCACTGCCTTCCACTTGAGAGGCTCGGACAGCATGCCTTCTTCTTTGGCATCCTTGACGTGGTTGATACCGAAGAGCGGGGCGCCGATTGCGGCTACCAGGATGGTGGCGATGATGCAGCCAGGGTAGGCCAGGGAGTAGCCAACGACGGGGGCACTGTTTCCACCCAATGTCTCAACCACAGCAGCCATACCCGGCGTGGAGCTCTGGGAACCGGCCAGCATACCGACGGCCTGGGCCGGGTCGAGATCGAAAAAGCGCACCGCCGCAGTGGTCAGGCCAGCCAAAACGAAGAACAGAATGATGACGACCAACGACATCTTCCAGCCGCGTCGACGGAAATCCTCAAAGAAGCTACGACCAAAGTTCAAACCAATGACGTAGACGAAGATGGCCAGACCAAACTGGTAGACAAACGGGGGAACCACAATGTCCGGGTTAGCTGCGGACAAGCCCAAAGCCACGAACATTGCAGCCGCGGCACCGAGGGAAATTCCAAAAAAGTTGATTTTACCGACGGCCAAACCGACCGCCATGATCAAAAAGAGTGTTAAGAGGGGTTGTTCAGCCAAAAAGGCCAGCACATCACATCACCCAATTCCAAGAAAAAACGCGAACATCATCATCTGAGTCGCGATTAATCGTTACTGCAAGATAGGAATCCGAAAGACGCTCCATAAAGCCACCACCCCACTCGGCAACGACCACAGCGTCCTCGATATCGGTGTCTAAGTCTAGACTGTCGAGCTCCCCCAATGGATCATCGGAATGGTCAAGGAGCCGGTAGGCATCGACGTGCACCAACGTCGGCCCACCCACGGTTGAGGGGTGCTCGCGGGCGATGACAAAGGTGGGTGAGGTGACCCGCCCTTTCACCCGCATTCCCCGAGCAATGCCCTGGGTAAAGGTGGTTTTTCCGGCACCCAGAGGGCCATCAAGAATGACGAGATCCCCGGCTTCGAGCGCGGCTCCCAATTCTTCGCCGAAAACCTGCGCGTCCTCCGCAGTGGCGGCCTCGCGGGTTCCAGAGTGTGGAAAATCACTAAGCATTAGAAGTTCCTTCACAATAAATTCGGGTGGTACGGCCGGTGGGACGGCACACGATTTCATAGTTGATGGTTCCGGCGGCGTCGGCAAGCTCCGTCGCGCTCATTCCGCCGCGGCCAAACAGGACAGCAGTGTCCCCCGCCTCCACGCCGTGCGGGTTGGAACCGAGATCAACGATGATCTGGTCCATGCACACGCGCCCTACCTGCGGGTACAGCTCACCGCCAAGCCCCACTTGGAGCGCCCCTTGAACGTCGCGCGGAAGACCGTCAGCATAGCCAACAGCCACAGTGGCGAGGTAGCGGTCACTCTCCGCGGTCCACGTAAGTCCATAACTCGTGGACTCACCTGCCGAAATCGGCTTCACTGCCACGACGGAACTTTCCCAGCTCATGGCAGGTATGAGTCCATGCTCGCGGCCGGCGACGGGCTCCAGCCCGTAGAGAGCCACGCCCACGCGCACCTGGTCAAAGCGCGCGGAGGGCCGCGTCAGCGCCGCCGGAGAGTTCGCCAGATGGTTAATGGGGCACTCCAGTCCCACCTCACGGGCACAGGAAAGGGCCTCCCGGAATTCCGCTTCCTGGTGGTCATTGTGGGGATGCGTAGGATCATCTGCGCACGCAAAGTGGGACATGAGGCCGAGGACGGTGATCGTGGGGGCGTCGCGAAGCACTGCGAACGTTTCGGACCACTCGTGCTTATCGACGCCCGACCGGTGCATCCCCGTCTCCACCATCACGAAAGCCTCGGCGTGGCGCCCAGTCGCAATCAGTGCGCGAGCGTGCTCGAGGGAAGGAATGCCTATCTGAATGCCGGCATCCAGCGCCGGTGTGAGATCCTCGTGCGGGTCCCACAACCAACCGGCGATTGGAGCGGTGGGGATGACCTGACGCAGCGCCACGGCTTCGGACAGTGTGGCAACGCCGAAAGCATCCGCTCCCGCCTCCTCCATGACTGGAGCCACGCGCTCGATGCCGTGGCCGTAGGCATCCGCCTTAACCACGCACATAAGACGGGCTGGGGCCACCGCCTCCTTAACAACAGCGACGTTGTGGGCAATAGCGGCGAGGTCAACGGTGGTTCTCAACATGCCCTCATTGTGCCACGAGCGGGCAGGAGCTCCATGCTCGCTGCCCGCTCGTTGGTACTGGGGATGGATTTACTCCACGGTGACGGACTTGGCCAGGTTACGTGGCTGATCCACGTCATAACCCTTAGCCGTGGCCACGCCGCAGGCAAAGATCTGCAACGGCACGGTGGCCAACAGCGGCTGCATGAGGGTGGGCGCCTGCGGGATGCGGATGATGTGGTTGGCGTAGGCCTCCACAGCCTCATCTCCTTCTTCCGCAATAACGATGGTGATGGCACCACGGGCGCGGATCTCCTGGATGTTGGAGACCACCTTGGAGTGAAGGGAATCGCGGCCACGCGGGGACGGCACAATGACGAAGACCGGCTGGCCTTCCTCAATCAGTGCGATAGGGCCGTGCTTGAGCTCACCAGCAGCGAAGCCCTCGGCGTGGAGGTAAGCAATCTCCTTGAGCTTAAGCGCACCCTCAAGTGCTACTGGGAAGCCCACGTGACGGCCCAGGAAGAGCACCGACTTGGCGTTCTCCATAGCGTTGGCCAGGTCATAGACCTGCTGCTCATTGGCGATAACCTTTCCAACCTTGTCGGGCATCGCACGCAGCTCGTTGAGGACAGCGTTGACCTCATCGGAGAACATGTTGCCGCGCAGGCGCGCCAGGTACAGGCCCAGCAGGTAAGTTGCGGTGATCTGCGCCAAGAAGGCCTTGGTAGAGGCCACGGCGATTTCCGGACCGGCGTGGGTGTACAGGGCAGCGTCGGACTCGCGAGGAATGGAGGAACCCTGGGTGTTGCAAATGGCGATAACCTTGGCGCCCTGCTGACGTGCGTGGCGCACAGCCATGAGGGTGTCCATGGTCTCGCCGGACTGCGACAGAGCCACCACGAGGGTCTTCTCATTCACGATTGGGTCGCGGTAGCGGAACTCGTGGGCGAGCTCAACCTCGCACGGGATTCGGCACCAGTGCTCAATGGCATAGCGCGCGACGTGGCCGGCATAAGCTGCCGTACCGCAGGCGATGACGATGATTTTGTCGATCGACTTGAGAACCGACTCCTCGATACGAATCTCATCAAGAATTAGGTTGCCGTTCTCATCGAGGCGGCCCAGCAGCGTATCGCGCACGGCGGCAGGCTGGTCGTGGATCTCCTTCTCCATGAAGGAGTTGTAACCACCCTTTTCGGCCGCTGCGGCGTCCCACTTGATCTCGAAGGGCTTGCCTTCTGCGGGGTTGCCCTCATAGTCAGTGATCTCAATGTCATCAGCGGTAATGGTCACGACCTGGTCATTGTCCATCTCAACGGCGGACTTGGTGTAGTCAATGAAGCCCGAGACATCCGAGCCCAGGAAGTTCTCACCTTCACCCAAACCGATGACCAGCGGCGAATCGCGGCGCGCCGCCACGATGCGGTCAGCCTGGTCAGCATGAATAGCCAGGAGAGTGAAGGCACCCTCGAGGCGGGCAGCGGTCAGCTGCATAGCCTTGGTGAGGTCTTCACCAGCTTCGTTGTGGAAGATATCTCCCAGCAGGGTGGCTGCCACTTCGGTATCCGTTTCAGAGACGAAGTTGTGGCCCTTGGACTCCAGCTCGTGCTTAAGTTCGGCGAAGTTCTCAATGATGCCGTTGTGAACGACGGCAAGCTTGCCTTCATCAACCACATGCGGGTGGGCGTTGAGATCCGTCGGGCCACCATGAGTGGCCCAACGGGTGTGACCAATGCCCAGGACGGAATCCTTAAGCGGGCGGGCTTCGATTTCCGCCTCAAGTGCCGATACCTTACCGGCTTTCTTGCGCCAGCCAATCTCACCATCGGTGTACATGGCAACGCCCGCGGAGTCATACCCGCGGTATTCGAGACGGCGCAGGCCTTCCAGCACCACGTCCAAGGCAAAGTAGTCACGACCATCAGTGTTATGGCCTACATATCCAACGATTCCACACATAAAACGGGATCCTACAGCACGTATCCCTTTACCGACGGTCGGGGACCGGACTTTCGCTGAGGAGGACACCACCCTACTCAGGGGCTTTATGACACCCCTCCAGACGACGCTTTCCACCTGTGCGGGCAGTCTTTCCTCTATTCTGTAAAGCGTGTCTGCGAATTTGAAGAAGCATCTCGGTACGTTGTCCAAGCGCGGCCCGCACCGCGTCCTCGTTGGTGACCTGTCCTATGCAGGTCTGGAGGGCAAGGTCTACACCCCCGCTGAGGGTAAAGGCTTGCCGGCCGTGGCCTTTGCCCACGACTGGACGAAGAACGTGAAGGACTATCACGCCACCCTGCGCCACCTGGCCAGCTGGGGAATCGTCGTCGTCGCCCCGGATACGGAAACTGGCGCTTTTGCCAATCACCGCAACTTGGCTGCTGACGTTGAAAGCGCCCTGCAGATCGCCACAGGTGTCAAGATGGGCGCCGGTAAGATTTCGGTTTCTCCTTCGAAGCTGGGCATTGTCGGCCACGGCATGGGCGGCGGAGTCGCTACGTTAGCTGCAGTGGATAACTCCAAGGTCCGCGCGGTGGCCGCACTTTACCCTGCTGATACGTCACCGTCCGCAATCCAAGCCGCACGTGCTGTGAAGGCACGTGGCCTCATCATTGGCTCGGGCCAGGATGATATTTTCCGCGCTGGCAACCCTTCCAAGCTGGCCAACGCGTGGGCCGGCCCAGTGGCGTACCGCGAGATTGCTAAGGGCACGCAGTCCGGTTTTAGCGAGGACAAGTTCTTCAAGCTAGCGCTCGGCTCCGGATTCTTCCAAGGAACCGAGGTTGAAACCGCACGTGGCTTGGTCACCGGCTTCCTCCTCAGCCAGCTTGCCGGCGAGTCTAAGTATGACGATTTCGCGGCTGCCGACGCTTCCGCGAAGGGCGTCGAGAGCTTCACCGGTGAGGCCCTGGCCAAGCGCGCTGGCTTCGAACGCGACTAAATACGTATCAACTAGAAGGCGCCGCAAGGCGCAACTCTTCCTTCAGCTACAGCAGGACGGTCAGTTATCCGTCCTGCTGTAGCCTTTTTAGTCGAGGGACCTCAATAAGGCACCAGGCGATAAGTCCAATGCCTGGAAGAAGCAACTGAGCGGCCGTCCACAGCTTTATGTGCGCCATATCTCTGTCGTATTTAATCTCAACGCCAAGCACAACAAAAGCCACCACGAGGTACAGCATGGGAAGAACGCCCCACAGGACGTCATAAAGCCAAGGCACTGACATGCGGCATTCTCCTCACCCTGGTTGATACATGCAGTAGTCAGCCACCTCACAGTATCACCTGTGACTGCGAGGAACCAGACTTGTTTCTCGCTGCTGCATCAGCTGCGCCTGAGCACCGATTGCACTTGACCACGCGGGCGGTTCTGGCCCTGTCCCTGGCTTTGTCCATGCATAACGCCTCTAGAAGCTGTGCTTCGTCCCTGTCTTTCTGCGTGCGTTTGGGCTTGGGTAGCGCGCTGCGCAGACTTCTCCAGTTCGTCCTGCGCCTTGGCCATCGCTTTTTCAAACTCCAACAATCGGGCTGCAGTGCGCTCGCGGAAACCGCGGGCAAAGTCATCAAAATCATTGTGCGGCATTACCACTGCCCTGCCTTTCGTGCGTGTACGGACGGGGATTCTGGCTTCGGTGCCTCGGGAGCATCATGAGGTTCAGTCCCTGGGGCTGCCTCGGGCGCTGACGGCGCAGGCGCAGGCAAAGGATCCGCAGGGACAGGAGCTCCTGCTGCTTGTACATGCGCAAGCTTCTCCGCCGGCGGCGCAGGTTCGGGCACCGTGTTCAGCTCTGGAGGTGGAGCAATCACACCATCGCTTCGTGCAGGTTCCGGAGCTGGCTCTGGCTCGGGAGCTGGCATGTCCTCTGGCTGAGGCTCTGGCTCAAGCTCCGGAACATTTTCCAGAAAATCCATAGCTGCATCAGCGAGGAGGCCAATCCCGACCAGCGCAACCCCCACGCCGAGGATGCCCAGGATTCCGCTGCACGACACCTCCGGAGTGCACTCCTCCGTCGGGGCGGGTGGTTCCACGTCCTCGCTATCTTCCGACTCATCCGGGGTGCCAGCATCGTCCGGTTCGTGGGTTTCATCGGTACCGTTTGAGTCTTCAGTTGGCTGTGGGTCCGCAGGAGGGACCATCTCCGTCGAAGCTTCAGAACCTGCATCAGCTGGCGTAGTGGGTGTGTCATCGCGAACGCCTTTGGCTTCCTCGCAATCGCAGGAAGAGTCCTCAAAGGTCTCGGGACAGCCACATGGTTCGGGAGCGTTGTTCTCGCATTCTATCTCCGGAACGGTCGTCATAGGCTCCGGAGCAGCGACGTTTTGTGGCTGGGTCTTCGGGACAATCTCCTCGGCTGGGACAACCTTCTGCTCCGTTTCAGGCTCAACTGGTGGTGCCGGCTTCGGTGAAGACTCGGGCTGCGGGCACTCCCGAGGCTCTACGGCCGCAGGTTCGGTCTCTTCCTTCGGTGGTGTCTCCTGCTCACCCGGAGCTTCAGGCGCGGAGGGCTGGCTTGGAGCCGAAGGCCCTGACGGCTGCGTAGGTGCGGCTGGCTGGGCCGGAACTGCCGGAGCTGCCGGTTGAGTCGGCTGCGCTGGTGTCTCGGGTGCGGCAGGCTCACACGGTTCAGGGCTAGGCTGCGGCTGTTCTTCGCGGCCGCACTCAGGCGCAGGTGGAGTTTCGGGCAATTCGCGTTCGCAGACGTCACTACAACGTTGTTCAAACTCGCAGTAGCAGTTCTCAATAGCGGTATCGCGATCCCGGCACGTCTGCGAAATTGTGTCATTCGTTTGCTCGATGAGGTCACCACCGATGGATGAAATCACTGGAATGATGAGCTTGCCCAGGGGATGACGCTGCAGCAGCATGGTCAAAATGTTGAGTAGCGGGATTACTGCCGTAATGAGCTCTACCAAAGCAGAGTCAGAGATGTGAACAACATCCTCAATGGCATCCGAGCATTGTTGCGCTGACTCCACGAGGTCATCGGCCTCCCGACGTTCCTCTTCAAAGTCATCCTGGACGCCACGTAAGCGGTCCATAATCGCGCCTCCAGCCAGAGACAGTACCGTGCCGAACAAGAACTCTTTCAAGCCCTTACCACCGCCCAACGGACGCCGCGCGCCCATCGCGGACGCAGTGTTCATGACGAGGTCCCCCGGGTTGATGCCTTCGACCGATCCGACCATGTCCCCCAGCAAACCGATGGGCGTGCTGGGGCCGGCGTAGCTGCCCCTACTTGCAGCCTGAAACTGGGATACCGCCTGCGAATAATCCCCAAGAAGGGATGTGACCACCGCCGACATTAATCCACCCCCATGGTCTGCGCGCCAAGCTTACCTGCAAGGCCACGATCGACATCACCGTAGGCGCGGATCTGCGCGCGGGCGGCGTCAGCGGTGGCAGATATGTTGTCCAAACGCCAGGCGCCACGCTCATGCAAGCGACTCAACAGTGCTTGAATCTGTGCTCCATGACCCCCAAAATCCCTGCCTGCTGAGGATTGAGGGAAATCGGGGGCATCGCCCCGGTGGGCATCGCTTTGCACGGCAGTCTGGTCAATGACGTTGCTCAGAAGCCGCATGGCTTCGTCTTCATCAAAAAATACGTCGGGCATACAAGCGCCCTCCTTCTCGTCCACAATGAACAGTTATTCCTGCTCTTATTGGACTGAGAAAGCCCCCTCTCGGTTCCCCGTCATCCCAAATTTTCCGGGGAACCGCTGAACACGTGATTTACACTGCGGAAACGGCCGCGGCAAGGCGTCCTGCTACCTTGCGTGCCTGCTCCTTCTCAGAGGCCTCCACCATGACGCGGAAAAGCTCCTCGGTACCGGACGGACGCAGCAGTACGCGGCCAGTGTCACCCAGCTCCGCCTCGGCGGCGGCGATGGCTTCCTTGACCTCGGGGGCGTCGAGAATCACGGCTTTGTCAGACACCGGAACATTAATGAGGACTTGTGGCAGCACGGTCATGACGGAAGCCAGCTCCTTGAGGGACTTCCCGGATTTTGCCATGCGCGCCATGATGGACAGTCCGGTCAGCGTACCGTCACCGGTGGTGCAGTCATCCGGAAGAACGACGTGACCGGATTGCTCACCGCCCAACGAGAAATCACCACGGTTGAGCTCCTCAAGCACGTAGCGGTCACCCACCGCAGTTTCCTTGACCTCAATGCCCTGCTCCTTCATCGCGATCTTGAGACCCAGGTTGGACATGACAGTAGCTACGAGCGTGTTGAAACGGAGGTCATTCTCCTCCTTCATCCCCACAGCCAGCAGCGCCATAATCTGGTCACCGTCGACGACAGTCCCTTCAGCGTCAACGGCCAAGCAGCGGTCGGCGTCACCGTCATGCGCCAGGCCCAGGTCTGCGCCGTACTCCACGACGGCCGCCTGTGCCTTGTCAATGTGGGTCGAACCGCAGTCCTCATTGATGTTGAAGGCATTCGGCTTGTTGTGGATAGCAATAACCTCAGCACCAGCTGCCTCATACGCAATTGGAGCCACCTTAGACGCAGCACCATTGGCGGTATCGACAACAACCTTGATGCCGGTCAGGTCAGTGGTGACAACTTCAGCGAGATGCTTGAGGTAACGCTCGCGGCCATCGGGAGCCTCAGAAATAATGCGGCCGATCTTCGTGCCTGTTGGACCGCCCTCCGTGATGGTGTCCATGGTGTCTTGGATGCGGTCTTCGACCTCATCCGGGAGTTTCTTGCCGCCCGCGGAGAAGAACTTAATGCCGTTGTCCGGCATCGGGTTGTGCGACGCCGAAATCATCACGCCGAGATCGGCCCCAAAGTCATCGGTAAGGAACGCGATGGCCGGGGTCGGCAGCACGCCAACACGGACGACGTCGACGCCACGCGAGGCCAAACCCGATGCGATAGCCGCGTCCAGCATTTCACCGGATACGCGGGGGTCACGGCCGATAATGGCGAGCGGGCGGCGCTCGTAGGACTCACGGTCCGAGGTCAAAACCTCTGCCGCAGCCTGTCCCAGGCGCAGCGCCAGAATCGGGGTGAGCTTCTTGTTCGCGAGACCGCGAACTCCGTCGGTTCCAAAAATACGAGTCATAGCCCTCAATTATGCCTGCTGCACCCCACCTGTCGCAGGTTGGGACAATTTGCCGCCTGAGCAACGCTAGTCTCGAGCCATGCGCTGGGGAAACTTCCCCAATCACCGCGCGCGATGCGCCAACCTCTGCTTGAATAAGCAGCATGGCTGATGCGACAGGTTTAAAGCGCGTGAGGGAATCGAAGGGAGTGAAGCTCCTCAAGACCCTCACTGACGGCGTGCTGACCAAGTTCAATATGGCTGTACTCGCCGTCGCGGCGCTCTTCCTGGTGCTTGGCAACACCGAACCCGCGAAGACGGAGGAGCCCTCAGTCATCACACCTGGTGAAGCGGTGGAATTGAAGCAGGCTGAGGTGGTCGTCGATAAGCCCCGCGTCGAGGACGGTCAGGTACACGTCACCGCAACGTTCCGCAACACCCAGGACCTCGCCTTCACTGGCTACCGCGACATGTTTAGCCTGACCCGCGAGGGGGAGCCACTGCCGATCGATCAATTCTCTATTGCACCCGCAGTCTCAAATGGCGCGGTGCAGATACCGAATCCGGACGTACCTTTTGCCGTCGACATCACTGTCGACGATGTTCCAGGGACAGCGTTGGTGCTCAACAACCTGACGCTGCGTAAGTCCACGCTGGACATGTCCTATAACTGGTTTGATCCCACCCCTGTCGCAGAGTTGGAGCTGGCGTGACACATCGTAGAACCTCTGCTCGCCCGCTGCTCAACCGCAAACGGATCCCCATGGTGGCCGTCGCCGCCGCCATTACCTCCTTGGGCATCTTCATTAGTGACCAGTTGCCGAAGCCGCGAGACGTCGAATTTGCCTCCTTTGAGTACGCCGACGAGATTCCTGGCCACACGCGCATCAGCGATGTCATGGCCAGTGTGCGAGAGTTGGAGCCGGGGGAATACGCCGAATACACGGGCAGCACCGCCAGCGATGCGGAAGAGTTATATGAAGCCACGGTGCATTTCACCGTGGAACGCACCCGTACCTATGTCCTTAGCGTCAAACTGGAGGACGCCGAGGGCCGTGTCTTCCGCACGGGATTCCCGCAGTGCAACGCGGAGGTCCTCTCACAGCCCGTCGACTGCACAAGCATATTTATCCTGCCCGAAGGTTCTTTGGGAGCGGCCACATTCGAAGTCGAGGTGGAAAACCTTGCCGGTGATGGATTCCATGAGCAACCCGTGCCGATGAGCAAGGAAATTCACTCTGACGTGGAGGTTTCTCTATGAGCAAACGCATCAGCACTGGATGGTGGTGGGCAGCTACACTTCCCGCACTCGCCGTAATGCTCGCTGCATCGTCGTCAGTCATGGTGCACGGCTATCGCCCGCTGTCCGTCCATAACGTGGTGGCGTCAGGATTCAACGAACCAGCGTCCTTCAACTTTGAGTATCGCGTAGACGAAGAGAAGGTTAAACACGCAGCGACGGTGCAGTTGACGCAGCTTGATGCAGGCTACCGCGAAGAATTTAACGCTGCCTATGCTGCGAAAAACCTGATGGATCCCCCAACGCTGGCCGGTGAGACAGAGGTTGTCAAAGCAACCGTGGCGTGGCAGGCCGATCCGGAGACTCCACTCGGTTCGTGCACTGTTGCGCTTCGTGATACCTCACGGCTCGAGCACCCAGCCCGCCTCGCTGTCTCCCCACAGGACGTTCCTGGGGAATTGCCGGCGGCAGTGCCGAGTCTGTGCGAGCCGGAAGGCGCCACGGGTCCTGGCGGCGTCGATCTCCTCGAGCTCGACGCGAACATCCTCCCCGAGCCCAGCACCCGCCCCGGAAACTGGGAGATGAGCTACTACTTCGTGGTTAATTCCGGTTTCGAGCCAGAAGACTTAGTGATTTCGTGGGGCGCTCCCCACGAGGTGCGTTTGAGCGCTCGCGCTTAAAAACCCTCGCCGCGTACCACGGCTTCCACATCGTCGGCACCGGGATCAGTCTTGTTCCACGGCCACGTGATGAGCACCTTGTCCTCGGGATAATAGACATAGATGTCACCGCCACCGACACCATCATTCTCCCAGGCGTTGACGAGAACTGCCGGCTGATCCCCTTGAGCATCGCGCACAGTGCGGGTGGAGGTCCGGAAGGTGGGGTCGTGGTAGGTCGGGAGGGCATCGACAAGCGCGGCGGCCTCATCCCCGAGGACGACGCTGCGCGGACTGTGGAACGTCACGAGCCCCTCGGCGTCCTCTTGCTTGGTCAGCCACAGTTTGCAGGAATAGCCGTGAGTACCCGTCAGCAGGGCGTTATTCGACTCCAGCGTGGTCTCCTGGCACAAGGCGATCTTCTCAATAAACGCCTCGGGCAGAACACCCTCGGTTTCCGGATGCAGGTTCACAATGTGGTCCGCGCGCAGATCTGGGCGCGCAAGCTCTTCCTCGGGCTGATGCCGGTTAATTTGCTCAATCGTAATTCCCCCGGCAACCAGCACCACCGCGGCACCCACAGCAAGGAGATTGAGTGTGCGTGAGCTGAGCTCAGAGGATCCATCAACCGTGGCTTCCGTGCGATCAACGTCCTCCTCGGGTTTCTGACCTTTCTGGCCGGAATCCTGGGAGGACTTCTGCGGGACAGCGTTAGCGTTCATGGTGTCTCCCCTATTCTTGGCCTGCGGTCACGGACTCGGCTGCACGGTCACCCTCCACAGATGGCTCCGTCTCGCTGGCGTACTCTGCATTGAGGAATCGATCGAGCGCGGCAACAACGAGCGGGAGCGCCACCACAAAGTACACCGCGCGGGCCAGCACCAACACGTACGGCTCAAGGCCTATTGTGATGATGCCAAGTCCCATGGGTTTGAGGATGGCGCGCAGGCCATAGACGACGCCCAGCTCAGCCCCCGATGCCAGAACAAAGACGAAGCAGAACGTCAGCATCGGGACAGCACCGGCGACGGCGAGCGTTTTAAAGTTGCGCCATGCATTGCGGAATGGCCCGACGAGGGGCTGCGCAGCGTTGTCGAGCATGTCCCTGGTTGTACGGAATGCTGCCTCCGAATAGCGGCGACCATACTCAGACCACATCTTTTGCTCGTCGTGTGGGGAAAGCTTGCCTTTTTCCGCTGGGCCTTCAATCGGCGCGTCAGCAACCGTCTGCTCCGGCGGGATCGCCTCCTCGTCCGGAGCCGACTTTGTGTCATCATCCTTGGTCAGGCTGGTGTTGTACACCACCGCGCCCAGCGTGAGCCAGGCGAATGGCACAACGATGAAGTTACCCATCTGGGCAGCGTTGTTCCACAGCCAGCCAATCACATCACCGATGATCCAGGTGTGGGCGACAACCCAGTCCTTGGCCGCAACGATCGCATCCCACGCAGGACCGATGCCCTGTCGGGACAGAATCCAGGAACGCACCTGGGAAAAATTGCTGCTGACGCTGAGCGACGCCGTGGCCATCCACAGCACCTCCAAGTAAGCCGCCGCGGTGGCAATGCCGAAAGCGCGCTCACCCAGCTTGAGCGCTCCGATGAGCTTGCGCAGAACAAGGATGGAAATAATGAACCCCGCAAACAACCATCCGGAGCTTATGAGCGCCCGGTCGAAGTCATAGTCCGCCACGCTGTTGGCTACCTCGATGGTCACCGAGTCATAGACAAAGGTGCGCCCATCATCGCGCAACAGCCCATGGGAGGAGTAGACGGTAAGAAACGGGATGAAGAGACCACCGACGGTAAGCAGAGTAGCTTTATCCAGCTTGTTAAACCGTGTTTCCCCGCCGAAGAATTCCATGGAGGGCTGCAGGATCCAGAAGCAGATGATGACGCCAATCATAACAGAGAGCGGCGCAAACGGGAAGATGAGTGTTGCTGCCAACGGTGACCATGCCGAAACCACCACGGCAAGCCACAGTACAGCGCCACGCACCGCCAGCGATAGGCAGATGACCGTGACCAGCTGCGGCAGATACCGCCACAACAGCTTCGCGGCGTCTAACGGAACCGATACTGCGTCCCGTACGCTCTCCATAATGATGTTCACGCCGCTTAGTATAAGGAGAATCACTTCTGTGCGCTGCACAAACGAGTAAGCTTTCGGAGTTCTCCCCGCATTCGGTACTGTGCGCGCGGCACCGTGTTAGGCCCCGTCTGCCGCCATCAACGGTGAAAGCCGCCGCCTCCTGTGCAAGGAAGCAGCGGCTTTCGGGAAATGCAGTAAGCGAAGAATTAACGCTTGGAGTACTGCGGGGCACGACGTGCCTTGTGCAGACCAGCCTTCTTACGCTCAACGGCACGAGCGTCACGGGTGAGCAGGCCAGCCTTCTTGAGGGCCGGGCGGTCAGCCGGGTTGTAGACGTTCAGTGCGCGGGCGATGGCCAGGCGCAGAGCGCCGGCCTGACCGGTCGGGCCACCACCGTTGACGGTGACCTTGATGTCGAACTGGCCATCGCGCTCGAGGATGGTCAGCGGCTGCAGGATGTCCTGCTGGTGCAGCTTGTTCGGGAAGTAATCGTCGAACTCGCGGCCGTTGACGGAGATCTTGCCGGAGCCAGCAACGAGGCGAACACGAGCGATGGCGCGCTTACGGCGACCAACGGTCTGAATCGGGCCCTCGTGGATGGCCGGAGCAGCGGTCTCAGCCTCTGCGTCGGTTTCCGGTGCCAGGGAATCACCAATGGTGTTGGTGAACTCCTCGGTAGCGGCGGTTGCTGCAGCGATGTCGGCAGCGTCGGCTACATTGTTGTCGATGTTCTGCTCGGTCATTACTGTGCCACCTGCTTAAACTCAAAGGTTTCCGGCTTCTGGCCGGCGTACGGGTGCTCCTCGCCCACGAAAACGTGCAGCTTCTTGATGGAGGCGTTGGAAAGCTTGTTGTGCGGCATCATGCCCTTCACAGCTTCCTCGATAACGCGAACCGGGTTGGTGTCCAGGGACTGACCAAGAGTCATGGACTTCAGGCCGCCCGGGTAACCGGAGTGGCGGTAGCGCATTTCGCGCTCGCGCTTGTTAGAGGAAACGTGGATCTTGTCCGCATTAAGGATGATGATGTGGTCGCCGCAATCAACGTTCGGTGCGTACTGGGGCTTGTGCTTGCCACGCAGCATGTCTGCCACGGTGGAAGCGAGCTTGCCCAGAACCACGTCGGTAGCGTCGATGACGTACCACTTGCGGGTGATGTCACCGCTCTTCGGGTGGAAAGTAGACAAAATGACTCCTTGAAAGTCTGTCTCGGAACTGCCGGCCAACGCTATGTAAGCCCCTACGCGGTACATACAGCGGCCGGTGGAGACCTGCAGTACGCGCGCACCTCAATAAAGGGTGCGGACACATAGGTGATTCACCTTAGTACGCAGCAGGTCAAAACCCAAAACGCCGATATCGCCCCCCGCCAACTTTTCTATTCCCGGTGAATGGGGGTGGGGGAAGCGGGAGAAGAATTGTTGACGAGAAGCGATACCGGCGCCTTCCGCAGGCGGGAGGTACTTCGAGCACACAGGTGATGGTTGATGGTGCGTCCAGCCTCTCCTTATCTCTTGTCCAGCGCCATTCACCGCTCACAAGTGTGAATGGATACGGAAAAGAGTGCTCGGGTAGCCCGCTGTGGAAGGACGGTGAGCGTTTAGCCCCAGCTCGCAGCGGCGCGACGGTTGACGTCACTCATATTGTCGTTGCCCTGAGAGACGGTGGTGGAAATGGTGGCGAGCACCGTGTTGAGCTCGGCGGCGGCCTTATCCCACTTAGCCTGCGCGGCGTTGTAGGCAGAGGCAGATTCGCCTTCCCAGCTGGACACCATGGGCTGCAGGGTGGCCTTGAGGTCACCGAGGAGACCGTTGATGCGGCCGGAGGTGGAGTTGATATCGGCGGCGGCGCCGGCGATGGCGCCAAACTGGTACTTGATTCCAGACATTGTGTGTTCCTTGATCTGTGGGTTAGTGGAGTCGTGATAGCTGACGTGGGTGGTTACAGGGCGAGGCCGACGCCACCGACGTTGTCGAAGGACTGGGCGTTATCTGCCTCGACAGAATCGAAGTTGCGGGCGTTATCGCGGATATTGTCACTGATGGCGGTGAGTGCCTCACGCAGCTGTTGCGCAGAGGAGTTGTAGCGCTGCATGAGGTTGTCGAAGGACACCTGTGCGCGGCCCGACCAGCTTGCGCGGACGGAATCCACCACGCCCTGCAGGCGGGTGAGTTCTCCCTGTACTTCATCGTTGGTGGAGTCGACGCGGCCGGCGGTGGCCACCATAACGTCGGCTTCAGTGCGGAAAGTCTGAGTCATAATCTTTGGTCTCTTTCTGTGTCCCTTGCTGGGGCATGTCCCTTCGGTACAAAGGGCTTCAAGCTAGTGAATAGTTCCCCCGAGAAGCACCCTGTGTCCTTCTCACCCTTATTGGACTGAAGCAGCACCTCATCGGTTCCCGCCGATCCGAAAGTTTTTAATTTTTCTCTGACAACCGGCGCTATTCTTTTTTGACCAGCGATTCTGCGGCCATGCGGCAGGCAGCTTTTTGTACCACGTTGGGTTCAAATTTGGTGTGGCAGCCCACGGACATCTGATGGCCTTTGTCCTCCCACATCATCCACGACACGCGAGAACCATCTCCGGGCTCCTCGGTGTAGCTCAGTCGCCCGTTGTGTTCCGACGGTTCCTTCAGCGTTGGGTCGGAGTCAATTTGTTGTGTGATTTCGGCAAAGAGGGCCTCCACCGGAACATTGAAGAGTGGGTCGGCAGCGAGAAGGATGCGGAGGTTAGGATCTTCGCCGGCTGCGGTGACAAGGCCATCCTCCACACTGGTGCGAAACCCTTGCGGCAACACAAGGGACATCCCTTCCACGTCGATAGCTTGTTGGCCCGGACGCAGCTGCCGGCTACCAGCCTCCGCGGTTCCACCACCCTTCGTGTCAGCCGTGGCCACGACCGGGGTATCCACCGAGGGGTCAGTCTCAGAGGAAGGGGTGGCCGCGGCACTGGTGGTGGACTCTGCAGCTGTGGGGTTTACGGCTAAGGCCGTATCTTTGCGCCCCACCGCCCACCACGACACCCCGGCCACGAGCAACACCATGACGGCAATCGCGATGTAAAAAGGGTCGATGCCAAACGGCACAGCGGGAGTTTTCGCGCGGCGCGAGCGGCGTGGCCGAGGTGAGAGGGTTCGCACCGAGGTAAGTTCCTCTTCGGGGTTGGATTCCTCCGCCTCTACGGCAGAGGTACGTCGTGCCACGGGTGGCGTGGCAGGAGCCGCCGGTGGTTCTGGTTCGATAACCGAGGCACCCGTGGCGCTGAGTTGGCGCCGAAGAATCGCCACGGCCTCGGTGGTCACGTCGGTACCGGAAGGATCGGCCACGACGTCGACGGTGACATCCGGCCAGTCTGCCCCACAGATTTTCTCCACTTGGTCAAGGACGGTGTCAAGGGCCCAGCCCTCGGCAATGCCGGTACCGGGCAGGTCATAGCGGTAGACGGTCTCTGGGCCTTCATAGATGGTGGCGGCGTCGAGAACCGTGATCGTGAGCGTGGTGGTCGGGGTGGTGCGCAGGGCATGGGCTGCGGTCATGAGTTTTCTCCTGAATCAGTAGTGGTGTGAACGTGCGGGACATAGACCTGAGCCAATCCCTGGGCAGCACCGCGGACGACCCATTGGCCACGGCCGGGCGGCAAAGCGGTGGGTTTGATGCCAAAGATGGCGCCTTCGTCGCGGTCGGCGTCGAGAAGCAGCAGCGCCGGTTGCAGGTCACGCACCGCCGAGAGGAACTGCCCAAAGAGCGCGCGGCCAATGCCACCGGACTTGCGCGCCACGATTAGGTGGAGGCCAACGTCGCGGGTATGCGGGAGCAGCTCCAACAGGGGTGCGAGCGCGATTTCACTGACAAGGTCAAGGTCATCAATAACGAGGTAGATTTCCGGCCCTTCCCACCAGCTGCGTGCGGCAAGCTGCGCAGGCGTCACATCGGGGCCGGGAAGGCGCTGTTTCAGCGTGCGCACGGTGTCGATGATGGTCTGGGTTGCCGCGCTTGCCGACGCCCCATACGCCGCCACCATCTCCTCCTTCAACGTCCCCAAATGTGCGCGGCGCTCATCGATGACAACCAAGCGTGCTGCCTGCCTGTCCAACCGGCTGATGCCGGCCATGATGACGCTGAGGAACTGGGATTTTCCGGCTCCGTGCGAGCCGATGCATACAAGGTGATGCTGCGTCGCTGGATCCCACGTGAGGACGTCGAGGTCAGGGCCGCCGACTCCCCAGGCAATGCCGCGCGGTTCCGCAGCATCGGCGGCACGAGGAAGATCGGTGAGCACCGCAGGCAACATTTTGAGCGCAGGAACAGGATCCGCTTCAGCATGGACTCCGCAAATGTGCGCGATGTCTTGAGGTGAGGTCGACGCAAACAGCAGGTTCTCCCCTGCCACCGTGATGCCACGACCAGGTGCGGCGGGAAGTTTCTGCTGAGCTTTGCGGTCAATGAGGGAATCCATGGCCTCGCCCAGGCGCAGTTCAAGGCGCGCGGAAATCAGGTCACGAATAGACGGCCGCAGACTGGTCCATCGCGCCGCAGCGATGAGCACATGGACGCGGGCAGAGGCACCGTCGGCCACCAACTGGGTGATGGGCTCGGACAGGTCCTCGAAGTCTGCGCCTGAGGTGCCAATGTGGTGCCACCCATCGACGATGAGAAAAGTGTGGCGTTCTTCCGGTCGGCGAACAAGTCCTGCGACTTCGTCGACGATGCGCCGTACCTTTTCGGGCTCGTCGCGCCCCGCCACCCCAGCCACGTGCGGCAGACGTTCCAACACGCGGAGCTGCCCACCACCCAGATCGATGACATAGAAGCGAATCTCCTGTGGCGAGTGATTCAGAGCCAGACCGGCGACGATGCTGCGTAATGCCATCGATTTTCCTGACTGCGGCCCACCGCACAGCGCCAGGTGTCCACCGCCCGTGGTGAAATCCACGGTCAGTGGGTCCTGACGCTGGTGGTACGGGCGATCGATGAGCCCGACCTCTGCTCGCAGCCCGGCGCGGTCTTCGCTGGCCAGTGCCGCCACCGCGGACAGTTCAACGACCGGAGGAAGTGGCGGCAGCCAGATTCGCCTCGCAGATTGACCTCGCACCACAGCCTCGTCCCGCGCCGCGGCCACCACGGTTGACGCCAGTGTGGTTGAGGAGTCCACGAGCACCGAATACTCCGATTCTTCCTCCTCTGCCTGCCACCCGGTAAAAAGCTCCACGCGCTGGGCTCGGCGGCTGCTGTGCTCAGCGTTGGGGTCTGAGCCTGGCAGGGCTGCAGCCTCGCGAGCAACCCGGCGCGTGACCGGACCGGACACATAGGAGGCTTGGAAACGCGTAGGCGCATCCGCGTCCGTCTTGAGGTAGCCAGCGCCAGGCTGGGCAGGCAAATGATACGCGTCCGTCACACCCAACACTTGGCGGGACTCGCCCGCAGAGAAGGTCTTCAGCCCAATGCGATAGGACAGGTGCGAGTCCAACCCGCGCAGGCGGCCTTCCTCCAATCGTTGGGAGGCCAGGAGCAGATGGACGTGCAGTGAACGTCCAAGGCGTCCTACAGCAACGAAGAGCTCGGCAAAGTCTGGGTGCTGTCCCAGCAGCTCAGAGAACTCATCCACGACGATGACGAGGGCCGGCAGCGGACCGTACTCACGTATAGCCTCTTCGGAGGCGTTGAACTCCCCCACGTTGGCAAAGTTGCCGGCCTTGCGCAGCAGCTCTTGGCGGCGGTTCATTTCCCCGGAGATCGCGTCATACATGCGCTCCACCAGGGTGGATTCCTCCTCCAGGTTGGTAATGACGGCGGAGGTGTGCGGCAGCTCATCACAGCCCAAAAAGGTTGCGCCACCCTTGAAGTCCACGAGGACGAGGTTGAGCTCATCCGGGCTATGCGTGGCAGCAAGGGCGATGACGAGTGTTCTCAAGAGTTCCGACTTTCCACTACCGGTGGCGCCAATGCACAGGCCGTGTGGGCCCATTCCGCCCTGGGCGGACTCCTTAAGATCGAGCAGCACTGGCTGCCCAGATTCGTCCACGCCGATGGGCACGCGCAGCCGGTCTGAGGGCGTGCGGCCATGCCACATTCCAGAATCCACGAGCTCATCCACATCGCGGTAACCCACAAGCGCGGGCAGGTCAGCATCGCGCCCATGCCGTGGGGTGGAGCCAGCCTCACTACCCAGCGGCCGGTGATACGGGGCAAGGGTGCGCGCCCACAGAAGCGCGCTGGCTGCCTCGATTGTTTCGCAGCGCCCTAGGTTCTCATCACCCGCTGCCGTCACCACGGACAAGGTCCCCTCAGCGCGTAGGTAGATCCCTTCCTCCTCAGCGCGGCGGCCGAGCGGAGAATGGGGCGTCACTCCCACAGCGAGGGTGACGGTGGGGTGGTTCGCGGGGACGTCACCAAGCGCAGCATGATAAGCCCCCGGATCCTCCTCGACGACACAGATCCGGAACTGGGCCTGCTCCGGATCGCGGGTGTGTGGCAGCCACTTGAGCCACTCCCACCCCTTACCCGGGTACTCGATCCCCACGGTCTCTGGACCGTGGAGCACAGCCAGATGCAGTAGCATCGCCCGGGCCGCCCCGTGAGCATCCTCCCCAGCTAGGCCCACGATGGGGAAAGCCTGCAATTGGATGACCACGGGCATATCTGCCAGAGTTCCCACTGCCCGCACGGTCTGGCGCAAACTCACCGCGCACACCGGATCGAGATCCTCCGCCGCACCCGAGTCCGGCACGTTGATGGGCGTACACAGCGCCATCGGGCCCGACCCCACGCGCACCTCCAACGCATCTGGGGCATCTGGGCCGCGCTCCCACAAACGCGATGTGCCAATGAGCGCGGCTGCCTGCCGTGGGGTGGGATTGCGGTGTTCCTCGTGCGCGCGCTGCGCTGCTCCCCTGTCCAGTGCCTGCTCGCGCAGCGCCTTGAGGTGGCGCAGGTAGGTTCTCCGCGTCTCATCCGGGTCTTGGCCACCACTTTGTGGATTGAACATCATGGCCATACTGGCCAGCATCATGAGCGGAAACATGAGGCTCATGGGGCTAATCCGGCGTGTATCTCCTGCGCCCAGCACCATGAGCGCCACCATGCCGAGCATTGCCGCCACCATGACCAGCGGCATGAGCAGGCGCACGAGAGGCACCGGCTGGGCACGGGCAGCCTCCGGTACGGCCTCGGCTTCGATACTGCCCTGCGGCAGCGGCGGCGCCGGCTCCCGATAAGCCAACGATCCGGAATCAACGACGCGTGTAGGTACGCGCATGTCTGAAAGTCCTTCCCCCCGAAGTACTCCACCGCCTCCCTGTGCGGTGGACAGCGTGCCACCAGTAAGCCACAATGAACGGCAATGGGCAAGGGGTAGCCCAGAAAATTTTCTCGGGGGAGGTATGTTCCATGACCCGCGCACTCGCGCATTCCATCCACGTCACCGTCCGTATTCACGCAGGCCAGACACGCAAAGAGGCAGATGTATCCCTGCCATTATCCTCGAGCGTTGGGGAGGTGTTGGGAGAGCTTCTGCTGCTTGTCGACGTCTCCCCCGCCCCCATCCTCTGGCGCGCTACCACCGCCGGGGGCAAGGCCGTATCGATGACCGCACCGCTCGACCGCACTCCGCTCGAGGATGGATCGGTACTGGTTCTCAGCCCGGACGAGTCACCACCCGCCCCGATTGTCCGGGATGCGGCGGAAGCGCTCGCTGCCGATGCACCATCAACCGCTCTGGATGGTCTCGCGGACGTGTGGGGCTGCGCGGGCCTCATCGCCATCGGCGGGCTCCTCACGGCTGCACTGTCCCCAGCGCTTGGTTGCGCCGCCGCGGCAATTCTTGCCGTCGTGCTGGCGGTGTGGACGCAGCGCGGTTCGCTGTTGGCCGCAGCGCATATCGCTGCCGGCTTAGCCGGCTGGTTCGGCGTGGGTGGCTCTGACGCGAGTTCGGCGGCGCTTGCCGGTTCAGCTGCAGCACTCGCCATCGTGGCGTTCCTATCCCACCTCCTGCGCACCGGCGGTCTGCGGGCACGGGCGATAGCCGCGACGTGGTGCGTGCTCGCGGTCATCGGGCTGCTGGGTGCTGCCCCGCTCCTCGCCGCAATCCTGGGGCTTCTCGCAGGCGCTCCCCTGCTCACCACGCGACTAGCGGGTCTGCGCGTACCGCAGCTGCCCACCGCCGGACAGGATTTGAGCATCTCAGACGACGTCCCTACCGATAACGCTGACAAAGCCCGGCGCGCCGGGGAGGCTTATGAAGGAATCGCTGTGGGCTGCGCGCTGGCGGGTATTCCTGCTGTGCTCATCGTCGCGCTCAGTGCACATGACGCGGAGATAGTCAGGGCTTCTCAAGCCTTATGCCTGAGTATCGCAGGCGGGGTCATCGTCCATGCAGCACGGCATGCCCGGACCGTGGCTGCCTGGGCGCTGGGCCTTTTAGGTGTGGCCGCTGCCTGCGGCGCGGTTGCGGTGGCGGTGCGGGAGTGGCAGCTAGAGTCCTCCCCGACGGCGACAACGTGGGTACTCAGCGTTGTTGCCGGACTCGTCATTGTGGCGATGCTCTCAGCTCCGATGTGGGCAGGCGCCCTTGCCCACGTGGAGCCGACCACCATCGTGTGGTTCGAGCGGGCCGAAGCCTTCGCATTGGCGGCCTGCTTACCCCTGGCGGCACACGTAGCAGGGCTCTTCGAGTTCATCCGGGGGCTGGGCTCATGACAGCGAGCAGACACATCGGGGCGATGGCGCTCAGTGTCGGGCTCCTCTGTGCAGGCTCGACAGTGGATAGTCCGCAGGCTACTGCACGTGAGCCGGATACCGACTGCGCGGAAGCCACTCGTGCGGCACAGGGACCGCAGCCCTCGGCGCAGTATGCGGAGTACCGCTCCCGCCTGCATTCCTTTGCCACGGGTGCTGGGGTAAAAGTCGCAGTCATCGATACAGGCGTAGCCGCCCACCCGCAGCTGCGGGTAACACCTGGGGCGGACTTCGTGACTCCGGAGGAGCCTGACCCCATGCGTGACTGCGACCTGCACGGCACTGTCGTGGCCGGTGTCATTGCCGGACGCGAACTCGGCGTGGCCCCAGATGCGGAAATCTACTCCATCCGGCAGACCAGCGCACACTATCGGACCCCGCCGCCCGCCGATACAGAAGGCGCAGACGGTCCGAGCGAGGATACTGAGCAATCGGGTTCCGGAACGCTGGCTAGCCTGGCGGCAGCCATTGAGGATGCCGTTGACGCCGGGGCCCACGTCATCAACGTATCCGTCGTCTCCTGCGTGCCATCGGATTCTGCAGCACGGGTCGATCGTTCTGGCTTGGATGCCGCCCTGCAGCGCGCGGAGGATGCTGGGGCGGTGGTGGTGGCGGCGTCGGGAAATGCGACCTCCGGTGGCTGTGAAAAGGGCGACGTCGTGTTTCCCGCCGTGGCAGATACGGTCCTCTCCGTCGGCGCTCTGGCCACGCCGCACGAGCTCGCCGACTATTCCATTGGAGCGCCTTTGAGCGCCGAGGGCGACGTGCCCCTCGCTCTCGAACCTGGTGGTGAGTGGGCCACCGCCAAGGGCGACACGCTGTTCCAGGGCACCTCCTTCGCCGCTCCTCTGGTCAGTGGAACGGTCGCTCTACTCACGCAGCGCTACCCCGATGATTCTCCGGCCCAGCTACGCGAGCGCATCATCGGCTCGGCAGAGCCAGGCAACGGGGTGGTCGATCCGCTTGCAGCGCTGACCTACCGTCCGCTGGAAAGCGAGAACCCATACCGCGACATCAGCGTGGTACCGCACGCCCCACCGGCCTCGGCCAGTTGGCCGCGAGTCCGTAGGTTGCTGGCGCTTCTTACTTGCCTTCTCCTGATGGCAGCAGTGAGTGCTCGTTCTTTAAAGCCTCAGCGCGGCTCAGCGCGGAGCCTTCCGGCAACAAGCGCAGAATTTCCCATGGCACCTGTTCCGGCTCATCAAGCCCCAGGGAACTAAGCTCGGCAGCACCGGCCAGCTCGTGCCGCCTACCGGTGGATGAGACCACGTGATAGCCGTGCCCGCTATCCACGCCTACCCCTGCCTGCAAGCCCGCAAAGCGTTGTGCTGCCGATTCACCCGGCAGGGCCACCGTGGCGGTGACCGGCTTTGCACTACCCGCGCCATGGTGGTGGGTCGCGCACAACCAACCCTGCTCGGGCGAGAGGAACTCGACGCGGGTGGTGGGAAGGTGGAAGGTCGGTGGGACGTCGCTGAGCACAGCAACGTCTTGGGCCTGCGCGGGAAGTCGCTGCGCGCCGACGCCCACGAGCATCTCTGCCTGAGTCGGCGTAATGGCAAAAACTCCTTCTTCCGTGCGGGCCCAAAGCTGCTCGCCCGTATCGAGGATTTCCGGCGGCACGGCCGGAAAACTCAGCGGTTCCAGCTCAGCGAAGGCATTGAGCAGCTCCGTCGGAACGCTCCACACCGCAGTGTCCTCAGTCATCCCCAAAGCGCGGCGCAGAACACGGCCCTGCGTACTCGTGGCCTCCGGCAGGACGACGCGGCCCTGTCCGGTGAGCAACCACTGGGTTCCATCAGATTCCGCCACGGCGGCCTGCTCTTCATCGAAACCCCGCACACCATGATGCGCCATAACTGTCACGGTGCCAACGCGGTTGCTGGACTGCCAATTCTCACCCTCCGTGGACTCTTCCAGGCACGCCGCCCAGCCCGGTTCTTCCCCCGTACCGGCCGCCAGAAGGTTCGGGGCATCTACAATCCCCAATGGTGTGCCCAAGCTGACCTGCTCCAGGAAGGACTCCCCGGCAGCAGCGGGTTCCACTGGTTCATTGGCGATGAGCCTGGCGGACGCAAGGTTGGCCACCGGGTGATAAGTGCCGTTGACCAGCGCCAAGAGTTGGCCTTCGGAAGAGCGCACAACCGGTGCATCACCGGGCTGCGGATCCGGTTGCATCCAGGCAATGAGCCCCGAGCCCAGGCTCAAAAAGGCCACCGCAGCAATCCCTCCCGTCAGTGCGCGGCGACGCCTCTTCAACGGATCATGAATCATCCTTATATCTCCAAAGACAAGCCCGTGTTCTAACCGGCGTAGGAGAAACTTGTGTCCTGAGACCTGAGCTTTGGTAGTAGGCAACGCGCGTGCCATGAAGAATCCTCCCCCTCAAGTGAATGCGCCACCCTCCCTGGCGCAGTGGATACCAGACTAACCCACGTCGGTCTCCTCCGCAGCGCGACGGCCACGAGTCATCTCCGCACGCGCCGCCAGCTGGTCGGGCTCAGGGTAATCCACTCCCACCAGGCTCAAACCCTGGGCATCTGCAAGAGGGATCTGGGAAGACCTGCTGGTTTCCTCCAACATCTGTGCTGCGAAGTCGACGCTGCGCGAGCCCTCCCCTACTCGCAAGCAACAGCCCACGAGCGAACGGACCATGGACCAGCAGAAGGCATCCGCGGTCACGTGTGCTTCGTAAAGCTGCGGTTCCTCCGCCGTGGAAACATCCTTCCACTCATAAGCCAGGAGCTCGCGAATAGTGGTGGCGTGGGGCTTGGCCTTACAAAAAGCCACGAAGTCATTGAGGCCCACTAGTTCGTTAGCTGCCTGCTGCATCAGGTCAAGGTCTACGGGTTTGAACCACGTTGCCGTGTCACGCGCGCGCGTCGGCAGCGCACCGCGTGGGTGAGTAGTGATGCGGTAGACGTAATGGCGGCGCAAGGCGGAGAAACGCGCATCGAAGGCGTCAGGGACTTGCGTGCAGGCGTGCACGCGGACGTCGACAGGCAGCAGCTTGGCCAGGCGCTTCACAAGCTTGGTGGGATCGCCGTCGATGCTGCGCTGGCTCAGCGCCTCCCTGGTGGTGTCGAAGTGCGCGACCTGCCCGCTGGCATGCACGCCAGCATCTGTGCGCCCAGCCACGGTAAGTTCCACCGGGTGACGCAACACCATGGCCAGTTTCTCTTCGACAGTCTGCTGGACCGTACGCAGGCCACCCTTCTGCTTAGCCCACCCATGAAAATCGGTGCCGTCGTAGGCCAAGTCCAGTCGCAGACGCACGCTTTCACTCATGAGGATTAATGATACCGCCCGGTCGTTCGGGGCCACCGGCATGTTTGCGTTCCAACGATTAGTCAGCTTTTTGCTCAAGGGGCCTCACACATGGCTCAGCATGCAGAAAATGGCCACAACTTGTTCGCATCACGCGAGACGATCCTCGCGTGCGCGGTAAGGGACTCGTTGGAGACAAGTCTGGCTTGTGGCGGTGGAGAGTAGGAGACTACCGGGTAATTTCCTCTATTTACGAAGATGTCGTAGTCATTAACGTCATCGATGTTGGCCACCGGCGCAATATTTACCTGTAGGCATACCACTAACCACCGTCGCAAAACTCACGACCGAGCGACAGCGGCAGGAACTTCTATTCGCCAGCTACGGGGAACTAGCGAGAGACTAAATCGCTTTGTTTTCGTCGATAGGGTTGTCCTCGCGGGTGATTTGAATTACTCCTGCTGAGGGATGAAGCACCTTGTCGCTGTAGACACCAGGTACGAGAACAGTTCCTGACGCGAAGACATGCACAAGATTGCAGTGCGTGAATTTGGTCTCGTCTTCACTGTTCGTGCCGGTCTGCTGTGAAACCGTGCAATTGGTGTAGAACGATCGTACGGGGACGTTCTCTGGCGCTTCAGTAGTGATATCGGTTGGGCTGTTCATAGGCTTCAACCTTAGTGAGATGAGTCCATCTTGCGGGAAGATTGATTCGACAGAGCTAGCAGCGGGTTTTTAGCCGAATGAATGTAAACAGCTTCATAATTGTTTGCCTATCCGGCGTGGAAGTACTTTAAAAGTGGTGCTTTGCACTGGCAGAGTTCTTAGAGACTCTGTCTCCTTTTTGGCGGGGTGGCCGAGTGGCCTATGGCGCCGTACTGAAAATACGGTAACGACTAAAATCGTTCGCGGGTTCGAATCCCGTCCCCGGGGGAAATGTGTTCCACTGTGGTACACCCCAGAGCGACAGTTCGACCGCGACACATTGCGTCATCATCCCCTGGGGTTTTCTTGCGACGAAGTCTCCTCTTCGAAATATTTTCCAATACATTGACCCTAATGCGACAGGTTCTCCGTGGTCTGTTTTCCTAGACTGCGAGTTAGAGGGGTGGGTATAGGTTTATAGGGGGTTCGCCGTTTAACGCACCTGGCCTGCTACTACCTATTTTCCGTGCTAGTCAACTCTCGAACTCGCGGTACTCAACTTACGAACTCGCGCGACCCAACTCCCGAGCTCGCGGTACTCAACTTGCGAACTATGGGTAGCATTAAGGCAATAAGTCTATTGCGACATATGAAGAGGTCTGATTTTGTCTCGGCGCCTAGGGACTTTGCTTGGGGTCAGTGGTCGACCAAAGCAGATTGTGGAGATTGTGCGGCTCGGCTCGAACCACGCGCGGATTCGCGAGTCGTACTACATGTCTGGTGACGCTAAGTATGTCGAGACGAAAGTGCCGCGTGATCGGGTAATCGAGGACGGTGGCGAGGCCTACCGCAGGCAGGGAAGGTCCAAGTGTGCGACGTACCTTGATCTGATGGGGGAGCCGTCTGCGATGGTTAAGGTTGTTCGGGCCTACAAGCACAAGTCGGTAGTCAGATTCTTCGAGGGTGAGCAGCGCTTCCCGGAGACTGGCGGTTGGGGCAGAGAAGTAGAGATACAAACCCGCGACCTGCTCTGGGACGCCGGTAAGTCGTGGGGAAAGCGTCCGGCGAAAATTGTCGAACTGGAAGAAAAGGCAGCGGTGCGCGCTAGTGCTGAAGCGACGCCTGGGTCTACCGAACCGAGCGGGGAGCTGTCACAGTCTTCGGCAACTGTTTCCTATATGCGTGTTTCTAGCCAGGGGCAGCGTCTTGACCGCCAAGTCGAGGAAATCTACCGGCAAGTTGGTGCACCGGATAAAGAGTTCACGGACAAGGTATCGGCGGCAGGTCATGCTGACCGTCCGGGGCTTGATGCTTGTCTGGATTATCTCCGGGCGGGTGATGTTCTCGTTGTAGCAAGTATCGACCGGCTTGCCCGGTCGATGGTGGATCTGCGTCGCATTGTTGATGCGGTTGTCGATAAAGGCGCACAGGTGCGATTTGTTAAAGAGTTGCTGGTGTTTGGGGCAGGGAGTGACCCGCGCTCTGATCTGATGCTTGGCATCCTTGGCTCGCTGGCTGAATTCGAGCGGGCCATTATTCGTGAGCGCCAGGCGGAAGGGATCGCTGCGGCGAAAAAGCGCGGTGTCTACAAGGGGCGAAAGCCTGCCCTTAGTCGCGCGCAGATTGACCAAGCGCGGCAACTTAAGGACGAGGGCGTTGCCGTGACTGAAATCGCGCGACGGTTAAGCGTGCACCGCTCGACGATCTATCGGGCGTTGACTGACTAGTCATCGTTGTCGCGTTCGCGATCTTCTTGGAGCGCCTGTTCCATAAAACCGAGCGTGACCTCTTCGAGCGCATATTTGATAGCGAGACGCTCGTAGTTGGCAGACTTGTTCCCAGTGAATCTTTTCGAGTTGTGGCAGTGAGGCCCATAGCGCCATGCGGAGATAGGTGCCCCGGCTTCGCCTTGTGCGTGCCGCGAGCGCGTCGAGACGTTCGACCAACTCGGGTTCAACGCGAACGGAGATCACCGACCCGCGGCGCACGCGCCGCACCCTAACCGCCCCCTCTCTCGACCCCCTGGAGGTATGCCGGGGCGAGATATTTCTAAAAAGCCTGTCGGGAGGCTGGATGAACCCTTGCTCAAGGCGTGGAAGTAGATTAAAATTGCGTTTGCCGTAAACCTTCGGAAACTCACTTAGGAGGCCGTTATGCGTACTACGTCCTTCCGCCCCCTTGTTGCCACCGCCATGGCGGTACTCGCGTTTTCTTCAGCTGGAATGGGGGCAGCCACCGCTTATGCGGTACCCGCACCGAGCGACACCACCCAGGTAGCGCTCGATCAATCCGGAAATGAGCGGTCCGCTGTTCCTACCGAAGACGGACTCAAGCTGAACACCGCTGTAGGCGATTCCGTGGATATCGCCAACAACGTAGCTACGTGGCGGGATCAAGTGGGTAACGTCATCGCTTCTATCGACCTCGACAATGGGGGCAACGAGAACGTCGTGTTCCGTTACGATGAAGCAACGCAGATGATCGTTGCCCAGACGGTGCACCACGGCGGCGTCATGACAGCCGCATGCATTCCGAAGTGGGTCGCATGGGCCTTCAACATCACCTGGGGAGCCCTGGTGTGCGTCCCTGCGTCGGCAGCTGCCAGCGGCATCGCCACACCCATCGCGGGAATTTTCACCGCCTCAGCCTGCGAGGCTGCAGGAGGTGCAATGATCACCGCGGTTTCCTGCTAATCGGAAAGGACGGCACCCAATGGAAAAACTTTCAACATCGAACCACGTGTACAGCGCCCTAGTGGCGCTGGCCATCACTGCGGTAGCAATTCCGTTCAACCCGGGTATCCCGTGGTTCGCCTGGGCAGGAGCGTTTCTGCTTCTGTTTTTCGCGACCGAGCTCGCCTCCATGTTCATCAAGACTGGGGGTCAGAAGGAAAAGGGAAAGAAGACGCAGGCGGTTCTCTACTTTTCCGGTGCAGCCGCACTCATTCTCATCCTCCTGTTGGTGATCTTTTTCGCCTAACGGAACACGGGAAATGAACGCCGGGCAGCTTTCGTTGCCGGTTGCGTCCCTTAGTGTGGTGTAACGCTTGCTGATGGTGGGCCCTGCCAGATAGTGGGGCGGCCACCGCCAGTAACCTTTCGACTCAACTTCCACATCTCACCGAAAGACATACGACGATGACCGCTGCCCCGCATTCTATCGACCCTGCAACGTACTTGGATGATCTGCTCGCCCAGGCCTCCCCGGATCTGATGCGGCAGATGCTGCAAGGGTTTATCAACCAGATCCTCTCCGCCCAGGCCGACACCGTCTGCGGCGCTGAATACGGCGTTGCTTCTGAACAGCGGGTCAACCACCGCAACGGGTACCGCCACCGCGAGCTCGACACCCGTGTCGGCACAATCGATGTGGCAGTGCCGAAGCTGCGCCACGCACGCGTTCTTCCCGGACTGGCTGTTAGAGCGACGCTCACGTGCCGAACGCGCACTATCAACGGTGATCGCCACGTGCTACCTCAAGGGGGTCTCCACCCGCAGGATGAACGATCTGGTGGCAACACTTGGGATTAACAACCTGTCGAAATCCCAGGTCTCACGCATGTCGAAAGAACTCGACGAGATGGTCGCAGACTTCAGAAACCGCCCACTCGACCCCGGCGGGTACGCCTACCTGTCGTGCGACGCGCTCACGATCAAAGTCCGCGAAGGCGGGCGAGTAGTCAAATGCTGCGTGCTGCTCGCTACCGGGGTCAACGCCGATGGGTATCGCGAAATGCTCGGCATGCACGTCGCCACAGCTGAGTCCAACGCGTCGTGGAAAGGCTTCTTTCCACGACTTAAAAGCCCGCGGGCTGACCGGCTTTCTACCTGATCACCAGCGACGCCCATGAAGGCATCCAGCACGCGATATCTGAAGTGCTGCCCGATGCGTCCTGGCAGCGCTGTCGCACCCATTTCGCGAAGAACCTCTACGAGAAAGTCCCGAAAACCCAGTGGCCGATGGTCTCGGCGATGTTCCAGACCATCTTCCAACAACCCGACGCCCAATCCACCTGGGCTCAAGCCCGCGAAGTCGTCGACCTGTTGGAACCGAAATTCCCCCAGGTTGCGTCCTATCTGGAGGAATCACTCGATGACGTGTTGGCGTTTACCGCAGCCCCGAAACCGGTCTGGACGAAGGTGTGGTCGAACAACCCCACGGAGCGGTTAAACCGGGAGATCCGCCGGCGCACCGATGTCGTGGGCATCTTCCCGAATAGGAAATCGATCATCCGGCTCGTCGGCGCGGTGCTTGCAGAACAACACGACGATTGGATCCAGCAAAACGCTACATGTCACTATCCGCACTCGAACAAACTAAAAAACTCATGCACCGCACAGGAGACAACCATGGTGACCAACACCAGCTAACCGCCTAACAAAACCCCGACCTTCATACCGAGCCGAAAGCACCAACGGCTACACCACTACACGGGACTTGACCCTAGCAAGCCCCAAAGTTAACGTCACTGCAATTTTTAAGTGCATAAGAAAAGCCGCCACCTTCCTTTGTAAAGGAAGATGGCGGCTTTGCGCCTAAAGCACGAGAGCCGAAGACTATTGCTCCTCGGACTCTGCAGCCTCAGCCTCTTCTGCCGGAGCCTCGGTGGTCTCCTCTGCCTCTGCCTCAGCAGCCTCGGCCTCTTCAGCCTTAGCTTCCTCAGCTTCAGCGGCCTTCTTGGAAGCAGCTGCGCGGGTAGCGCGGTTAGCCTCGGAGGTCACGGTCTCCTCGAGAACGAGAGAGATCTGGGACATCGGGGCGTTGTCACCAGCGCGGTTCTCCAGCTTGATGGTGCGGGTGTAGCCACCCTCACGGTTCTCAAACTTCGGTGCCAGCTCGTCAAAGAGGTGGGCAACAACATCCTTGTGCGGGATGAGCTTCAGAACAGCGCGGCGGTCAGCAACGGTGCCGGACTTAGCCTTGGTGATGATCTTCTCGATGTACGGACGAAGAACCTTCGCCTTGGCATCGGTGGTCTTGATTGCGCCGTGCTCGATCAGGCTAGCTGCCAAGTTGCTCAGCAGGTGAGCCTGCTGCTTGGCGGAGCCGCCGAGACGGGCACCCTTCTTAGGGGTTGGCATTGTGTACTCCTCGTGTGCGGATTAATTGAGCGCGCAACGAACGCTGTACGCGTCGTTACGATTCAGCGGAATTCTTTACTCGGAATCCTCAGCAGCCGGGTCCTTGAAGTCACCGGTTTCTGCGTCGTAGCCTTCGAGCTGGGTCGGGTCAAAGTCCTCAGGGGTGTCCTTGAGAGCCAGGCCCAGGTTAGCCAGCTTGATCTTTACCTCGTTGATCGACTTCTGACCGAAGTTGCGGATATCCAACAGGTCCGACTCGGTGCACTCAGCGAGCTCACCAACGGTGTGGATTTCCTGACGCTTCAGGCAGTTGTAGGAGCGGACGGAGAAGTTCAGATCCTCGATCGGCATGCTGTACGCAGCGATGTACTCCGTCTCCTGCGGGGACGGGCCAATTTCGATGCCTTCAGCTGCGGTGTTCAGCTCGCGGGCCAAGCCGAAGAGCTCAACCAGGGTGCCACCGGCAGAGGCCAGGGCATCGCGGGCGGAAATCGAGTTCTTGGTCTCGACGTCGATGATCAGCTTGTCAAAGTCAGTACGCTGCTCAACACGAGTAGCTTCGACCTTGTACGAAACCTTCAGTACCGGGGAGTAAATCTGGTCGACCGGGATGCGGCCGATTTCCCCAGAGGTAGCGGCAGCCGGGACGTAGCCACGGCCGCGCTCGACGACGAGTTCCATTTCCAGCTTGGCGGACTCGTTCAGGGATGCGATGTGGAGATCCGAGTTGTGGATCTCCACGCCAGCCGGCGGCTGGATATCGCCTGCGGTCACCTCGCCAGGGCCCTCTTTGCTCAGGTACATGACAACCGGCTCATCAGAGTCGGAGGACAGAACCAGACCCTTAACGTTAAGGATGATCTCAGAGACGTCTTCCTTCACACCGTTAATGGTGGTGAACTCGTGGAGAACACCATCAATCTTGATGGAGGTGACTGCTGCGCCCGGAATGGAAGACAGCAGGGTGCGACGAAGCGAGTTACCAAGGGTGTAACCAAAGCCCGGCTCGAGCGGTTCGATGACGAACTTGGAGCGAGACGAGTCGATGAATTCCTCGGTGAGCTGAGGACGCTGGGAAATAAGCATGGATTTTCTCCTTGTCGGCGCCCGCTATTTGACGCCGGTAGAAGGGGTAAAGAATCAGATATCGAAAGTTTACTTCGAGTAAAGCTCGACGATGAGCTGCTCCTGCAGCGGAATGTCGATCTGAGCGCGCTCGGGCAGCTGGTGCACGAGGATGCGCAGGGTGTCCGGAACGACCTGCAGCCAAGCCGGGACGTTAGCGTCGGCGAGGCGATCCTGGGCGTCTTCGAACCATTCCATCTTCTGGGAACGCTCACGAACATCGATGATGTCGTACTGCGTAACGCGGAAGGACGGAACGTTGATCTTCTTGCCGTTCACGGTGAAGTGACCGTGGGAGACAAGCTGGCGAGCCTGACGGCGGGTGTTGGCCAGACCGGCGCGGTAGATCACGTTGTCGAGACGGGACTCGAGCAGGACAACCAGGTTGTCACCGGTCTTGCCCGGGAGGCGGTTAGCCTCGGCGTAGTAGCGACGGAATTGACGCTCCAGCACACCGTAGGTGTACTTGGCCTTCTGCTTCTCCTGGAGCTGCAGCAGGTACTCAGATTCCTTGATGCGGTTACGGCCAGCCTGTCCCGGGGGGTACGGGCGGCGCTCAAATGCCATGTCGCCGCCGACCAGGTCGACGCGCAGACGGCGGGATACGCGGGTAGCGGGGCCAGTATAACGAGCCATTGTTTTACCTCTTCCTTTCCCTTAAACCTTGCGGCGCTTGGTCGGACGGCAGCCGTTGTGCGGCTGTGGGGTGGCATCCGTAATCGAGTTAACCTCGAGGCCTGCTGCCTGCAGGGAACGGATGGCGGTCTCGCGGCCGGAGCCCGGACCCTTGACGAAAACGTCAACCTTCTTCATACCGTGGTCCATTGCCTTACGGGCAGCGTTCTCTGCAGCCATCTGGGCAGCGAACGGGGTGGACTTACGGGAACCCTTAAAGCCAACGTGGCCGGAGGATGCCCAGGAGATGACAGCACCGGACGGGTCCGTGATGGACACGATGGTGTTGTTGAAGGTGGACTTGATGTAAGCGTGGCCAGCGGCCACGTTCTTCTTTACGACGCGACGACCACCACGGCGCGCGCCGGAACGAGTCTTCGGTGGCATGTTTTACTTCTTCTTTCCTGCGATCGTCTTCTTCGGACCCTTGCGCGTACGAGCGTTGGTCTTGGTGCGCTGACCACGAACGGGCAGGCCACGGCGGTGGCGGATACCCTGGTAGCAGCCGATTTCAATCTTGCGACGGATGTCAGCCTGAACCTGGCGGCGGAGGTCACCCTCGACCTTCCAGGTAGCTTCAATGACGTCACGCAGCGCCGACAGCTGATCATCATCCAGGTTGTCGGTGCGCAGGTCGGGAGAAATGCCGGTCTTTTCCAGCAGTTCCTTGGCACGGGAAGGCCCGATGCCGTAGATGTAGGTGAGAGCAACCTCCATGCGCTTGTTGCGCGGGAGGTCAACACCAGCTAGACGTGCCATATGGCTAGTCCTTTCGGGTTGTTACGATGGTTTTCTCCTCATCCGTCCCCCACCACGCATACGCTTCGCCCCGGACCGAGCCGGGGATTCAGTGGGCATGCTTAGCAGTGCAGGCTCAGGCCATCGCAGCCTGAGGTAGAAAGGGACGCATCAAGTGCGTCCCGTGGATAAGGAGGCTTACTGTCTTTACTTGTAGCGGTAGACGATGCGTCCGCGGGTCAGATCATAAGGAGACAGCTCCACAACCACGCGATCCTCCGGGAGAATGCGGATGTAGTGCTGACGCATCTTGCCAGAAATGTGTGCAAGAACCTTGTGCCCGTTGTCAAGCTCGACGCGGAACATTGCGTTGGGCAGGGGTTCGACGATGCGACCCTCAACCTCGATTGCGCCTTCCTTAGCCATAACCTCTACTTTTCTGGTGAGACGGGAATTGTGCCGCGCTTGGCGACGCCCCTCTTCACCTGCATGTTTAGTGTCTACTGCCTGGTGCCGCCCGAAGTCTCATCCGTGAATAGAAGAGCCACGTGTGGACACCAGCACTCAAGCATACGCTGCGACCACCTCTTTTCCAAATGCGCCTAGCGCAGCTCACTGATTTCAGCCGTGAAGACACGCCGAAGCCCACCACCTCAATGAGGCGGCGGGCTTCAGATTGGTAGTGCGACGGCTTGAGCCATCACGCGGTCTTAGTAGATGAAGACCTTGGAACCCATAGGCACGTCATTCCAGAAACGGACGGCATCCTGGTGTGGCAGGCGAACGCAACCGGCAGACTCGTAGGCCGGGGAGCCCTCGTGGAAGGCGTGGCCATTGTTGGTGAAGTACATCGCGTACGGCATCGGTGCGTTGCCGAACTCGTGGGAGACTTCGTCCTTGATCTTGCGGTTAATGTAGAAGGTGCCGGCCGGGGTCTCCTCCCCCGGCTTGCCGCTTGACATACCAGTAGCAACGTAAGTGACGTGACCGTTGCCGTCCTGGAGCCAGGTACGGTGACCACCGCGATCAACACACACGCGGGCATCTGCCGGACATGGGCCAGTATCGAACCTCTGGGCCTGACGCTCGGCCTCAGCCTTGCGGGCTGCTTCCTCAGCAGCGGCCTTCTCTCGGGCAATCTCGGCGGCGTGAGCACGTTCCTCAGCCTCGCGAGCAGCACGAATCTCGGCGTTCTTCTGAGCGATCAGACCCGGGAACACCAACTCGATGGCGCCGTCAATGACCGGCTGTAGGGCATCTGCGGCCTGCGGATTAGCAGCCTTGAGGGAAGTAAGAATGTCGTTGCGGGACGTCCACGCGTTCTCGCGAGTCTGGCCTACGAAACCGTCAATCTGGGACTGAACGTCGGAGGACAGGGATTCGATGGAAGGGACAGGCTGCGCCTGGGCAGCCGGGGCAGTCGCGAGTGAGACGGTCACGAGCCCCGCTGCGGCAACTCGGCGTAGGGAACGAGCGCCAGCGAAGGAGGAAAATTTAGACATGGCAAGAAGTATAGACTGTCCTGCCATGATTTCCTACCTATGAGTATCGGCGAGTGAGAATACGGGGACCGTTCTCCGTGGCCGCTACAGTGTGCTCCCAGTGTGCGGCGAGGGAGTTATCGAGGGTGACGACAGTCCAGTCGTCGTCAAGCACGGCGTTGTCCTCCGTGCCCAACGTCAGCATCGGCTCGATTGCCAGGACCGAGCCTTCCTGAATGATGGGGCCGCGGCCGGCTTTGCCTTCATTGGCCAGGTAGGGTTCCTCGTGCATCTCACGGCCAATACCGTGGCCGCCGTATCCATCAACGATGTAGAGTTCGACGCCGAACTTGTCCTCGGCGCGGTACGTGGCCTGCTCGAGGGCGGCCGAAACGTCCGTGAGGCGGTTGCCGGGCACCATAGCCTTGAGCCCTTCGTGCAGGACCCATTCGGTGGCGTCAGACAGCGCCTGAGCTTCAGGGCTGAGCTTTCCGACGCCAAACGTCCAAGCACTATCCCCTACCCATCCATCGAGCGTTGCACCGCAATCGATGGAGATGAGGTCACCGTCAGCAAGGACGACGTCACTACTGGGAATCCCGTGAACAATGACGTCATTGACAGACGCACAGATAGACCCAGGGAATCCGCCATAGCCCTTGAATGTAGGCACGGCTCCGGCATCCCGGATGGTGCGCTCCGCAACCTCGTCGAGCTCGAGTGTGCTCACGCCAACCGCGGCGGCGGCGCGCACGGCCTGCAAAGCGCGGCCAACGATCTCGCCGGCCGCCTGCATGGCGTCGAGCTCTCCCGGGGTACGGGCAGGCATGGCCCTTGTGCGACGTCGAAAAGCCATAGGAACAGGGTTTACTTACCCATCGCCTTGAGGGCGCGTTCGTTGATTTCCTCAACGGAGCCCTCTGCCTGGACCGGAATGATGGCCTCGCCGTAGTGCTCGATGAGGGGGAAGGTCTCATCGCGGTACACACCAAGGCGGGTGCGGATGGTCTCTTCGGTATCGTCAGCGCGGCCGCGAGCAAGCATGCGCTCGACGACGACATCTTCAGACACCTCAAAGTTCAGAACGCCATCAAGCTTCAGGCCCTTGTCCGCGAGGAGCTTCTCCAGGATGTCGGCCTGCTCCACAGTGCGGGGGAAGCCATCGAGAAGGAAGCCGTCCTTGGCATCATCCTGGTTGAGGCGATCCTCCACCATGCGTGCGGTCACGTCGGTCGGGACCAGCTTGCCGGCGTCGATGTAGGACTTGGCCTCAACACCAAGCGGGGTGCCCTCGCCGATATTGGCGCGGAAGAGGTCACCGGTGGAGATGTGCGGGACGCCGAGCTTCTCGCTGAGGAGAGCGGCTTGGGTGCCCTTGCCGGCACCGGGAGGGCCAAGGAGTACGTAACGCATTACTTAAGCAGTCCTTCGTAGTTGGATTGTAGGAGCTGGGACTCGATCTGCTTGACCGTGGTCAGCGCGACCGAGACCATAATGAGGATAGCGGTACCACCAAACGCGGAGGTGCCGCTAGCACCTGCCCGACCGACGCCCAGATCCAGAAGAATATTCGGGAGGACGGCGATGAGCGCGAGGTAGATCGAGCCGACGAAGAGAAGGCGGTTCATGACGAAGCCCAAGTATTCGGCGGTCGGTCGGCCCGGGCGGATACCCGGGATAAATCCACCATACTTCTTCATGTTGTCTGCCTGCTCGGCTGGGTCGTACTGAACCGACACGTAGAAGTAGGAGAAGAAGATGGTGAGAACAAAGTACAGGACGATGTACTGCCAGGAGCTCGGCGCCTGAAGGTGGGCAATGACATTGCGCTGCCACCAGTTGTCTGACACGCCCGGGGATCCGGAGTTCACAATCTGGGTGATGAGCACCGGCATGTAGATCAGGGAGGAAGCGAAGATGACCGGGATAACGCCGGCCTGGTTAACCTTCAATGGCAGGTAGGTGGAGGAGCCACCGTACTGGCGGCGACCCACCATACGCTTAGCGTACTGGACCGGGATGCGGCGCTGGCCCTGCTCGATGAAGGTAATGCCGACAACCAAGACGATGAGGCCGGCAAGAACCATGGCGAAGACAAGGCCGCCGTTGTTCTGCATGATGCTGAGGCCATCGGTAGGAAGGCGGGTAGCAATACCGGCGAAGATCATGAGAGACATGCCGTTGCCAATGCCCTTCTCCGTGATGAGCTCACCCATCCACATGACGAGGATGGCACCAGCGGTCATGGTGATAACCAAGACCACGAGGGTGAAGAAGTTACGATCCTCCGCTAGGACGCGCACGCCTTGGCCAAGCAGCTGCTCGCGGTCTGCCAAGGCCACAATGCCGGAGGACTGCAGAAGAGCCAGGGCCAAAGTGAGGTAACGCGTGTACTGCGTCATCTTGGCTTGACCAGACTGGCCCTCCTTCTTCAGCTGCTCAAAGTGCGGGATGACCACGGTCAGCAGCTGCACGATAATCGACGCCGTAATGTACGGCATGATGCCGATAGCAAAGATAGACAGCTGCAGCAGCGCACCACCGGAGAATAGGTTGATCACTGAGTAGAGATTGCCGGATTCTTCCGTCAGCTCGCGAAGACGGCCAGCGATGGTGGCGTAATCGACGCCCGGGGACGGGATCTGCGCGCCAACGCGGTAAAGGATAATCATCACGAGGGTGAAGATGATCTTCTTTCGCAGGTCGGCGTCTTTGAAAGCCTGGAAAATGGCGGACACTACTAAATCCTCCTGGCCTACCGCGCTTAAACTACGGGCCGAAACTACCGCGCACGGAGGTGGAACTCATCTGTTCCTACTGGATGAGAGCCCTTTCAGGCACTCCATAGAAACGGTTGAACACTTTTGACCCCATTACCCTACCAGCCAAACAACATTTCTCCACATCAGCCCCTCCGAAAGTGCTTCAGGGCCCGTACCGGCTCCACGGCGCGAATTCCCAGATACCTCGTGTGCTAACGGAATACCCACACACTAGGGCTTGCACACGCGGATCCTTAGCGCGACTGCGTCGATGGGCCTACCATAGCGGATATTGCCTTCCAGCAATGTCCTTACAAGGGTCCTACACCTCTTCGACCTCTCACGTGACGCCAAGTGCGCCTCGGAGTATGGCCGTACTTTATCTGCCTGCCGACGAAGCGAAAGAAGTATGTAGTTTTATGAGTAAGCGATTTACCCCCATGACTGTGGCGGAGATCATCGACGCCTTCGTGCCCACTCCCAATCCCTTCCGGTGGGAGGCCTTCGATGGTTCCTCCACCGGCCCAACGGACTCGCAATTCACGGTCAGAATCAACAGCTTGCAAGGCTTGGCCTACATCGCAACGCACCCAGGCGACGTAGGCTTCGCGCGCGCCTACGTCACGGATGGAATTACAGTCGAAGGCGAGCACCCAGCGCATCCTTACGGCATCTTTGACGCCCTCCACGCCATGTATGACAAGTTCAGCCGTCCAGATGCCGTCACGCTTGCTCGCGTTGTGCGCTCACTCGCCGCCATGGGCGCCTTCCGCGTCCAGCCTGTCCCGGAGGTAGAGCGCGCTTCCTGGTTGCGCCGCAAGCTGCATGAAGGACTATCCAAGCACTCCAAGGAACGCGACGCCGATGTCATTTCTGATCACTATGACGTAGGAAATGACTTTTATGAGCTCTTCCTGGGCGATTCCATGACCTACACCTGCGCTTACTACCCTTCCCCTGAGGCCACGCTCGACGAAGCACAGGAGAATAAATACCGCCTTATCTTCGACAAGCTAAGGCTCAAGGAGGGGGATCGCCACCTCGACGTCGGGTGCGGCTGGGGCGGCATGGTGCGCTACGCGGCCAAACGCGGGGTGAAGTCCCTCGGCGTAACCCTGTCCAAGGAACAGGCCGAATGGGGCCAAGCCAAAATCAAGGAAGAAGGCCTCGAGGACCTAGCAGAGATCCGTTTTATGGATTATCGCGACGTCACTGAAGAAGGTTTCGATGCAATCTCCGCCATTGGCTTGCTAGAGCACATTGGCGTAAAAAATTACCCTGACTTCTTCAGCTTCCTCCACGGAAAGCTCAAGCCCGGCGGGCTGATGCTCAACCACTGCATCACCTACCCGGACAACCACAAAACGCCGAAAGGCGGATTCATCGACCGCTACATCTTCCCTGACGGTGAGCTTTCTGGTTCCGGCACCATCACCAAGTGCATGCAGGATGCCGGTTTTGAGGTATTCCACACAGAGTCATTGCGCTTTGATTACATGCGGACGCTTCATGACTGGTGCGAGAACCTCAAGGAGACGTGGGAGGAAGCCTGCTCCCTCGTCGGACTTCCCACTGCACGTCTATGGGCGATTTACATGGCAGGTTCTGAGTGGGGATTCGAGCACAACATCATCAATCTGTATCACTTCCTCGGTGTCAAAATCGGCAACGCCGGATCCCGCGCCGGTGTGCCGGAGCGCCGCTGGTGGGACGATTCGCGCTTCTAAAGGAGGACTATGATCTCGCGTGTCATTAACCGTTTGAGAACTCAACGCAGCGTTGACGCTATTGAGATAGCGCCGATGGGCTGGGCGGAGCATCGGGAGGGCGTCGATAAGCTCCTGCGAAGTTTCTACGCGGTACCGAAAGATAAACGTGTGCGCCTGGCCAAGAAGACGTCCAATCTCTTCCGTGGACGCAGCGGGGAGCAGGTCGGCCTCGATGTTTCTGGGTTGGGCGGGGTCATTGAGATAGATCCCATCGCGAAGACTGCTGAAGTGCAGGGCATGTGCACCTATGAAGACCTCGTTGACGCCACGCTGCCGCACGGGCTTATGCCTTTTGTGGTTCCGCAGTTGAAGACAATCACGCTGGGCGGGGCCGTCACGGGCATGGGCGTGGAATCGACAAGTTTCCGCGATGGACTACCCCACGAGTCCGTACTCGAGATGGATATCTTGACCGGCACCGGAGAGATCATCACGTGCTCACGCGAGAAAAACGTGGACCTCTTTCGTCTCTTTCCAAACTCCTATGGCTCGCTAGGGTACGCGGTACGCCTCAGAATCGAACTTCGCGCGGTCAAACCATATGTGGAACTCAGGGAGGTGAGATTCGACGACGTCGAGGAGCTCAGCACTGTACTTGCCCGCGTTTCCGAAACCCAGACCTACGACGGCGTGGAGGTCCACGGGCTGGATGGCGTCGTCTTTTCCCCGGAAGAAGCTTATCTGGTTATGGCCCGTTTTACGGATGACGAAGGGCCTACCTCCGACTACACGCGCGAGAAGATCTTCTACCGCAGCCTCCAGCACTCGCGCGGAATTCGACACGATCGCCTCACGGTCCGTGATTACATTTGGCGCTGGGATACAGACTGGTTCTGGTGCTCCCGCGCCTTCGGTGCACAAAACCCTCGCGTGCGCCGAATCTGGCCGCGCCAACTGCGCCGTAGCTCCTTCTACTGGAAGCTCGTTCGTCTCGACCGCACATACGAGCTGGAATATCACTTCATCAAGAAACCCAAGGGCTTGCCCCGCGGCGAACGCGTTGTCCAAGACATCGAAGTAACCCCGGACAAACTGCCAGAGTTTTTACGCTGGTTCTTCACCGCGTCTGACATCCAGCCGGTATGGCTATGCCCGATTCGTCTCCGCGAGGGCGTCGAGGAGCTTATCGGCCGGGGCGACATCGCCGCGGACTCGCCGGCTCCGTGGCCGTTGTACCCCCTCCGTCCCAGCCAGACGTGGATCAACGTTGGATTCTGGTCCGGCGTGGAAGGCAACCACGTCGATCCCTCCGCCCCCGGCAACGGCGCATTCAACCGCGTTATCGAGTCAAAGATCAACGAACTGGGTGGGCACAAGTCCCTCTATTCAGAAGCCTTCTACTCCCCCGAGAAATTCGCTGAACTCTACGGTGGCGACCTTCCCGAACGCATTAAGGCCGTTACCGACCCGTCCGACCGCTTCCCAAGCCTCTTTGAGAAGACGGTCAACGACGCCTAGATCCGGCGCCGGCGACAACAGGAGAAGCCCCCACAGTCAGGCTCGTTTTCCTGACTGCGGGGGCTTCTCGCGTGTAAGGTCCTACGCGACGGCGTCGACGCGGACAAAGCCGTTGTCCGCCAGAGACGTCATCATACGGTCAACCGCAGCTTGGTCGGTGTCCGGGTTATAAGACTCAAGGAAAACGATGTGGGCGGTCGTGGTGCCCTCGAAACGGATGGTCATGAACTCATGACCCAGCTCCTCAGTGACAAGGAAAAGGTCACGCTCCACAGCCTTCTGAGGAGTAAGGTTCTCACCCGGCTGCACAACAGATGCGTCTTCACCCGCAGTGGCAGCCGCATTCTCCACGTGCGCGGCTGCGTGGGTAGGTGCACCAGTGTTATCAAGCGGCGCCGCCAGGCCGAACAACGACAACACTGCGGCCATAACGCCGGCCACGAACTGGTTAATAATGGTCATGATATTTTCCTTAGACTGGTTTGCAGTAACCCTGTGCAAAAAAATATATCACCCCGCGCGTTTATAAGCTACTTGCGATCAATCTATGAGATCTAAAAGACACCCCATGCCCTGCAAGTTCATTCTCATCCGGACGAAAATTCCGGCCCAACCCACTTAAATTGTTCGCTATCATCCTGCAAAATGCAGGTTTTCTTCTCAGCTTTAAGCTCATGCGACGCCACAACGCAAGAACCCTCCCGCAGGACACCTTAACGGTGACTTGCGGGAGGGTTCCCTGACTCTCACAGAGTCTGGTGAGAATTACTTGGTGGTGGCGGAGCCGCCAGCAGCCTCAATCTTCTCGACAGCAGACTTGGAGAACTTATCAGCGGTGACATTCAGCTTGACGTTGATGTCGCCGTTGCCCAGAACCTTGACCGGCTGGTTAGCGCGGACGAGGCCGGCAGCTGCGATGTCGGCAACGGTGATGTCGCCGCCCTCTGCGAACTTCTCGGCCAGGTCAGCAACGTTAACTACCTGGTACTCAACGTGGTTCGGGTTCTTGAAGCCCTTGAGCTTCGGCAGACGCATGTGCAGCGGCATCTGGCCACCCTCGAAAGCAGCGGAAACCTGCTTACGAGCGCCGGTGCCCTTGGTACCGCGACCAGCGGTCTTACCCTTGGATGCCTCACCGCGGCCGACGCGGGTCTTAGGCTTGTTGGAGCCTGCGGCCGGGCGCAGGTCGTGGAGCTTGATGATATCAGCCATGGTTTACTCCCCTGCCACTTCTTCGACGGTGACCAGGTGACGCACCTTCTGAACCATGCCGCGGATGATCGGGGTGTCCTGCTTCACAACAGTGTGACCGATGCGCTTGAGGCCGAGCGCCTCAATGTTCTTGCGGTGGTTCGGCTTGGTGCCCACAAGGCCCTTTACCTGAGTAATCTTCAGAGCCATTGCTTATGCCTCCTGACCTGCGCGCTTGCGCAGCATCTGGGCCGGTGCGATCTCCTCGAGGGACTTGCCACGGCGTGCGGCAACTTCCTCCGGGCGAACCAGCTGCTTGAGGCCGTCCACGGTAGCGCGGACGACGTTGAGTGCATTGTCGGAGCCCAGGGACTTCGACAGAATGTCCTGCACGCCAGCGCACTCAAGCACCGGACGAGCAGCACCACCGGCGATGACACCAGTACCCGGAGCGGCCGGCTTCATCATGACGATGCCAGCTGCGTCGCGACCCTCAACCGGGTGGGTAATGGTGCCAGCAATCATCGGGACGCGGAAGAAGTTCTTACGAGCTTCCTCAGCACCCTTCTGGATTGCGGCCGGGACTTCCTTGGCCTTGCCGTAGCCGACGCCAACCATGCCCTGGCCGTCGCCGACGACGACGAGAGCGGTGAAGGACATGTTGCGGCCACCCTTAACGGTCTTGGAGACGCGGTTGATGGTCACAACGCGCTCGATGTACTTATCGCGCTCGTTGTCCTGCTGGTTGCGGCGGTCGTTACGACGGCCGTTGTTGCGACCCTTGCGGTCGTTGTTGTTCTCGGCGGAGCGTCCGCCGTCACGCTGTTCACGGTCCGACATTAGGCGTTCCTTCCGTTGATGTTTCCGTGTGCCTTAATCATTAGAACTGCAGACCACCTTCGCGGGCGGCGTCGGCCAGCGCAGCAACGCGGCCGTGGTACTTGTAGCCTGCACGGTCAAAGACGACCTTCTCGATGCCAGCGGCCTTGGCGCGCTCAGCGATGAGCTCGCCTACCTTGGCAGCCTTGGCCTTCTTGTCGCCCTCGAGTGCGCGCACGTCAGCTTCCATGGAGGACGCAGCGGCCAGGGTGTGGCCGGCCAAGTCGTCGATGACCTGGACGTGCATGTGGCGGGAGGAGCGGTGAAGAACCAGACGCGGTGCCTCAGGGGTGCCGCGGAGGGTCTTACGGATGCGGAAGTGGCGGCGTGCGCGTGCTTCACGACGACGCGAGGAAATGTCCTTGCCAACCGGGGTGCGCTTTGCGTTTTCAGTGTTAGCCATTGCTTACTTACCCGTCTTTCCGACCTTGCGGCGGACCTGCTCGCCGTCGTAGCGAATACCCTTGCCCTTGTAAGGATCGTCCTTACGCAGGCGGCGGATGTACGCGGCGACCTGTCCAACCAGTTGCTTGTCAATACCAGATACGGAGAGCTTGGTTGCGCCATCCACAGCGAAGGTAATGCCCTCCGGAGCCTTGATGAGGATCGGGTGGGAGTAGCCCAGAGAGAACTCCAGGTCCTTACCCTTCTGCTGGACACGGTAACCAACACCGAAGATTTCCATCTTCTTGGTGTAGCCCTCGGTCACGCCAACAACGGCGTTGTTGACCAGGGAACGGGCCAGACCGTGCAGAGCGCGGTTCTTGCGGTCGTCATCCGGACGGGAGACCTTGATCTCATCGTCCTCGACGGCAACGGTGATAGGCTCCGGCAGCTCAACGTCGAGGGTGCCCTTGGAACCCTTGACGTTGACAACCTGGCCGTTGATGGTGATGTCGACGCCCTTCGGGACGGCGATAGGTGCTAGACCGATACGAGACATGTGTCAATCCTCCCTTACCAGACGTAGGCGAGAACTTCTCCGCCTACACCCTTCTCCTGAGCCTGACGGTCGGTGAGCAGACCCTGAGACGTGGAGATGATAGCCACGCCCAGGCCCCCCAGAACCTGCGGCAGTTCGGTGGACTTTGCGTACACACGCAGACCCGGCTTAGACACGCGACGCAGACCCGACAGGGAACGCTCACGGTTGTTGTACTTAAGCTCGAGGGACAGCTCGCGGCCCTCGACGGAGTAGTCAGCGATGTAGCCTTCCTGCTTCAAGATCTCGGCGATGTTCGCCTTGATCTTGGAGGTCGGCATCGACACGGAGTCGTGGTGCGCATTACTTGCGTTGCGCACGCGCGACAGCATGTCGGCAATAGGATCAGTCATAGTCATATGAGTGACCTGTAACCTTTCTCGTTGCGGTTCCCATGCTCACCAAAGCGTTCTCCGTGTGATTTCGGGCTACTCACGCTCCCCACGGTCAATACCGTGAGGCGCTCGCCACCCTTTGATACAGACAACGGTCCGCTGTCTACGGCGAGGGGCCTACAACAAAGTAGATGTGTTCAATTCTTCCGGCTTGGCACATTTCCGCTGTTCGCGCACCATTTTCTCGGCGCGAGATGAGGAAAAATGCAAGTCCGTCGGCTTACTCTACCCGGCGACGTGCTGTTTTCCAAAACGCGTTAGCATTGATCGTTATGAATGAAGAACAAGACCCCATCCGCACGGCCCACCAATGGCTCGAGGAAGCCGCTGAACTTATCGGCGTCGCACCCGCGGACGCCACCGCCCTCGTGAAGGAGCTACTTGACCTCACCAAGGACGTGGCGCATACCCAATCCCGCCCGGCTGCTCCCCTCACGGCTTACCTCGTGGGCTTGGCGTCTAAAGACGTCGAGGAGGCTCGCGCTCACATCGCTACGCTAAAGGAGGCCCTCAACCGATGAGCGGGCGCATCAACGCCACCTTTGCCGTGACCAAGGTGCGCCTCGACGAGGACGGCCACGTCACCCAGGTCGATACCCGCGGCGATACCGTCGCCGGCGAGGAGCCGCTGGAGATTCGCGTTGGTGGCCAAACGCTCACCACAACAATGCGCACTCCCGGCCACGATGTCGAACTCACCCATGGTTTTCTCCACTCCGAGGGACACATTGACAAGGCCAGCGATATCCAGGAAGCACGGTACTGCGCCGGCGCCTCCGTGGATGGTCGCAACCCCTACAATCTGCTGGACGTGGAATTCACCAATCCCCACCCGATCGCGCTGACGGACCTGCGCCTGACTACCACGACCTCCGCCTGCGGCGTATGCGGTACGTCCTCTATTGAGGCGCTCATGAAGCAGACCCGCTATGAGATTCCGCGGGTGCCGGTGGATCCGGGGGTCGTCGCCAAGCTGCCCGACGCCCTCAAGCGGGAGCAGAAGCAGTTCCGCAAAACCGGTGGCATCCACGCTGCGGGGGCCTTTACCCTCGACGGCGAACCCGTCGTCGTCCGCGAAGACGTCGGCAGGCACAATGCGGCCGACAAGGTCATCGGCCACCTGCTCATGGAAGACATGCTCCCCGCCAGCGACCTCATCCTCGTGATGAGCTCGCGCGCCAGCTTCGAACTAGTAAACAAGGCCGCCATGGCCGGTTTCGGCATGCTCGTCGCGGTCTCCGCCGCCTCCTCGCTCGCAGTCGAAACCGCCCGCGAGACCGGAATGGCGCTGGTTGGCTTTGCCCGCGGGGACCGCTTCAATCTGTATTCGGGCGAGCTTAGTCGCGATACGCGTCCGGGCCAGAGTTAAGCCAGGCGTACACGCCACCAATAAGGAAGCCGCCGCCAATGAGGTTTCCGACCCACACGATGGACCAGTTGGTCAGCACCGCACCGAGGGTAAAGCCCTCCGGCAGCGGGCTGGAGCAGAAAAAGGTCAGCACCATCAGGCAGAAGTTCGCAATGACGTGCTCAAGACCCAAGCCCACGAAGCAGGCGATGATGGGCACGATGACGAAGAACTTGGACACGATGTCCTTGGCAAAGACCGCTCCCACAATGGCCATGTTGACCACAAAGTTAGCCAGGATGGCCTCGACGAACATACCGCCGGGGCCCTTCTCCAACTTGCCCATCGACAGTGTGGCGATGAGGTGATTCGGGTCAATATCGCCCAGCTTCGCCGACATACCCATAGCCGCTGCAAAGAGCGCTACGCCCACCAAGTTGAACACCGTAGTGACCACGAGCAGCCACAGGCCCTTGCCCCAGCCGACCTTCTTGTTCACTGCACCGTAAACCATGTACATCATGTTGCCGGTGGCTAGTTCCGCGCCAAGGACGACGATGGCAAACAGGCCCAGGCCGAACAAGCAGGCAAAGACCAGTGAGCCCATGCCTTCCATATGCTTCTCGACGCCCATTCCCAGCACCGCCGCGAACGCCGTACCGATGGCCAGGTACACGCCGGCCAATGTAGAACGCACCGCAAAGCGGGAAAAGGATTCATCGAGCAAGGTGATCTTTTTCGTTACCGCCGCTGCCGCAGCATCATTCAAGGACATCAAGTACCTCGCGCGATAGAGATTTCAAAGACCTTTGTATCGTACTCCTCCGCACGCGCCGCAGGTCAATCACTGACCTACAGTGAACAATTGCAATCATTTTTCACTTATGGAAGCCTTGTGGGATGGCATCCTTCCTGTCTGTCCAGCATCTCAGTTACGGCTACTCCGCCCGCGCTGAGATTGTTCGCGATATATCCTTCAACCTCGCCCCAGGGCTCACCGTCCTTCTCGGCGCAAATGGCGCGGGGAAAAGCACGCTCATGCAGCTCATCGCCGGTGAGCTACGCCCGCCGACAGGAACCATCTTCGTGGGCGGTGAAGACGTCCGCCGTTCCGACTCGTGGCGGCAACGTGTCGGCTGGGTTCCGCAACGCAATGCCTTTGATCCGGCGCAACGCGCAGTGGATTTCGTAGCAGACGTTGGCTGGCTGCGCGGACTAGACCGCGCGACAGCACGCCAGCACGCGGTCAATGCCTTGCGGATAATTGGCTTGGAGGACCACAGCACTACTCGCCTGCGCGCGATGTCCGGTGGAATGCAGCGCCGCGCCATGGTCGCGGCGGGCATTGTCCACGAGCCAGATGTACTGCTTCTCGACGAACCCACCGCGGGCCTCGACCCACACCACCGCTCCTCGCTTATCCGCGCACTGCGTGACATGGCCTCGAACGGCACCACTGTTCTCATGTCTACGCACGTCGCGGCTGATATGGACTCCGCCGATCGCGCGCTCATTCTTCATCGTGGGTGCATCGCAGCCGATTCTTCTGTTGCAGATTTCATCGAAAGGTACGGCTCCGTAGAACAAGGATTCTGCGCCGTCACCGAACAAGCTACCGATGGTACACAGGGAGGGGCTGCTTTGTGAGACACGTTCGCTTCATTCCTGTTGTACTCTTCACCGCACTGCTGAGTTTTGCCTCTGCGCGGGGCAGTAACGTCGCCGGTTCCTGGCCGGAGGCCACCGCAATCTGTGCGGTTGTCGCCGCGGCTACGGGCGTACTTCTCGCAAGTATTACTGCATGGGACGCAGGAAGCCAGGACGCTACGTTTCTGCGCTCCACATCCACCTCGCGCGCTCGCACAGCAGTACTCCTCGTCGGCCCGGCGTTGGCGTGGGGACTGGCCAGCATTCTTATCGGCTTCATGATCCTGGCAGGGTTTGTCTATACCGCACCCGTGGGCGGCTCGCCATGGTTCCTCGTCATCATCAGCAGCCTTGTGTGGGTTGTGCTGTGTGCGGTTCTCGGTGCGGGGTTGGGAGTCCTTGTCCGGCGCCGGATGCTCGCCGCGTTACTCGCAGCACTGCTCACGCTAGCTTTGTGCGTGGTATCGGCGTGTGCGGATTCCACACCGGCCTCCCTACGCTTTCTTTTCTTCCCCGGCAATGGGTACGAGCTGATCGCACGGCAGCCACGGGTGGCTTCGGTCGCAATTTCTGCCGTCATGGTAGCGGCCTTAAGCGCCTGTGTCCTTGCCGCACTGACACGCCACCACCCTGCCCCGCGTTACACCGCGCTGACTCTCCTCGCCATCATCACCGTCGCCGCTGTTGGCTCCGCCGCAGTGGGGTCCCAAGGTACGCGGGCACGGGACACCACGGAGGCGTCGGCAAGATGCACCCGGGATGCGAACACACAGCGATACTGCAGTTGGCCAGAAGACCACGCACTCGTCGTGGCTGCCGACGCGCACTGGCAGGAATTCACGCAGGTGCTTGTCGACGCCGGCCTTCCTCCCCTCACCGGCACATACGGTCAACCTGGCTCCGAGCACGCGACGGAGCTATCCCACACAGTGGCCAGCCCAGCGGCCCTGTACACGCGGGTTTATGAGGCTCAAGCTGCGGCGCTGCGCGCTCAGCGCCCCTGCGAAGAAACTTCTGCCTCCCGCAACGCACACCAGGTACTTTCGGACTGGGCCACGTATGCGTTCAGAACGGGGGACGACAGCTTTTCTACCCTCAGCGCACAGGGCACAACTACTCCTGCGCGCGCCTGGATTGAAAACGAGCTTTCGCACCGTTCGCCCGCGGAACAAGCCAGGGCTCTGGCTCCCTTTGTGCACACCATGCAGACGTGCGGCTCCGAGCTACCGCCACTGGAGGTTGAACGATGAGCCCTTACCTGACACTTCGCCGTTGGCCGGAGTTCTTCTTGATCCTCAGCCTGGGGGTGGTAACGCAGTTCCTGGATAACCTGGCCGTTCCACAGCTCTTCGGGGCGCCACTAAACCGTCCCGTATTCGTTTTCAATCTGCTGCCACTGCTCGTCGCAGGCTCCATACTGGCGTTGCTGAGCAGTTCGTGGGACGAGAGATACGAGGCCGCAAGCACCGCCCGTTCGCTGCGCAAGGAGAAAGCTACCTTGTTGGGCTCGGCCACCGCAGCGTGGACCGCTGTGTTCGGATTTGGATTGTTCATTGGGGTAGTACCGATTCATTCTGTATCCACGATCTTTTTTTGCCTCGCTGCGGTTGGCCTCGTACTAGCACTGCGTAGCCGCCTGAGCTCGAAGGCCTCTGCGGGAATCGCGCTCCCGTTGTCGCTGCTGGCACCCCTTTTCCCCTGGTACGTGGGCGAGACCACGCCGCTGGGCAATTCCCTCGGCCAAGGTATGTCTCCCATCGTTGCCATCGTGTGCGCCGCCCTCTTCGTGGCAGGCGCGGCTGCGTGGCTTCACCGACGGCACTAAAACCAAAAAATTCCCCCGGTCTCCTTTCGGAGTGCCGGGGGAATTCCTCAAACGCTATTTACTTGAACGGGAAGCCGAGCTCGCGCAGGAGCTTGCGGCCCTCCTCGTCGTTGGTAGCGGAGGTGACAACGGTGATGTCCATACCGCGCGGGCGGTCGACCTTGTCGATGTCGATCTCGTAGAACATGGTCTGCTCGGTGAGGCCGAAGGTGTAGTTGCCGTGGCCGTCGAACTGCTGGTCGGAGAGACCGCGGAAGTCGCGAATACGCGGCAGCGCGATGGTCAGCAGGCGGTCAAGGAACTCCCACATGCGGTCGCCGCGCAGGGTAACGCGTGCGCCGATGGGCATGCCCTCGCGGAGCTTGAAGTTAGCAATGGACTTCTTAGCGCGACGCAGCTGCGGCTTCTGGCCGGTGATCGCGGTGAGGTCCTCGAGTGCGCCGTTGATCAGCTTGGAGTCGCGGGCAGCGTCGCCCACACCCATATTGACAACGACCTTGGTGACGCCCGGAATCTGCATCACATTGTCGTACTTGAACTCTTCGTTGAGAGCCTTCTTGATTTCCTCGCGGTAGCGGGTCTTCAGACGCGGAGTGTAGTTCTCGCTCATGTTAGATGTCCTTCCCGTTGCTACGTGCGATGCGGACCTTCTTGCCGTTTTCATCGAAACGGTAGCCCACGCGGGTCGGGTTGCCCTCGGAGTCGACGATCGCAACGTTGGACACGTGGATCGGAGCTTCCTGGGTTACGATTCCGCCGGACTCGGCGCCACGCTCGGTAGCGGAGTTAGCAACGTGCTTCTTAACGCGGTTGACGCCCTCAACGAGGACCTTCTCACGCTTCGGGTATGCCTCGATGACCTTGCCCTTCGCGCCCTTGTCCGGGCCCGAAATAACAATCACCATATCGCCCTTATGAATCTTCATAAGACTAGATCACCTCCGGTGCGAGAGAAACGATCTTCATGAAGCGTTTGTCACGAAGCTCGCGAGCAACCGGGCCGAAGATGCGGGTACCGCGCGGCTCACTGTCGCCCTTAAGGATAACTGCGGCGTTTTCATCGAAAGCGATGTAGGAGCCGTCCGGACGACGGGTCTCCTTCTTGGCACGGACGATGACGGCCTTGACGACATCGCCTTCCTTCACGTTGCCACCCGGGGTGGCTTCCTTGACAGTGGCGACAACAATGTCACCAATGCCAGCGAAACGTCGTACGGAGCCGCCGAGAACGCGGATAACGAGGAGCTCTCGTGCACCGGAGTTGTCGGCGACGCGCAGACGCGATTCTTGCTGAATCACTATGGGTCTCCTGACCTGGATTAACGTGCGTCAAGATTTCCGTCCTTGACACACCTGGTCTACTTGCTTGTGTGGCATAGGTTGTGCGACGAACTCGCTGTTCACAGCGGTCGAAGGGTCTCGGTGTGGCGATTCGGAAACGCATCGCCCCGCACCGACCGGCCATATGCAACCCATACATTCAACCACGCCCTACCCTTCTTTCCCAAATCACGCGGCACCGACACAACACCTCTTCACTCGACCCTCACCCCCTCCCACCGCGCACGTATCGACCCCTGTATCGAACCCCATTGACAAGAGGCCAGACCTGCAAGGCGACTCACGCAGGGCGTCGCCAAGCAGTGCACATGCGCTTGGCGACGCCCACCTGCACCGTTCGGTTTTCACCTCTGCACTTTTAGCGCCTCGGGCCGCGCTGGAGATGCTCCCCGATTACCTTTTGAAAATATTCTGGGCGCGAGTTCAGTTGCTCCGGACTGAAGCGCAGGACAACAAAGCCCTTATTGAGAATGTCTTGCTGGCGGCGATGCTCAGCGAGAATCACTTCATCAATATCGCGGCGATATTTCACGTTGCCATCAATCTCGACGACGAGCCACCCATTAATAACAAGGTCTGCGCGATAGGTCCCGATCTCGTACTGGGCTTTCACCGAGCGCAGTTCTGGATAGTCGGCTGCGATAATCAGGGCACGCGCATAAGATTCCCACGGCGACTCCGCGGTATTGATACTCGCCGCCACCGCCTGACGCGCCGCAGCGACGCCTTTGACCCTGCCCATCGCGCCCAACTCTTCATCGATCCAGACTTTCCCAACGTTTCGCCCCCGCACCGCATCAACGGCAACAAGGCCCTCCTCGAATCCGTGGAAGCGCGCTATGTCCAGTGCAGTTCGCTCAAGGGACGTGACACGAATCCCATGAACAACGCTTTCTTTCCCACGCAGATCCGTGCGTCGGTAGCGCACATTCCTCGACTTAGCTCTTTGTGGCACAGAATTCGAGGGAAGCGTTGCCTCCCATTCTTGGGGAGGGACAATGAGGGGAATGCCGTGGATGAGGGCTGCCGTTTTCCCCACTAGCGTCGCCTTCGGCAGGGTTAGCCCTAGCGCATACGCCCGTGCAGCCTGCTGCTGCCAGGACTTGAGTTGCCTCCACTGAACCATCGGCAGTACGTAACACCAGGCGAGTTTCGCCACCTTGTCGGCATGCACTTTCTTCCACAGCGGATCACTGTTGGGCAAGGCGCGAAGATCAATAAGGTTCTGATCGAGGTAGGTAAAGAGTTGTTCATTGTTCATGCACAACTTTTAACCCACTCCCTGCACTTTCGCCACAGATGCACACGTGATGCATATGTGCAGACCTGGAAGCCGAACGGTGCAGGTGGGCTTCATCGCGCGGTGACGCAGCGCTTGACGACGACCTGCATGAGTCGACTTCCAGGTCTGGACACATGGAAATCCTTGCTGGACTGACAAGGCCCCGACGTATGCCGGGGCCGCGTGGCGATAACAGTTTAGGCGTTCGAGGCTGGGACGGCGGAGCTGCCCGCAGCTGAACCGGAGCCAGCCGACTCAGCAGCAGAAGCCGGTCGGGGGTCGACGGTGAGCAGGGCATCTCCGAAGGTGATGTCCTCCCCTGGGCGATACGCCGGCAGTACCGGTCCGGTTTTCTTGGAGTTGGACACCACAATCGGGGTGGTCACCGGATAGCCGGCGGCCTTGATGGCCTCGACATCGAACTCGCAGAGAAGATCACCAGCCTTGACTTCATCGCCCTTGGAGACATGCGCGGTGAAGTGCTCGCCTTTGAGGTTTACCGTGTCAAAGCCAATGTGCATGAGGATGTCCACGTTATTGCCATCAGCGTCCTTGCCGCGAACGGCATAAGCGTGCTTGGAGGGGAAGGTGACGGTGACCTTGCCATCAATCGGGGAGACGAGGCGCCCCTCGGTGGGCTCAATCGCCGCACCCGCGCCGAGCTTCCCAGCAGCAAACATCGGGTCTGAGACTGACTCCAAAGCGATGGCCTTTCCAGCCAGCGGGGAGGCCACACGGTAGGCATTCGGGTCCGCGGTGACGGCAGGAGCCGCGCTTGCCGACGCCCCACCAGCCCCCACCTCATCCGGATCAATCGAGCCGTTCTTGCCCCTGAGGTAATGGCCGTAGGCAAAGGCCACGCCGAAGGAGAGGATCAGGGAGACAAAGGCGCAGATGAAGAACTGCGTGTAATCCTCCGGGCGCATGGAGACGAAACCGATGAAGCCGGCGGCGCCGAGTGCGGTGGCTTTGACGTCGAAAAGCGCAATGAGCGTCGAAGCAATGGCTGAGGCTCCCATGCCAATGTAGAACGGCCAGCGTAGGCGCAAGTTCACGCCGAAGATGGCGGGCTCAGTAATACCGAAGAGCGCGGAGACGCCCGAGGCGCCGGAGAGGCCCTTGAGCTTCTCCGAGCGGGTGAGGAAGTACACCGCGAGGGCCACGCCGCCCTGTGCGATGTTGGCCATGGACGCCACTGCAAAGATAAAGGAGCCGCCCTCGTTCCACAGCATCGTCTCAATCGGCGGGAAGGACTGGTGAAGACCAGTGATGACGATGGGTGAGTAGAACAGACCGAAGATGAAACCGCCGACCGGTCCAGCAAAGGTGTAGAGGTCATTGAGGCCAGCACCGAGCATATCGCCGGCCGTGCGCAGCACCGGGCCCACCGCCATGAAGGTGATAAAACCGGTCACCAGGAGCGTGAGCAGCGGAGTGAGCAAGAAGTCCACCGTGCCCTTGAGGTGCTTGTGCAGGAATTTCTCAATCGTGGCCAGGATCCACGCGATGACCAAAATGGGCAGGATGGAGCCTTGGTAGCCTGCCTGCGCGACGTCGAGGCCGAAGATGTTCCAGTAGGACATCTCCCCTGCCTCGATGGTGGCAGCCACCTGGTAACCGTTGACCAGGTCCGGCATCACCATGGCCATGGCCATACCGGCGCCGAGGAACTCGTTACCGCCAAAGCGCTTGGTAGCGGTGAAGCCGACAAGAATGGGCAGGAAGGCAAAGGGGGCTGAGGCAAGCAGGTTAATAAGCCCGGCAACGTCCGCCATGGCAGGGAACATCTCGATGACTGACTGTTCGCCGAACAGCCCGTTGGCGGTCAACACGTTGTTGAGCGCCATAAGCAGACCGCCACCGACCAGAATCGGGATGAGCGGCACGAAGATGTCTGCAAGGATCTTCACCGCACGGGAGAACCAGTTGCCGGAATCCGCCGCGATATCCTTGAGCTTGACCGTTGAGACAGCGATGTCCTTGGTGGTCAAGTTGTTGAGCTGGTCAAAGACTATGTTGACATCGCCCGGCCCAACGATGACCTGGAACATGCCCCCAGCCTCAAAGATGCCTTTAAGGTCCGGATCGTTTTCCAACGCGGCCGTGTCGACCTTCTTGCTGTCTTTGAGCACCATGCGCAGGCGGGTGGCGCAGTGGGCAAGCGCCACAATGTTGTCTTCGCCACCGATGGCTGCGAGTGTCCGCGCCGCGACCTGTGAGTGATCCATAACGGCGTGCCTCCTACTGTGAAATGGATTAAATAGCGTCAGACTCCATTAGACACGCCATACCAACATAAAGCCAAGTAATCGGGCAAAAATGTAGGAAAACTCACCGTCCTACCGGACTTCCCAGCCTCGCCAGCGACTGTCCTCCGCACCAAAGACCGCAGACGCCGCCGCAATCCTTCCATCACCCGCAAAAACCTCCACCGCACAACCATCCGCAATAAGTTCCAGCGAACCAGCCGGACAGGGCACGACACGTTCGTCATCCCCCAAGGTCAACCCTAGCTCGCCAGAGCCATACTCAACACGGAAGGACTCAGCACCAGAGGAATCAACGAGTACGTACGTCCCCTCACCCCCAGTCAGCGTAGCCACCGAGCCGAACCCCTCACGTGCCGTCTTCTGTGGCACAGAAGCAAGGTCCCACAGCGGCTCCTGACGCAGCCAACCCTCTTCCAGCCAGACGCGCCGCGGCAGCGTCAGCGTGTGAACCCACCCCTCGGCAACCGTCGGAGTCTCATCTTGCGCGGGCAAGCCCATCCAGCCCAACATGATGGCTTCGCCCCCCTTATCCACCAGCTGCGGCGCGTAAAACTGGTGGCCATAGTCCAGCTCGCTGAAGCCACGCTCAACGTGGAACACCGTGCCCTCTAGGCGTCCCACGAGGTAGCCGCACTGGTCGGAGGAGGCGTAATGGGTGGCGTCGTCAAGCACAGGCTCCAAACCCTGAGGGCAGATGACGAGGACGGCTTTGTCTTCACCCGTGGCGCGGTCCTGCAGGGTAACAAGGTTAGGACACTCCCACATGTACCCACCCGGCACGAGGTCAGGGCTCAAGCCCAGCTCGGCCCTGGAAACATCGAAGGTGATAGGCCCCTGGTAGGACCACACCCCCAGATCCGTGGAACGGTAGAGCACCACGTGGCCAGTCTCATCGGAGGCCTGCGCACCGAGCACCATGCGCCAGCCCTGCGCGTCACGAGTAATCTGCGGGTCGCGGTAGTGCCCCGTGAAGCCTTCAGCCGGACCATCGATGAGGGGGTTCGCCTCATCGCGCTGGTAGATACCGCCTTCCGGGCCACCGGCCTCCACCACACGCACCCGATTCTGCGAGGGGATGCGCACGCCCCTGCGCTTGAGGTTACCGGTGTAGAACAGCCACACATCCTCGCCATCAACAACAGCGCCACCCGAATAGCAGCCATGCGCGTCATACTCACGCACCGGGTACAGCGCATCCGGGGCATGACGCCACGGCTGCGGGCTACTCACCGACCCCACTGCGTGCCCCCAACCGGTCTGTTTTGCCGCGTGCGGGAAATAGGGGTCGTGCTGGTAATAGACGTGCAGTGTATCGCCATCGAGGAAAATCCCGTTCGGGTCATTAAGGCGGCCGCTCGGCGGAGAGACGTGGAAATGCGGACGGTAATTCATGTCCTCGATATTATGGCGATTATGGACATTATGGTGTGTGGCGAAGGCCTCGTAGACCTTGTACCGCGCGAGCCTGGACGGCTGGCGGATTTACAACCGGCGTTAGGAGGCGGCCCCTTCAACGTCGCGGTAGCGGCGGGGCGTCTGGGCGCTGACGTGGGCTTCCAGTCGCGGTTGTCCACCGACGCCTTCGGGTGTGCGCTGGTGGATCATCTCACTAACCAAGGAGTTGATACTTCCCTCGTGCAGCGCGGCGACGAGCCCACAACCTTGGCGGTCTGCAGCATCGCGGAGGATGGCTCGGCCACCTACTCCTTCTATACGGAGGGCACAGCGGACCGTGCCGTGGAGCCTGTGCTTGTCGACGTCCCCTGGGCCTGCTTCGGCACCGTCTCCCTCGCCCTCGAGCCGGGCGCGTCCCGCTACGCGGCGCTGCTCAAGGAACTCGCGCAGCGTGGCACAAAGGTAGCGCTGGACCCTAATATTCGCCCCTTCTTCGCCACCGAGAAGCACCGCGAATTTCTCCTGTCGCTGCTCCCGCACGTGACTCTGCTCAAGCTCAGCGAGGAGGAAGTTGAATTCCTCGGGGCCGAGGCCCTCGAGGAAGTGCCAGTTGTGGTTACTACGCGCGGCGGTGAGGGCCTGAGCGTACGCACAAGCTCGGTGTCGGTGCAGGCTCCGCCGGTAGTCGTCGACGTTGCCGATACCATCGGCGCTGGGGACACCGTCATGGCCGCGTTGCTCTCGCAGTTGGTTGACAAGGATCCGGCGGCGTTGACAGAAACAGAATGGCAGCGCGTGCTCCACTTTGCGGCCACTGCCGCTGCCATCACTGTCTCCCGCACCGGCGCGCAGCCGCCCACCCGCACCGAGGTGGAGGCGAAACTGTGACTTATCCGCTGCGCACGGGCGCGCTCCACGGCCTGCTCTTCATCCTGTCTATTGGGTGTTTCGTGCTTCCCGTCATTGCCGGCACAGGGGCGCTGCTTAGCGTTCCGATTGCCGCAGGGCTATCGGCACTACTGGCGGTGCTCATGCTCATCGATTGCTCCTACCACGCCTTCTCCCCCGCCCAGCGCGCCACCCGCGGACTGCGGATGGTGTCTGCGCTCGCAGCAGTGGCGCTCATCGCGGGTTGGGTGCTGTGGCTGATGATTTACAACACCTTTGACAAGCCGATGGGCACCGAATATCGGCTCGGCACCTTCCTGCTGGCGGTGGGTACGGTGCTTACTGCCTTTGGTGCCGCCATTGCGCTCACCCACCACCGAGCGCGCGACGCTGGGCGCTAGAGAACGTCACCAGACTTCTTCGCCAGCACGCGGGACTTGGGCCCCGGCGTTCCAGTGTCTGGGCCGCGATCCTCATGGGGATAGTTAAACTCGATATGCGCCGAATCCGAAAAGACCTCTGTGTAGAGTTCACGGGCTTGCTCCGCCGGGTCGAGAGACGGGGCCTCCTGGCTCGTGGAGGGGGCGGCATCACGTGAAAGCTCAGGGTCCTGGCTAGAGCAACCGACAAGGGACACCACGGCCGCCGTCGAGGGAGCGAGGGATGAGCGAGAGAGCATAGCAGAGAGCGCCTTTCTCATAGCCAACCCTATGAACGGGAGCAGTACGCGCTGCGGCCATGACATCCCACGGGAAGCATTCTCGGCATAAAAATAACCCCCACGCGCTGCGTGGGGGTTACCTGTGGCGGGAAAGCTAGATTTTACTTAGCCTTCTCCACGATCTCGACGAGACGGAAGTGCTTGTCCTTCGACAGCGGGCGGGTCTCGGCGATGAGAACGCGGTCGCCGATGCCGGCGGTGTTCTCCTCATCGTGCGCCTTAACCTTCTTGTTAGAACGCATGATCTTGCCGTAGAGGGCGTGCTGCTTGCGGTCCTCGAGCTCGACAACGATGGTCTTGTCCATCTTGTCGGAGACAACGATGCCGGTGCGGGTCTTGCGAGCGCCCTTTTCCTTCTTAGTGTTCACGTTTGCCTCACTCATGATTAAGCCTCAGCTCCCGGAGCAACGGACAGGCCCAGCTCGCGCTCGCGCAGAACGGTGTAGATGCGGGCAATGTCGCGCTTAACCGTGCCGATGCGGCGGTTGTTGGTCAGCTGGCCGGTGGCCTTCTGGAAACGAAGGTTGAAGAGCTCTTCCTTCGCGTCCTTCAGGCGGGTTTCCAGCTCAGCATTGTCGAGCTCACGGAACTCGTGGGCGGGGGTACCGGTAGCCATTAGAACTGGTCCTCCTTCTTGATGATGCGGACCTTGCACGGAAGCTTCTGACCAGCGCGGCGCAGGGCCTCGATGGCGGTTTCCTCGTTCGGGTAGGTCATCTCGAAGAGGACGCGGCCCGGCTTGACGTTGGCAACCCACTTCTCGACGGGGCCCTTACCGGAACCCATACGAACACCGAGAGGCTTCTGGGTCAGCGGACGGTCCGGGAAAATGTTAATCCAGACCTTACCGCCACGCTTGACGTGGCGGTTGATGGCAATACGTGCGGCCTCAATCTGGCGGTTGGTGATGTACGCCGGCTCGAGAGCCTGGATGGCGTAGTCACCGAAGTTGATGCGGTTACCGCCCTTGGACACACCCGAGCGGCTCGGGCGGTGCTGACGGCGGTACTTAACACGCTTAGGAATCAGCATGGATTAGCCCTCCTGCTTCTGCTGTGCGCGCTGGCGACGCTGGCCACCGCGGCGGGAGCGACCATTGCGGTCACGGCCACGGCCCTGCGCCGGAGCGTTCAGTTCGGACTCACGCACGCCACCGACGACGTCACCCTTGTAGATCCACACCTTGATGCCAATGCGGCCAAAGGTGGTGTGGGCCTCTGCGGTGCCGTAGTCGATTTCGGCGCGAAGGGTGTGCAGCGGAACGCGACCTTCGTGGTAGCGCTCAACGCGGGACATTTCAGCACCACCCAGGCGGCCGGACAGCAAAATCTTGATGCCCTTAACCTGTGGCTGGCGCATAGCGGACTGGATAGCCTTGCGCATTGCACGACGGAATGCAACACGGTTAACCAGCTGCTCCGCGATGGACTGAGCAACCAGGGTTGCGTTAGCGTCGACCTGCTTGACCTCGAGAATGTTGAGGGCAACCATCTTGCCGGTGAGCTTCTCCAGCTCACGGCGGATGCGGTCGGCCTCAGCGCCGCGGCGGCCGATCACGATGCCCGGGCGGGCAGTGTGAATGTCGACGCGGACGCGGTCGCGGGTGCGCTCGATGACGACGTCGGCGATGCCGGCGCGGTCGAGGCCCTTCTCCAGGTACTGGCGGATCTTGATGTCTTCGGCTACGTAGTTGGCGTAGTCCTTATCGGCGTACCAGTGGGTCTTCCAGTCGGAAGTGATGCCCAAACGTAGGCCGTGAGGATGGATCTTCTGGCCCATTACTTGGCCCCTTCCTTCTGGCTCTCGACAACCACGGTGATGTGGCTGGTGCGCTTACGAATCATGAATGCGCGGCCCTGTGCGCGCGGCTGGAAACGACGCATGGTCGGGCCCTCGTTGGCGTATGCCTCGGAGATGACCAGGGTGCGCGGATCCAGGCCGAAGTTGTTCTCTGCGTTGGCAGCTGCGGATGCAACAACCTTGGCTACCGGCTTAGCGGCGCCCTGCGGAGCGTACTTCAGGATTGCAAGTGCCTCGGCTACGGACTTACCGCGGACCAGGTCGATGACGCGGCGTGCCTTCATCGGGGTAACGCGGACGTAGCGAGCCGTTGCGGATGCGGAGGTGATGGTGTCACTCATCGCTTATCGACGTCCCTTCTTGTCGTCCTTGACGTGACCCTTAAAGGTCTTGGTGGGTGCGAACTCGCCGAGCTTGTGACCAACCATGGAATCCTCGACGAACACCGGCACATGCTTACGACCGTCGTGGACGGCGAAGGTGTGACCGATGAAGTCAGGAAGGATGGTGGAACGGCGAGACCAGGTCTTGATGACCTGCTTGGTGCCGGCCTCGTTCTGAGCATCTACCTTGTTGAGGAGGTGCTCATCGACGAACGGGCCCTTCTTCAGGCTGCGTGGCATTGTTTACCTCCTCTTAGCGCTTCTTGTTCGGGCGACGACGGCGCACGATCATGTTGTTCGAGTAACGGTTCGGGTTGCGGGTGCGGCCTTCCTTGTGGCCCCACGGCGACACCGGGTGGCGACCACCCGAGGTCTTACCCTCACCACCACCGTGCGGGTGGTCGACCGGGTTCATGACGACACCACGGACGGTCGGGCGGACGCCCTTCCAGCGCATACGGCCGGCCTTACCCCAGCGGATGTTCATCTGGTCAGCGTTGCCGACCTCACCCACGGTGGCGCGGCAACGGATGTCGACGCGACGGATTTCGGAGGACGGCATACGCAGAACCGCGTACTTGCCTTCCTTACCCAGCAGCTGGATGGAAGCACCAGCGGAGCGGGCCAGCTTAGCGCCAGCGCCCGGCTTGAGTTCCACAGCGTGGATGGTGGTACCGGTCGGGATGTTACGCAGCGGCAGGTTGTTACCAACCTTGATATCTGCGTTCGGGCCGGACTCGACGACGGTGCCCTGCTTCAGGCCCTTCGGGGCGATGATGTAGCGCTTCTCGCCATCTGCATAGTGCAGGAGAGCGATGTTAGCGGTACGGTTCGGGTCGTACTCGATGTGAGCGACCTTTGCAGGGATGCCGTCCTTGTCGGTACGACGGAAGTCGATCAGACGGTAACGGCGCTTGTGGCCACCGCCGATGTGGCGGGTGGTGATGCGGCCGTAGTTGTTACGACCACCGGTCTTGGTCAGCGGGCGCAGCAGGGACTTCTCCGGAGTGGAACGAGTGATCTCCTCGAACTGGGACACGGAGGATGCGCGGCGACCCGGAGTTGTCGGCTTGTACTTACGAATAGCCATAATTCTTCCTTTTCCTTATCGGCTCTTGGAGCCGTTCTGCTAGCTAGCAGAACCGCCGAAGACGTCGATGGAGTCGCTGCCTTCACGGAGCGTCACGTAGGCGCGCTTGGTGGACTTACGCTGACCGAAGCCGGTGCGGGTGCGCTTACGCTTACCTGCACGGTTCACGGTGTTGACGGAAGCAACCTTCACGCCGAAGATCTGCTCGACGGCATCTTTAATCTGGGTCTTGTTGGAGTCCGTGGAGACGTAGAACGTGTACACGTTCTGCTCCATCAGGCCGTAGGACTTCTCGGACACAACCGGTGCGATGATGACGTCGCGCGGGTTAGCGAGCTTAGCCATTACTTCTCCTCCTTAGCTTCCTCGGCAGCGCCGGTGGCGCGCTCGACGAAGGTGTGCAGAGCCTCAACGGAGAACACAACATCGTCCGAGTAGAGGACGTCGTAGGTGTTCAGCTGGCCGGCGTCCAGGATCTGGACGTTCGGCAGGTTGTTGGCGCTGCGGCGAGCATTGATGTCCTCGCGGCCGACGACCAGAAGAACGTTCTTGCGGTCGGTGAGGCGCTCGATGAAGGCCTTGGCCTGCTTGGTGGACGGGGTCTGACCCGGGACGAGCTCCTCGATGACGTGGATGCGCTCGTTGCGTGCACGGTCAGACAGTGCACCGTAGAGAGCAGCCTTGATCATGCGCTTTGGGGTGCGCTGGGAGTAGTCGCGCGGAACCGGGCCATGCACGGTGCCACCGCCGGTGTAGTGCGGTGCACGGATGGAGCCCTGGCGGGCGCGACCGGTGCCCTTCTGGCGGAACGGCTTACGGCCACCGCCGCGGACCTCGCCGCGAGTCTTGGTCTTGTGGGTGCCCTGGCGAGCAGCAGCAAGCTGAGCGTTGACAACCTGGTGCATCAAAGCGATGGATGCTTCGGTGTCAAAGAGCTCGGCCGGCAGCTCAACAGAGCCGTTGGTCTTACCGTCAGCGGTCTGGACGTCTAGCTTGAGGTTGCTCATGCGTGTGCACCGCCCTTCACTGCGGTCTTAACGGTGACGAGGCCACCGCGCGCACCCGGGATAGCACCCTTGATGAGCAGCAGGTTGGACTCGGCATCAATCTTCTGAATCTTCAGGTTCTGGGTGGTCACGCGGTCCTGGCCCATGCGGCCAGCCATGCGCTTACCCTTGAAGACGCGGCCCGGGAACGAAGCGCCACCAATACCACCAACGCGGCGGTGAGCGGCCTGGTTACCGTGGGCAGCGCCCTGGCCTGCGAAGCCGTGGCGCTTCATGGCGCCGGCGTAGCCGTGGCCCTTGGTGGTGCCGGTGACGTCAACGAAGGTTACACCCTCGAAGATGTCCACCTTGACCTCCTGGCCAACCTCATATGCAGAGGTGTCATCCATGCGGATTTCAGCAACGTGGCGACGCGGGGTCACGCCAGCCTTCTTGAAGTGACCAGCGGCCGGCTTGTTGGCCTTGCGCGGGTCCTTCTCGCCGAAGGCAATCTGGATGGCGTTGTAGCCATCGGTTTCTGCGGTACGAATCTGGGTAACCACGCACGGCCCAGCTTCGACGACGGTGACCGGCACAACGCGGTTCTCCTCGTCGAAGACCTGGGTCATGCCGAGCTTGGTGCCCAGAATGCCCTTGATCTCGTTTTCACTCATAATTAGTTCTCCACCAAATACGTTGTGTCGATCGCTTACTGGATATTCACGTCGACGCTTGCCGGAAGGTCGATGCGCATAAGAGCGTCAACGGTCTTCGGGGTCGGGTCGAGAATGTCGATGAGGCGCTTGTGAGTGCGCATCTCGAAGTGCTCGCGAGAGTCCTTGTACTTGTGCGGAGAACGAATAACGGCGTATACGTTCTTCTCGGTTGGGAGCGGCACCGGACCAACTACACGGGCACCCGTACGGGTAACGGTCTCAACGATCTTCTTGGCAGAAGCGTCGATAGCCTCGTGGTCGTAGGCCTTCAGCCGAATGCGGATCTTTTGTCCCGCCACGCTTATCCTCTTCCTCGCTTCCCCACTTTCACATTCCCGGCGTATCCGGGGCGTGAAGCGGTGGGAAATTGCTTCTCGATTTCTCTATAACGTTGTCCGGGCTTGGAGCCTTGGCGCAACGCCAGTTGTCTGACTGTCATGACGACCACGAGGTGCAGCAGAAGGCAAATGCCCACCGTGCAGTGCTCATGACGGGGTACAAGACCCGTAGTCAAAGTCAATAGGAAGAAGACTGGGGCGTTCGATCAGAGATCTGCAACCAAAGTCTTATTCATATACTGCCGCTGTTTATTTGCCATGCTCCTTCTCCGGTCCATCGTCTCGGGGGTGTCTCTGCTCAAACGCGGACCTAGCCCGATCGGATGACCTTCGAGTGCGGCCCTCACGAGCCTCACAACAAAGGTGTCATGTTCGCTTTACCAGCAACAACGCCCTACAAGCTCCTGCCTGCGGCCACGTTGCTGTGTTAAAGCAACCCCTGTATTTAAGCATGTAACCTCCCGTTTTCCAAACCGCTACGGAAACCGTGCCGAAAATCACGTTTTGGCTAAAGTTTTTGCTCTGCACCCCACGACTCAACTATTCGCCTCTAGACTCGGTGTATGGCGAGCGTGCGACGCTCGAATGACTAACCCCCGATTCGAACTGAGAAGGTTTCACCATGGCTGACAACACCACACCGAAGGACGTCGCAGAGAACACCAAGGCAGCTACCCCGGCTGCTCAGGCAGAGCGCAACGAGAATTTGGAAACCGACTTCGGCACTACCAGCATTGATGACGTCGTCGTCTCCAAGATTGCTGGCATTGCCGCCCGCGAAGTCTCTGGCGTCGCTGCACTCGGCGGCGGCGGTGCTCGCATGATGGGCTCAATTCGTGAGTCCTTTGGCGCTTCTGAGGACGTTCGTCAGGGTGTCACGGTCGAGGTTGCCAATGGATCCGCCAACATCGATATCGCCATCATCGCTGAGTACGGTGTGGCCATCCACGAGCTGGCTGAGGCAATCCGCCGCAACATCATGAATGCCGTGGAGCGCATGACTGGCCTGTCCGTCAACCGTGTCGACGTCGTTGTCCACGACGTCAAGCTGCCGAAGGACGAGAACGAGCAGGAGGACACCACCCCGGCAATCTCCCAGGGACAGGCCTAAGTGAGTCAGCAGCCCCCACAACTCACGGCGGAGGATGCCCACGCTATTGAGGAAGCGGTGACGGGCCTGCGGGGCGTCGCCAAGCTCAGCGGCGGACGCTTCGGCGAAGTCGCACTGCTCTTCCCAGGCGAGCGCATCTACGGAATCTCACGCCCCTCGCCGCGGGACGATACGCGCCTCGAAGTACACATCGTTGTTGACGTCAGCGCGGGCGAGCCTTTAGCGGCGCTCGGCGCCGCCATTCGTGACACCGTCCGCAGCACCTGGCCCGGAGCACGCACTGTCGACGTTGTCTTCGCGGATGCCGTTGAGTCCGCCGGATCCCCACAGAACTAAGGAAAACCATGAAGAACTACACCTCCCTCGGCGTCCTCGCCGGCTTGGTTCTCGCCTTTTTCATCTACCTCGGCGTCTGGTACGTCGTACTCGCGGTTCTACTGGCCGCGATTGGCGGCGTTGTCGGCGCACACTTCGACGGCCGCATCGACCTCACCGCCGTGTGGAAAGGCGTGGTCGGCCAGGATAGAGGCCAAGGCTAGTGACGACTCCGTTCGACGAGATCCCCACGGCGCAGGGCCGCACTCAGTTCTCGCTGCGGGCGATGGAAAAGGTTATTCATGTCGCCATCGCCAGTGTCCCGGGAACTGCGGCTGTCGACGCCAAACTGGCCGGCCTTGCTGGACGCGCTTTCCCGCGCGTCATGGCGCAGATGGATCCGGACGCGAAGGTCGTCGCGGTTGATGCCGATATCGCCGTGTATTGGCCCTCCCCGGTGACCGACGTGGCGTCGGCTGTACGCTCCGCCATTTCAGATACCGTCCGTGATTTCACCGGCTTTCGCACGACGCGCGTCAACGTGACGGTGGGCGGTGCAGTCGCTGGTGAACGGACCTCTGCACTGGCCGTATCGACGCGCACTCCGCTTGTCGCGCAGATTCCAGCAATTGTGCCTGCGCAGGAGCTCAAGGAGATTAAAACATCACAAGGTGTGGCGGTCCGCCAGATCGCTGTCCCCGCAGCTCCCGCCGTACGTGGGGTGGCGACTCCCCAGGCAGTACAGGTTCGCACCTCTGGTTTCGGGCCTTCCCCGCAGCGCTATGACGAGTTGCGTGACATCACCACGGCACCAGAGCAGCCTTTACGACACACCCGCGATCCGCAGCCAGCTACTGTGCGGTCGGTGACCATGCCAAGCGAATTCCGCCCACGTTCGGTCGACGTCCCCCGTCCGCTGCAACCACGACCAGTATCCGCACCGCACCCCATGGCCCTGCGCAAGGTCGACGTTCCACGCCCGGTAGAGCCGCACCACGTTACGGCCCCGCGCGCCACAGCGCTCCGCACGCCGCAAGTCGCGCCGAGCGCTACGTCGCGCAACCTCCGCCCGATTGAAATCCGGCCCTCGGCGGATTTCACCCGCCGCGTCGACATACCTCGCCCTACGCCACTGCGCGCAATTACCATCACCCCGTTTGCCGAAGGAGCCCACCATGAGTGATTCGACTCTGCCCGTCGGCTTAGGCCAACGTCCCAAGGCCTCACCGCCCGCACGCACGTGGACCGTTATCCTTGGCATCGTGCTCATCGCCGGTGCCGCCGTAGCAGGTCGCGAGGCCTGGGTTGTCGGCGCCGATGAGGGCGGTCAGTCATGGCTGCAACCGTTCATTGATGTCATGTCAAAGCCAGACATCGAGACGTGGATGCTGATTGGCGGTGGCATCGGCATCCTTGTCGGCCTTATCCTGCTGTGGGCGGCCTGTGCACCGCGTAAGACTACCCACGTCACTATCGCCTCGGAGGAAGCGTCGATGTGGTTGCGTGCTGTTGATATTGCGCGCGTGGCGTCGGCGTCTGCCCGCCGAGTACCGGGTGCCAGCGCCGCGCGCAGCCGCGCGAAGATTTCCTCGAACCGCGCCCAGGTCACTGTCACTGCGACGGGCGATCTCGAGGACTCCCAGCTCAAGGAGCGCGTGACGGATGCAGTTACCGCTGCGCTCGCCGCCGTCTCCCCCACCCCCGAGCTCACCGTTCACATCGAGAACGACCAAGAGGAGATCGCCAATGTCTAAGACACTCGCCGGCGTGGACCGGGTTATTCTCGCCATTCTTGGGCTCTTACTCATCGCGTTGGGTGCGTGGCCGATTCTCATTCACTTCGACGTCGGATTCGCTACGTACCTGGCCGATTGGGTCGACCACGAGACGTGGGCAGGACTTCCGAAGCAGTCGTGGTGGGTCTATGCCCTCGCTGCTGCCACTGTGGTAATGGCATTGGTAGGCCTGTGGCTTATCATCGCGAATCTGCGCCACCGCCGCTTCAACGTGGTGCATTCCGACGCCTCCAATGAAGACGGCGCCATCAAAACCAGCATGAATGCCATCGCTGGTGCTGTCGCCGACACGTTGGCCAACGTCGAAGGCGTTGAGAAGGTCTCACGGCTCGTCGCCTACGACCGCGCACGCCCCACACTCCAGTACGAAATCCTCGCAGACCCGGACACCCCGATTCTGCGCATTAAGGATGCCATCGAAGTCAATGACCAGGACTTCCGTGCAGCGTTTCCTGATGCGGATGTGGACACGACGTACAAGGTACATTTCACCAAGGTGCGCAGCTCCGGCGTCTAGTTAGCTCGCCCTACTGGGCACTCCCCATACCCGCCAACTACACCACGGTTGGCGGGCCCATCGGCGATCCGGAAAACAGTTAGCGCGGGCACCACGGCTCCGATTCCACGAGGGTCACCTCTACCACCTCGCCGAAAGAGTGCTGTGTTCCGCGGGAAAGGTCGACCGTCAAGGGCACCCCGACAGCGCACTCGTCGATGCGATGCCATGAAAAATCTGTGCGGACTAACTCGCGGTTCTTGCGCTCCGTGACGTGGAGGCCATGGTCGAGAATGATCGTCTCCTCCGCGGTACGGATGAACCATACTCTGTCACCAACGCTGCGGCGCGTGAGACCACTAAGGGAACGATTGTCTTCGCGAAGGCGCGTCACCGACTCGACGACGCCATAGCGGTGCTCAAATCCTTCGCTATCGGACAGGACGAGCGGCCGACCAGGACCAACCGGCCGCAGCGCAGACACCTTCCACGCGACCGGCTGCCCCCTCTCCCCTTCCTTGGTCACGGGCCGCACAACCACCTGAGAGGAACCCTGCGTGGCTACCAGCGTAACTCTGTGGGAATCGGTGACGGCGAGCCACAGGCCGTGGGTGACGAGGGAGGCGTCGGAAAGCGGAATGAGCGGAGGATGCACCTGCGCCATCGCCTCCAGCCGGGCAGTGAGCTCGTCGTCGGACACACCCCAGCCATATCCTTCCGCCGCGAGCATGCCGAAGAGAGTACCTAGGGGCAGATCAGGCTGACCCTCCCAGGCGGAGCGAAGAGCCCCTAAAGTGCGGTCGATGCGAGTCGGATCAAACATGATACCCCAGCCTAGTCTTTCGTCGATCGCAAAAGCCGCCCAACCCCACTGGGATTGGGCGGCTCAAGGATGCTACTACATCCCGCTAATCAGCTGATTAGGCGATGATCTTGGTAACACGGCCAGCGCCGACGGTACGGGAGCCCTCGCGGATAGCGAAGCGCAGGCCCTCGTCCATAGCGACCGGCTGGATCAGCTCAACGGTCATCTCAACGTTGTCGCCCGGCATGACCATCTCGGTGCCCTCCGGCAGCTTGATGACGCCGGTAACGTCGGTGGTACGGAAGTAGAACTGCGGACGGTAGTTGTCCATGAACGGGGTGTGGCGGCCGCCCTCTTCCTTCTTCAGGACGTAGACGGAACCCTCGAACTTGGTGTGCGGGGTGTAAGCGCCCGGCTTGATGCAGACCTGGCCACGCTCAACCTCTTCACGCTTGGTACCACGCAGAAGCAGACCACAGTTGTCGCCAGCCTCGGTGTAGTCCATCATCTTGCGGAACATCTCGATACCGGTAACGGTGGTGGACATGGACTTGTCCTTGATACCGATGATTTCGATGTCCTCGTTGACGTTCAGGGAGCCACGCTCAACACGGCCGGTAACAACGGTACCGCGGCCGGTAATGGTGAAGATGTCCTCGATCGGCATCAGGAACGGCTTGTCCAGCTCGCGCTCCGGATCCGGAATGGAGTCATCGCAAGCCTGCATCAGGTCGACGACGGACTGTACCCACTTCTCGTCGCCCTCAAGAGCCTTCAGAGCGGAGATGTGAACGATCGGAGCGTCCTCATCGTAGTCCTGCTCAGCGAGCAGCTCGCGGATCTCCATCTCGACGAGCTCGATGATTTCCTCATCGTCAACCATGTCGCACTTGTTCAGTGCAACGAGGATGTACGGAACGCCAACCTGGCGAGCGAGCAGAACGTGCTCACGAGTCTGCGGCATCGGGCCATCGGTTGCAGCAACAACCAGGATGGCGCCGTCCATCTGAGCAGCACCGGTAATCATGTTCTTGATGTAGTCGGCGTGGCCCGGGGCGTCCACGTGTGCGTAGTGGCGCTTCGGGGTGGAGTACTCAACGTGGGAGATGTTGATGGTAATACCGCGCTCCTTCTCCTCAGGAGCCTTATCGATCATGTCGAAGGCGAAAGCGGTGTTCTCCTCCGGGTAAGCGTCAGCCAGAACCTTGGTGATCGCTGCGGTGGTGGTGGTCTTGCCGTGGTCGACGTGTCCGATGGTGCCGATGTTCACATGCGGCTTCGTACGCTCGAACTTCTCCTTTGCCACTGTTTGTCCTCCTGGACTCTATGGCGGCTACGTATTTCGCAGCCACGTGGTTTGTATTGCCATTGGCACTTCGGGCCGGGCCCATAAGCGCTAATGACGCTTTCTTTACGTGCCAGTTACACGATCCTAGATTTATGCCGCAGTTTTTTCAAACTGCCTCTTTAGGAGGTAACCCCGCGCATAACGTGCGGTCGTTGACCCTCGACAAGAATCAATTAGCAGGATCCTGGGAGGGTAACGGCCGGCTCAACACACACATCCTTTGGTGCGCACTCAGCCGACCGCTACCCCCAGTGCAGAGAGCTGGCGGTCTACTGGCGAAGACTACCAGCCCTGCAATGCGGGCTAAACGGCGGGGCCGCTTAGGCCTTGCTGCCGGTGCGCTCCTCAATGATCTCCTGTGCCACGGAGGACGGAACCTCAGCGTAGGAATCGAAGACCATGGTGAAGTTTGCACGGCCGGCGGTGGAGGAACGCAGGTCACCGATGTAACCGAACATCTCGGAAAGCGGTACCTTTGCCTTCACGACCTTGGCGCCGGAGCGGTCCTCCATGGAGAAGACCTGGCCACGGCGGGAGGAGATGTCACCGTTAACGGTACCCATGTACTCCTCCGGGGTAACGACCTCAACTGCCATGACCGGCTCAAGCAGAACCGGCTTTGCCTTGGCAACGGCCTCCTTGAGGACCTGGGAGCCAGCGAGCTTGAAGGCCATCTCAGAGGAGTCAACGTCGTGGTAAGCGCCATCCTCGAGGGTGGCCTTGATGTTCACCAGCGGGAAGCCAGCGAGGTAGCCGTACTGCATAGCATCCTGGATACCAGCGTCGACGGACGGGATGTACTCCTTCGGCACGCGGCCACCGGTGACGGCGTTCTCGAACTTGTAGGTTGCGGACTCGCCCTCTTCCAGGGTCTCCGGGTCCGGGTTGTACGGCTCGATGGTGCAGATGACCTTTGCGAACTGACCAGAACCACCGGTCTGCTTCTTGTGGGTGTAGTCCAGGGACTCGACCTTCTTGCGGATGGTCTCGCGGTAAGCAACCTGCGGGTTACCGATGTTTGCCTCAACCTTGAACTCGCGCTTCATGCGGTCAACAAGAACGTCGAGGTGAAGCTCGCCCATACCGCCGATAACGGTCTGGCCGGTCTCTTCGTCGAGCTCAACGGTGAAGGTCGGGTCCTCAGCAGCAAGCTTCTGAATAGCGGTACCCAGCTTCTCCTGGTCAGCCTTGGTCTTCGGCTCGATGGAGACCTTGATAACCGGGTCCGGGAAGTCCATGGACTCGAGGATGATCTGGTCATCCTTGTCACACAGGGTGTCACCGGTGGTGGTTTCCTTCAGACCAATGACGGCGTAGATGTTGCCGGCATCTGCCTGCTCAACCGGGTTCTCCTTGTTGGCGTGCATCTGGAAGAGCTTGCCGATGCGCTCCTTCTTACCCTTGGTGGAGTTCATAACCTCGGTACCCGGAACAACCTGGCCGGAGTACACGCGGGTGAAGGTCAGCTGACCGAAGAACGGGTGAGCAGCAATCTTGAAAGCCAGAGCGGAGAACGGGGACTCAATGGACGGCTTACGGGTGATGACCTCGTCCTCGTTGCCAACAGCGTGGCCCTGGATCTCGCCAATGTCGAGCGGGTTCGGCAGGTAGTCCACAACAGCGTCAAGCAGCGGCTGGACGCCCTTGTTGCGGTATGCGGTACCGCACAGCACCGGGTAGATCTCGGAGTTGATGGTCATCTTGCGGATGGCAGCCTTGATCTCTTCCTTCGTCAGCTCCTCGCCGCCGAAGTACTTCTCCATGAGCTCCTCATCAGACTCAGCGACAGCCTCGAGCAGCTTCTCACGGTACTCTTCAGCCTTCTCCTGCAGGTCGGCCGGGATCTCCTCGATGGTCGGCTCAGCACCGGTTTCGACCTTGCCGCGCCAGGTGATGGCTTTCATGTCGATAAGGTCGACGACGCCGTCAAAGTCATCCTCAGCACCGATCGGCAGCTGCATTACCAACGGCTTCGCGCCGAGGCGGTCGATAATGGTCTGGACGGTGAAGTAGAAATCCGCACCCAGCTTGTCCATCTTGTTCACGAAGCAGATACGCGGCACGTCGTACTTAGCAGCCTGACGCCACACCTGCTCGGACTGCGGCTCAACGCCCTCCTTGCCGTCGAAGACGGCAACGGCGCCATCGAGAACACGCAGGGAACGCTCAACCTCAACGGTGAAGTCCACGTGGCCCGGGGTGTCAATGATGTTGATCTGGTTGTTGTCCCAGAAACAGGTCACAGCAGCGGACGTAATGGTGATGCCGCGTTCCTTCTCCTGCTCCATCCAGTCAGTGGTGGAAGCACCATCGTGGGTCTCGCCGACCTTACGGTTGATACCGGTGTAGAAGAGAATGCGCTCGGTCGTGGTGGTCTTACCAGCATCGATGTGAGCCATGATGCCGATGTTGCGGACCTTGTGCAGATCCTTAAGCACTTGTTGTGCCACGGTTTATACCCCAACTTAATGTGTCGTCGACGCCGCATTTCCTCACTCATCAACTTCCACGTCAATGAGGCAAGTCCGACGTCTTCATGGATAGGTCTTGGTCTATTTTGCCACGTCTGGGCTAGCGCGGCAGCGCGAGGCGCCTAATACACCTCACTTGTGGGCTGCCACTGTCCCGTTGTGCATGTTACTGCATCCACTATGTGGCCGTGCATGCAGGGCGTTCGATTCCCAGATACAAAAATGGCCCGAACAACGCTATTAAAGTTTGTGGTCCGCACTGTGTGCGCCGCCATACCCCATTAAAGGGCGCCGGCGCGCACTGTTAGTGCAGGTAAACGATGATGTCGTTGTTCGGGCCATGATGCCATGTGGCGAATTTTCCGCAGGGATTACCAGCGGTAGTGGGCGAAGGCACGGTTAGCCTCAGCCATCTTGTGAGTATCCTCACGGCGCTTGACGGAAGCACCCAGGCCGTTGGAAGCATCCAGGATCTCGTTAGCGAGACGCTCGATCATGGTGTTCTCACGACGCTGACGGGTGAAGGTCACCAGCCAACGCAGAGCCAGGGTGTTAGCGCGAGCCGGCTTAACCTCAACCGGCACCTGGTAGGTAGCGCCACCCACGCGGCGGGAGCGAACCTCGAGGTCCGGGCGGATGTTGCCCAGAGCCTTCTCCAGGGTGCCGACCGGATCGGTACCGGTCTTCTCGCGGCAAGCCTCGAGAGCACCGTAGACGATGCGCTCGGCGGTGGACTTCTTGCCGTCCAGCAGGATCTTGTTCACGAGCATGGTGACCTGCTCGGAGTTGTAAACCGGGTCCTTAACTACAGGACGCTTCGGTGCAGCATTCTTACGCATTGTTGATTACTGTCCCTTCTTTGCGCCGTAGCGGGAACGAGCCTGCTTACGGTCCTTCACGCCCTGGGTATCCAGTGCGCCACGGATAATCTTGTAACGAACACCCGGGAGGTCCTTCACACGACCACCGCGGACGAGCACCATGGAGTGCTCCTGAAGGTTGTGGCCCTCACCCGGAATGTAGGCAGAAACCTCGATACCGGAGGTCAGGCGCACACGGGCAACCTTACGGAGTGCCGAGTTCGGCTTCTTCGGGGTGGTGGTGTACACGCGGGTGCACACGCCGCGGCGCTGCGGGGAGCCCTTGAGGGCGGCCGTAGCAACCTTGGCCTTCTTGTCGTGGCGGCCCTTGCGGACCAGCTGCTGAATAGTTGGCATAGATCTTGTCTTTCTGTATGACTTCGGCTTCTACTGATCAAGGAAGGTGCGTCAAACATGCAAAAATAGGGGCTCTTCTCCGGGGCCCTTCCGCATGTCCAGAACTTCCCTCGACCACGAACGGCCGAGAAACTGATCAGACTTTTCATCTCACCAAAGATGAAACCGTTGGTTAGAGTACCACCAGCCCCCTGATCTGCCCAAATCCCAGAGTCGCTAGCTCCATTCCCAGGTCAGGTCGGCCTCAGCAGCCAGCTCGGCGAAGTAATTTTTCTCCTGGTTTTCCCATGTCTCAAACCACTCTTCATAGTCTGGGTCGCGCTCCAGCGCACGCTGGCGGCGCTGCTCGCGGGGGCCATCGATACGCACGGTCACCACAGAACCACGCTGCTGCGCTGCCGCGATGTTCTCCGCAGTGACGCAGCCAACGCCTTCAACGATAAGGTCGTCTCGCACGTCAAGGCTCGCCCAATCCCTAGGTGCGTTGGCCTCCCAATCCCAGCGCCAATAGCCTGGATTGTTCTCTCGCAGAACTTGCTCGGCCACCATGACGGAGCCGGCCTCGAGGCCGTGCCAGCCTGGATAAAACTCGTCGAGGTGCACCACTCGCCACCCTGTGCGCTCGGCTAAAGCCACTGATGCCCAGGTCTTGCCGGCTCCGGATGGGCCGTCGATCAACACGGTCACTGGTTTCATCGGACGTTTTCGCGAGTCGGAGAGCTTGACGACGTCCTCCAACAGCCGTTCCATCTGACTGTTGTAGTCAGCATCTTGCGTGTCCTGCATGTGTTTGTTTTCACCACTTCTGGGTTTGCGCGTGCAGACAAGGTACCGCGGAGGCCTACAGACCGAAGAACCTCCACGAACCACTCAGCACCGAAACTACCACCGGTAGTGCGGCGAGGATCACACCCAGCACCATGACCAGCCAATCTCGTTGGACGAGACGAGAAGGGCGCGCCCATGTGCGTTGGCCGCCTCCCGGCGGGGTTCGGCCAAATCCACGGGCTTCCATCGCGGTAGCCAGTTTTCCGCCTCGGCGCAGCGCTAAGACGAGCAGACCGAAGGACATGGTGATGAGGTGCTTGACACGGCCTTCATCGGTAAGCCCGCGGGCCCGACGCGCCATGCCGAGGTACTGCCAGTCCGACTTAAATAGCGTCATCATGCGCACTCCGGCCACGGCCCCAATGACGAAGCGGGAGGGAAGTTTGAGAATCTGCGAGAGGGCATCTCCCAGTTCCGTGGGATCGATGTCCCGCGCGAGCACCACCATCGGCAGCGCCACTGCCAGCACTCGCAGCGTCATAGCTATGGCCAACTCTATCGAGTTGTCCGTGACCGTGATCAGCCACCAGCTGGCGTACTCCCGCCCGCCAGGAGCGCCGTAGAGCAGCATCGAGATACCGGATAGCGGAGCTATCAGGAACAGGAACCAGCCGGCCTTAATGAGGCGCGGCCAGGACACCCCGCACAACGGGGCGAAAAGCAAGGTCATGCCCAACGAAACCGCCGCCGATACCCAGTCCACAGAGAGCAGCAGCGGGGTGACCCACACGAACATGAGGAAGATGCGTGTCAGCGGATTAACTCCGGACAGCAGCCCAGCAGACCACGTGTTCTGACCAGTTTGCGTCTCAGTCACGGGTCACCTCCACGCGGTGATCACCAAGAGCAGAAATAAATAGTGGGTCGTGGGTAACGGAGGCAATGGTCGTGCCTTCATCGGCCATGCGGCGTAGCAGCCCCACCAGCTCGCTAAAGGTGTGGGGATCTTGGCCGAACGTGGGTTCGTCGAGAAGCAGCACGTCCGGAGCACTCACCAGTGCCGTCGCCACGGACAACCGGCGCTTCTCCCCTCCTGACAAAGTGAAAGGATTGGTGTTGAGGAGGTGGCCTAAACGGAGGACTTCGACAAGCTCAGCGATACGCTCTTCCGGGATCTCACGGCGCATGACTTTCGGACCCACGCGCAGCTCCTCCGCCACCGTACGGGCAACGAATTGGTGTTCCGGGTTCTGGAACACGAACCCGATGCGATCCGCAAGTTCCCGAGACTTCCACGTCAGTGGCGAGCCTTTCAATCCCCGCCGCACGAAGTCCGCAACACCAACGTCGCCCGATTGGGCAGGCAGAAGCCCTGCCACTGTCATCATCCATGTCGTCTTGCCCGCGCCATTCGGCCCGGTCAGCACCGTCGATGCACCCTGGGGCAGCGCATAAGAGCGCGGCGGCCCGAAGCGTGTCACCAAGTCCGTGCTCCACAGGGCAGGCTCGCTGTGCTTGTCGACGCGCCTCGCCGACGGCAAGTCAGTAACGATACGGTCCGAGACGACGTCATCAAGCTGCCCATCCGCCACGATCCGCCCATCCTTGAGCTCGATGGCCCGATCGAGTACGCCTTTCCACGCGGCATGCTGATGCTCGACCACAACGAGTGTGGCACCCGTGCGCTCCACCATCGTGGCGACGGCTTCGATAACGTCGCGCGCACCTTCCGGATCTAGGTTCGCCGTGGGCTCATCCAGCAACACCACGCCAGCGCCCATTGCGATGACACCGGCGAGCGCCAAGCGCTGCTTCTGTCCACCGGACAGCTGCGCGGTGGGAAAATCGAGGCTGACATAAGGACCCACCATTTCCAGCGCGGAGCGAACACGCTGCCAGATTTTTTCACGTGGGTAGGCAAGATTTTCACAGCCAAATGCCGCGTCATCGCCCACTCGTGCCGCAATTACCTGGGAGTCCGGATCTTGGAGCACCAAGCCCACCGGGATGGTGCGTCCCGGCTGCTCGACGTTGCCGTGGGCATCCTCGAGAAGGATCTCCCCCACGCGGGTTCCCTCGTCATCGCCGCCCAGCACTCCCGCGATGGCAGCGAGCAACGTGGATTTACCGGAACCAGAATCGCCGCAGAGCAGCACCTTCTCTCCCGGTTCGAGGACGAAATCAATGTCCGCTACGGCAGGCGCGGTGCGGCCCGCGTGAGTCCAGCCAAAGCCGCGGGCGGTCACCTTCGTGGCGCCCGGCCCTGCTACATCTTGTGTGTCACGCATGCGTAGTGTTTTACGCAGAATGCTGTTCACGGCCGACCGCAAAGCGATCGAGTGCGCCGGTCTTCGCCAGCGCCTTCACCACGAAGAAGCCCACCGCACCGGCCAAAATAGCGCCGGAGATACTCAGTGTGACGAAGTAGATGAGGTTGAACTGCAGGGTCTTGCCCAGGTTTCCCGAGGTAAACAGCTCCAGCACGAAGGCACCCCAACCAGCCGCCATGCCACCAAGCATCGCAATGCCCAGGCTGAAGCGTCGGTACAGGAAGATAGCTAACACAATCTCCACTCCTATGCCTTGCGCGAGACCGGAGTACACCGTGCTAGGGCCCCATTGGGAGCCCAGTACAGCAGAGACGATCGCAGCAAGCAGCTCGACGTACAACGCTGCACCCGGCTTCCGGATGACGAGGCCACCGATGACACCACCGATGAGCCAGATACCGGTGGCGATACCACCCAGGCCCGGAGTGAGCGCATCCATGGCTTCGAACCAGGCATAACCCACGGTGTTCCATGCTAAGAACACGAAACCGCAGGCCACACCCAACACGGATGCCACCACGATGTCCACGATGCGCCAGTTCAGGCTCCGCTGAGGCGCCGCGGCCGACGATGCACCACTAGTAGATACAGAACTCATTTTTCCTCCCTCTCGCCGGCATTACCCGGATCAGGTTCGACGGTTCGCCGCCCCTCGGCGGCATCTCAGCCTCCTCCCGTGCGCTGGGAAGCACATGCGGACAGGAAGCACCCGTGACGTTGTGTAGTTAAAAGCGGCCAGCACCTCACAGCGCCGACCCAGAAAGCTCAAAAGCACTGACAGCTTAGCAAGCAGCCCCGATAAGGGCACATCCAGCACCTTCAGCACTTCCACGCAATACAATGGAGATAGCGGCACATGTCACATCAGTCAGTAAAGGAGACATTTGCCACGCGAGCTATCAAAGTTGTTCTCACGATCTTAGGGATTCTTCTCCTATGCTTGGTCCTCCTGATCGCTGGTATATGGATTGCCCGTTCCATCAACACCAATCGTTATGCAATCCCCGAAAACCCCGAGGGCGGGGATGAACGAATTCTCAGCGAGAACGGCGTGGAGAAAATCAACGGCGACTACATGAAGGGGTTCCACCTCTCGCCGCTTGGTGACGCCCACCCCGGCACGGTCGTCGTCTTCGGTGGCTCCGACGGCGGCGCCAACGTGGAACAGGCTCGACTCCTCCGCGATAACGGCTACGATGTGCTCGACCTCTACTTCTTTGGACAACCCGACCAAAAGGAATTTATTGATGAAGTCCCACTCGAATTCTTTGATGAGGTCATTGCCTATGCCAACGAGAAGGGCAATGGTGTTCAACCGCTGACCGTCATCGGCACCTCGAAGGGCGCGGAGCTCACTGCAAACTTGGCGGCTCGTTACCCAGAGATCAGCAACATTGTCCTCTACACCCCTGCGGATCACACGTACGGCAACCTCAACTACCAGCGTGATACCGGCACACGGAGCAGCTTTACATGGAAGGGCGAACCCGTCCCCTTTGCTGCTGAGCAGGGAGCCGAGTTTGGCAAATTTGCTGCTGAGCAGGGAGCCGAGTTTGGCAAACTCATGACACGCTTGGCCCTTGGTCTGCCGGTGTCCTATCGCGCTAGCTATGAAGCCATCGCCGCCGCTGCCGACCCAGAAACCGTCATTGACCTCAGCCAGTTCGATGGTCATGGACTCCTCTTCGCCGGGACGGAGGACGCAATGTGGCAAGCCGATGTTGCCGCCAAGGCTCTGAACGAGCAGAACGACAACCTTGAACCTCACATCTACGAGGGCGCCGGCCACCTTTTTCACGAGAATATTGATGAGCTTGTCGGCCCCTCCTGGGAAACCATGATGGGCGGGACCGTGGAGGCCAACCGTGAGGCAAAGCTGGAGTCTGACAAGACTTTGCTCGAACGCCTCGAAGAATGGCACGAGAGCTAAAAGTTGCGTCCGTTAGTCTCTTCCCCACGCCGCTTACTCACATCGGCCCTAAAACTGCGCAGTACCCCGTCGCGTCCTCTGACCTACGCGACGGGGTACATGAAGCCGGCTCTTAGTGCACCGACCACCATGGGAACTCTCGTTGAGTGCTTAAGGAAAGGAGAAAGCTTCTCGGGAGTACCCAAGTCTTTTGGGGAACATCTCTGCGCCACTTCAGCGCATTCAATTACATACTTAGTATTGATTTTTAACTGATCGTTTGCTGAGAATAGTCCCCCGCTACCACGGACGCAAGTAATAAAGGTATTCCCTGCTCATGGACTGAACTACGAGCGGAACATGCCACCCTACGCTGGCAGGTACATTCGATCCGCTTCTCGCACACGTGCACGAAATAATGTTTCCGGTGTTATCCCTACCGTCGTCGCGTTCTCCGCTTGAGACACTAACCCCACAAATCCCAATCCCGGGCATAGAGCACCCCTCAGAGTTGCTAAGCAACGCTGAGTACGGGGCAACGTCTCCCTTCCTCCCCCATATACCCAGTTTCGCCCCTGAGTAAAAGGGCTTATCGACAAATTAGCAATCAATTATGGCAGCTCATGCCATAAATTTCTGTTAATGGTATTAACATTGCTGATGGCATTGAGTGGCTCTACGCACCACGCAAAAATACCCCCGCCCGCCCAAGTTAGGGCGAACGGGGGCATTTCTCTCGTGCGCTAATCACGAACTACGCACAGTAACTGCTCATCACCTTAGAAGGTGTAATCCTCCTCCAGCGGCACGGAGGCGCCGGTGAACTCACCGAAGCCATCGTCGCCGTAGATGGAATCACCGTAGGTCGGAATGGAGTACGCAGCATTGCGTGCAGCCTCGGTCGGCTTAACGCTGATGTTGCGGTAGCGGGAAATACCGGTACCGGCCGGAATCAGCTTACCGATGATGACATTCTCCTTCAGACCGATGAGCTGATCCGAGCGCTTGTTGATGGCGGCGTCGGTAAGCACGCGCGTGGTCTCCTGGAAGGAAGCCGCAGACAGCCAGGACTCCGTAGCCAGCGAGGCCTTGGTGATACCCATGATCTCACTGCGCAGCTGAGCCGGCTGACCACCCTCAGCAACCTGAGCGGCGTTGACCTGCTTGGCCTCCGAAAGGTCAATGAGGTTACCCGGCAGCAGGTCGGTGGTACCAGCGTCGATGACGGTACCGCGACGCAGCATCTGACGGATGATGATCTCAATGTGCTTGTCGTGGATGGCCACACCCTGTGCACGGTAGACAGCCTGGACCTCATCAATGAGGTGCTTCTCCACACCACGGCGGCCGAGAACCTCAAGCACATCGTGCGGATCAGCGGCACCGCGCATGAGGCGGTCACCGGTGGTTACGTGGTCACCATCGCGCAAAGAACGCTCGATCATGGCATCCGGGTTCGACTCCATCGGACGACGGACCTGAGCCAGGCCCTGACGCTTCGAGAGCTTCTCATAAACCACGTTGTCGGAACCGTCATCCGGAGTGATGGTCAGAGTCCAGAAGTTGCCCTCATCGGACAGGGACACGGTGCCGTCGACGGATGCAATCGGGGCGCGGTTCTTCGGGTTACGGGCCTCGAAGAGCTCCTGAACACGCGGCAGACCACCGGTAATATCGCCACCGACACCACCCTGGTGGAAGGTACGCATGGTCAGCTGGGTACCCGGCTCACCAATGGACTGGGCGGCCACAATACCGACAGCCTCGCCGATATCAACGAGCTGGCCAGAAGCCATGGACTTGCCGTAGCACTTCGCGCACACACCGGCCGGGGTCTGGCAGGTCAGCACAGAGCGAACCTTGATCTCCAGAACACCAGCGGCGACGATCTTGCGGCTGAGCTCCTCAGTGAGGTCTGCGCCAGCTTCAGCGAGCACCTCGCCGTTCTCATCCTTGACGTCGCCTGCGACAACGCGGCCGGATGCGGAGGTCTCCCACAGCTCGTGCAGATCGTAATTGCCCGGGGTGGTTTCGACACCGAGCGGGACGCGCACACCCTGACGGGTGCCACAGTCCTCTTCGCGGACGATGACGTCCTGTGCCACGTCGACGAGACGACGGGTGAGGTAACCAGAGTCGGCGGTACGCAGAGCGGTATCGGCCAGACCCTTACGGGAGCCGTGGGAGTTGTTGAAGTACTCCAGAACCGACAGACCTTCACGGAAGGAGGTCTTAATCGGACGGGTGATGTAGTCACCCTTGGAGTTCACAACCATGCCCTTCATACCGGCCAGGGTCCAGATCTGACGCATGTTACCGGCTGCACCGGACTTAACGATCATCGGAATCGGGTTGTCATCCGGGTACATGTTCTCGACGGCCTCACCGACGGTGTCGGTAGCGTCCTTCCAGAGCTCAACCAGGCGGTCGTAGCGCTCGCGCTCGGTCAGAGCACCCTGCTCCCAGTACTTGCGCTCGATGCGCTCTGCTTCCTTCTCATAGGACTCGAGAACCTCGGTCTTGTTCGGGAGGACCAGAACGTCGTGCATGGTGATGGTCACGCCAGAACGTGTAGCCCAGTAGAAGCCAGCGTCCTTCATCTTGTCCAGAACCTGGGCAACGGTGATCATCGGGTACTTCGCAGCAAGGTCATTAATGACGTCACCGAGGAGCATCTTGTTGGCGGAACCGCCCTTACGGACCATGACGCCCTCAAGGTACGGGTAGTTCCACGGTAGCAAGTCATTGAACATGATGCGGCCAAGGGTGGTCTCCGCCATCCAGGCCTGCCCCTTCTGCCAGCCATCGGGGAACTGCTCTGCCTCGATGTCTGCCGGCGGACGCAGGTGAGAAATGCGGACCTTGATCGGGGCCTGCAGGCCCAGTACGCCACGGTCACGAGCCATGATGGCCTCTGCGTAGGAGGAGTACACGCCCTGTGCCGGTCCGTTCTCGTTTGCGGGAGCGTAAGCTCCCGCGCCACCGATCTCGTCCTCGCCCTTGTCCATGGTGAGGTAGTACAGGCCGGTCACCATATCCAGACGCGGCATCGCAAGCGGCTTACCGGATGCAGGAGACAGAATGTTGTTGGACGCCAGCATGAGAACGCGGGCCTCAGCCTGTGCCTCAGCGGACAGTGGCAGGTGGACTGCCATCTGGTCACCGTCGAAGTCGGCGTTGAAGGCCTCGCAGGCCAGCGGGTGCAGCTGAATTGCCTTACCCTCAACGAGCTTCGGCTCGAAGGCCTGAATACCCAGGCGGTGCAGGGTCGGCGCACGGTTCAGCATGACTGGGTGCTCAGAAATGGCCTCTTCAAGAACGTCCCACACCTCAGGGCGCTGACGCTCCACCATGCGCTTGGCGGACTTGATGTTCTGGGCGTAGTCGTTCTCCACCAGACGCTTCATGACGAAGGGCTTGAACAGCTCCAGAGCCATGAGCTTCGGCAGACCACACTCGTGCAGCTTGAGCTGCGGACCAACGATAATAACGGAACGACCAGAGTAGTCGACACGCTTACCCAGCAGGTTCTGGCGGAAGCGGCCCTGCTTACCCTTAAGCAGGTCAGACAGCGACTTCAGCGGGCGGTTGCCCGGGCCGGTGACCGGACGGCCGCGACGGCCGTTGTCGAAGAGCGCGTCGACGGACTCCTGCAGCATGCGCTTCTCGTTGTTCACGATGATCTCGGGGGCGCCGAGGTCGATCATGCGCTTGAGGCGGTTGTTGCGGTTAATCACACGGCGGTACAGATCGTTGAGGTCGGAGGTGGCGAAGCGGCCACCGTCCAGCTGCACCATCGGGCGCAGCTCCGGTGGGATCACCGGGATAGCGTCAAGCACCATGCCGGCCGGGTCGTTGCCCGAGCGCAAGAAGGCCGCGACGACCTTGAGGCGCTTCAGGGCACGCATCTTCTTCTGACCCTTGCCGTTGTTGATGATTTCCTTGAGCTCCTCGGCCTCAGACTCGAGGTCGAAGTTGCGGATGAGGGTCTGGATGGCCTCAGCACCCATACCGCCGGTGAAGTAATCCTCGTAGCGGTCAACGAGCTCTTCGTAGATGGTCTCATCGATGATCATCTGCTTCGGAGCAAGCTTGATGAAGGTGTTCCAGATTTCGTCGAGGCGAGCGACCTCGCGCTCACCGCGCTCGCGGATGTGCTGCATCTCCTTGTCGGCAGCGTTCTGGACCTTGCGGCGGGCGTCGGCCTTAGCGCCGGCGGCTTCCAGCTCAGCCAGATCCTGCTCGAGCTTGGCAGCGCGCTCAGCGATCTCGGACTCGACGTCATCCTCTACGTCCTTCTTCTCCAGAAGCATTTCTGCCTCAAGAGTGGACTGATCATTGTGGCGAGCTTCCTCGTCCACGGAGGTGATGATGTTGGCAGCGAAGTAAATGATGCGCTCAAGATCCTTCGGAGCCAGGTCCAGCAGGTAACCCAGACGGGAAGGAACACCCTTGAAGTACCAGATGTGGGTAACCGGCGCGGCCAGCTCGATGTGGCCCATGCGCTCACGGCGAACCTTGGACTTGGTCACCTCGACGCCGCAGCGCTCACAGATGATGCCCTTGTAGCGGACACGCTTGTACTTACCGCAGGAGCACTCCCAGTCGCGGGTCGGACCGAAGATGCGCTCGCAGAAGAGGCCGTCCTTCTCTGGCTTGAGGGTTCGGTAGTTAATGGTCTCAGGCTTCTTAACCTCGCCCTTAGACCAGCGGCGGATGTCCTCGGCGGTGGCCAGACCGATACGGAGCTCGTCGAAGAGATTTACGTCAAACACGTAATGTCTCCCTTTCATCCCCCTGGCGGGGGAAGTTGATGGCTTTTATGAGTTAGTGATTCGTTATGCCCGCCTAGCGGCGGACCGAGAAGCTAGGCGATATCGGCGTCGGAGCGCTCGTCGCGAGACAGGTTAATGCCCAGGGACGGAGCGCCGTCCATGTCGTCATCGTCGGAACCAGACAGTTCCATCGGAGTACCGTCCGTGGAGAGAACCTCCACGTTGAGGCACAAGGACTGCAGCTCCTTGAGGAGGACCTTGAAGGACTCCGGAATACCCGGATCCGGGATGTTATCGCCCTTGACGATTGCCTCGTAGACCTTGACGCGGCCGACGACGTCATCGGACTTGATGGTCAGGAGCTCCTGCAGGGTGTAGGCAGCGCCATAAGCCTGCATTGCCCACACCTCCATCTCACCGAAGCGCTGGCCACCGAACTGTGCCTTACCACCCAGCGGCTGCTGGGTAATCATGGAGTACGGGCCGGTGGAACGAGCGTGAATCTTCTCGTCGACGAGGTGGTGCAGCTTGAGCATGTACATGTAGCCCACGGAAACCGGGTACATGTACGGCTCGCCGGAGCGGCCATCGAAGAGACGGGCCTTACCGTGCTCATCCACCATGACGTCACCATCGCGGTTCGGCTTGGAGGACGCCAGCAGGCGAGAGATTTCCTCGTTGGTAGCGCCGTCGAAGACCGGGGTTGCGGTGAGGGACTCCGGCGGGACGTCGTACAGCTCTTCCGGCAGCTTCTTCAGCAGATCGGCGTTGGCCGGATCCTCGGTATCAATCTTCCAACCAGCGTGCGCCAGCCAGCCGAGGTGAACCTCAAGAACCTGACCAATGTTCATACGACGCGGCACACCGTGGGTGTTGAGGATGATGTCCACCGGGGTGCCATCTTCCATGAACGGCATATCCTCCGGCGGGAGAATCTTGCCCACAACGCCCTTGTTGCCGTGGCGGCCGGCCAGCTTATCGCCGTCCTGGATCTTGCGCTTCTGAGCCACGTAAACGCGGATCATCTCGTTGACGCCCGGGGCCAGATCGTCGTCATCCTCGCGGGAGAAGCGGGACACGCCGATAACCTTACCGGTCTCACCGTGCGGAACCTTCATAGAGGTATCGCGGACCTCGCGGGCTTTCTCACCGAAGATAGCGCGCAGCAGGCGCTCCTCCGGGGTCAGCTCGGTCTCACCCTTCGGGGTGACCTTACCCACCAGGATGTCGCCGGCGCGGACGTCAGCACCAATGCGGACGATGCCGCGCTCGTCGAGGTCACGCAGGACGTCGTCGGAGACGTTCGGAATCTCGCGGGTGATCTCCTCCGGACCCAGCTTGGTATCGCGAGCATCAATCTCGTGCTCCTCGATGTGGATCGAGGTGAGAATATCCTCCTCCACGATGCGCTGGTTGAGGATGATGGCGTCCTCGTAGTTGTGGCCTTCCCACGGCATGAAGGCAACCAGGAGGTTGCGGCCGAGGGACATCTCACCGTTGTGGGTACCGGGGCCGTCAGCAAGCACCTGGCCCGCCTCCACACGGTCACCCAAGGACACCAGAGGAGTCTGGTTGTAGTTGGTGTTCTGGTTGGTGCGCTCAAACTTGCGCAGCATGTAAGTATCGCGCTGGCCTTCATCATCCATGATGGTGATGAGGTCGGCGGTGACGTTCTCCACCACACCGGCCTTCGGAGTGATGATGAGGTCACCGGCGTCGTAGGCAGCGCGCTGCTCCATACCGGTGCCCACGTAGGGGGCCTCGGAACGCACCAGCGGCACAGCCTGACGCTGCATGTTCGCGCCCATGAGGGCACGGTTAGCATCGTCGTGCTCGAGGAACGGAATCATGGCGGTTGCCACGGACACCATCTGGCGCGGGGAAACGTCAACGTAGTCCACACCCGCGGCGTCGGTCACGCCGATGTCACCGTCCTTGAGGCGGACCTCGATACGGTCGCCGGTCAGGGTGCCGTCGGCATCCTTTTCAACCTCTGCCTGGGCAATGGCAAAGCGATCCTCTTCATCAGCGGTGAGGTACTCAACCTGGTCGGTGACCTTACCGTCCACGACCTTGCGGTACGGGGTCTCGATGAAGCCAAAGGCGTTGACGCGCGCGTAGGACGCCAGCGAGCCGATCAGACCAATGTTCGGACCCTCAGGCGTCTCAATCGGGCACATGCGGCCGTAGTGCGAGGCGTGAACGTCTCGCACCTCAATGCCGGCGCGCTCACGAGACAGACCGCCCGGGCCCAGCGCGGACAGGCGGCGCTTGTGGGTCAAGCCGGACAGGGAGTTGTTCTGGTCCATGAACTGCGAGAGCTGGGAGGTACCGAAGAACTCGCGGATGGCAGCGGAGACCGGACGGACGTTGATCAGGGAGGTCGGGGTGATCGACTCCGCGTCCTGGGTGGTCATGCGCTCGCGGACAACACGCTCCATGCGGGACAGGCCCACGCGGACCTGGTTTTGGATGAGCTCGCCCACGGTGCGCAGGCGGCGGTTGCCAAAGTGGTCGATGTCGTCGGTGTGGATGGAGATGGTCTCACCGTTCGGGGCCTTCATCTCACGCTCGCCTGCATGCAGGCGCACGAGATACTCGAGGGTGACAGCGATGTCTTCCTCAGTCAGGGTCATCAGGCCCTCGTGGTCGCCGCCCAGGCCCAGCTTTCGGTTGACCTTGTAACGGCCGACCTTAGCCAAGTCATAGCGCTTGGCGCGGAAGAAGGAGTTGTCCAGCAGGGCCTGCGCGAGGTCACGGGTGGGCTGCTCGCCCGGGCGCTGCTTACGGTAGATCTCCAGGAGAGCCTCATCGGTGTTAGCCACGCCATCGGACTCGAGGGTGGACATCATGAGCTCGGAGAAGCCGAAGCGCTCCTTGATCTGCTCCTCGCTCCAGCCGAGCGCCTTGAGCAGCACGGTGACCGGCTGGCGGCGCTTGCGGTCAATACGAACGCCGACGGTGTCGCGCTTGTCGACGTCAAACTCGAGCCACGCACCGCGGGAAGGAATGACCTTCACAGAGTGCAGCGGGCGCTCAGTGGACTTGTCGATGGTCTGATCAAAGTAGACGCCCGGGGAACGCACGAGCTGCGAGACAATAACGCGCTCGGTTCCGTTCACGATGAAGGTGCCCTTATCGGTCATCATCGGGAAGTCACCGATGAAGACGGTCTGGGACTTAATCTCCTGGGTATCGTTGTTAATGAATTCTGCGGTGACGTACAGTGGCGCCGAGTAGTTGATGTCCTTCTCTTTACACTCGTCCACGGTGTTCTTCACCGGCTCGAAGCGAGGCTCCGACAGGGACAGGGACATGTTGCCCGAGTAGTCCTGGATCGGAGAAAGCTCCTCGAGGATATCCTCAAGGCCGCTCGTCACGCGTGCATCATCGCCGCGCTCTGCCTGCTCGCGTTCGCGCCATTCGGGGGTACCGATGAGCCACGCGTAAGAATCGAGTTGTAGATCGAGGAGGCCCGGGACGGCGATGGGTTCGCTGATTTTAGCGAAGGAGTATCGCTTCGGGGCTCCAGGGATGTTGGCCACTGACTTGGTCTGGCGGGAGACTGCCAAGATGGGTCCTTCCAGTACCTCTGGCGGATTGCGTCCCCACCCTGGCCGGTGAGGTGCAAAACCGCTGGTAGATTTAGCATTCGGTCTGCTGTGGAATGGCTGGGTTTAGAATGCACAAAATCACCTTGTCAAGTCGGTTTTTCCATCACCGCTCGAAAGGCTAAATGTGCACTAAAGATCCAGATTCCAGCGCAACGAAATAGCCTATAGCATAATGGCAGCCTTGTAAAGGCGAAACGCACTTCTGGCGTGTCGCTACACCGATTCGCGCGTCCGGAAGGTTAGCGGGAGTGGCGCTGTGCGGGACGTCGGAAAGCGCCCAGCGCCCCGAACAACACCAGAAGCGCGCCACTGCCGACGCCGCCCCAGCGCACCCACTGCCCCACCGCACTGCGCGGGAAGCGCTCTGCCTGCTGGAGGAGCTCAGCTCGGGATTGCTCGTCGGTGGCGCCGGTAAAGGCGAACTGCATCTCGCGCTCGTTACCTTCGCGGTCGGCCCAGTAGTCACGCACGTCGACGTCCATGCCCACGACGAGTCCAGTGGCCTGGTCCACGAAGAGGTCCCGTGTTGCGGCGTGGAAGAGGTAACCCTGCTCGGTGGAGCCATCCTCGTTGCTCAAAGTAGTGGTCGTGTTGCCTGCATAAAGAGTAGCCACGTTGGTGGGCTCGATCTCTTGGCGATAGCGGTAGACAGTGCGGCCGTCGATGTCGAGGGACTCCTCAAACACTGCGTCCGCTGCTGTGCGCAGTACCGGGTCAAACACTGGATAGGTGGTCTGCTCGGCATCGGCTGGCAGCTTGAGCCAATAGCCTTCGACTGGGACCTCCGCCGTGGGCGAGCCCATGGTGTGGGAAAGTGCTGCCGAGCCCGTGGCCTCACCACTAAGGCGATCGACGGGATAGGCCCACACGCGGGCAAAGCTCAAATCCTCCACGTTGCCCGTGCCCCCGCGGATGGCAGACTCCCCCACCCGAAGTGTTGCGGTGTCCTTGTCCGCCGGCTCCTGAATGTCCATGTTGAGCTGATAGGTCATCGGCCCCTCATACTGCGAAACGCCCTCCGCGGACAGCGCCTGCGCAGCGGCGTTCTCATCGTGCATCGTCCACGTGGTGTCCTCAATATCCAGCGGCAGCCGTGGACTAAAGCTCAAGAAGCTCGACGCCGCCAGGCCAGCAGCAATCAGCGCAACGCCGAGGCCGAGCAGGAGGACGGAGAAGATGCGGGACTTGGGCAGCATGGTGGCTTATCCTACCGATTCATTTGCTCAACACACACTTCCAGAAACAAGAACTTAAAACTTTTGTAGGATACCTGGATCCAAAGTGATCATGTAAATTCGAATTACCGCAAGTAATGCGCATCACATTATTGGGAGGTTTTACGGCCTTCTCTCTTTCGGGAGAACATCATCGCTGATGATGCGGGACTAGATTGGTGATCTTTCCCCCGGGGCATGCTAATTGCAATAGGGCCTAGAGACGTCTGAGATCGCTTTTTGGAGGAACATTGAATACCAATAAAGTCGATCGCACCAACCTAAGTGATTTTAGACTATTCCTGTGGTCAGACCTTGTGGCTCAGATAGCTGGGGTAGGAGCCGGGCTTGCTATTCCGGTGGTCACTCTACGTTTGAGCGATAGTCTTACCCTTGCCGGTCTGTATGGAACCATCACCGGAATTGCGGCACTGGCAGGCGGCATCATTGGCGGCTCTCTTTCGGATATGTGGCGCCGCAAGCCACTCATCATTGTGACCAACGCGCTGGCTGGGGTACTCAACCTCGCGTTAGCGGGCCTCATCCTCTCCGGAGGCTTCTCCCCCATCCTCTTCGGCATGCTTCTCGGGAGCATGATGCTCTTTTACCGAATTGGTCAAGCTTGCTCCGACCCTTGCCTGCCCCAGCTGGTTGAGGAAGAACAACTCGCCGCCAAACAAGGGCTCATCCAAGCGCGCCTGCAATTTGCGGGACTCATCGGCCCCACCGTGGGCGGCGCACTTCTAGAAGTCAATCTGGCACTGCCCTTTGTGTTTGTAGGCCTGGCAAATTTCCTCACCATTGTCTTCTTCCTCTTTATCAAGGCTAGCCTAGACCCCGCAAAGAAGGCAGGGAACAAGCTCCTACGCACGACGAAGGAAGGCCTAGCCATTGTCGCTCGCTCGCCCCTACTTCGCGGGCTTATTGCCATGCAAACACTGTCGAACTGCGCAATTAACGGCTCACTGTTCATGGCTGTCCTCATACTGGAGGAGGGGAGTAACCCTGGATGGGTAACGGGACTGGCCCGCACGTCCATTGGCCTCATCGGGATTGTGGGTGCTTTGTCGACAGGTTGGCTGCAGAAGAAGTTCTCCTTCGCAGCCCTTCAGGTAGGCACGTGTGTCTGGGTTGCTGCGTCAATCGCCTGTGGCGCCCTGCTCAGCTCCAGCCTGTTGATGATCATCCCGCTAGGACTATCCGTTCTTACAGCCCCAGCCGCCGGCGCGGTAACCTATGCCGCACTCCACAGGCTTATGGCTGAAGAAACATTTGGCCGAGTCACCAATATCCAAATGAGCACCGTCGTCTCACTCTCCAGTGTATGGTCGACCCCTCTGGCTGCGCTGTCTCATCGCTGGTCATTGACCACTGGATTGTGGGCCAATGCGCTCGCCGGATTCCTTGCTATCGGACCTGCCCTCATCTTTGCGCGCAGAGCCGATCGCGCCCTTGCGCAAGCAGACGCGAAGGAGGACGACCCCCTAGACACTCAGGAACACGATTCATTTATTTCTGTGAGTGAGAATTAGCTTCTTTGTTGTCATTCCACGGGACGATGGCGCTGACATCCGTGGTCTGGCGAGCTTTCCAGAGATCGTATTCCTCTTGAAGTCCGAGCCAGAACTCCGCGGAGTTCCCAAAGTAGGCCGACAAACGCAAAGCCATATCGGCACTGATACCGAGCGCGCCGCGGGTAATTTTGGAGACTTGGGAACGGGTAGTGCCAATGTCACTGGCCAGGCGATACTGGGTAATACCACAGGGTTTGAGGAATTCTAGGAGAAGGATTTCCCCAGGATGCGGAACGGGAACCACATCAATATGAGTATGCGCTTCAGTGGTAGTCGATAAAGTCAACGTCAACAGCTCCTTCGTGCGTCCATTTGAATATGATGCGCCACTGCGAATTGACGCGAATTGAGTAGTAGCCCTCTAGGTCGCCTTTTAGCTTCTCCAACCGATTTGCCGGAGGTATCCGAAGGTCCGTGACGCTTACGGATCGCCCGATCATGAGCAACTTGCGTCGTACTACTGAGCGTAACTCCGATGGGATATATCGCGGCGGAACGCCATCTTGATGAAATCGCTCGAGACTTCGCCGACGAAATTGCACATCCCCATAGTGTCATCTATTGATACTAGTGTCAATAGATGACACTAGAGGCATAAAACCGGAGTTTCCACCAAAACGGGAACAACCCCGCTCCGCGCAGTGCGGAACGGGGTTGTGGGTACGCAGCACGTGTGCCGCGCGGAAAAGCTGAAGTAATTCAGGTGAATTACTTGAGCTCGACGGAAGCGCCAGCCTCTTCGAGCTTAGCCTTAGCAGCCTCAGCGTCGTCCTTGGAAGCGCCCTCGAGGATAGCCTTCGGAGCACCCTCAACCATTTCCTTGGCTTCCTTCAGGCCCAGGCCGGAAACGATTTCGCGGACAGCCTTAATAACGCCGATCTTCTTAGCGCCAGCGTCGGTCAGAACGACGTCGAACTCGGTCTTCTCTTCCTCAGCAGCACCGCCGGCAGCCGGGGCACCAGCAGCAACAGCAGCAACCGGAGCAGCAGCCTCAACGTCGAAGACCTCCTCGAATTCCTTAACGAACTCGGAGAGCTCGATGAGGGTCATTTCCTTGAAAGCTTCAATGAGCTCGTCCTTGGTGAGCTTAGCCATGATTGGCATCCTTTCTCAGTGTTCCTGGCCGCCCTAGACAGCCAGATGAATTTATGTGTGTAATTGTGCGCCGCTAATCGGCGTCTTAAGCTTCCGCAGCCTTCTTGTCCTGCAGGGCCGCAGCAGTGCGGACCATCTTGGTAGCAGGAGCGTTGAATACGGCAGCAGCCTTTGCCATAGAACCCTTCATGGCGCCAGCCAGCTTGGCGAGAGTGGTCTCGCGGTTGTCCAGCTTGGAGATGGCCTCAACCTGGTCGGCAGACAGTGCGTTGCCGTCCATGTAGCCACCCTTGATAACGAGTGCCTTGTTGTCATCAGCGAACTTGGTGATGACCTTCGCAGCATCCACTGCCTCGCCCTTGATGAACGCAATAGCGGTCGGGCCAGTCAGGTGCTCGTCAAGACCCTCGATGCCAGCTTCGTTGGCAGCGATCTTGAAAAGGGTGTTCTTGGCGACGGAGTACTCAACGTCAAAGCCGAGGTTGTTACGCAGCTCCTGGAGCTGACCCACGGTCAGGCCGCGGTACTCAGTGAGCACGATGGAGTGAGCACCATCGAGCTTCTCCTTTAGCTTTGCCAGGTCTGCAGTGTTCTTCGGGTTTGCCATTTTCTACTTCGCCTCCTTTCGAAACATTTATTGTGTTTTCCGCCGGGACTCTTCCTGCCCCAGCCGCCGGAGATGGCGACCGAAACAACAAGAGCCCCGTGCAAGAGCACAGGGCGCGCGCGGAAATCCGCGGTAATTCGCAAAGTGTCTCCTGCGTGGGCCGCCCTCGTGGATGAGGAACCTTCGATCCGTAAATCCGGATGACCGACGGTCTTCGGTGAACTTTGACTCGACCTCCATGGGCCGTTCAAACTTCGCTAGGTACTTTACAACCCGAGCTGGGCAAACTCCAAATCGCTCCCCTGAGGGCTTTGTACTCGGGTTTCTTTATGGGGTTGTTGGCGTGCCGAGCACTCCACGCGGAACGATGACGGGGGCGTCGCTTCGCGGGTCATCCCAGATTTCCACGTCGATGCCATACGCGGCCGCCAGCACTTCTTTCGTCAACGCCTGGCGGGGAGTTCCCTGCGCGATGACCTCACCGTTGTTCATGACCACCATGGTGTCAGAGTACTGACCGGCCAACATAAGATCGTGCAACACGACGACGACCGTTTTCCCTGCATTGGCTTGTTTGCGCACAAGCTCTAAAACGCTAATGGCGTGGGCTGGGTCGAGGAAGGTGGTGGGTTCGTCAAGAAGCAGCACTGGCGTGTCCTGCGCCAAAGCAAGCGCTAGCCACACGCGCTGGCGTTGGCCGCCCGACAGTGCCGCGATGTCACGGTCGATGAAGTCCGTAATGCCCGTCTCCACGCAAGCCTGCGCGATGATGTCGCGGTCTTTCGCGGACAGTCCCCGCCCGCGGCTCAGGTGCGGGTAGCGGCCGCGCGCGACGAGCTCGCCTACCCGCAGCCCGTCCGGTGCCGTCGGCTGCTGCGGAAGAAGCGCCACGTGGGCAGCTGCTTCTTTCGGGCTCATGGCGTGCACGTCTAGCTCGCCGATGCGCACGCGCCCCTGCCGCGGGCGAAGAATCTTAGACAAGGTCTTCAGCAGCGTGGACTTGCCGCAGCCATTGGGGCCAATGAGCGTGGTGATTTCACCCGGGCGGGCCACTAGGTCAACGCCGGACAGGATGTCTTCTCCGTCCTTATAGCCGGCATGAATACCGGTAGCTGTAATTTCTCTGTCTTTCACAAGCTTTTTATCCTCTCCGTCGTGCGGCGTTCCACACCAAGATGACCAGGGCGCCCCCTCCGATGATGGAGGAGACAGCGCCTACGGGAGCGTCCATCGGCAGCAATCCAGCAATGACAGCGCATACACTCAACAAAGCGGCGCCGGCAGCGCAGGAGACCAGGGGCACCGGCGTGGGTGTTCGGGCAACAATGCGCCCCACGTGCGGGGCCAGAAGCGCGATGAAACCAATGGGGCCGGCCACGGATACAGTCACCGCGCAGATGCCTGTAGCTGCTACCAACAGCAGCGCGCGTGTTCGTGTGATGTTAACCCCGAGGGAAAGGGCCGAGAGATCATCATGCGCAAGGAGCGGTAGCTCCTTGGCACACCACAGGCCGAGGAGCACGAAAGGAGTCAGCCCCACGAGTAGTGGGACAATGACATCCATCCGCACAAAGCCCGTGGTTCCCGCCAGCCACAGCTGCGATTGCGCCGCGCGAAGGAGCTCGGCGGCGCGCAATAAATATGCCACCAGCGCTTGGAACAGCAGCGAGAGCGCGATTCCGACGATGACGATGCGGTTGCTTGTACCAATTCCTCCAAGTGCCACCAGCAGGAGAGCCGCTAGCACCGCGCCCAGCAGCGCGAGGCCTGCCCGCCACCAGAACGTGGAAAGCCCTTCGGCAAGCACAGGCCGGGAGAGTACCGTTCCGATGACCACCATGACCGATGCGCCACCAGTCACGCCAAGGATATCGGGCGAGGCCAGCGGATTGCGAGACATAGACTGCGTCCACGAGCCCGCCAGCCCGAGCGCGGCGCCCACGATGAGGGTCGCTAGCGCTACCGGCATACGCAGGTCCCAGACAACGCGGATTTCGCTTCGGCTTCCCCCGCCGTTGAGAATCTCCAGAACCCGCCCCGGGCTCAAGTCCACGGGGCCTTGGCCCAGCAGGAGGACATAGGAGGTTGCTGCAACCAGAATAAAGAAGCAGGTCGCCGCCCATAACCATGTGCGGCGCTGCCGTTCTTGGGAACGCAGATGCTTGACGACGTCCCCCTTCACCCGCCCCCTCATAGCGTGTGCTCCCCGCGGTGTACGGCCCAGATGAGAAATGGTGCACCCACGAAGGCCAAGACGATGGACATCTCCAGCTCAGAGGGGCCTGCGATGAGGCGGCCCAGAATATCTGCAGCGAGTACGGAGCAACCACCGAGCAATGCGGCCGGTGCAATCATCGCGGTAACTTCTGGCCCTGTGAACCGGCGCAGCAGATGGGGGATGGCGAATCCGACGAAGGCAATGGGCCCCGTCGCCGCGGTAGCGCATCCCGCTAGGACAACGATGCTCAAGGCAGCGCCGCGCCGCGCCAGCGTGGGAGAACCGCCTAAAGCAACCGAGGATTCCTCCCCCATTGCCAAAAGATCGAGCGGTCTCGCGACACGTGCGGCGATGATAAATCCGATGAGCAATCCGGCACCTGCGATGGCGACATCCTCTGGGCCGCGCCCAAACGTGGAGCCGATGGTCCACCGACGCATGCTGTCGAGAACATCCGTGGAATATAGGCCGATCAACATGGCGCCAGAGCTCAAGGCAGCGGCGACTCCCGCACCCACCAAGACCAGCGTCAGGGGATCCTGAAACCGCCGGGACACACCCAACACCAATGCAGTGGCCAATCCGGCACCTAAGAGAGCGAGCACGGTCCGCGCTCCGGTTGAAGTGGCGATTCCTAGTGTTGTCCCGAGGGCAACCAGGAACGAGGCTCCCGCAGTGATACCGATGAAGCCCGGATCGGCCAGGGGGTTCCTAGTCCAGGACTGAGCGATAACACCCGATACCGCAATGGCAGCACCCGCGAAGTAGGCCACGAACGTGCGGGGGATACGCAAATCCCACACGATATTCTCGATGTCTGCTTCGCCCCCGTGAAGAAGTACAGAGAACAGATCAGGCAACGGGATAGTCCTGGACCCCACTACTAGCGAGCACAGGAAAAGGAGAAGGGTCGCAATAACGAGTGCCGTGGTCAGCCGCGCGCGGCTCCTCCCCCGCGAGTCCAGTGTGGCTGCCTTGTCGCCGTGGTGTGTGCCCGCAGCACCGTGGATAGCGTCAGCCTTCCTCGGTAGTGCGAGCACTTAGAGCTTCTCTTCGAACTTGTTGACGGCCCACGGGATCGTCAGCGGATTTGGCATGCTCATCGCATTGCCGGTGTCCGTGTCCAGGTAGCGAACACGGCCATCCTTGACCACGTCCAGGCCCTGGAACGTGGAATCCTTCTTGAGTTCATCGGCCGCACCGTTGTAATCCAAGACGAACAGGTAGTCCACGTTGTTGAGCTGGGAGTAGTTTTCCGGGGCATAGTCCACGAAAAAGCTGGAGCCATCACCCTGCAGTTCCTGCGGAATGTCAAAGCCGAGAGATTCGATGAACTGGCCGCGGCCGTCCTCTGCTGTGTAGAGGCCCAGCTTCCCTTCATAGGGCATGACGATGGCTGCTCGTTTGCCCTGCAGCTCCGGGTGAGAGTTCTTGAACTGCTCTAAGGCGTCCTCCGCTTGGTCAATAAGCTTCTCCCCCTCCTCTTCCTTATCGACGGCAGCGGCGATGGTCTTAACTTGCTCCTCCCAGGGAATCTGCCAGTCTTCGAAACCTTCGGGCTTCACGGTCAGCGGGGCGATATCCTCGAGGGATTTCTTCGCCTCCTGATCCACAGCTTGGTTCACGGCGATGATCTGTGTGGGATCCGAGGCCGTGACCTGTTCAAGAACCTCTGCCGTGAAACCGGAAGCGGTGTTATAAATCACCTCGGGCTGGGCATCACCCAAAAGTTCCTTCGCCCAGGGGCCAACGCCGGAGCCATCACCGTCACCTTGCGCACCCCACGGCGCCACAGCAACGGGAGTAATGCCAAGCGCAAGCACGGTATCGGCGTCGCCCAGCCCCAGGCTCGCAACCCGCACCTCGCCAGCGCTGTCCGCTCCCGTGCTTTCATCGCCGCTTCCGCGCGAGCACCCCGCTAAAGCAATCGCTGCCGCTGAGACAATAGCGAGCACGGTTTTCGCGCGCCGGTTGATAGCAACCATGGATTAAACCTTTCCTTCACAGGGAAGGAGCACGCACATTAACGGGCCCCTAACTTATTTGAGGCTAGCCTAACTTCTTCTCTATAATGGTGACAAATTTCCCTCCCACCTAGGAACGCTTCCCTTGACGCATCACCGCCTATTGCCCGTCACCCTCACCGGGAACACCCGCCTCAAGCCGCGGCTGCACCGTTTAACTTTTCACTCGCCGGCTTTTGGTGACTACCTCTTAGCCGGGCCTGACGAGTATTTTGGGCTCCTCATGCCCCAAGACAAGCAGGAATTTTCACCCTTCCCGGTCGACGATGCCAATGTTCGCGCCACCGTCACCCGATTGCCCGACGACATTCGCCCAGCATTGCGCTGGTACACAATTCGCAAGCTCAACCAGAAAGCGTGCACCATCGATGTCGACGTGGTGACTCACGGCGATAATGGCCCGGGCTCACGCTGGATCCGCAAGGCACAACCTGGGGATACCGCAGGAATATACACGGGACAAGCACGGTGGCAAGAACCTAGGAAATCACAACTGTTACTCGCAGACGCCTCCGCTCTTCCGGCGCTGTGGCACATCCTGGAACATTACGAAGCTTTCTCACCGGACGCCTTGGGCGGCGTCGACGTCGTTGCTCTGATCGCAAGCGACGACGAAATTGAGGATGGATTTGAGGAAACGTGGAGCGGCAAGGTTCGCTCGCTCACTATGATTTCCGCTCCGCACGAGGAGCACATTGCGCGCGCCAGACAGCTCCTTGATTCTCGTTTCACCCCGGATACTGCACCCGATTCGGTATGGGTATCCGGCGAAGGGGACCTCGCCAAAGCAGTGCGCGCCATAGCTGTGCACGACTGGGGTGTGCCGCGCGAGGACGTCATCTGGTCCGTCTACTGGATTCAAGGAAAGCCGCGGCCTTAACCCCCTCTGCACGCGTCACAACAGGAAAGCAATCGTTCCACTTTAAGGTGGACCCGTATGCTTCAGTGACATGAAGGACGCTACGGAGCCGGTGCTACTTGGAAGGAAGAAGAAGGACCAAAGCATTGGCACCTTATGCCAAACCTTGTATGCTTTTACCTGGACTTTTCTTGATTCAGCGCCCCAAATGGTGTCTTTAGTTTGGTCCCCTAGCCCCCGTCTTCGCCTGCACCCCAAGCTTCACCCCTTAAGCTACGGACTAAGACACACATTTTGATCCTTAATCACCTAGCTGCGGTGGTGGGGGCCTAAACGACAGGATGTGTTGGTGAGGTTGTCTGGTTAGCCGGCCTGGCGTGCTGGTATTAGGATGATTTCACTTATCCGGAGGGATAACCCAGCCTCGGGTGTTGCGCGGGTTTATCTAGTAACACCGTGGTGGGTTTCGAGTAACGCGATGGTGAGTATCCAGTAACGCCTTGGGGGACGAGGCAGGTGACCGCGCGACTACAGGGCGCGCGGCATTGCCAGAGGAGTCCAGTTGTGACTGACTACCGGGCGGTGATGGACCTTGTGCTCAAAGGTTGGTCCGTCCGCCAAAACCGTACCACCGTGGGGTGTTCGCACACCACAGTCCAAAAAGCCCGCGAGGCGCTCGAAGCTTCAGGGATCACTACCGAAGCCCAACTCGCGGGATTGAGCAGTGAATCATTAGCCGGGCTGTGGCAAAGACAAGCTCGACGCACAGGTGAACAAAGCTCGTGCATCGGCAGCTGCCAACCAGGGTCAAAACGGTGCAGCCGGGGCGCCCGTGAACCAAGCCCCCTTCAACCCCGCTGCTCCGCAGCAGTCTTCGAACTCGTGGCAACAGCCGAGCCAGCAGAACGCCGGCGGCTGAAACCAGCAGCCGTCCGGCTCAGGCTCGACCAGCTGGAACCAATCGAGCCAGCAGGAAAACGGTTCCAACGACTGGGCTCGTCCTAAAGCAAGCTACGACACCGACGGCTCTTCTGGTTCCGCGGATCCCGAAAAGAACCAGTGATCCGGAGCCTGTGGGCGAGAGTTTCGCTGCCGCCCCAGGGCAATCACAGGAGCGACACTCGAATCAGGCGTGCCAGAACTGAAGCGAATTGATCGGGTGAAATTGACGCGTGGGGCTGCACCTGCAGCACATAACGCGACACCAGAGCCCCCAGCAGGACAATCGAGTTCTGCACTACCGCGTCGGCGGTGCTCAGCCGAGGGTGGCCCGGATGCTGTGCCCGTAATCGGAGAAGGAGTTCTTCGGCACCGGCAAGAATTTCACGCTCGAAGTAACCGGATACGATTGCCCTGGTGTCGTCGTCTTTCATTGCGTATCGAAACGCTGGCAGTACTCGCTCTTGAAAGGGAGACGACTCGCAATAGGCAACGAACGTGCGGGCAAGCAGTTGAGGGAACTGGCCAGGCGGGAGTTCCGGGACCGAACTTACTGAGCGCAATATCGCGGACGCGCTCAACCCATCGAGCACCGCTTCGCAAAACAACGCATCTTTGCTGCCAAAATAATAATTCACCAAAGCGTGATCCACGTCTGCTTCAGCTGCGATTGCTCGAAGCGTCGTGCCTGCATATCCATTCTGGAGAAACTGCATCCTAGCTGCATGCAGAATGAGTTCTCGACGCTCCGATGGTCCGCTCGGGCGACCGCGGCGTTTATTCACCATGCTGGAAATACTAGCTGGCGAACGGTGACACTGTCACTATGAAACCAGACCCGGATACTCCCGCAGTTGCTATGCGGAACGCGCGAGCCCGAATCCTCCAGCCTGTTTCCTTCACCTTGCCTCGAGGTTCGATAAGCGCGCTTGTCGGCCCTTCAGGATCAGGCAAGACCACGTTGATGCGCATGATCGTTGGCACGCAGGCTCGTGTCGACGGCACTGTGCACGTGCTTGGACTGCCCGCAGGTCATCGCCAACTGCGCACCAAGGTCACGTACGCAACCCAGCAAGCTAGCGTGTTCGACGAACTCTCCGTGCGAGAGAACCTTAGCTATGTCGCAGACATTTACGGGCTTCGCCGCAACCGAATCGACGGAGTGGTCGACCAGCTCGATCTGACCGCCAAGATCGACGAGCCGGTGCGCAAGCTCAGCGGTGGTCAACGCAGCCGCGTAAGTCTTGCGGTCGCCCTACTGCCAGATCCGGAACTTGTTGTCCTCGACGAGCCAACGGTCGGCCTCGACCCCATCCTGCGAGCCCAGATGTGGGACCTGTTCAAGGAGCTGGCCCACAAGGGCACCACGCTGATTATCTCGAGCCACATCCTGGATGAAGCCGAGCACTGCGACAACGTATTGTTCATTCGCGACGGCAAGGTGAGCCACACGCACCCGGAAACCATCAAACGCGAAACCGGTGCAGCGACGCTTGAAGCGGCATTCGTGGAGGCGATGACCAAGTGAGGGCAAGTTTTGCAGTGGCCAAGCGGGTCGGCAACCAGTTGCGACGGGACCCACGAACTCTCGCACTCATCTTCGTGTTGCCAGCTGTCTTAATGTCCTTGCTGTATTGGATCTTGAGCAACACTGGATTATTTGACCGCATCGCGCACGCAGTCCTCGGGGTGTTTCCGTTCCTCGTCATGTTCCTTGTCGCATCCGTGACCACGCTTCGCGAGCGCAGTTCCGGAACACTGGAACGAGCGCTCACAATGCCGGTGCGCCGGATCGACATCATCGGTGGTTACACGCTGACCTTCAGCCTGGTTGCGGTCGCACAAACGCTGATCACCGTTGTTGTCTGCACCCGGCTACTCGACTTGGATATCGAGGGATCACTCGCTGCGTTCGTTGTGGTCGCTTTGCTCAGCGCTCTTACCGGCACCACCGCAGGATTGTTGGCGTCTGCTTTTGCCCTTACGGAGTTCCAGGTTATGCAATTCGTCCCCGCTGCTATCGTTCCCCAATTCCTGGTCTGTGGCGTTATCGTGCCCCGGGAAGAAATGCCACATGCCCTCGAGTTGCTCTCGCACACCATGCCGATCAGCTACGTCGTCGACGCGATGCTCGCGTTAAGCAAAGCTCCTACCCCGTCTGCGTTTCCCAAGGGCGATCTGGTAACTGATATCGCCATTCTTTCTGGATTCTGCGCGGCATTCATCGCGCTCGGCGCAGTGAGCTTGCGCCGGAACACACCTTAGGAGGTCTGAGCGCCCGAGGTGAACTACGAGAGCGCGTGGTGAGCCTAGACGGTGTTACTCCATGGCGTCGCCGAGCAGGTGAGCGACTGAACATTCTTCGGCGTTGTCTAGGTTGATGCTGGCATTGATGTTGTAGAACGCCATCACCGAGATCATTCGGGTCGCCTGGTCACGGTTCACGTCGAGGTGTTCGATAGCCAAGGCGCGTAGGCGTTCGACCCCGTTTCTGGTCGCGGCGGCGATCTCATCGTCAGAGGTGGCGGCAGCCCAGGCATGGACCTGAATCGTGAGCAGGTCACGGTCTTCTGCGACGAGGTCGTCGTAGCTGGCGGCGAGTACAGGGAGACGTTCTTCTGCTGGAGTGTTCTCGACGGCAGCCGTCAGAGTTGCGACGATGCGGTCGCAGGCCGCCTCCCAGGCGGCGATGAACATCGCTTTCATGGTGCCAAAGCGCGCAAAACATTGTCATCCTGGGCAAATCCTCCGTCGGCAAAACCTACCTCGCACTCGCACTGCTCAACGCCGCCTACCGACCGAAAGGACTACACAGCCAAGTTCTTCCGCACCGACACCCTGGCCAACCACCTAACAGTGCTCAAACACGGTGACATTGAGCGGATGAAGTTCCTCGAGGAACTCCACACCTCGGATGTGCTCGTGCTGGATGATTTCCTTACCACCCCAATCGATGCCGCAACCGCGCATCAACTGCTGACCATCCTTGCCGAGCGAGAGCTGGTGGCTCTACCTCCACACGCAGTTGCCTGACGACCCTGTAGAGATCGCCAGGCAGCAAAACTGGGGCCAGGACGCACTCGCCAAAGCAACAAACCCTAGCCAACCAGGAAACACAAGCTACCAGCGGCCATGAGGACGGCCGACCAGCAACCTACGACAGCGCCATTGACACTGCCTACAACCACTCTATGGGAATACGCAAAGGCCACCTACAACTAAACCCCAACCCCACCAACACAATCTGTCGTTTAACTCGACACGCCGTAAAACAACACATTTTGTCGTTTAGGCCGTGGTGGGTGGGGGACGCAGCGCACAGCACAACGCGGGCCCAGGACAATCCGGGGCCCGCGTTGCTAGGGGTCTTGTTTATCAGGCGGTTTCTCACGCCGCCCGCCCTGCAAGACTCAGGGTGTTCTCTCTATCTCTCATGCGCCTCTCTCAAACGCACAAGATTATTATGCGGCAGGTTCCTTGTAATGCCATACCACCAACCTGCCAATTGCCTGTTAGTGAGAAAAGTTCCGTTAGCACTGATACGCACAACCGCGTGCGCATGGTGATGGGCTCGTTCCTCCCGATGAACCTGGGCATTCACTGACGCCTATGCGAGGAATGGTTTTGGGACACCTTGGTGGATGCCGATGCCGCCTCCAACCCCTTTCATTGGCAGTGGGTTGCCGGCTGCGGCAAGGAATCGCGCCAAGCTGCCCCCGATGCCTATGCATAGATCAAAGAACAAGCCGGCAACAAAAGCCGCAGGTAGAGGTCTACCATGGGACTAATGATGAGCCCACGGATTCATTCTCAAGCCGAACCACCTATTGGCCATACCCCGCTGATGCGCGTGGATGCCATTAATCCCCGTACCGATGTACACCTCTACCTCAAGCTAGAGCAATTCAACCTGGGCGGATCCGCCAAGGACCGCACCGCACGCGCACTCATCCAAGCCGCGCTTGGCGCCGGCGACATAGGCCCCGGATCCACCCTGGTGGAGTCTTCCTCGGGCAACCTTGGCATGGCGCTGGCCCGCCAGGCCCCACTTGCGGGTATGAAATTCCACTGCGTGGTCGATCCTCGCGTCAATTCCTCCACCGTGGCCACGATGCGGGCCTACGGCGCCCACGTAGAATTACTGGATCACCCGGACCCGGAAACCGGCGATTGGCTCACCGCTCGCCGCACCCGCGTGGCCGAGCTTCTAGAAGAGATCCCCGATTCTTTCAATCTCAACCAGTACTCCAACGAGGCCGCCTTTTACGCCCACGCCGAAGGCACGATGACGGAAATCATGTACCAGCTCGGACAGGCGCCCACCCACTTGCTCGTCGCTATGAGCACCACCGGCACTCTCGGCGGCTGCGTCCGCAAGCTCACTGAGCTTGGTGCTGATACGGAGACCATCGGTGTCGATGCCGAAGGCTCCGTGCTGTTTGGGGGCCAGCGCGGCACCCGCATGCTGCCGGGCTATGGCGCTGGCATTGTCACCGATCTATCCACCAAATTCTCGCCGTCCTCAGTCGAGCGTGTGCCCGATCTGGATGCCATTGTGGCAGCCCGTCGCCTCGCCCAGGCCGAAGGCCTTCTGCCCGGGGCCTCCGGCGGCGCGGTCATCGCAGCATTCCAGCGTCTCGCGCCTACCCTTCCGGCCGGTGCGGAGGTCGTGGCTGTACTCCACGACGGTGGCCAGCCTTACCTCGATACCATCTACAACGATTCCTGGGTCTGCGAGCATTTCGATATCTCTCCTCCCGAGCTCGCCGCGCGCGTCGAAGAGGATTCAGAGTGAGCTCGCAGGAACCTTCCCGCCGCATCGCCATCATCGGCGGCGGCCCACGCGGGCTGTGGGCCGTAGAAGAGCTCATCGGGCGCGCCGGCATCCCCGTGGATATCACCGTCTTTGATCCCTACCCCGCCGGCGCCGGCGCGGTGTATCGCCCGCAGCAGCCGCCGCAGTGGCGCCTTAACGTCAATTGCGCCATCGTCACCACCGCACACGATAGCTTCAACGCTTGGCGTACCCGCCGCGGGGAATCCACCACCGATGCCTTCCCGCCGCGCGCGCAGGTGGGGCAATTCTTGGCCGATACGTGGGCTGCTGCCCTGCACCGCGCCCCGCAGCACGTGCGCATTCGACACCTACCCCAGTGTGTGAGTTCGGTGTCTGCCGCTGACGGCGGGTTCATCGTCGATGGCTCGCCCTTCGACGAAGTCCTCGTCTGCACCGGCCACGATCACCTCCACCCCGGTGCCTTAGTCCACGAGCCTTCCCGCGTTCCGGTCACCGGACTCTACTTCGGCGCCGATTTGCCCAGTGCCCCGCGACGGATTGGGGTGCGCGGTGCTGCCTTGAGCTTCATCGATGTTTGCCTGCTGTACGGCGATACCTCCGAGGTCATCTTCCCAGTAAGCCGCAGCGGGCGTTTTATGGAGGTCAAACCCGCGCCGGGCACGCCGCAGCCCGAGATCCCGGCCCATGTAAGGCGCGCCTGTGCCGGCGTGCACAATGCCGATGAATTGCGCGACATCCTCCTGGCAGCCGCCGGATCGATGGGTGAGTTTTCCACCGGGGACCTCGCTGCAGTGCTCGACGGCCACGATTTTTCCGGTGATGCCGTCGCAGAACTGGACGCCTCCCTCCGAGTCGCTGAGGGCACAGGGCCCCTTACCCCGGCGGCGGCTGTGGGTGCGGCGTTTCGGGGGCTCTTTCAAGAATGCGTGGACTGGCACAAGGCTCATGGCCCCATGCCCGGCTTCCGTGAGCTCTCGCGCACCCTCGAGCGCGTGGCGTTTGGCCCACCCCCAGTCACCGCGCGGCGCCTGCTCGAGCTCATCCGCACAGGCGTGGTAGATACCCGCTACCTCGCCGCCCCGGACCAAATTGACCTTTGGCGCACACAAGGTGACATTGACCTGCTTATCGATGCCACCGTAGCTCCCCAAGCCACCCCCTCCCCTTTCCACGATGTCCCCGGCGTCGTGGAAATCGGCCGCATGAATGAGCTTGAGCTTCCCGGCCATGACTCGTTGAACCGTTCCGTGCACGATGACATCCCCCGCTGGGCAGAGAAAGTAGGAAACCCATGACCAACCACACCACCCCCTTGCCCGTTCATGGCACCGTCCCACTGCGCGCGCGGTGGGAAGAGTGGATGACAGAACTAGTGGGCGACCCAGCACAAGTTTCCCGCCTCACCTCCGAGTATGGTTCCCCGGTTAACATGCTCAACCCCGCGCCGCTGCACCGCAATGCGCAGGAGCTTCTCGACGCCGGCGCCTCCCACGGCGTGGATACCCAGGTATTCTTCGCCCGCAAGGCCAATAAAGCTTTGTGCTTCGTCGATGCTGCCCGCGAGGCTGGCCTGGGCGTTGACGTTGCCAGTGAAAATGAGCTGCGCCAAGTGCTCAACCGTGGCGTCTCACCAAAGCGGATCATCCTCAGTGCGGCCATCAAAACCGATGCGCTGCTGCACCTGGCCATCGAGCGCGGGGTGACCATTTCTTGTGACTCGCGTCCGGAAGCCGAGCACATCGCTGTCCTGGCCGGGGAACTCGGAGTAACCGCCCACGTCGCGCCCCGCCTTGCCCCCAACCCGGAGAATCTCCCACCGACGCGCTTCGGCGAACTCCTCCACGCATGGCAAAGCCATGCCTGGCCCGAAACCATCCACGCTGACGGCGTCCACGTACACCTGCATGGCTATAGCGAATCGGACCGCCGCACCGCGCTCGCGGAGGCCATCGCCCTCATCGAGCACCTCCGCGCGGCCGGCCAGCCTGCTTCCTTCATCGATATCGGCGGCGGTGTTCCCATGAGCTACCTCGAATCCCGCGGGCAATGGGAGTATTACCAGGAGCGCATCGCAGCCCAGCGCGCCGGCACCGGTGAGCCGTTCACCTGGAAGTCCGACCCGCTCTCAAATACCTACCCCTTCTGGCAGACACCCACCCGCGGCCAGTGGTTAGACCAACTCCTTTCTGGTGAGGTGGCCGGGTTTGGCCCTGCCGGCCGCGCCTTGGGCGAGCGAAAAATTTCTCTTCACTTGGAGCCGGGACGCAGCCTGCTCGATGGCTGCGGCATCATTCTCGCTGAGGTCAGCTTCCTCAAAGAGCGCTCCGACGGCCTGCCCCTCATCGGCGCCGCCATGAACCGCACCCAGTGCCGTACCGCGGCGGATGATATCTTGCTCGACCCGCTCCTCGTACCCACTGCCGGAGACCTCGGTGCGGTGGGCCGGGAACCGCGCACCGGGTTCGTGGTGGGGGCCTATTGCATCGAAGATGAAGTCATCTTGCGCCGCGAGCTCGATTTCCCCAAGGGCATTGCGGTGGGCGATACCCTCGCTATCCCTAACACCGCCGGTTACTTCATGCATATTTTGGAATCTGCCTCTCACCAGATTCCGTTAGCACGCAATGTCTACCTGGACGCAGACGGCCGGGGCTGGGCGCCGGACGATATCGACGCCTAGAGATCGCAGCCGCTATCTCCACGGGACTGGCTGGGCAAAGGAAAAGGGCTCCGAGGGTAAACCTCGAAGCCCTTTGTCAATTAGCGCGATGCGCCAGACCGATTTACTCGGTGTAGTTCTTCTCCACGGAAGCGTCGACCGGGATGCCCGGACCGGAAGTGGTGGAGATGGTGATCTTCTTGGCGTAGATGCCCTTGGCGGAGGCCGGCTTGAGACGGAGGATCTCGTCGTACAGCGCGCCGTAGTTCTCAGCCAGCTTCTCAGCGTCGAAGGAAGCCTTACCGATGATGGCGTGCAGGTTGGAAGCCTTGTCCACGCGGAACGAGATCTTACCGCCCTTGACGTCAGCAACAGCCTTGGTCACGTCAGCGGTGACGGTGCCGGTCTTCGGGTTCGGCATGAGACCACGCGGGCCCAAGACGCGGGCAACGCGGCCAACCTTGGCCATCTGGTCCGGGGTAGCGATAGCAACGTCGAAATCGATGTTGCCCTCGTTGATGGCGGTGATCAGCTCGTCGGTACCAACGATGTCGGCGCCAGCAGCCTTAGCTTCCTCAGCCTTGTCGCCCTCAGCGAAGACGGCGACGCGGACGTCCTTACCGGTGCCGTTCGGCAGGGAAACGGTACCGCGAACCAGCTGGTCAGCCTTACGCGGGTCAACGCCGAGACGGAAGACAACGTCTACGGTGGCGTCGAAGTTCTTGGAGGCGGTCTCCTTGGCCAGCTTGGCGGCCTCGATCGGGCGGTAGAGGCGGGAGCGGTCTACCAGCTCAGCGGCAGCCTTGTATGCCTTGGACTTGGTGCTCATATGATGCAATTCCTTTTCTTGGATTGATGTGGTCGAAGCGGGCCGTAGCTGGCCCTACCACGCGCACTACGGGGACGTAGTGCGCATTAAAAGCGATATTTACTTAGCCGGGATGCCGTCAACGGTGATGCCCATGGAGCGAGCGGTACCAGCGATGATGCGGGCGCCGTTGTCGATGTCACGAGCGTTGAGGTCCTCGAACTTGGTCTGTGCAATCTCCTTGCACTGATCCCAGGTCACGGAGCCGACCTTGTCGGTGTGCGGAACGCCGGAGCCCTTCTTGATGCCCGCAGCCTTGAGCAGGAGCTTCGCTGCCGGCGGGGTCTTCAGCTTGAAGTCGAAGGAACGGTCCTCGTAGACGGTGATTTCCACCGGCACGACGTTGCCGCGCTGGGACTCGGTCGCAGCGTTGTAGGCCTTGCAGAACTCCATGATGTTGACGCCGTGGGCACCGAGTGCCGGACCAACCGGCGGAGCCGGGTTAGCAGCGCCTGCCTCGATCTGGAGCTTGATCAGGCCGGTAACCTTCTTCTTGGGAGCCATCGAATTACCTCTTTCCTCGTGGTACCGAGGTGCCGCCACGATGAATAACAGCACCCCGTCCGGATGCCCACGCAGCGTGGGCCACCGGAGGATGAACGTATGTACATGCGCAAAAGCGCACGGCGTTCAAGTTTAGAACACCGTGCGCCCAGCACAAAATCGCTTTTTAGGAGATGCGCTCGATCTCCGTCGGGGACAGCTCCACCGGGGTCTCGCGGCCAAAGATGGACACCAAGCCCTGCATCTTGCCGGTTTCCGGGTCGATTTCTGAAATAGTGGCGGACACCGACGCCAGCGGACCAGACAGGATGGTGACTGCCTCGCCCACCTCGAAGTCGTGGGCGTACGCCTTAGCGGCCTCCTTCTCCGGCATAGCGACGACCTGCTCGCCTTCGGAATCAGCAGCCGAGCTCTCGGGATCCACGGTGGCATCGTTCGGCATGAGGAACTTGGCCACATCGCGGATCTTCACCGGAGTAGCATTGCCTTCGTTGCCCACGAAGGAGGTTACGCCCGGGGTATCGCGGACGACGGACCACGCGGCGTCGTTAAGCTCCATGCGCACAAGCACGTAACCCGGCAGCAGCTTACGCTTCACAACCTTCTTCTTGCCGTCCTTCTTTTCAATCACCTGCTCGACTGGCACGACGACGTCGAAGATGGAGTCCTCTACCTCGAGGGTCTGGGCACGCATGTCCAGGTTGGTCTTCACCTTGTTTTCGTAGCCGGAGTAGCACTGAATGATGTACCACTGGCCCGGCTGCTTCTTCAGCTCGCGGGTAAAGGCACGCAGGCGGGTCTTGTACTCAGCATCTGCTGCGGCGGTATCCGCAGATGCGCTTTCCGACGTCTCCTCGCCCTCACCGCTGCCTCCCAGCGCGGCCTCCGCTGCCTTCGCCGCAGCCTCCTTCTCGGCGGCTTCCTTCTCCTCAGGGGACAGCTCATCCTGCTGTTCCTGCGGCTCCTCAGCAGCAGCGTCAGTACCCTCAGAGGCGCCAGCGGCCTCGGAGGTAGCTACAGCATCAGCGGTTTCCTCAGCATTAACCTCGGCTGCTTCCACAGCCTCGGAGGCTTGGTCCTGGACGTTGTCGATCATGGCCTGCTCAAGGGAAGTGCCGGTGGTTTCGTCGCTCATTGTCTGCTCCATCTTCGTGTTAATCCGTCTAGTCACCACCAGGGTACTCGGCGTGGCTAGGGCAAAAAGTATCCCGCCGTTCCCCAGGTGGGATTCGGCGGGATGAAAGTATGTAGGTGATTCTACTAAGGCGCGAGGACTGCTTCAACTCCGAGGCCGGTAAGCGTGTCCACGCCCCACACCAACGCGGTGAGAATAATGAGGAAGGCGAAGGTCACGAGAACGTACTGGACCATTTCCTTACCGGTAGGCCAGACAACCTTCTTGATTTCAGAAGCGACCTCGCCCGGGAAGGACGCCACAGAGCCGCCAGCAGATTCTTCCTTCTTATCCTCGACACGCACGACGCGCTTGTCGTTGTAGGACTCAGTAGAGGTGGTTGCTGCGCCAGAGAGCTGACGCTTGCCGGTTGGGCGTGCGGCCCCGGTGCTCGGCTGCTTTTCATCGCTCACGGCGAGATCCTCCTTGGAAGTGATGTGGCAGGGGCGACAGGACTCGAACCTGCAACCTACGGTTTTGGAGACCGTTGCGCTACCAATTGCGCCACGCCCCTTTGCGTGTCCTTTTTGGGACAACGCACAACCCTACCAGAACGGTGATCCTTCATGGAAACCACCTGCCGTGTAAGGCTGGGAGTCGGTAGTAAAAAAGCGCCCACGGGGCGGGCGCTTTTCTTTCCCGGTAGCGATGGCGAGAATTGAACTCGCGACACAGCGATTATGAGTCGCTTGCTCTACCACTGAGCTACACCGCCATATTCACTTCCCAGACATGTCTGGAAACATGAATGGAGCCCCCTGACAGAATCGAACTGTCGACCTTTTCCTTACCATGGAAACGCTCTGCCGACTGAGCTAAGGGGGCACAGCCTCTTTGAGTCACGGATTATCTCCGCTGTGCTCTCGTTGAAGCCTTGAAAAGATTAACCCGAAACGCTCAAACAACACAAATCGCCAGCTTACTCGTTGTTTTTAAGCCTTCTAGAGGTTGCATTTCGGAATCACTACAAGCGCCACGCCGGCTTAAGGGACATTTCGTGTGGATAGATCAATTCCGGGGTCTCAACCCCTGGGGGTCGGTTTCAAGTGACACATCCCCCACCTGAGCCTGCCCTAGGGGTGCGGGTTCCGGACCCAGTCCCCCGACCATCGCAACGCAAAAATCGGGTTAAGGGTCAAAAAGTGTGTCCGGAATCGCGGATTTTCACGGATTGACCTGTAGGTTTCCGGAAAGTATATGCTCCGGAAGCATATATCTAGCTGTGATGTCCAGGGACGTTGTTGAGTCGGTCGAAGGGTACGCCGCCAATCGCAGAGTGGTGTCGGTGGTGGTTGTAGAAGTGGAGCCAGCCGGGCAGCGCCAGGCGTCGTTCGGCCTCTGAACCGTAAAACCTGGCATAGGCCCAGCCGTCCCCGAGCGTGCGGTGGAATCGCTCGATCTTCCCGTTCGTCTGCGGCCGGTAGGGGCGTGTCCGCTTGTGTCGGATGCCGAGCCGAGCGCAGAAGTCCCTCCATGCGTGGGATCTGTATGCCGACCCGTTGTCGGATAGGACTCGCTCGACGGTCACGCCTCGTTCGGCGAACCAGGCCACGGCGCGTTCGAGAACTCCCACCGCTGTGCTCGCCTGCTCATCCGACCAGATTTCTGCGTATGCGACGCGGGAGTGGTCGTCGATGACTGTGTGAACGAACGCCGTCCCGGTGCGCGGCTTGTGATCTTTTCCTCGTGGTAATCCCGGAGTCGCGAGCTTGTTCCGTGCGCCTTGCTGCCGACCTACGTAACGATGTCCACCGCCGTCGGGGATGTTGCCGAACTTCGTGACATCGACATGAATCAACGATCCCGGATGAGGATGCTCATATCGCCGCAATGGCTCGCCAGTGACACGATCGATATGCGAGAGGCGGTTCACGCGGCAACGGACGAGGACCGCGTGAACAGTCGACGTCGAGAGACCAAGTCGCGCAGCGATCTGGGCTGGCCCCAGTCGAAGCCGCCAGCGCAGGTTGATGATCTTCTTCTTGACATGCTCGGGCGTCCTGCCTGGGATCCGGTGCGGCTTGCTGGAGCGATCCTGCATCCCAAACTCACCCTCTTCCCGGTAGCGGCCTGCCCATTTCCGGGCAGTGATCGGGGAGACCATGAACATCTTGGGGTCGTTTGCGGGAGGGGGCGGAATCCTACGCTAAGGCTTTGGCCAGCGATATTCTCCGGTGAGATTGATGTGTTCCCATCCGAGCGGCGAAACATGGGCCAAGAGATCGGGCGATAGCAGCTTTCCATCGCGTTTCTGGTTTGCAACGACCTCGCCGAGCTTCATGGTGTTCCAGAAGATGATGATGGCGGCGAGCAGATTCATGCCGGCGATGCGGTAATGCTGGCCTTCGGCGGAACGGTCGCGGATTTCACCGCGGCGGTGGAAGCTGATTGCCCGCTTCAGCGCATGATGAGCTTCGCCTTTGTTGAGCCCGATCTGGGCACGCCGTTGGAGTTCGGCATCCAGAATCCAGTCGATCATGAACAGGGTGCGCTCGACGCGACCGACTTCCCGCAGGGCTGTCGCGAGCTCGTTCTGCCGCGGATAGGAGGCGAGTTTCCGCAGAATCTGGCTTGGCGCGACGGTCCCGGCAGCAATGGTGGCGGCGATGCGCAGGATGTCGGGCCAATTGCGCTCGATCATGGCTTGGTTGACCTTTCCGCCGATCAACGCTCGCAGGTGCGCCGGGGCGGCCGACGGATTGAACGCGTAGAGCCGTTTGGATGGCAGGTCGCGGATGCGCGGAGCGAACCGGTAGCCGAGAATGGCACATGCGGCAAAGACGTGATCGGTGAAGCCGCCCGTGTCGGTGAACTGCTCGCGGATATGGCGTCCAGCATCGTTCATCAGCAGGCCATCGAGGATGTAAGGCGCTTCGCTTGCCGTTGCAGGAATCACCTGGGTTGCGAACGGCGCATATTGGTCGGAGACGTGGCTATAGGCTTTCAGGCCCGGGGTATTGCCATATTTCGCGTTGACCAGGTTCATGGCCTCACCTTGCTCTGTAGCGACGAAGAACTGTCCGTCGCTCGAAGCCGACGTGCCCATGCCCCAGAACCGGGCCATGGGTAACGCTGCCTGTGCCTCGACCACCATGGCCAGCGCCCGGTCATAGGCTTCGCCCTCGACATGCCACCGTCCAATGCGGATCAATTCCCAGAAGGTGTGGGTGTTTGTCGCATCCGCCATTTTGCGCAAGCCGAGGTTGATCCCTTCCGCCAAGATAACGTTCATTAGCCCGATCCGGTCAGCGCAGGGTGCTCCTGTGCGCAGATGGGTGAACGCTTCGGTGAAGCCGGTCGCCGCATCCACCTCCAGCAGGAGATCGGTGATGCGCGTGGGCGGGATCTGCTTGTAGAGATCGAGCACCAGATCTTCGGCGCCTGTCGGCGCGGCGGCTTCGAGTTTCTCGATATGCAGAACGCCGTTTTCAATCGACCCGCCCGGGATCGTGCCTGCGCGAGCGGCACGGCCAAGCTCGCGCAACCGCATGTCGAGGCGAGCTTGCCGGTCTGCCAGCCATTCCTCCGGCCGCAATGGCACAGCGAGACGACCGCCTTCCGCGATGGCTTGTGCCGGAACGAGTGCGTGTTTCAGATCGCCATAGCGCCGGGACCTAGTAAGCCAGACATCTCCGGAGCGGAACGCATCGCGCAGATGGAACAGCACCGCGATCTCCCATAGGCGAGCGTCGCCAGCCCTCTGGGCCCGAAGGTGGCGATGCCATTTCGAGCTGGGCCGCAAGAAGCTGGTCATCGCGGCATCGTTCAAACCGGTACGAAGGGCCGTCACCGCTTCCAGAAGCGGCAGTGCAACGGGCGCAGCTCGCAGATCGAGCAGGCGCAACATGCGTGGAGCGTATCGGCGGAAGCGGTGATAACCGTCGAGCACATGATTGAGCGGATCGTCGGCCATGGTGGCGGTCAGCCTGGTTGCCATTGCAACAAGGGTTTTTAAGCCGTCCCACCCTGACCCACTCGCGATGACATCGCCCAGCGGCTGGCCATCATCCTGTGCATCGACCAGGGCGCCCCCGATCTCGGCGAAGGATTTCAGGGTGTCACGCACCACCCCCGCTTCGTCTGCGACCTTTGCATGGCAAATACGCTCCGAAGCACGGTAGAGACGGCCGACGATCCGGTCGTGGGTTTCGACCACTGCGTCGGCCAACATCGCCTGCCATTCCGAGACGCAAACAGCCAAGATCGCAAGCCGCCTGTCCTCCGGGAGATCGCGCATGCCGTCGGCATAATACCGTTCACCCTGCCTGCGCAGACGAGTCACCCGATGGGCAGGAACGCCGGCAAGCAGATCCTCGGGGAGATCGACGCGTTGCAGATATTCGAGCCGGTCGAGCAGCCGGTTGGCCGACGAAGAGTTCGAGCCAGGCTCGAACTGGCGCAGCCACACAAAACGGGTCACCCGATCATCAGCCGTCTCCTCGAGCAATGCCAGCAACTGTTCTCGGATCGACATAGGCAGCCGACTGGCGATCCTCGTCTCGATGCGTCGCTCGGCATCGACGAGAGCCGCGGCACAAAGCCGCTCGATCGTGGATGTCGCGGGAAGGACAGTGCGGGTGCGTCGGCACTCGGCTACGAAGCGACGGGCGATATCCTCGTTCGACACCGCCATCTCGGCTTCTCGGAACAACCATTCCTTCAGCTCGCTCGCACCACGTCCGGAGAAGGTGCGGAAGCCGTAGAGCCCCCGTAACTCGGCAAGATGCTCGTGCCGTGTTTCCTCGCGGGCAGCATAGTCTACGAGATCGTCGGCACCCAGGCCAAGCTGCGCTCCGATAAATTCGATGACCTCTGCAGGGATCAGTTCGCCTGGAGCCAGCACCCGGCCGGGATAGCGCAGGACACACAATTGCAGGGCGAAGCCGAACCTGTTGTGAGCGCGCCGACGCAGCCTGATATGCCCAAAGTCTTCATCACTCAGCGTATAGTGCTTGAGCAAATCCGTCTGTGAAGTCGGCAAGCGCAACAGCGCGTCTTTCTGCCGATCGGTTAGAGTGACGCGACGCGGCATACATGTTCCTTTTTCAAAATCTGATAGCGTTCAAGACGCTTTGTTTATGAAGCTGGTTGAGATACATTTCCAGAGGTCAATGCAATCGTGGCCGAAGCGCCGCCTCAAACCAACGTTTGTGATACATGCTGATCGGATATGCCCGCGTCTCCAAAGCCGATGGCTCGCAGTCTCTCGACCTGCAGCACGACGCCTTGCGCGCCGCAGGTGTCGAACGGGACAATATCTATGATGATCTTGCTTCCGGCGGTCGTGATGATCGCCCTGGCTTGACTGCCTGCCTCAAGTCATTGCGTGACGGCGATGTGCTGGTGGTCTGGAAGCTCGATCGCCTCGGACGATCGCTTGCCCATCTGGTCAACACGGTGAAGGAGCTGTCAGACCGCAAGATCGGCCTGCGGGTTCTGACTGGAAAGGGCGCTCAGAGGCACTGTTGCAAAGTTAGCGATGAGGCAGCCTTTTGTCTTATTCAAAGGCCTTACATTTCAAAAACTCTGCTTACCAGGCGCATTTCGCCCAGGGGATCACCATAATAAAATGCTGAGGCCTGGCCTTTGCGTAGTGCACGCATCACCTCAATACCTTTGATGGTGGCGTAAGCCGTCTTCATGGATTTAAATCCCAGCGTGGCGCCGATTATCCGTTTCAGTTTGCCATGATCGCATTCAATCACGTTGTTCCGGTACTTAATCTGTCGGTGTTCAACGTCAGACGGGCACCGGCCTTCGCGTTTGAGCAGAGCAAGCGCGCGACCATAGGCGGGCGCTTTATCCGTGTTGATGAATCGCGGGATCTGCCACTTCTTCACGTTGTTGAGGATTTTACCCAGAAACCGGTATGCAGCTTTGCTGTTACGACGGGAGGAGAGATAAAAATCGACAGTGCGGCCCCGGCTGTCGACGGCCCGGTACAGATACGCCCAGCGGCCATTGACCTTCACGTAGGTTTCATCCATGTGCCACGGGCAAAGATCGGAAGGGTTACGCCAGTACCAGCGCAGCCGTTTTTCCATTTCAGGCGCATAACGCTGAACCCAGCGGTAAATCGTGGAGTGATCGACATTCACTCCGCGTTCAGCCAGCATCTCCTGCAGCTCACGGTAACTGATGCCGTATTTGCAGTACCAGCGTACGGCCCACAGAATGATGTCACGCTGAAAATGCCGGCCTTTGAATGGGTTCATGTGCAGCTCCATCAGCAAAAGGGGATGATAAGTTTATCACCACCGACTATTTGCAACAGTGCCAACCCATGTTATATTGCACAAGATAAAAATATATCATCATGAACAATAAAACTGTCTGCTTACATAAACAGTAATACAAGGGGTGTTATGAGCCATATTCAACGGGAAACGTCTTGCTCGAGGCCGCGATTAAATTCCAACCTGGATGCTGATTTATATGGGTATAGATGGGCTCGCGATAATGTCGGGCAATCAGGTGCGACAATCTATCGATTGTATGGGAAGCCCAATGCGCCAGAGTTGTTTCTGAAACATGGCAAAGGTAGCGTTGCCAATGATGTTACAGATGAGATGGTCAGACTAAACTGGCTGACGGCATTTATGCCTCTTCCGACCATCAAGCATTTTATCCGTACTCCTGATGATGCATGGTTACTCACCACTGCGATCCCCGGGAAAACAGCATTCCAGGTATTAGAAGAATATCCTGATTCAGGTGAAAATATTGTTGATGCGCTGGCAGTGTTCCTGCGCCGGTTGCATTCGATTCCTGTTTGTAATTGTCCTTTTAACAGCGATCGCGTATTTCGTCTCGCTCAGGCGCAATCACGAATGAATAACGGTTTGGTTGATGCTAGTGATTTTGATGACGAGCGTAATGGCTGGCCTGTTGAACAAGTCTGGAAAGAAATGCATAAGCTTTTGCCATTCTCACCGGATTCAGTCGTCACTCATGGTGATTTCTCACTTGATAACCTTATTTTTGACGAGGGGAAATTAATAGGTTGTATTGATGTTGGACGAGTCGGAATCGCAGACCGATACCAGGATCTTGCCATCCTATGGAACTGCCTCGGTGAGTTTTCTCCTTCATTACAGAAACGGCTTTTTCAAAAATATGGTATTGATAATCCTGATATGAATAAATTGCAGTTTCATTTGATGCTCGATGAGTTTTTCTGATAGTTAGTCTTTGTAGAGACACAAACCTGAAATTCCGGACACCGCGCTTCAGGACATCTCCCTGGACGCCGATATCTGGCAGTATCCGGACGGGGCACTGTTGCAAATAGTCGGTGGTGATAAACTTATCATCCCCTTTTGCTGATGGAGCTGCACATGAACCCATTCAAAGGCCGGCATTTTCAGCGTGACATCATTCTGTGGGCCGTACGCTGGTACTGCAAATACGGCATCAGTTACCGTGAGCTGCAGGAGATGCTGGCTGAACGCGGAGTGAATGTCGATCACTCCACGATTTACCGCTGGGTTCAGCGTTATGCGCCTGAAATGGAAAAACGGCTGCGCTGGTACTGGCGTAACCCTTCCGATCTTTGCCCGTGGCACATGGATGAAACCTACGTGAAGGTCAATGGCCGCTGGGCGTATCTGTACCGGGCCGTCGACAGCCGGGGCCGCACTGTCGATTTTTATCTCTCCTCCCGTCGTAACAGCAAAGCTGCATACCGGTTTCTGGGTAAAATCCTCAACAACGTGAAGAAGTGGCAGATCCCGCGATTCATCAACACGGATAAAGCGCCCGCCTATGGTCGCGCGCTTGCTCTGCTCAAACGCGAAGGCCGGTGCCCGTCTGACGTTGAACACCGACAGATTAAGTACCGGAACAACGTGATTGAATGCGATCATGGCAAACTGAAACGGATAATCAACGCCACGCTGGGATTTAAATCCATGAAGACGGCTTACGCCACCATCAAAGGTATTGAGGTGATGCGTGCACTACGCAAAGGCCAGGCCTCAGCATTTTATTATGGTGATCCCCTGGGCGAAATGCGCCTGGTAAGCAGAGTTTTTGAAATGTAAGGCCTTTGAATAAGACAAAAGGCTGCCTCATCGCTAACTTTGCAACAGTGCCCGCTCAGATCGACACCACGACTGCGTCCGGTCGCATGGTGTTCGGAATCTTCGCCACCTTGGCCGAGTTCGAGCGGGATCTGATCCGAGAGCGCACCATGGCGGGTCTCGCCTCCGCGAGAGCGCGCGGTCGCAAGGGCGGACGAAAATTCGCGCTCACCAAAGCTCAGGTGCGTCTCGCGCAAGCCGCCATGGCCCAGCGCGATACTTCAGTTTCCGATCTCTGCAAGGAACTCGGCATCGAGCGCGTCACTCTCTACCGATATGTCGGTCCCAAAGGCGAGCTCAGAGACCATGGAAAGCATGTTCTCGGACTTACGTAGCAACTCGTTTCTTTTCGCAGGTTGAGCCACCTCCGCGCTTCATCAGAAAACTGAAGGAACCTCCATTGAATCGAACTAATATTTTTTTGGTGAATCGCATTCTGACTGGTTGCCTGTCAGAGGCGGAGAATCTGGTGATTTTGTTTTTCGACGTGGTGACGGGCATGCCTTCGCGAAAATCGCACCTGCTTCCCGCCGCGGTGAGCTCGCTGGAGAGCGTGACCGCCTCATTTGGCTCAAAGGTCGAGGTGTGGCTTGCCCCGAGGTGATCAACTGGCAGGAGGAACAGGAGGGTGCATGCTTGGTGATAACGGCAATTCCGGGAGTACCGGCGGCTGATCTGTCTGGAGCGGATTTGCTCAAAGCGTGGCCGTCAATGGGGCAGCAACTTGGCGCTGTTCACAGCCTATCGGTTGATCAATGTCCGTTTGAGCGCAGGCTGTCGCGAATGTTCGGACGCGCCGTTGATGTGGTGTCCCGCAATGCCGTCAATCCCGACTTCTTACCGGACGAGGACAAGAGTACGCCGCAGCTCGATCTTTTGGCTCGTGTCGAACGAGAGCTACCGGTGCGGCTCGACCAAGAGCGCACCGATATGGTTGTTTGCCATGGTGATCCCTGCATGCCGAACTTCATGGTGGACCCTAAAACTCTTCAATGCACGGGTCTGATCGACCTTGGGCGGCTCGGAACAGCAGATCGCTATGCCGATTTGGCACTCATGATTGCTAACGCCGAAGAGAACTGGGCAGCGCCAGATGAAGCAGAGCGCGCCTTCGCTGTCCTATTCAATGTATTGGGGATCGAAGCCCCCGACCGCGAACGCCTTGCCTTCTATCTGCGATTGGACCCTCTGACTTGGGGTTGATGTTCATGCCGCCTGTTTTTCCTGCTCATTGGCACGTTTCGCAACCTGTTCTCATTGCGGACACCTTTTCCAGCCTCGTTTGGAAAGTTTCATTGCCAGACGGGACTCCTGCAATCGTCAAGGGATTGAAACCTATAGAAGACATTGCTGATGAACTGCGCGGGGCCGACTATCTGGTATGGCGCAATGGGAGGGGAGCAGTCCGGTTGCTCGGTCGTGAGAACAATCTGATGTTGCTCGAATATGCCGGGGAGCGAATGCTCTCTCACATCGTTGCCGAGCACGGCGACTACCAGGCGACCGAAATTGCAGCGGAACTAATGGCGAAGCTGTATGCCGCATCTGAGGAACCCCTGCCTTCTGCCCTTCTCCCGATCCGGGATCGCTTTGCAGCTTTGTTTCAGCGGGCGCGCGATGATCAAAACGCAGGTTGTCAAACTGACTACGTCCACGCGGCGATTATAGCCGATCAAATGATGAGCAATGCCTCGGAACTGCGTGGGCTACATGGCGATCTGCATCATGAAAACATCATGTTCTCCAGTCGCGGCTGGCTGGTGATAGATCCCGTCGGTCTGGTCGGTGAAGTGGGCTTTGGCGCCGCCAATATGTTCTACGATCCGGCTGACAGAGACGACCTTTGTCTCGATCCTAGACGCATTGCACAGATGGCGGACGCATTCTCTCGTGCGCTGGACGTCGATCCGCGTCGCCTGCTCGACCAGGCGTACGCTTATGGGTGCCTTTCCGCAGCTTGGAACGCGGATGGAGAAGAGGAGCAACGCGATCTAGCTATCGCGGCCGCGATCAAGCAGGTGCGACAGACGTCATACTAGATATCAAGCGACTTCTCCTATCCCCTGGGAACACATCAATCTTACCGGAGAATATCGTTGGCCAAAGCCTTAGCGTAGGATTTCGCCCTCTCCCGCAAACGACCCCATCTTTGCGGCGATCGTGGCCGGATAGCCGTCTTCGACAATCAGCCGAGCTAACCGGAGACGGGCACGAGGAGTGAGAAGAGCGTTCGGATGGGTCATCAATTGGCCTCCGCCGCGGTCTTCGTAAGCGCGCGTCTGGTGAGAAGCATGATGACGAGAGCGATCGCTGTCAGCACCGAAGCGACCCAAACCGGCGCGAGCAGCCCCAGCCCGGTCGCGAGCCCGAGCGCACCAAGCACGGGCCCCGCTGCAGCTCCGATATTCAATGCTGCGGTTGCGTACGAACCGCCCATCGTTGGCGCACCCGATGCTGCATACAGCACACGCGTGATCAGAGTACTGCCGACGCCGAACGACAGGAATCCCTGAACGAGGACGAGGACGATAAGCGCAACGGGATGAGATGCGACCACTGCCAACACGATCCAGCCTGTCAGCAATAGCGGTCCGCCGACTGCGAGCACGAGGCCAGGTCGTTGATCTGATAGTCGTCCTGCGATCGTGACGCCAAGGAACGATCCGATGCCGAACATCACCAGCGCGACGGACACCCACGCTTCGGCCAAGCCCGCGGTCTCGGTCACGATGGGTGCCAGGAAGGTGAATGCCGCAAAGGTCCCTCCGTTGATCAGCGCTCCGAGTGCCATGGCCAGGATGAGCCGCGGCGTCGCCAACTGGCTGAGCTCGACACGGAGCCTTGGTGAGGTCGCGCTAGTCTCGCTCCGACCAACATTGTTCGTGACGCCACGAATGACTCCAACGGCCGCGGGAATACAGAGGATGGCGATCGCCCAGAACGTCGTTCGCCAGCCCAGCGCTGTGCCGAGCAGTGCCCCGGCGGGGACGCCCACGACGGTTGCGATCGTCGTGCCGGAGAGCAGGATCGACAGTGCACGCCCCTTCTGGTTCGCTGGCACGAGGGTAGTGGCCGTGCTCAGTGCTACGGCGAGGAATCCTGCGTTTGCGAGAGCGCTGAGCACCCGGGTGATGAGCAGGAGAGAGAACACTGGTGTCATCGCTCCGATGACGTGGCTTCCCGCGAACACGAGAAGGCAAACGATCAATGTGAGCCGCGGTGGCCAACGGCGAGCGAATGCCGCCATCACTGGCGCGCCGACGACCGTACCGACTGCGAATGCGGAGGTCAGCAGGCCCGCAGTGCCGACCGAGACGTCAAGTTCGGTCGCGATCGCGGGGAGCAATCCCGCGAGCATGAATTCTGAAGTGCCCATGACGAAGACCGCCAGGGCAAGCATGTAAAGGGCAAAAGGCATCGAGTACTCCGAGGTGTGAGATCAAGAAATGGTTCTTCTTGTCACCACGGCCAGCGCCCCGGGTACGCCAGACATACGCCCACACAGATCGTGGGCGTCGTAACTAGTGGTTCAAGGGGCTGGCGGTGTGACCGACAACCCCTGACCTGTCTGATTCGGGACTCGACATGCCCCAAACTCTAACATGCCTTCAATGGCAAGGGCAAGCGGTCTGGACAGATACTTCTTGAATCGGCACGGTGTCATTACGGGCGGGGGCCAGAACAACGTCCCTGGACATCACATCTAGCCCCCGACGGGAAATCCTCGGTGTGGCAGCCGTGATGTGCTATGCGCGGCGTGGTGTGGTGTCGCAATGTCGAAGAACCAACCACGCTGCCACTGCGGCGGTGAAATGAAACGCAACGGCACCACCAGCAAAGGCACCACCAGATGGCGCTGCAAACAATGCGGCGCCTCCAGCGTCAAACGTCGAAACGACATCACCAACGCGGCAGTGTTCACCCAGTTCATCGAGCATTGCACCACCGCAATATCACTCGACGACCTAGCCAAACGAAACGGTGTTAGCCGCGCCACCATGAAGCGGCGCTTCAAGTGGTGCTGGCTCGTTGATGTGCCTGACCCCACCGCCGGCCACCACAAGCGGATCTACGACCAGGTATTTCTCGATGGCACCTACACCGCCGGTGGCTGCCTGATCGTCGCGGCGACCATCGACCACGTGATCGCCTGGCACTGGTGCAAACACGAAACCACCCGCGACTACCAACTGCTGCTTGAACGCATCGAAGCCCCACTCATCGCCGTCATCGACGGCGGCCAAGGCGCATACAGCGCAATCAAAAAGTGCTGGCCGACTACGAAAATTCAACGCTGCCTCGTCCACGCCCAACGCGTGGTCCGCCGCTACACCACCACCAACCCACGCACCGATGCCGGGCGCACCATCTACCGACTTGCGCTGAAACTGACCCGGATCACCACACTGGATGAAGCCGCCGCGTGGGGTGTGCAACTGCACGAGTTTTCAACGATCTACCGGGAATGGATGAACGAGAAAACCATGATCAAAGACCCCAAAACAGGTGCATGGACCCGCGTGTGGACCCACCACAACGTGCGCAAGGCCTACAACAGCCTCAACCATCTTTGGCGGTCCGAGATGCTGTTTGTCTACCTCAACCCGCCAGCAGGAGTCCTTGCGCCCGAGCGGATCAAATCCACCACCAACAGCTTAGAAGGCGGCATCAACGCCCAGCTCAAACTGCTCGCCAGAACCCACCGCGGCAGATCAGGCGAACGACAACGCCGCATGCTGGATTGGTGGCTCTACTTAAAAACGGAACTGCCTGACGATCCAGTACGAATCGCCAGGCAGTCCGACTGGGGCCAGGGCCAACTCGCCAAAGTATCCACCCTGACCCAAACCGAGAACCAAGCCGACCACGAAACAGGACGCCCAGCCCTCTACGACAACGCTATCGACACCGACTACACCCACTCAATCGGCATTCAAAAAGGCCAAATCTAACCCCCGCGACACGCCGAGCCAGACACACATTTTGACCCTTAACCCCAAAAATCCCGCAAACGCTTGTCAACGTCTGCGGGATTCATTCTGTGCCAGGTAGAAGATTCGAACTTCTGAAGGCAATGCCGGCGGATTTACAGTCCGCTCCCTTTGGCCGCTCGGGCAACCTGGCGTGCACTCTTAAGTGCGGTTATGTACTTTACTACGGATCCCCGCCCTACATGCAAATCAGCTGGCAGGAAGCCTATTTAACCCACGCGCTGCACGGTGTAATCCGCGAGCTGACGCAGCGCTTCACTCGCCGTGCATTCCGGTAACAGCGACAGCTGGTCCTCCACCACGCGCAGGTAGGCGTTGACATCAGCCATGGCCTTGTCCCGACCGGTCGACTTCCAGAGAAGTTCGATCGCACGCTCAACGGCGGCATCCTCAGTCAGTGGGCCTGTCAGCAGGCCACGCAGCTCGTCCCCCACGTCACCTTCTTCCTCCAAGGCATAGAGAACCGGAAGGGTGAACACGCCCTCACGCAGGTCGGTTCCCGGGGTCTTTCCGGATTCTTCGGGGTCGGAGAAGATGTCAATGATGTCATCGACAATCTGGAAAATCATGCCCACGGCAGCGCCGATCTGACGCAGCGCCTCGCACTGCTCTGGGCCAGCACCCGCGTGGTAGGCACCCAGGTAACCGGCGGACGCGATGAGCACCGCGGTCTTTTCCCGAATGACCGCCGTGTAGTGTTCCACTGCGTTCGCCTCACCAGCGCCAATGGTTTCGCGCATCTGGCCGGTGACGAGTTCTTCGAAGGTTTCCGCAAAATGCTCAACGGTATGCGTATCGAGCTGGCTCATCAGACGCGAGGAGTGCGCCAACAGCGCATCGCCGGCCAGGATAGCCACCGAGTTGGTCCACCGAAAATTAGCAGATTCCACACCGCGACGGCGGTCTGCTTCATCCATGACATCGTCGTGGTAGAGCGTGGCTACATGAACCATCTCCACGGCTGTGGCTGCCTTAACCACGTCGGGCGATTCCGGGCGCTCACCAAACTCAGAGGCCAGCAATGCCATCATCGGGCGGAAACGCTTACCACCGGCTAGAGAGAGGTGACGCACCTTCTCCTTCAGGAAATCCTGCCCGCGATCGAGCTCTACGCTCAGCAGATCCTCAACAGCAGCCATCCCGGCGTTGATACGCTCGGTGAGCTGCGCATCCCCCAAGTCCACGTGCTTGGCGTGAGTTTGGCCGTGTGACATTAAACGCGTTCCTTTTAACTCAAAAATCCTAGTGTTTACTTACCGTAGCCCATAGCACGGCCCTCAACACACTCAAGGCCAGTATCCCGTGCAATGATAGTCCCCATGTCGGAGCAGATCGATTCCACCCTTGTAGACGTTGCCGTTGTTGGCGCGGGCCCCGCTGGCGCTGCCGCCGCGATCCATGCCGCACGAGCAGGCTACGACACCCTGCTGATCGATTCCTCCCCCTTCCCCCGCGATAAGACCTGCGGCGATGGCCTGACCCCGCGCGCTCTGCACCAGTTGGATCTTCTGGGTGTTGAAGTCAACGCCACCTACCGCAATCGGGGGCTCAAGCTACACGGATTTGGCGGGACAGTAACCGCACCTTGGCCGGCAACCTATCCTTCACGGGAAGGCACAGCGCTGCCTCGCTATGAGTTTGATGCACTGCTTGTCGCCGTTGCCCGGGACGCCGGCGCACGCCTCCTCACAGGCACAGCGACAACCCCGGTACTGGAAGGAAACCGTCTCGTTTCCTTTGACGTCGACAAGCAGCGCGTCACCGCACAGTGGGTCATCGTGGCCGACGGCGTGCGCTCCACGTTTGGCAAGCAGCTGGGACGCACGTGGCACCGCGACGAGGTGTATGGCATTGCTGCCCGCGCCTATGCAGCCTCCCCACACGATGGCGAGGAGTGGATGCATTCCCATGTCGAGCTCAAGGATCCTGACGGCGTTGTGCAGCCAGGCTACGGGTGGATCTTCCCCTTGGGCCAGCACGTCAATATCGGTCTCGGCGCGCTGTCAACGGCCACGCGTCCCGCCCATCTCAACACGAAGAAGGCCCTTCACTTCTATGCCGAGCAGCAGCGAAGCGAGTGGGGATTGGGCGAGCTTCGCAACGTCACGTCCGCGATGCTGCCCATGGGAGGAGCCGTGTCCGGCGTCGCCGGCGCCAATTGGATGCTTATCGGTGATGCCGCTGCCTGCGTCAACCCACTCAACGGTGAAGGCATTGACTATGGGCTCGAAACAGCCGCCATGGCCGTGGAGATGCTGGGGACGAAGGACGTCACATTAGCCTGGCCGGATCGACTCCATGCGGAATACGGCGAGGCTTTCCTCCTAGCGCGCACAGCCGCACGCCTGCTCACCTACCCGCAATTCCTTCCACTCGCCGGACCTGTAGCGATGCGCGGTCCTGTCGGCCGCATGCTCATGCCCGCTGCCGCACGACTCATGGGCAATCTCATCACCGACGAAGACCGGGACCTCGTCGCCCGCGCCTGGCGCCTAGCCGGGGGTGCAGTGTCGGCGCTGCGCCGCGACACTCCCCTCTGGGATGCTTAAGCAGGTTTGACGGCGGAGTGCAAAGCCACGATGCCGAAGGTCAAGTTGCGCCAGCCTGCCTGCGTCCAGCCGTTGCGATTAATCGCCGCTGCAAGCTCGTGCTGCTCTGGCCACGCACGAATGGACTCCGCCAGGTAAATGTAGGCCTCCGGGTTGGAGGAGACGACCTGTGCAATCGGCGGCAGCAGGCGAGTCAAGTATTCCTTGTACACGGTGCCGAATACCGGGATGACTGGCTTGGAAAACTCCGCCACGGCGAGGCGCCCACCGGGCTTGGTCACGCGTGCCATCTCACGCAGTCCTAGCTCGAAGTCGTGGATATTGCGCAGGCCATAGGAGATGGTCACCGCATCAAAGGTGTTGTCCGCAAAAGGCAGACGCATGCCGTCGCCAGCAACCTTGGGCACATCACGGCCTTCACCTGCTGCAAGCATGCCGCGAGAGAAATCACAGGCCACGCACCACGCACCGGACTTGGCCAGTTCGACGGTAGACACCGCCGTTCCGGCGGCAAGGTCCAGGACCTTCTCCCCCGGCTTCAGGTCAAGCCTCTCGCGGGTCAGGCGGCGCCACCGCGCGTCTTGGCCAAAAGACAGCACCGTGTTGGTGATGTCATACTTCTTGCCCACCGCGTCAAACATGCGCGCAACATCGAAGGGCTTTTTCTCCAGATCTGCCTTAGACACAAAAGCCAAGTCTAGGCTACGCGCGCGCCCAAAGCGCGAGCGGCCCAGCGCGGTAGCTCAGGCCGCTGGCCAAAGATGGTCAGCGGCACCTCGCGAACATCCTCCAAGACTTCCTCGTAGTAGCCCACCAGCTGCTCACACAGCGCCGGCCAGGTCTTGGAAGAAATGGACTCGCGGGCATTCTCACGCAGTTCCTGGTGGATCTCTGGGTTGAGTAGAGCATCGACGGCAGTGGGGAGGTCCTCGACGAACGTTGGAACGTCGAGAAGCAGCCCGTTGTAGCCTTCCTCAATAAGATCCACCGGTCCGCCCGCGCGGGGCCCAATGGTGGGTACGCCCGAGGCCTGCGCCTCCTGGATAGCCTGGCAGAACGTCTCAAATTCTCCCGCATGAACAAACACATCGAGGGAGGCATACGCCGCAGCCAACTCCTCACCGCTCAAGGCTCCAGTGAATACCGCAGTGGGAAGCTGGGCCTCGAGCAGCGGACGCTCCGGACCGTCACCCACAATGACGAGCTGGATATCATCACGCCCGTTCAGCGCGGATAGACGGTGCACGCCTTTCTCGGCGGCGAGGCGGCCAACGAAGCCCACGATTTTCCTGCGGCCAGTCGGATCCCACTCGCGGCGCAGCGCAGCCGAGCGCTTCGAAGGGTGGAAGCGCTCCGAATCGACACCACGGCCCCAGTGGCGCACGTTCTTGATGTGGTGCTTTTCCAAGTCAGCGATGGTGAGCGAGGAGGGGGCAAGCGTCATCTGGCAGGCGTTGTGAATGGTGCGCAGCCACTCCCACACGCCATAGGCCAACGCGGAGGCGTGATACTTGGTGGCAAATCCCGCTACATCAGTCTGGTAGAGCGCCACGGCCGGAATCCGTTGCTGGCGGGCAGAGAACGCTCCCGCCGCGCCGAGGACGAATGGGCTGGCCAAGTGGATAATGTCCGGCTTGAATTCACGAAGGGCCTCATCCACAGCAGTGGTGGGCACCCCAACAGGTAAAGAATCCACCAGTGGCACTCGCACGGTAGGGACACGAACAATGCTAAACCCCAGGTAATCAGGGATCTCCTCCTGGCCATCACGGGCGCCAGGAGCAATAACGATGGCCTCATGACCGTGCTCGTGAAGGTACTCGAGCACGCGCAGCACGGAGTTCGTTACTCCATTGACGTTAGGCAGGAAGGATTCTGCGACGATGGCTACACGCATGCGCCCCATCATTCCTTGTCTTTGTTCTCCTCTGGTAACGCCCGTGCAAAGTTTCGGTTAATTTTTCCGCTTCCCCACCAGCATGCACCCGCGATGAGAGTCGCCACAACCGCTGAGGACAGGGCCGGAATCACCGATAGCGTCCACTCGCGGCCTTCGACTTTCACGAGGTCAGGATTATTTTTAGCGTAGAGCACCCACACCTGTTGCCCCTCGCCCAACCCGGTGGGATAAAGCAGACCGGTCGTCGGGGTGTGGTAGATGCCCTCACCATCTTGGAAGTCGACGAAGGTGCGCAAGCGGCCCACATCTGTCACCGTGGCCAGCGCTCGCCCGGGATTCGCGGTAATGGTGCGGTCATTGAGAAAAGGCCCAAGAACCATGCCAGCCATCCCCACCAGGGCGGCAGCATAGAGCATCAGGATGAGCTGGCGCACCCGCCGTCGCGTCACGTTACTGACCCACCTTGGCCGCCAGTGCCTCCTGCAGCGCACGCCGCGAGGAGCGCGTGGTGTGGGCCTCAACCACGGTGATACCGGTGGAGTATTCCTTGAGCTCCGCGAGGACGTCGAGAAGCTCCTGCGCCGTGCTCACCTCACGATGCTCAGCGCCGCAGGCTTCTGCAAGCTTAGCGACGCCCACCCCATGCGGCGTCCCAAACGCCTTCTCGAAGGAGGGGCGCAGCGCCTCACTGCCTTGCTCAAGCAGCTCGAAAATACCGCCGCCATTGTCATTGGCCACGACGATGGTGAGGTTCTCCGGGCGAGGATTGTCCTCGGGGAGGATGAGGGAGGTGGCGTCGTGGAGGAAGGTGACATCCCCCATGAGCGCCACGGTGCGCGGTGCGCGGGGCGCATCTGCCTCACGAGATTGCGTGGCCACGGCGATGCCGATGGCTTGGGCAACGGTGCCATCAATACCGGCAGCACCACGCGGCGAATAGGTCTCCACACCATCAAAAGGAAGGCCGATAAGCGAGGCATCCCGTACCGGGTTCGATGCCCCCAACACCAGAATGTCTCCCACGGACAAGGTATCCCCCACCGCGGCAGCAACGTGCAGACCAGTGAAGCCAATTTCAGAGTCCGTGGCCTCCTCACCCGTGGTCTCTGCGAGGACCTCGCGAACACCGTCTGCTGCCATCTGGGCAGCTCCTGCACAGATCTTCATCCACTCACGCGTAGGCTCGCCGCTGGTCTTCACTGTGGTGCCTAGCTGTGCGGACTCACCGCGCGGGTTGGTGAAATCCTCCGTGCGGGACAGGCAAATGAGGTCGATATCGGGATCACTGAGCAATGCCACAACCCCGCGATGCAAGGTGGGATGCCCCACGACGATGACCTGCTCCACCTTGGTGTTGACCACGTAGTCATTGGCGGAGACCTGCGCACGGCGGAAAAGGTGCGCCGCGGCGGGATGCACTGGGTGGTAAGGCGCGGGGGCGGTGGGTTCAGCAATCGTCGGCACGTCTTCGAGGCCCTCAACCTCCCAGGCTTCGTCACCCGCGACGACGAGCGTATTGCGGCTCAGATCCACAGCCACCTCGCCATGGTTGGACCAGCGCGGGGTACGCGCGCGGTGCTGCGTGACATCGTTCGGCTCACCCGGAAGCTCCTCGCCTACCAGAGGCACGTCAAGAGCGACGTTGATGTGCACCTGCCGGTCAGCGAGGAAACGCTCCGCGATGAGTGGAACATCAGCAGCACTGTCCACCTGGGTGGTCTGTGCATACACGCCGAAGATGCCCTGCTGTTCAATGGTCTGGGACGCTCCCGTGCCCACCATACGAGCGGGCCGATCCGCGCTGATGACGGCAAGCGGCGTGTGCGAGTAGTGCGCTTCCACCATCGCCGGTAGAGCGTTGGCCACCGCGGTGCCCGAGGTCATGACTATGCCGACGTGGCGGCGCTGCACCCGCGCCAACCCCAGAGCAGCGAAGGCAGCGGAACGCTCATCCAGACGGGTGTGCACACGCACATCAGACCGTGCGAGGAGCGCCAGCGACAACGGCGCGTTGCGCGAGCCTGGGCACAGGACCACGTCCGTGAGGTGCCGCGACAGCTGCGCAGCCAAAGCCTGGGCAAGTTCCATCGATTCAGGGTTAGACACTATCCGCCCCGCTGTTTGTCTCAAGCCCACCAAAGAGCTCATTGAGCAGATCTTCCAAGTCATCGCCGCCCTGATCCAGCTGGTCCTGCAGCTCCGGCGGAAGGTCGGTGGGCAAATCCGTCGGGAGCTCCGGCGGCATCTCGTCGCGCGGTGCATCCTCCGTGGTGGTCACCGTTGTGGGAACCTCCGTGGTCACGGTCTGCGTGTGGGTTACCGGCTCTGGGGCAGGCTTATTGGCCTCCTCGGCTGCACCGCGCCACAGGAAGAAAAGCACACCGGCAGTGACGACGGCAATGGCTGCGATGGCTGCGAAGACATAGGCCAATGCTCCGCTGCCGCCCTTCTTCGGTTCCTCGACGGTGTAGCTAGAAGGAACCGGATCGTACTGCGCCTGCTGGTAGGGCTGCTCGTATTCCGATGAGTTCTGTGAACCAGGCTCTGGGAAGTATTGCTGGGGGCGCTGCGGTGGTTGCTGGCGGGGCTGCTGATGGTTGCTACCCGCCTGAGGTGCACCAAATTGGCGCGTTTCGTTGTCACCGGTGACGCGGCCAAACTGGCGCGTCTCGTTCTCACCATTGTTGTTGGTCATGGAATTCACCTTATCGTGCGTTCCTAGCGCGTGCCTACGCCGCTCAGTACCGCGCCCGTCGGTGTGTCACCCGCGGAGACCTCGGCCGGCGCGCCGTCCGCCACAATCTCACCGCCCTCAACACCGGAGCCTGGCCCCATCTCGATGACGCGGTCCGCCCCGGCGATGAGGCCGAGGTCGTGGTCCACGGCAACAACGGTGTGGGACGCATCCACCAGAGAGTGCAGCTCCGTGATCAGCAGCTCGATATCGGCCGGGTGGAGGCCGGTCGTTGGCTCATCCAGCAGGTAAACGGTGTGCCCACGGCGGGAATTGCGAGAGCGTTGCAGCTCCGTGGCAAGCTTGATGCGCTGCGCTTCACCACCGGAGAGCTCCGGGGCACCTTGGCCTAGGCGCAGGTAACCCAATCCGACTGCGTCGAGGGTCTGCACAGCGTGGAGGATCGGCGCCTCATCAGCAAAGACGTCGAGGGCTTCTTCCACGGTGAGGTCAAGGATGTCCGCGATGGTGTAGCCATTCCAGCGGATGGACAGGGTGTCCTCGTTATAGCGCTTGCCGTGGCAGTCCGGGCACTGGGTGTAGGAGCCGGGGAGGAAGACGAGCTCAACCTCGATTTGTCCGGCGCCTCCACACGTAGGGCACTGGCCCTGCTTGACGTTGTAGGAAAAGCGGGAGACGGTCCACTTCTTTTCCTTGGCCTCAGGCGTGGACGCAAAAAGCTTGCGCACATTGTCAAAAAGGTTGGTGTACGTCGCCACCGTGGAGCGTGGCGTGCGGCCGATGGGCTTTTGCGTAATGGATACCACGCGCTTGACGGCCTTCGGACTGTCATCTCCTGCAAGGGTGTCATCGAGCACGTGCAGCAAAGTCGACTTACCGGAGCCGGAAAGGCCGGTCAGTACTGTGAATTGGCCCAGGCCAAAGTTCACATCGAGGCCATCGATGTTGTTCGAGCATACGTTGCGCAGTTCGACTGCCCCATGCGCTTCACGCGGCTCACCGTTGGGCTCTGGATGCGGGCGTGCCAAGGCGCGGGCTGTGGGGGTGTCTGCGTCGTAATCCGCAACGGGACCTGAATAGACCACTTCGCCGCCGCGCTCCCCGGCGCGCGGTCCAACGTCAATGAGCCAATCCGCATGCTTCACCAGGTTCATATCGTGCTCTACCAGCAGGACGGAGTTACCTTCATCGATGAAACGGCGGCAGATATCCAGCACTGCATCACGCTCTGCCGGGTGGAGGCCCGCGGACGGCTCATCGAGCACATACGTGACACCAAAGAGACCGGAGCGCAGCTGCGCCGCTAGGCGTAGACGCTGCACTTCGCCTGCAGACAACGTGTCTGTGGGACGATCCAGGCTGAGGTGTCCTAGGCCCAGCTCAAGGGCGGACTCCAAGGCCGGGCGAATGGTCTTGAGCAACAGGTCCTCAGCATCATTCGGTTGTGGGGAGCGCGTGGTGAGGAGTTCGAGGGCATCCGCTAGCGGAAGGCTATTGAAGACGTCGATAGGCAAGCCCGCATACGTCACCTTGAGGGCCCGCGGGTTAAGACGGCGGCCATCACACGTGGTGCATTTATGGGATTCCATGTAGCTGAGCGTGCGGGCGCGAAGAGTGTCGGAGTTCGTCTCCGCGAAGGTTTTACGCAGGTAGGACGCTACCGACCGCCATGTTCCTTTGTAGTTACGCTGGATCTGATCCTCACCGCGGTGGGGCTTGACCGTGACAACTGGACGCTCCTCCGTAAAAAGGATCCAGTCGCGATCTTTCTGTGGCAGGTCTTCCCACGGCGAGTCGAGGTCGTAGCCTAGTTCTTCCAGGATGTCGTGGAAGTTCTTACCGGCCCAGGCGCCGGGCCAGGCGGCAATGGCGCCATCTTCAATACTCAAGCTGGGGTCCGGCACCATGGATGCTTCCGTGGGCTCGTGTACTACACCGGTACCTTGGCACTCGGGGCACATACCCTCCGGAGTATTCGGGGAGAAGGAATCAGAATAAAGGCCCTCAGGGTTCTCGCCGCAGCGCGAATACAGCAAGCGCACCGAGTTGGAGATGGCGGAAATCGTACCCACGGTGGAGCGAGCACCACCCGTCGAGGCTGACTGCTGCAACGCCACTGTTGGCGGCAGACCATCGATGCGTCCGACCTGCGGATCGACGGCCGAAGCAATAAGACGCCGGGCAAAAGGCGCCACGGACTCTAGGTAGCGCCGCTGGCCCTCGCCGTGGATGGTGCCGAAAGCAAGGGAGGACTTACCTGAACCGGACACACCGGTGACAGCTACGAGCTTGCCGCGTGGCAGGTCCACATCAACGTTACGGAGGTTGTGCAGGTGTGCATCTCTCACAGAAACGGTCATGTCAACCAGCCTACGCCCCGGCCCAGACATCGACCGTGAGGTGCGAGTTTATAAGTATGACCAGCACTGACGCACGCGCTCAAACCACCAGTCACGCCGATCATCCGGTGCGGCCAAAGCGGCAAGACGATCTGGATCGGGGGTGAGAGCTGCGGCGCGGAGGTGGCCGTCGATAAGCTCGCGCGGCGCGGTGACATCTTCTAGGAACAATGACCCCGTGGCCAGCCCCGCGGCAGCCGGGACGACGTCAATGTCCTCATCATCATAAATCTGGGGCAAGGCGGCCACAGCAGCAAGCCCCATTGATATACCCACTGAGGTATCCAAAGCAGAAGCCACCGTGATGTCCATATGGCGCTCCCGCAGGTGCTTAGCCACCTCGAGGACCTTGCGCACGCCGCCGAGAGGCGCGGGCTTGACCACCGCAACGTCTGCTGCCTGCAGCTCCGCGACACGGTACGGGTCACTGGCCTTGCGGATGGATTCATCGGCCGCTACGCGCACGAAAATCCCGGCGCGCATGAGCTGGCGGCGCACCTCCGCCAGCTCCTCGACGCTCGCGCACGGCTGCTCCATGTAATCCAGAGGCATGAGTTCCTTCGCCGCAGTAACAGCTTCCTCGACGCTCCAGCCACAGTTGGCGTCCACGCGCAGGACGGGGACACGGCCCTGAGCCTCAATGTGGGCACGCACCGCAGCGACGCGCGCGATGTCATCCTCCAGTGTCTGACCTTTCTCAGCGACCTTGATCTTGAACGTGCGGCAGCCGGGGTAGCGCGCCATCACGTCGGGCACCTGCTCCGCGGGGATAGCGGGGATAGTGCCGTTGACCTCGATCAGCTCACGCACGGGTTCGGGGAAGCCCTCGTAGGCAGCTTCGATACCAGCCGCGAGCCATCGCGCGGACTCCTCTGGTCCGTACTCAAGGAAGGGAGCGAATTCACCCCAGCCGTGAGGGCCTTCGATAAGCAGTGCTTCCCGCGTGGTGATGCCGCGGAATTTCACGGCGAGCGGCAAGGACACCACGTGGGCGCGGTCGAGGAGATCATCAATCTGCATGGCACCCATCGTACGTGCGGGGTTAAATGCGACAGATGGCACGGGTGGTGTTAGGTTAGAAAAGTAATTGGTTATAACCAGAAGAAAGATCTTCAGATGCTTTATCTTCTCATCGCACTGTTGGCCATCGCCGCAGTTGTTTATCTTATTTACAAGAAGGTCCACGCAGCGGCCTCCATCTTTGCCGTCGGCGTTGTTCTGCTCATGCTCGCTGCACTTACCGGACGCGCGGAATTCCGCACCACCGAGATTGAAGCGACTGGCAACGCCTTCTATGACCAGCTGCTTGTTGTTGACGCACTGTTTAAGTCGCGTTTCTCTGGCATCGGCATGGCCATTATGGTGCTCTTCGGCTTCGTCTCCTACATGCGACACATCGGTGCCGACGCGAAAACCGTCGTTGTACTTTCCGCCCCACTGAAGCGCTTCAAAGGCTCCTACTGGCTCGTACCTGTGGGCTTTATCCTGGGCACCCTCCTCTCGCTGGTGATCCCTTCAGCCGCCGCGCTCTCCCTACTCCTCGTGGCTACTCTCCTCCCGGCACTCATCGCCGCCGGGCTAACCCCGCTGACCGTGGGTGCCATCGTGGTCACCTCCTCCACCATCGTGCCTACCCCGCTGGAGGCCGGCCTTATTCAAGGCGCAGATTTGACGAACATGACCCCCACGGAGTTCGTATACGGCGCCGTCGCACACGCCACGGTGCCCACGCTCCTTATCACGGCTTTTGTCCACATGTGGTGGCAGCGCCGCTGTGACAAGGTGGACGCTCGCAAGGCCATCGATTCCGGCGCAGTCAGCGCTGATTCCCTGAGTGATAAGGCCACTGAGGAAGCCATCGCCCGCGCCGCCGCCCTGCCAGGTTTCTACGCAATCCTGCCGCTCATGCCGCTGCTGCTCATCATCATCTCTGCCATCCTCAAGCAGATGGGCATCATCCCGTTTGAGGGCGGCATCCTCCCTGTCACCGTGGTCTCCCTCTTCATCGCGATGATCATCGAGTCCATCCGCAACCGCACCGTCACCGGCGCCGTGGACTCCATGGCCACCTTCTTCAAGGGCATGGGTGAGGGCGCAGCAGGCGTTGTGGCCCTGCTGGTCGCCGCCGCAGTCCTCGTGGAGGGCATCACGCAGATGGGTGTGATCGACATGCTTATCGACGCCACCGAGGGCTCCTCCGGTGCAGCCGTCCTTATCGTCCTTATCTTCGTGGCCTCCACGGCCGCAATGGCCGCCCTGACCGGTTCCGGTACCGCACCCTACTTCGCCTTTTCTGAGGTGGTGCCGAACCTGGCCTCGCAAACCTCCATCCATGCCCCGCAGATGCTCACCGCTATTTGGGGTACCTCCAACCTCATGCGCCAGGTCTCCCCGGTGAACGCCGCCGTGCTCATCGTCTCCGGCGCCATCAAGGTCAACCCCATCCAACTGGTTAAGCGCACCTCCGTGCCGATGATCGTGGCGACCATCCTCAACACGCTGTTTGCGTTCATGTTTATTGGGTAGTGACTTCCACTCTTTGTCCGGGCCCAGCGACAACCGCTGGGCCTCGGTACGTTTTGGTAAATAGGGCTCCCCAAACCCGAACATTTCCGAGCTTATTTACGAAAACATACCGACCAATCTGGCACAACGTACACAACGATCAAATAAGGCCCTGGGTTTTCGCAATTTTGGGGCACTATTTGTTAAAACCGTCACGGCTCCAAGGTGCAGCCTCCTGTCTGCCGTACAATTGCTGAGACAAACAATTCCATTAAGGGAAAAGGAGGGACCATGCTACTTGCTGAAGCCTTGGCTGAGCGCGCCCAAGCGCAGGAGCGCCTCAACTCTTTGAAGGACCGCCTCGCGGCGACTGTCCGCGTGCAGGAGGGTGACGAGCCTGATGAGAACCCCACGGATCTTCTCCGCGAGCTCGAGGGCGTAACCACCCGCATTGATGAGCTCGTCATCGCCATTAACGCCACCAACACGGCCACGGCTTTCGATGAGGAGCGCTCGCTCATGGAAGCACTCGCGCTTCGTGATGGCCTTCTGCGCAAACGCCGCATTTACCAAGGCCTGGCCGAGCAGGCCGGGGCACGCCACGACCGCTACTCCCGCTCGGAGATCAAGTTCGTGGCCACTGTTCCGGTACCACGGCTGCGCGAGCGCGCCGACGACCTGGCCCGCCAGTACCGCGAGCTCGACACCCGCATTCAGCAGCTGAACTGGAACACGGAACTGATAACTAAATAAGGTCTGCCGCTTATGTGCGCCGCACTCTAGCGGCACATAGTCATGTCGCGTACTTCGCACGCGACGGTAGCCCACACTTTCCGCAGCGAGCGCAACCCTTCTGGGCAGGGAAAGCCCAGTGCTTCTCAGGCGCCTTTATAGCGCACGAAGGCAGGGAGGTTCGACTCCGTCCCACTGTATGGTGTACCGCGCTTGTACGGATTACACGTGTACATTGCCGGGAATTGCCCGCAGTATTGAGTATTGTTTATCACCGCCGCGCTGGGCGGAGAGTGTGGGTGAGGGTTGGGAATGGGGACTATACTTCCGGCGCGCTGCTTTCCAATTAAGCTGGTGTGCCATGAGCGAGCAGAAGAACTACAGCACCGATAATCCTTTCAAGCCGGAACTCTGGCGGACTGTAGAGGGCTTTGAGGACCTCACGGATATCACCTACCACCGACTCATCAGTGATGGGCCGCAGCCTAAGCGCAAGGACGGCATCGTCCGCATCGCTTTCGACCGTCCGGAAGTCCGCAATGCCTTCCGCCCGCACACGGTGGATGAGCTCTACCGCGCGCTCGACCATGCGCGCCGCACCCCGGACGTCGGCACGGTGCTGCTCACCGGCAACGGCCCATCGGAGAAGGACGGCGGCTGGGCCTTTTGTTCCGGTGGTGACCAACGCATTCGCGGTCGCTCCGGGTACCGCTACGCCACCGAGCATGCACACGATGACGCTACTGCAGACGAATCCACGGTGGACACCGCCCGCGAGAAGGTCGAAGGCGGACGCCTGCACATCCTGGAGGTCCAGCGCCTCATCCGCACCATGCCCAAGGTGGTCATCGCCGTAGTCAACGGCTGGGCCGCCGGTGGCGGACACTCGCTGCACGTGGTGTGCGATATGACCATTGCCTCCCGCCAGGAAGCTCGCTTTAAGCAGACTGACGCCGACGTCGGATCCTTCGATGCCGGCTATGGCTCCGCCTACCTAGCCAAGATGGTGGGCCAAAAATACGCCCGCGAGATCTTCTTCTTGGGCCGCACCTATGATGCCCAGCGCATGTACGAGATGGGCGCAGTCAACGAGGTGGCTGACCACGCCGACCTGGAAGACGCCGCCATCCAGATGGGCCGTGAAATCAACATGAAGTCCCCCACCGCCCAGCGCATGCTCAAGTTCGCCTTTAACCTCACCGATGATGGTCTCATGGGCCAGCAGGTCTTCGCTGGAGAAGCCACGCGCCTGGCCTACATGACCGACGAAGCCGTCGAGGGCAAGGAATCCTTCCTGGAAAAGCGCGAGCCCAACTGGGATGACTTCCCGTATTACTACTAACCGTCATTCCTCGAGGAGAATCCACAGTGCTGTATTTCGCCATTGCCCTCGCTGCCATCGCGCTCATTGCCGTCATTGCGTCTCGAGTGTGGATGTTGCGCCGCATCCAGCAGGCGCAGAGGGATGGTGAGCGCCCCTTCGATCAGGAAGACGAGCTCATCAACCCTTACGAACACCGCGGGCGGTAACCTAGCTAACCGTGACCATCCTCTCCCCTCTGCCTGTCAATCCACATGACCCCGCCGCCATCCTGCCTGATCTGGAAGCGGCCATCGCAGGACAAGCCACCTTCCTGCCCGTCCCGGCGGAGGACCGTACCCGCGCGCAGCTGCTGCGCAACCACATGCGCGCAGGAGAACCCATTGATTCCCCCATCGCGCTGGTCGTGGCCACCTCTGGGTCCACGGGCACACCGAAGGGCGCGCAACTCACGGCTGCCAACTTGGTCTCCAGCGCCGATGCCACGCACCGGGCTCTCGGCGGCACCGGTCAGTGGCTGCTAGCCATGCCTGCCTCCCACATCGCGGGCATCCAGGTATTGGTGCGCTCGCTCGTCGCGGGTGTGGAGCCGCTCTGCCTTGACCTGTCGGAAGGTTTTTCCATCCCCAATTTCGCCCGCGCCGCGCACGAGCTGGCCGCCACCGGGGATCGCTCATACACGGGACTGACCCCCATGCAGCTGGCCAAGGCCATGGATTCTCTCGAGGGAATCGAGGCACTGCGCACCTTTGATGCCATCCTCGTCGGGGGCGCTGCCACCCACCCGCAACTATTGGATTCGGCGAAGAAGCTGCGCATCAATATCGTCACCACCTACGGTTCCTCAGAAACTTCCGGTGGATGCGTCTACGACGGCCGTCCCCTCGATAGCGCTCTTGTTCGCATCGGCGAGGAAAACCGCATCTACCTCGGCGGGCCCATGATTGCGCAGGGCTACCGAAACGTGGACTCAGACGCCTTTATGGTGGATGAATCCGGCACCTCGTGGTTTGCTACCTCCGACGCCGGCGCGCTTCACGACGGCCACCTCACCGTCACCGGGCGCCTCGACAACATCCTGAACACCGGCGGGCTCAAGCTCCACCCGGAGCAGCTCGAGCAGCACATCCTGCGCGTGCCGGGAGTGGAGAGCGTGTGCGTGGTTGGCATCCCCCACCCACGCTTGGGGCAGATGATCGTTGCCGCCTATACCGGATGGGCGGATGTCGGCGATATCCTCGTGGCTCTCGATGACGTTGGCCTTCCCCGGTGGCACATCCCCAAGGATTTCAAGCGCCTGCCTGAACTCCCCACCACCGGCCCCGGCAAGGTTGACCGCCTCGCCGTCGCCCGCACGTGGGGCAGCTAAGCCTCCGCTTCGCCAAAGCTGCGTACGGCAATGCCGCGCGCAGCGGATTCCCCGAGGGGGAAGTGCGCACCGCCGTCGACGGCAACCTCGAGCACACCCGCAACCGAGGGGGCAACGACGGACAATTCCACTCCCGGCCGCACTCCATTTTTATCCAGGTAGCGCAGAAATTCGCCATCCGCGTCAGTGACCTGCTCCACGGTGACGGGGGTCTGCGCGGGGACGTCGATAAGCGTAATGCGCGAGACCGGCTCGGCAGTGCCATCCGGGGCAGGTATGGGATCACCATGCGGATCGCGGGCGGGGTTGCCCAGGAAAGAATCGAGGCGTTCAACGAGCCTGTCGGACGTCGCGTGCTCTAGCATTTCCGCCTCATCGTGCACCTCATCCCAGGTATAGCCCAGAGTGCGCACGAGGAAGGTTTCCAGGAGTCGATGCCGGCGCACCATTGCCACAGCCAGCCGCCGGCCTTCCTCAACAAGCCGAACACCAAAGTAGCGTTCGTGTTCCACCAGCCCCTTCGCGGCCAGGCGCTTGACCGCCTCCGACGTGGTGGGCAGCTTCTGCCCCGCCGCTTTAGCTAGGTCCCCCAGCGGCATCGCGGTATTAGCGCCCTCTTTCTCCTCATAGGTCCAGAGGATCTTGAGGTAATCCTGGGTACGTTCGGGCAGCTCGCTGATGTGCATACCCCCATCGTAGTTCAGCCTATTGCTTCCAACGGTTTCAGCACTTATGCTCTTTCAAGTTCAATCTGTTGAACATCGACATTCACTTTTAATAAGAGAGGTTTCCCGTGAAGAAAATTATTGCCCTTCCCCTCGCTTCCCTCGTGGCTGCCACCGCGCTGACTGCCTGCACCAGCAGCGACTCCGCCGAAGCCCAGGACGACAATCTGACGATCTTCGCCACGACCGGTTACTTGGCTGATGCGGCCGCCAACATCGCCCCGGACGCCGACATCACCACCATGGTCGGCCCCGGCGGCGATCCACACACCTACCAGCCCACCACGCGCGATATTGAAAAGATGCAGGACGCCGACCTCGTCCTCTGGAATGGCCTTCACCTCGAGGCGCAAATGGTGGACCAGCTCTCCTCCCTCGGTGAGAAGCAGCTAGCTGTCGGCGAACAGCTCGATACTGCTGACCTCCTGCCGTGGCCCGAGCAAGGCGACAAGGGCGAAAAACTCTACGACCCGCACATCTGGAATAGCCCCGAGCTGTGGAGCCAGGTCGTCGATCACATCGGCACCAAACTCGGTGAAATCGACTCTGACAATGCCGAAGACTATGCCGCGGCCGCCGATGAATATGAAGACAAGATTGCAGCCGCGCACGACAAGGCCGCTAAGGAACTCGAAAGCGCCTCCCCGCGCGTTCTCATCACCGGCCATGACGCTTTCAATTACTTCGGCAAGACCTTCGACTTTGAAGTCCAAGCCACCGACTTCGTGACCACCGAAGCCACCAAGTCCGCCACTGAGATCTCCGAGCTCGCGGATACCATCGCGGAGAAAAAGGTCCCCGTTATCTTCCAAGATAACCAGGCGAACCCACAGGCCATCACTTCTCTCAAGGAAGCCGTAGAATCCCGCAACTGGACAGTCACCATCTCGGATGAGGAGCTCTTTGCCGATACCCTCGGCCCGGAAGCCCCCACCGATACCTACCTCGGAGCCTTTGAGCACAACGCTAGTGCCGTGGCGAAAGCACTGAGCTAATGCTCCACGTTGAAAAACTCACCGCCGGCTATCCACGCACGCCGGTGCTTCACGACGCCTCCTTCACCCTCACCCCCGCGACCATCACCGGACTGGTAGGCGCGAATGGGTCGGGAAAGTCCACTCTGGTCCGCACGCTGGTCGGGCTCCTTCCGCCTCTAGCCTGCGGGTCGATGACCTTCGATGGCGTCGATCTGGCACATTTTCGGCAGCGTCTCGGATATATGCCCCAACATGCGGATATCGATTGGAGCTACCCGGCCACCGCCTTCGACGTCGCCCTGATGGGCCGCACCGCCGGGCTGCGCTGGTGGCAGTGGCCCAGCCGCGCTGACAAAGACGCCGCTCACGCCGCGCTTTCCCGCACCGGAATGCAGGCACACGCGCAGCTGCCGATTTCCGCCCTGTCTGGTGGTCAGCGCCAGCGCGTGTTGTTGGCGCGCACGCTCGTGAGCGAGCCGGAATTCATCATCCTCGACGAGCCCTTCGCTGGTGTCGATGCCGCGAGTCAGCGCGCCATCATGGATGTACTCAAGGAACTGCGCGAGAACGGCGTGACCATCCTGCTGGTGCATCACAACCTGGCGGAGGTCGCCGACTTTTGCGATGAGGTCCTCATGGTCGGCCACGGCCGGCTCATTGCTGCTGGCCCCACCGAGCAGGTACTTACCGAGTCCGCCATTGCCGACATGTTTTCCCTGCCATCATGAACCCACTCGAGCTTCTTCAGAACTACACCTATACCCAGGCACTCCTGGGCACCGTGCTCATCGGTGGCTGCGCTGGCGCGCTAGGCCCACTGGTATATGTTCGCCGCACCAGCCTGCTGGCCGATGCCATCTCGCATTCTTCCCTGCCTGGACTGCTCACCGCCTTCCTCGTGGCCACCGCCATTGGCTGGGACGGGCGAAATGTCTGGCTTCTTTCTTGCGGCGCCCTGCTCACCGGAACCCTCGCGGTGGGGTGCATTCACCTCATCCCGCGGTTAACTCCCCTGGGGCAAACCACTGCGATGGCGGCCACGCTAACCACATTTTTCTCGGTGGGAATGCTGCTCATGCAGTATATTTCCCGCCGACCATTGCCTGGCAAGGCCGGAATCCAGGATTATTTGCTGGGAAATGCCTCCACGCTCACTCGCGCGGATGTACGGTCCACACTCATCATCGGTGGCTGCGTGCTGCTTTTTCTTTTCCTCATTCACACCCGGCAGGCCGCAGTCACTTTTGATTCAAGTTTTGCCCAGGTAGCCGGCATCCGCACCTCGTTCCTCAACACGGCTAGTTTCTTCGCCCTCACCGCCATCACGGTGCTCGGCGTCAAAGTCGTCGGCGTAGTGCTCATGGTCGCCGTGGTCATCAGCCCTGCCGCCGCTGCCCGCCCCTGGACCACGCGCTTGCTACCTTTCATCGCGCTCTCCGGGTTCCTCGGCGCGGCCACCGCTGCTCTCGGCTGCTATGTCTCCATTGCGCACGGCCCGCTGCCCACCGGTCCGGTCATCGTCTTGGTTCAGGCAGCGCTCGTCACCATCAGCCTCCTCAGCAGAAAGCTCGCCTCATGACCCTCGCCGCCACTGCTTGTCTTCTTGCCGTCCTGACCGCCTTGGCCTGTGCTATCCCCGGCACCTTTGTTGTCCTCAAAGGCCAGGCCATGCTTATCGACGGCATCGGCCATGCCGTCCTTCCCGGAATTGCCGTCGGCTACCTCTTTACCGCAGATCTAGATTCACCCATCTTGCTCGTTACCGCGGCCGCTGGCGCCTTGGTGGTGGCGTTGGGAACTGACGCACTACAGCGCAGCCCGCTGGTGACTGCTGATTCCGCCCTCGGATTGGTCTTTCCCGCCCTGTTTGCCGCCGGAGTCATCCTGATTTCTACGCACATGAGCCACGTGCACCTTGATGTCCACGCCGTTCTCGTCGGTGATCTCAACCTCGCGGCCTTCTCCAATCCCAACTATTGCTACATCATGGCCGCAGTGCTGGGTATCAATGCTCTCTTCCTCGCCCTTACACTGCCGCGTTTATCCGCCACGACTTTTGACGCCGATTTTTGTGCCGCACGCGGGGTGCCCACGCGCGTTCTTCACATCATATTTATGACCGTGGTTGCCTGCACTGCCACCGCCGCTTTTCACGCTGCCGGTGCCATGCTGGTCATCGCCCTCATGGTATTCCCGTCGATGACTGCGCGGCTGCTTACTCAGCGCGTGCCCGCACTGGTGTTAACTGCCTGTGGCGTTGCCGCGATCAGCGCAGTCGTGGGCTTTTGGGTTGCCTATGTCCTCGACGCAGCGACCTCCGCCGCAATGACAGTGAGCAATGCCGTTATTTTCGTCGCGGTGCTCATTATCTACCGCCTTCGCCAACGCACCAGCTCATTGCCGCAGCACACCACACCAGTGGCACAATAGTGAGCATGTCTGCCTATTCCGCCACTCCTGCCGATTGGCTCCAGGGTGCTCGCCCGCACACCTGGGCCAATGCCTTTGCTCCCGTTATCGCTGGTACCGGCGCCGCCGCCGCGGCGCACGGCCTGCACTGGGGCCGCGCCTTCCTGGCACTCATCGTGGCGTGGGCGCTCATCATCGGTGTCAATTACGCCAATGACTACTCGGACGGCATTCGCGGCACCGATGATGACCGCACCGGGCCCCAACGCCTTACCGGCGGCGGGCTGGCGAAGCCGCAGCACGTGAAGTTCGCGGCATTCGCTTGCTTCGGCGTGGCGGCCATCGCCGGCATCTCGCTCTCCTTGGCAGCAAATGCGGCTTGGTTCATCCTCGTCGGTGCCGTGTGCATTGCCGGCGCCTGGTTCTATACCGGCGGCAAGAACCCGTACGGCTACCGCGGGCTAGGTGAAATCGCCATCTTCATCTTCTTCGGCCTCGTCGCAGTGCTGGGAACCGAGTTCACACAAGCAGGCCGCATCACCTGGACTGGCCTGGCTTTGGCCATCGGTATCGGTGGGATGAGCTCCGCGGTGAACTTGGCCAACAATATCCGTGACATCCCCTCCGACAAAGAAGCCGGGAAAATCACGCTGGCGGTGCGCCTGGGTGATAGGCGCTCCCGCACGCTATTCATGACCCTGCTGTTGATCCCGGTGCTGCTCACCGTGGGGCTAGCTTTTGACTCGTGGGCAGCGCTAGCCTCCTTGCTCTACTTCCCCCTAGCGCTGGGCGCTATCCGCACCGTCAACCGCGGCGCTCGCGGCCCGAAGCTCATCCCGGTTCTGGGCATGACCGGGCGCGCAATGCTCGTGTGGGCGGTCATCAACGCCCTGGCGTTGGCCTTTATTTAGCTCGTCGCTTTAGCGGCCAGCCAGCTCTGCCTGTACCCACTGCTTGTGGGCCTTGCGCTGAGCGGAGTATTCCGCCAAGGTCTGGGTGGCTTCCACGCGCCACTTCGAGAAGATCAGCATGGATAGCGGCAGTGCCACGAACAACGCCAGCAGAGCCGACACCAGCACGGGGATGGCCACACCAATAGCTATAGCCAGCAGCTGAATCACCGCGGTGAGCACGAGGAACAGCACCACACGGGCGGCGCCATACTTCCACAACGCCGCGCGCGAGCGGCGCTTCAGCGCGGGATCCGGCTTTGGCGGCTCAGGGTTCTGGGACTCGTAGGCGGTGTTCTCTGTCTGGCTCATCATTCTCACTTTTATTTAGCGGGTATTCCGTAGAATACAACGCATGGGTCGATTGATACTACTACTGTTGTTTGTCCTCGCGGCAGTCCTAGTGTGGAAGGCATTTGGGCCGTCGAGTTGGAAGAAGGTGCAGCAGCCACAGCAGCCGCAGCGCCCAGCTATCAAGGGCCCCGATGATGACGAAGAATTCCTGTGGAACCTGGAGAAGCAGCGCTTCAAGGAGCGCCGCGCCAAGGAGCGGGAGGAACAGCGCAAGGAAGAAGAGCGGCGTCGACGCTCACGCGGCTCCACAAACTCAACGGACCCTGAGCAGAAGGACGAAGAGAATTAGTCTTTCGGCGTAAACGCCATGTCGAGGCCGAGGGCCTCCGCCACCGCGGCGACCTTCTCCCAGCGCACACCAGAGCCTCCATGCTCAATGGTGTGCAGGGTGGAGCGTGAAATTCCGGCCTTATCAGCCAAGTCCTGCTGCAGGATACCGAGTTCGCGGCGGCGCTCGGCAAAGACATCACCAAGAGCGATGAGCTGCGGGTTATCGCCGGCCGGCTTGCCTTGCTTATGGCGAGGTTTGTGGGTATCAGACATTTAGTTCAGTCCCGCGTAAGAGTGGAGGCCGGAAACGACCATATTGATAAAGAACAGGTTGAAGACCATGAGCGCCATCGCAGCGATGTTGATGTAGGGAGCAATCTTGCGGAAGGCAGGCGTAGCGCGGGCATGGAGGTACGCAGCATAGAGGATCCAGGTGGCAAAGGACACAGTCTCCTTCGGATCCCAGCCCCAGTAACGGCCCCAAGTGGACTCTGCCCAGATCGCTCCAAGCACGATGCCCAGCCCCAAGGTCGGCAGGGTCACCACGCCAAGGCGGTAGGCCAGCTGATCCAGCTTCTTGGCTGACGGCAGCGGGCGAGCAAGCGCACCGAAGAAGCCATACTCGGTTCCCTTGTGCTGGTACTGGCGCAGCACACTAAGCAGGGATGCGATGCCGGAAACGATACCAATTGACGCGCCGAGCGAAACCACAGTGACGTGGATAGGCATCCAGTGCGACTGCAACGCCGGGACAACCGGCGCGGACTCTGCGTAGAGCTTGGTGGAACCGTAGAACATCAGCGCCAAGATCGGGGTGAGCAGCCACGGCCACATGGTGCGCCACTCCTTGCGCTGCATGGATATGGTGGCCACCACCATGACGCCCGCGGTCACCATGAGCACGTACTCATAGAGGTTGCCAAAGGGGAAGCGGCTGGTCGCCAGGCCGCGCAGCACGATCGCCGCAAGGTGCAGAGCAATGCCCAGCCACAGCAGCATCTGCGTCATCCCGCCCAACTTGTCGGCGCGCTCCTGCTTCTTGGCCAGGTCAGCCTCGTCAACGGTACCGGCCGGAGGAACGTCACCATGCTCAGTGTCAGCTGCGGGAGCGCCCACGGTGGCGAGCTCACGCTGCGACTCTGCCGCTGCTGAACGAGCGCGCAATGCCTCGATAAGGCTCTGCATACGGCCGTAGTACACCAGCGACATCACCAACGCGAGCGCGTAAATGACGAATGCGGTCTGGACGGCGATGTCCGAAAAGTTGGACAGATTCTGATCAATCTGCATGGATGAGAAACCTTGCCTTCACAGTGCTACAGGAACGGAGAGATTTATAGTGCTCATAAGGGTACTCCCCTGACGAAGCACTATCCAACTTTTGACTGATAAGTCTCTCACCTTTAGTCGGCGGAGTAGAGCTCGTCTTCCTCCACCTCATCTGGGTCCGGCAGCTCGAGGAGCTCACGATGCAGAGCATAAAACTCCTCAGACCAGCCGGCGCGGTCAGTGCGGGCAAGGCCACCCATCTCAATATCGGTGCCACCATCAGCGGACGGGCGGATGCGTACCCACACGCGGCGGCGCTTAATCACCAACGAGCCCACAAGGGATAGCAGCATCACCAAGGCAGACACCAGAACCCACCCTTGGAAGGGGTCATAGGAAATCTGGTAGTTCGCAAACTCAGAAGCACCATCGAAGCTGATCTTCGTGCCATCATCCAGTGTGACGGACTCACCCTGCGTGAGGTTGACGCGGTCGATCTTCTGCAGCTGACCCGTCTGGATGAGGTTGGGGTCGAGGGAGAAAAAGGACTGCGGGCGGCCCGTGTCCAAACCGGCATCGCCACGGTAGATGTCAATAGCCACGGCCGGGTCATTCATCGCTGGGAAGGAAGACTGCAGCAGCTTGCCGTTTTCTCCAGACCACTCGGCCGTTGGGGCGAAAAGCCCTTGGATGGCGATCTGATTCTGGCGGCGCTCGTACAAGTCCGGGTACATACCTGCTGGCGGATCAAAGCGCATCGCACCCGAGGACAGGAAGTAGGTCATGTCATTCGGCTGGAACTGAATGGTCTGCGTGCGCTTTTCGCCGTTGGGCCACTCCACGGTCATCGTCGGCGCAAAGCCGTGACCTTGCAGGTAAACGCGGTTATTCTCAATACGCAGCGGGTGGTTTACCTGAAGCTGGTAATCCTCCCATGTCGATGGGTCACTAAAGATGTCATCGCCCACGGCATAGGACACGTTGGAGGTAAACATCTCCGCCTGGCCATTCGGCAGGTAGTCCGCCGTGAAGTCGTGGGCCAGGAAGCAGAAGGGGTGGAGCCCGGTGCCGTCGAAAAGCGGCCCGGCGCGGAAGGAATCATACACAGAGGTGGAGGTATTACAGAACTCCGTGGATTGGCTCTGCTCCTGGGTCTGGCCTTGGGAGTTCTTTTCCGTCACCACAATGACTTGGCCCTCGTAGGTCACCAAACGGCCGGCAGCCATGGTGAGCAAAATGGCCACGAGAGCAACGTGGAAGATGAGATTGCACAGTTCTCGGGCATAGCCACGCTCAGCGGAGAAGGACTGCGCACCGGCGCGGTCTTTGTCCGGAGACACCTCCGAAACACGCCACTTCTTCAGCATGGTCTTCGTCGCCGCGGCGATGTCCTCCGGAGATTTCTCCGAGTGTCCCGTGGCGTTGAGCGGCATCTTCTCCAGGTATTTCGGCGCTCGGGTAGGCGGAGTCTTCCATGCCTTGTAATGATCCCAGGAGCGCGGAATGATGCAGCCCACCAGTGAAATCATGAGCAGCACGTAGATGGCCTGGAACCACACCGAAGAGAAGACGTCAAAAAATTGCAGCTTATCGTAGAGCTCCGCAACCTTGCCGTTGGTCTCGATGAAGTCATTGACGTTGGACTCATTCAAAGAGCGCTGCGGCAGGAGAGAGCCCGGAATAGCGGCAATGGCGAGCAAAAAGAGCAATGCCAGAGCCGTGCGCATGCTGGTCAGCCAGTGCCAGGCTTTGCGGATATACCTCACGAAAAAATCTCTCCTTAAATCAGCGTCGTGCCGGTGGACTCAGACCAGGAGACGGTCCACTGACGAATGGCGTTGATGAAGCTTTCCCACAGGCCGGTCAGCAAGGCTAGGCCCACGAGGATCATGGCGATACCACCGATAATCTGGATGGCTCGGGAGTGTTTCCGCATCCAGGAAATAGTCCGCATCGCCTTGGCAGAACCAAATGCCACAAGCAGAAAGGGAAGCCCCAGCCCCAGGCAATAACCAATGATGAGGACAGTGCCACGCAGTGCCGTCGTCCCCTCCGTGCCTGCAGACACGGAGAGGATGGCTGCCAGCGTCGGTCCCAGACAAGGAGTCCACCCCAGCGCAAACACTCCACCGAGCAGCGGAGCACCCAGCCAGGTGGTCCAGCGTTTCGGCGCCATGCGCGTATCCTTCTGCAGCACCGGCACCACGCCCATGAACACGATGCCCATGAGGATGGTGATGATGCCGCCGGCACGCATGAGGGTGTCTGCGTTGAGCGTCAGCGCCGAAATAGCTCCAAACACGGACACCGTAGCCAGCACAAAGACGACGGTAAAGCCCAGTACAAACAGTGCTGCAGCAGCGACGACGGCCCATTGCCTACGCTTGCCGACGCCCACCCCCAACTCCGCGTCGTAGCTGACCTCACCGCCGACCACGGAGGCAAGGTATGACATGTAGCCGGGCACGAGGGGAATCACACAGGGCGAGGCAAAAGACACTAAACCTGCTGCGGCAGCGGCCAGAATTCCCAGGAGAAGAGGGCCGGCCGCGGCGGCGTCGGCAAAGCTCTGTCCAAGCCCGTCAGCGGCAAGGATCACTGTTCTTTCTCCAGCTCGTCAACGACCTCGAGAACCATGTCCTCTGTGATCTCAGTCAGGAAGACCGCCGCTGGGCGGTGCTGCTTATCCAACACGATGGTGGTGGGCACCACAGACGTCGGCACGCCACCGAGGGCTGCGGCCGTCTTAAACGGCGGGTCGTAGATGGACGGGTACTCCAAGCCGTTATCGGCCATGAAGTCCCTGGAAATCTCCGGGTTAAAGTCTCTGACGTTAATACCCAGCACGGTGCCGATGTTGCGCTTCTGCAGCTCTGTGTGAATCGCCTGCAGATCATCTGATTCCGAGCGGCACGGCGCACACCACTGGCCCCACGAGTTGAGCACGACGATCTGATCCTTAAAATCCGAGAGCTTGATCGTCGTGGACTCATCCCGCAAATCTTCGCCGGAGAAATCCTTCAGTGGTTTACGGTCAGCTTCGTCATAGCGAATGGTGGTCTGGCCACCAGGTGAAATGAACTGGAATGTGCCACCGGAGGCCACCGCGTTCTGTGAATTATCTTCGCTCTGCGAGCAACCGGCGAGCGCCAGCGCGGCCACGACTACTGCGGCACCAATCTTTAAGCCCCGCATTAGATGTCCTGCGCAGGGGAAGAATAGAAGATGTCCACAATCTCATGATCGCGGTAAACCACTGAGGTCACCGACGCCAAGTCACACTCACGATCCCACGGCGCGTGTGCCAAGCGCTTGCCCAGTACGGTGCGTTGAACCATGACGATGGGCAGCTGGTGGGAGACCACGATGGCCTCATGACCTTCAGCCTTCGAACGGGCGCGCTCGGCGGCGTCCATCATGCGTGCGGCGATCTGCTCAAACGGCTCGCCCCAGGACGGCTTGAGCGGGTTGACCATGAGCGGCCAGCGCTGCGGGTTCCACAGCTGCGAATTCCAGCCCTTGGTGCGCAGCCCCTCGAAGCGGTTGCCGGATTCGATAACGCCCTTATCGACGTCCACCTCCAAACCCGTCACCTTCGCAATCGGCTGTGCGGTTTCCTGTGCGCGCTGGAGCGGCGAGGCCGCCAAGTACGTCACGTCATGGCCTTCAAAGGCTTTCGCGGTACGCGCAGCCATGGAGTGTCCACGGGAAGACAGGTGGTAGCCCGGGATGCGTCCGTACAGGATCTTGTCCGGGTTATAGACCTCGCCATGGCGGACGAAGTGGACGATGGTGGTCGACATAGGCCTCGTGGTATCCCCTCGTGTACTCGTGATTTACTGCTGGGCACTCGCCGCAGCGCGGGCAGCCGGCTTGAGTGCCGCCTCGATTACCTCAAAATCATTGTCCGTGAGCGCATCGGACACAAACCACGTCTCGAATGCTGACGGCGGAACATAGACTCCGCCCTCCAGCAGAGCGTGGAAGAACGGGGCAAAGCGCCACGTCTCGGCCGCCTGCATGTCCGCAAAGTTGCGGCCTTGACCTTCAGCAAAGCGAATGGAGAACATCGACTCTGCTCGCTGGATGTGGTGCGCCACGCCAGCGGCATCAAGTGCTGCCGTGATCAGGCCAGTCAGGCGGTCAGCATTAGCCTTCAGACGCGGGTAAAGCTCCTCGGTGGCAAGCTCCAGCGACGCCAGGCCAGAAGCCATCGCGACCGGGTTACCGGAGAGCGTTCCCGCCTGATAAACGGGGCCCGACGGCGCCAGGTGCGCCATCACGTCAGCGCGGCCACCGAAGGCAGCCGCCGGCAAGCCACCGGAGACCACCTTGCCAAAGGTCACCAGGTCACCAGCCACGCCGTCCACGCCGAACCAGCCCTTGTGAGAGGTACGGAAACCCGTCATGACCTCATCGAGGATGAGCAGGGCACCATCGGCGTGCGCGATCTCTTTGAGCGCCGCGTTGAAGCCCTCCTCAGGAGCCACGGTGCCCATGTTGCCGGCGGCTGCCTCAGCGATGATGCAGGCAATCTCCCCCGGGTGAGCGGCGAAGGCTTCGCGGACGGCATCGAGGTCGTTGTAGGGCACGACGATGGTATCCGCGGCCGAGGCACCGGTCACGCCCGGGGAGTCGGGCAGCGCAAAGGTTGCAACGCCGGAGCCAGCCGACGCCAACAGTGCATCCACGTGGCCGTGGTAGCAGCCCTCAAACTTGAGGACCTTCGCGCGGCCGGTGAAACCGCGAGCCAGGCGCACCGCAGACATCGTGGCCTCTGTGCCGGAGTTGACGAGGCGAACCTGCTCTACTGCGGTGCGCTCCACGATGCGCTCTGCCAGAAGGGTCTCACCTTCCGTGGGAGCGCCGAAGGAGAGGCCGTCGGCGGCCGCCTTCTGCACGGCCTCCACGATGGCTGGGTGAGCGTTGCCGTGGATCATCGGACCGTAGGAGCTGACCAGATCCACGTATTCGTTGCCGTCAATATCCCACAGACGGGAGCCTTCACCGCGAGCGATAACTCGGGCCTGGCCGCCGACGGATCCGAAAGCGCGGACCGGAGAATTCACGCCACCCGGGGTGACCTTCGTGGCGCGGTCAAACCACTGGGCGGACTTGTTCGTATTCTGCTGGCTAGAGTTAGGCATAGCCTACATTGTATCGGTTTTAGCCCTATACAAAAGTTTGAGTCCCTCCCTTTGCCTCTCCCCCTGCTCCTCGGGCTTTGCCCTGCAGCTTTGCCGCAAGACCGCTATGCTGGCAACACAACCACATTCTTAGGGTCTGTGCTCGTGCGCGGGGGTGCGCTGGGACGGGCCACGTTACTAAGGGGGAACTCCTATGGCACCACGCCACACTCTTGTCATTCTTGCTTGCCTTCCGCTCGCATCCTGTGCTGCTACTCAGGCAGAAACCACAACACCTCTCCACCCCACTTCGACGAAACTCCACGCACCAGATGCCAGCACCGCACCATCGTCCTGGCAGCCCACCGCCGCACCACAGCCGGTCTCCCGTTTGGGCAAAACTACTTCCCTGGCCCCTAGCGCACCAGAAAAAGACGCACCTCAGCAAGTACCAGACCAGCCGCTAGCACCAACGCCAACACCAGCTCCGCCTATCCAGGTGGAAACTGTCACAGTCCACGCACCGGCACCACGCCCAGTCCAGCCGCCACACCAGCCCAAGCCCAAACCTAAGCCAGAGTTCCCCAAGCCCCCACGCGTGCCCACGTATATACCCATCCCACAAGAAGTCGAGGACGGCTTGGACCAGCTGCCCGAACTTCCGCCCCTGCCCAAGGCGGAAGACATCTATATTGATGTGCCCTTCTAAAAGTCAGATGCCGCATACGATTCGATCAAATGGTGGCAGAAAAACGCCCATTTTCGGACCCCTATTTGATCGAAACGTCACCAGTCCTCATGCCCTCTAGGGGTAGACCCTGATCTACTTCCGATATTCACCCTGAGTTGACTGACAACCTACATGCACGAGAGTTAATCTATACCCGGTTTACATTCACAGCTTTTCTGACAAGGCAAGGGATTCATGAACAAGAAAGCTCTCGGCATCACAGCAGGCGCCCTCGCGGCTGTTCTCCTCGCAGGCGGCGGTGGGTACTACGCACTCACCAGTGGTTCCTCCGATATCCAGCTAACCTCGGCCGACATCACCACGGCGGCCAAAGAGGATCTCATCAGCTCGGTATCCGCAACCGGCACGGTAGCTGCTGAACGCGAGCTTTCCCTGACGACTTCACTCACTGGACCTATCCAGTCCCTTGAGGCAAAAGTCGGTGACCGCGTCGATGCACAGCAACTTCTAGGCCGAATGGACACCACCGACACCGAGCGCGAGCTCGAGGCCCAGCGCACTGCGCAGGAGGCAGGAAAGCTAGAGTCCGTCCATCAGATTGAGGACGCCCAGCTGCAACTGCGCCAACTTCAAGAATCCCTCGACCAAGGTCTTAATCCAGAGGTCAACAGCGCACAGTCTGCAGTCAACTCCGCTCAGAGTGAGTACACCGAAGCGCAGAAGAAACTCGATGAAGCCCTCGCTACCAAGGGAGATCGCCCCGAGGTTGCGGAAGCCCGCGCCGCCGTCGACCAAGCCCGCACCGGGGTGCGCGACGCCGAGTCCAAGTCCTTCCAAGCAGCGCTTGCTTCCATCGGCACCGCCACCGAAGACATCTCTGGTGTGCAGACCGCCAGTGCCATCCTGAGCTACCTCGATTCCGATGAGGCGGTATCGGATGCCGAACGCCAGCTCAAAGACACCGAGGATTCCTACAACCGCGTCCTCCGCGGCATCGACCGTGAGCTCGGTGAGCAGCAGCGCGCTACTGCCGCCTCTTACCAGGCTGTTTCTGATGCCGAACGTGCGCTCCAGGCCAGCAACTTGGCCATCGAGCAACAAATCTCCGCCCAGTCCCAAGCGGTGAACCATGCGGTGGAAAGTGCGACGTCGGCAAGCGCAAACAGCGCCAAGGAGAACGGCCCACTCGAGTACACCCTGTCCCAGGCAGACCTGCGCTCCCCGCTAGCGGGCGTCATCACCGCCGTCAATGGCCAAGCCGGCATGCCCGCCGAAGGCCCCATCCTCACCGTGGCTGATGATTCCACGCTCCTGGTGAAATCCACGGTCAAGGAAGGCGATATCGCCAACATCAAGGTCGGCGATGAAGTCACGTTCACCACACCGTCGAGCCCGGGCAAGGAATACAAAGGCAAGGTCACCTTCATCTCCCCCACGGCTGAGCAGCCTATGTCCGCCGAATCCGGCTCGGGTTCCGGTGGCGGTTCCGGCTCCTCCAAGCCCGAATTCCCCGTGGACATCCGCGTCGAGGGCAACCGCGAAGGCCTCCGCCTAGGCTCCACCACCAAGGCCAAGATCATCACGGAACAGAACAAGAACGCCATCACCGTGCCGCTATCCGCCATTTTCGAGGACAACGGAAAGAAGTCCGTGCTCGTCGTTGAAGACGGAGAAATCCACGCCCGTACGGTCACCGTGGCCACCGAGTCAGCCTTTGCTGCCGCGATTGCCTCCGGTGTCAAGGAGGGCGATACCGTCATCACCCAAGCCGAAATGTACAAGGACATGGTTGGTCAAGCAGCCTCCGTCTCCGGCGCGGATGAGAACGCATGAGCCGCCTCATTGAGATGCGGGGCATTGTCAAACGCTTCAACGAGGGCCTCGATAGCGAGCTGACCGTCATCCCTGGCCTGGACTTTTCCGTGGACGAGGGCGAGTTCGTGGCTGTGGTAGGCCAGTCTGGCTCCGGCAAGTCCACGCTCATGAACATCATCGGCTTGCTCGATCGCCCCACTGCCGGCGAGTACCACCTGGCTGGCGTTGATGCGCTGGCGCTTGACGACGACCACCTCGCCCAACTCCGCGGCCAAAAAATCGGTTTCATTTTCCAGAACTTCAATCTTGTTGGGCGCATCAGCGCTCTCAAGAACGTGGAGATGCCCATGATCTACGCGGGCTTGTCCGCCCGCGAGCGCACCCAGCGTGCAGAAAACCTTCTGACGATGGTCGGCATGGAGGACCGCATGAATCATCTGCCCAACGAGCTGTCGGGTGGTCAAAAGCAGCGCGTTGCCGTAGCCCGCGCCTTGGCCAATGAACCCGATATCCTGCTCGCGGATGAGCCCACTGGCGCCTTGGATTCGCAGACCGGACGCATGGTCATGGACCTGTTCCACGAGCTGCACCGCACGCACGGAAAGACCATCTTGTTCATTACTCACAACCCAGAGTTGGCCGAAGAATGCTCCCGCACGGTCACGATGGTGGATGGAGTCTTGTCATGAATTTCGCTGAGTCCACCAAGATGGCGCTGTCAAGCCTGCGCACCAACAAGATGCGCTCGGCGCTGACGCTGTTGGGCGTCATCATCGGCATTGCCGCCGTCATCGCCATCGTCACGCTGGGCCATTCACTGCAGACCTCTGTGCAGAATGACCTTGACAAGGTCGGCGCCAACAACTTTTCCGTCCAGGTGACAGAACGCCCTGAGGAGGGCGAGGAAGAAGAAGCTCAGGACACCTTCATGGGCGGTGGTCCCATCGACGATGAGAGTTCCCTCATCACCCCGGACATGCTCGACAGCATCGAGGACTCCATGGGGGATCAAATCACCGGCATCATCATCGGCGAGTACAACTCTTTCTCTGGGACAATGCTGGCCGATAGCGACGACCAGAATGAAAAATCCTCCAATCTGCTTCTTCGCCCCACCAACCCTGACTACGTCACCGCCTCACAATTCTCCATCGTGGCGGGCCGCTCGCTGAGCAACGATGACATCGACTCTTCTCGCCCCGCCACCATGATCACGGCAGAGACTGCCTCTGAACTCTTCGGTAGCCCAGAGGCCGCCGTGGGCCAGTACGTCACCTTCGAGGACGGGGAGAACACCACGCTGGACTTGGCAGTCATCGGCGTCTACGAGGAACCGCAAACTGGTCCCCTCATCGGAACAGGACCAAGCCAGACCGCTCTCGTGCCTTACACACTGGAATCCGAGCTATCTGACTCCCCCGGCGCCGGCGAGGGGTTCTCCCAGGTCTCCATCAGCGGTAACCCCGATCTGGACAAAGCCACGGTAGCCAGCAACCTGCAGCGCGTCTTCGATAGCTACTATGCCGACAATCCTGACTACAAGGTTGAGGTAACAGACTTCAGTGAAGACCTAGCCTCCCTCAACCAGATCTTCACCACAATGAGCTTGGTTCTTGCGGCTATCGGCGGCATTTCGCTGCTCGTCGGCGGCATCGGCGTGATGAACATTATGCTCATCACGGTCACGGAACGTACCCGCGAAATCGGTATCCGCAAGGCCCTCGGCGCGCGCCGCCGCGATATCCGCATGCAGTTCATCACGGAGGCCGTCGTGGTCTGCCTCATCGGTGGTCTCATCGGCATTGCCATCGGCACCGCCGCTGGCATGGCGGGCGCCGCAGCCATTGGCGCACTCGTCCTCCCACCACTGTGGGCGGTCATCATGTCGATGCTATTCTCGCTCTCCATCGGACTCTTCTTTGGCTACTATCCCGCGGGCAAGGCCGCGAAGCTCGATCCGATTGAGGCGCTGCGCTACGAATAACCCCACTCGTCCTCCCGACTTATCAGGTATTCTGAAGCCCAAAAGTTCGGGGGGACTCCATATTGGATAAGCGGTGCGTTTTTGAGTTCTTCGCACCTCAATCCCCTCTTGCCGATATTTCCACTATCAAGAGGCGTTTATGAAACTCATACAGCAAGAACTAGGCCTGAAGCGCTAAAGCAATTCCCAGCGAAATAAAAGATGGCCCCAGCATCGCTGGGGCCAGAGCCTATTTGCCTTACGGCTTGATATCCAGAAGTCTACTATGCAAGCACATAAACGTCCACTCACCGATCTATCGATTCTCCTTCGTCGTGTGAAACGACGACGCCTCCTAGTGCACCACCTTCAGGCCCACAATCCCGCCAATGATCATGGCGAGGAACAGCACCTTCCATACTGTTGCCGCCTCATGCCCTGCCGCAAAGGAATAGATGACGGTAACCACCGCACCCACGCCGGCCCACACCGCATAAGCGGTGCCCACGGGGATGGACTTCATGGCCCAGCCCAGCCCGTCCATGGAAATGGCGCAGGCAACGACAAAGATCACCGAGGGCCACAACCGGCTAAAGCCCTCCGACTTATCCGGGGCTCGCATGAATCGCGGCGAGCCTGCCCACAATGATGGCACACTGGGCGGCATGAAGATTGCATTCCTAGGTACTGGCCGCATGGGTACCGAGCTCGCCCGACACCTCCTCGACTACCATGAGCTCACCGTTTGGAACCGCACCGCGGAGCGCGCACAGCCGCTGGTCGACGCCAGCGCTACTCTCGCTGATTCCCCCACCGCCGCCGTGGAGGGCGCAGAGGTCATCATCACCTCGCTCTTTGGCCCGGATGACATCCGTGAACGTGTCATCGACACGGACCTCATCCCCGAGGGCGTGACATGGATTGACACCACGACTGTCTCCCCCAATTCCGCCCGCGAGTTCGCCGCTGCGGTGGACACTTATGTCCACGCACCCGTCGTCGGCTCGCTCGGCCCGGCGCGTGAGGGAAAACTCGGTGTCTACGTAGGCACGCCTGACGACGACCGCCGCGAGCTCGCCATGACCATTGCCGAGCCCTGGGCTGACGAGAACAAGCTCATCGGCGTGGAGTCTGCCGCCACCGCGGCAATCGGCAAACTCCTGGCCAACCTAGCCCTCGCCGTCACCGCCGAGGGTCTGCTCGAGGCACTCCACCTTGGTGAGGCGGAAGGCCTCGATTCCGAAGTCATCCTCGAAATGCTCGATATCACCGGCCTTGCCTTCATGAAGAACATGAAGGGTCCGTTCATCACTGGTGAGCGCAACACCACTCCGGGCGACTTCACCGTCGATGCCTTGTGCAAGGACGCCAAGCTCATGGAGATGACCGCCAACAAACCGCTGCCAGCTGTCGCCGCCGCCATCGAGCGCTTCGAGGAGCAGCAAGCCATGGGCCACGGCGACCAGGACTTCTCCTCCATCTTTGTCTTCCGCAATAAGGGATAAGTCCGGCGTCTAGCGTCTAGTTGCCCTTCTGTGTGACGATCCCGCGCAGCACCTCCTCCAGCTGCGCGTTATCTCCGGTGTCCTGGCTGTGAAAGCGCGCGGCGATAAATTCCGCGCGCACGTCCGCATCATTCGCCAGACGCTCCACGTCAAGGCGGTAGCCCGCCGCCTTCACCAGAGCATCGAAAAACACCGTCTGTGTTCGGGTATTTCCCTCCCTAAAACTGTGGACTACGTTGAGCTCACCCCACAGCTCAGCCAGCTTGGCTACGAACTCATCAAAGCCTAAACCACGGAGAAAGCTGTCCTTCGCCAGCCCGGCAAACAACTTCTCCGCCGCCTTCGTCATTTCCGGTCCCGCTGGGTAGTAGGCATGCCCTGCCTTAATCATGAACTGGCCTACAGGCGCAGTGCGTTCTTCGCCCGCCCACTCGTACACGTCCTGAAACAGATGCCGATGTATCGCCTTGAAGTGTGCATAATCAAACGCACCTTCCAGAGGCGCCGCTTCCAACTCCACGATTCGAAGAAATACCAATTTCTCTTCCACAATCCGGAGTTCTTCTGCATCATCCAATCCCAAACGATTTTTCAGAACCTTGGTCCCTGGAATGAAATAGTTGTCCCAGCCCCCGCTCATGTCTCTCCCCCGGTCTCTATTTGAGCGAAGCACGCCGAACACGAGCGATTGCTTCGTCTGCGGATAATGTCCCTGCGGCCACTTCGCGGCCCAGCTGGCGCACGTGCTCATCCGTCACATCGTGGCCCGCCAACCGCAGCGCAGCATCACTCAGCGCTAACGGATCACGGTCGCTGCTTTTACTTTCAACATGAATCGGCTTAGACATAGTTACCCTCCCGAGCTATCAACTACTTTTCACCATTTTAGCAGCTCAAAGCATCTGTTCCAAGAGTGTTTTCTACCTACAGAAAACGCGGTAACCCATATTTCGCTAAACTTCATCAATAATTGTTAATAATCTTTTGCTCATTCAACGCGAGGAGTTCGCCACCCAGCAATGCTTTCAATCACAGCCGACTACGGACACACCGCACCGCTAGGACACCTTGAGAAAAACTTCGCCTCAGGCCGCATCTATGGCCTCGCTGGCCCCAATGGTTCGGGAAAGTCTACACTTCTCGCAACACTCGGAGGCGAACTCACACCACTCGAGGGCACAGTTGAGTGTGACGGCCATTCCGTTGGCACGAAGAAACACCCCAGCACAGTAATTACAGTGACGGAGCCGGTTTTTCTCCCCGACCTCACCGTGGGTGAGCACCTGGACCTGATCGGAAAGGCGGCAGGGGTGGAAGTCGCCAAGCTCTGCGAACTCTGGGCACTCGAGCCCCTCCTTCCGCACCCTGCCTCACGCCTGTCTTCGGGCCAGCGCCAGCGTGTGTTTCTAGCTTCGCAGTTGTACCAGCCGGCGAGTGCAGTGCTTATCGACGAACCCGAGCGCCACCTCGACGCTACCTGGACTGAGTTCCTCGCAGGTGAATTGCGCTACCTAGCCGACGAAGAAAATCGCTGCATCGTCGTGGCCTCACATTCCGACACCGTCACCCAGGCATGCGACGAGGTGGTGCAGCTGTGATGCGCGCTCTGTCTCGACTGGGCGACGGTCTCTGGTACCTCGTCCTCGCCGGCATCGTCATCGGCTTCGGCTACACAGGATGGCAACAAGTCGGCGCAGTCTTGCCTGCCATCCCGGCGCGCATCTCGCTGACTACTATCGCCCCGATTGCCGGCGTTGTGGGCCTGTTTGCGCTCATCGTGTTCACTGAAGCGCTCTATCCGCTACGAGCGTTGTCCCGGGAGCGCTGGGTGTATTGTGATCGCCCACGCGGCCGACTGCGTGGTACCGACTCGATCACGTGGGCACAGCTTCTCGGGTTCGGAGTCTTGGGCCTCGGGGTTTGCGTGTCCAGTGGACTGTCCCCATGGTTCGCGCTTGTAGCGCCAGCCCTGCGTTTTGTCGTGGGATGGCACTCGTTTACGCTGGCTTCACTTCTCAGCGCTGGGCGCACTCGCCTGGTCGGCGGATCTGGCCTTGGACTGCTCGATTCGGAGGTCACCTCCGACGCCATTGCGAGCCAGTCCGCGTGGATTCCTCGTCGAAGCCATGCACCATCGACGTTGGTAGCCCTCTTTTTCCGTCGTCTGGGACGACGGTGGTACATCGGCGTTGGTGCGCTCGCCGTCCTCGGACTGACGTTGGGACTCGCCCCACAGCTCGGGGCGCTGGCCATCGTCGGTTTCTTCGCGGCGTGGAGCATCGTCGGCGCGGCGGTTGGGCGCGCCGCATCCTTCGGTCGCATCAGCGATAATTCATGGCCTGACTGGGGCCTTCCTCTTGCAGCTTCTGTGGGCACGGCACTCCTTGGCGCCTGTGTCCTCGCCTTGGTGTGGAAGTTCTCCGCCATCGCAGTGGCACTCATCGTCGCCGGCCTTACCTGGGCGTCGTTTAAGCGTTCCCGCCCAGCCCGCGTGGACCGCATGTCCATGCTGGATAGCGGAGGCTTCGGCGTTTCCTTCTCCCCCGAGGTGCTGCACTACATTGCCCGCGGCGCCCTCGGCCTCGGCGTGGCGGCCCTTGCGCTGGGACGTTAGCCAGCGTTAATCTTTCAGGCATGAAGATTTTTTCCTAATTCGATGTCTCTGTTTGCACGACTTTCTCGAAGGTGGAATTCTTCATGCCTATTTCTTTTTCTCATCTCTGCGTCACGTGGCCGGACGGCTCCCCTTGTTTCACGGAGCTCACCGGCACGTTTTCAGCACCATTCACCGGTCTGGTCGGAGGAAACGGCTCCGGAAAATCAACGCTGGCCAAAGTTCTTGCCGGCCTCATTGAACCGACGTCGGGCACTGTATCCGCGGACTCAGTCCTCTATGTCGACCAAGATTTAGGTCTGCATACGTCTGACACGATCGCCGATGTCTTTGGCGCGACCGACGCCCTCAACGCTATTGCCCGCATTGAGGCTGGCGACTACTCCGACCACCTCGCCGCCACCGTTGGTGAGCAGTGGGACCTAGCAGAGCGCATCGCAGCAGCCCTCGACGCGGCAGGCATCCCCTTCTCCCTGGAGCGCACCATCGGCACCCTATCCGGCGGTGAGGCCGTCACCGTGGCGCTAACCGCCGCCTTCTTCCGCAAGCCCGACTTCCTCATCCTCGACGAGCCCACTAACAATCTGGATTCTGAGTCGCGGAAGCGCCTACTCAATCTCATTCAGTCCTCACCCGTGCCGGTTCTCGTCGTCTCACACGACCGTGAGCTCCTCGAGCACGCAGATTGCATCGCTGAGCTCTACCACGGGTCACTCCGTGAGTTCGAGGGAAACTACTCCGCCTACCGCGCAGCGATTGATGCCGAGCAGGATTCCGCACAGGCTAAAGTTCGGGAAACCAAGGCTGAGCACCGCAAGCAGCTTCGCGAGCGCGCCGCCATGCAGACCCGCATCGCCCGCGATGCCCGTCGTGGCAAGAACTTCGCCGCCTCAAAGCGCAAGCCCGGCATGGCCATGGGCAACGATAAGAACCGTTCTGAACGCTCTTCCGCTGGGCGCTCTCAACAGGCTAACGACGCAGTCGCTTCCGCCCAGTCGGCCCATGACCAAGCGCAGCGTGCGCTTCGCGACGACACCGAAGTCCATATCGATCTCCCCGGCACTGAGCTGCCCGCGGGGACTCGCGTCCTCGTCAGCGATCTGCTCAGTATCACCGGTCCCGAACGGGTGCGGCTCGCCGGGCCCAACGGTAGCGGTAAGACCACTTTTTTCAACCGCATCGCTCACGGCAATGTCGAGTACGCGCTGCCCTGCGGATACATACGCCAACGCATCGTCTTGCCCTCGAAGAAATCGGTGTTCGACATAGTGCGGGAAGCAAACCCCACCGCCGATCCGCAGTTCTTACGCGACCAACTTGCCCAGATGCTCTTCCGCAATGACAAGATCCACCAGCCCGTAGGCCAGCTTTCTGGTGGCGAGCGCTTCCGCGTCGAGATCGCCCGCGTCCTGCTCAGCGATCCAACGCCGCGTTTCCTGCTTCTCGACGAACCGACGAACAACCTCGACATCCCCACCACCGACTGGCTAGTCGAGGTGCTCACGAGCTACCGCGGGGCATTCATCTTGGTCAGTCACGACGAGCACGTGTGCGGGCGGCTCAATCTGACGCGCACCGTTCATCTGGACCTCCTGAACTGAAACCTCTCTAGCACTCAGCCTCATTTCGTTGTACAGTTTCTTGTACAAGAAGGGAGCTCGCTTATGAAGACCATGTCTTACTCGGAATCAAGAGCACGGTACGCCGAAGTATTGCAGTCGGTTGTTGATGACCGCGAGGAAGTCATCATCACTCGCAATGGCCATGAGTCTGCAGTCATCGTTTCCTTAGATGACTACAACTCTCTTCGCGAAACTGCTTACCTTTTGCGCTCCCCTCGCAATGCGCAGCGCTTGCTCGATTCCATTGAGAAACTTGACGCTGGAGAAGCAGCGCAACACGAACTCATCGAGGAAACTAAACGCCAATGATTCTTTCGTGGGCAGAGGAAGCATGGGAGGACTACCTCTGGTGGCAGTCTCACGACAAGAAGAACCTCAAGAGAATCAATAACCTCATTAAGGACATTCCACGAAACGGCAACGAAGGGATAGGCAAGCCCGAACCTCTCAAATTCGAGTTGGCCGGATTTTGGTCTCGGCGAATTACTGAAGAACACCGACTGGTCTATCGCATTAAGGGTGGAACCATCGAGATTGCTGGGTGCAGATACCACTACTAGCTAACTGACGAGCCCCTGCGCAGCAGCGCGAGCACCGGCGATGACGGCCGGCACGCCAACGCCGTCGGCCCAGGCACCGGTGGCAGCAATGCCCGCAACCCCGTCGAGAGAGTTCTTCACAGCGGCCACGGTAGCCAGGTGCTTCTCGTCGTAACGCGGGATGCCACCGAACCAGCGCTGCGTATAGATCTCCTCCACGCCAGCGGCGCGGCCGTCGAAGCCGGTAATCGCGTGCAAATCATCGAGGGCATAGTCCACCAGATCGTCCTCCTCCGCGCGCACCAGGGCATCATCGCCGAAGCGTCCGAAGGACGCACGCACGAGGAAGCCCTCGCGCTCACCTAGGTGCGGCCACTTATTGGAGGACAGCGTGAAGGCCTTGGCGCGTAGGTCGGGTTCGTCGGCGGCGATGAGGATGCCGGTGGCGTCGGGAAGCGCGTTGCCCTCCGGGTCCGTGGCGGAAGCAAAGTTGAAGCCCACAACCACAGAGGATGCCAGCTGAACCGTAGCAAGCTGCTCGGCGGCCTCTGGAGCCACGGCCTTGATGAGGCGCGCGGTGGTCGGCGCCGGGGTGGCGAACAGGACGCGGTCGAAGGGCCCCAGGTCACCCGGGGCGCCTGTGACCTCAAAGGCATCGCCCTTGCGTGTGACACCGGAAACGAAAGTGTCGAGGTGAATCTGCGCGCCGGACTTCTCCGCCAGGGCCTCGTAGAGCTCGGCGTAGCCGCCCTTGAAGGTGCCGAAGACAGAGCCCTCGGCTGGGCTGCGGCCGGATTCGATCTGCTTGATGGCAGCGGACAACGTAACAGGCCCATCCTGAGCCATCGTGTCCAACGCAGCCGCCACGTGCGGAACCGTGGCACGCAGGCCCAGGTCATCGGCGGCGCAGGAGTACACTCCACCCAACAGCGCAGAAACCACGTGGTCAACGACGTCATCACCGTACTGTTGACGCACGAGCTTACCGACGGACACATCCCCACCAATTTCCCACTCGAAAGGCTGCTCGTTGGTGATGCGCTCATTGGTCGCAGCAGTAAAGAAGTCCTGCGGCTCAGACGGAATGCCCATCACGCCGCCTTTCGGAAGGAAGTGCAGTTCACCGCCCGCATACACGCGTGGGCGCAGCTCGCCGTTGGGTTCCACGATAGAATCCGCAAGGCCCAATTCTTCGAAGAAGTCCACGGCATCCTTGCGGCGACGGATGAAAGCCTCCGCGCCCATGTCCGTCGGCCCGCCATTGAAGGCAACCGTGTGCAGCTTGCCGCCGATGCGGCCGGCGGCCTCAAACACGTAGACCTCGTGGGAGCGCAGCTCCCAAGCCGCCGTCAGACCAGCTAGTCCAGCGCCGATAATCGCGATCTTCATTTAGCCCTCCTCGTGGATGATGGCGACGGCGCGGGTCACTGCGTCGGCGTCGGTAGTAGGCAGAACCCCATGGCCAAGGTTCCAGATATGCCCGTTCATGTCACCGCACTCAGTAGCGCGGGTGACCTCAGATTTGATGGTACGCACGGCGTTACGCACGGCGCCGTCGCCAGCAAACAGCAGAGCCGGGTCGAGGTTGCCCTGCAGGATGTTCGCACGCACACGGGCGGCGGCAGAATCCATGGTCACGCGGTAATCCACACCCATGACCTCAGAACCGGCCTCCGACATCGCGCCGAGCAGCTCGCCGGTGCCCACACCGAAGTGAATGCGCGGCACGCGGCCCTCAGCCTCCTTCAGGATCTGCGTTGAGTACGGAAGAACAAACTCCCGATAATCGCGCTCGTTAAGGTAGCCCGCCCAGGAATCGAAGAGCTGCATGGCATCAATGCCGGCGTCGAGCTGCAGATCCAAGAACGCAATGATCGTGGGTGTGAGACGCTCCATGAGCGCGTGCCAGGTCTGTGGCTCGGAGTGCATGAGCGCCTTGGTGCGCTCATGGTTCTTCGAGGGGCCGCCCTCAATGAGGTAGCTGGCCAAGGTAAAAGGCGCGCCGACGAAGCCGATGAGCGCCTGCTTGTCGGTGAGCTCGTTCAGAATAATCTCGATGCCCTGTCGGACCTCGGGCACGTCGACATCAAGAACCGGCAGGTTGGCCACATCCTCCTTGGTGCGCACCGGCGCATCCATGACGGGGCCGCGTCCGGGAACGATCTCCACCCCCACGCCTGCGGCTTTGAGCGGAACGACGATATCACTGAAGAGGATGGCGCCATCGACGTCGTGACGGCGCACCGGCTGCAGGGTAATCTCCGCGAGGAGCTCCGGCATGAAGCAGGAATCCAGCATGCTGATTCCTTCGCGGACCTTGCGGTACTCCGGCAAGGAACGACCCGCCTGGCGCATGAACCAGACGGGCGGGCGGGACGGGGTACGGCCGGAAGCGGCCTCAATGAGCGGCGCGGCAGACAGTCGAGACATACCGTCCATTATGAATCAAAAGTTGGAGTCGGCGCCAATTACGCCCGCTCCGCGCGCCGCGCCTTAATGAAGGCCGTGGAATCTGGGTGGAAGAGGAAGAAAATGCCCACCATGAGCACCATCGGTATGAGCAGCAACAGCAACCCACCCACTCCTGCGATGAGCGCTGCCACGTTGACGAACATGGCATAAGCCGACACTGCAGTGATGATGCGGCGGGCCCACACCGAGCCGCTTGCCAACTGTGCGGAACAGGCAGCAATCACCACAGCGCTCACGATGTTAGAAATAGCCGCAAAGCGCGTATTGAAGCGGATATAGTCCACCTGCTCCACGCTCAATTCCGTGTTAGTCACCTGGGAATAGGAACCAAAGAGTCCGACCATGCCGGCGGTGAGCATGACGACTGCCCCCACGACGAAGATCCAGTAGGCGATCCGCAGCTGCGAGGGCCATGAGGAATAATCCTGATCGCCCTGCCTCTTCTTTCGACGGGGGCCGCGGTTATAGTCTGCGGGACCTGGGCGATCGTTCATGAGCGGTCGTCTTTCTTGTTCTTCCTGTCTTTGCTCTTGCTGTCACGGTCCTTATCGCGTTGCGCTTGGTTGTCTAGGCGGCGCTGCTCTTCCATCTCCTTGCGCATCTGACGCACCTGCTCCATCTCCCCGGTGTACTCAAGGACTTCCTCCTTACCGGCGAAGAGCAAGCCCATGACGGCAGCCACGCCAACGAGAATCTGCACGCCGCCGTCCAGCACGAAGAGCCAATCCGGAACGTTCGCTCCGGCCGGGCTGCTGAGGAAGACGATGAGCACGCGAAGACCAAAATAGAGGGAGAACGCGAACCACAGGCGCCGGCCGGTGCCGGCGGCCTTGGACTTGCTGTTCATCATCCACAGCATGATGCCCAGCAGCACTACAATGGCCAGCGAGATGAGCGAGCTCAGCGCTACCGAACCATAGGCCATAATCTGGACGAAAGCCTCCGTCATGTCTTGACCAGAGCGCTCGGCTGCAGATTCCGCGGCGGTTCGTGCTTGCGCGAAGAGTTCATCGCGGTTGAGCAGTGTGAGCACAATGCTCAAGACGAGGTGCACGACCTCAAGACCTAAAGCAACGGTCCACACCTTAAGCATGAGGGAGACAGCTTCGGTGCGCTTGGACTTCGTGGAATCCTCGCCCCGTGGCTGTGCGGCCGGCGTGGTGTTCGGGCTAAGCGTCACGACTCTCCTTAAAGGTGGGCAGGTTATGCGAGCAGGCGGGCAGCGTCCGTGGCGAAGTACGTCAGGATCTGGTCTGCACCAGCGCGCTTGAACGCGGTCAAGGACTCCAGCATAACGGCCTCGCCGTCAATCCACCCGTTCTGGGAGGCAGCCTGAATCATCGCGTACTCACCAGAGACTTGGTAGACGGCCACGGGAACGGAGGAGCGTTCCGCCGTACCGGCCAGCACATCGAGATACGGCAGGCCCGGCTTCACCATGACGATGTCCGCACCTTCCTCAATGTCGAGGTCTACCTCCAGCATCGACTCGCGGTAATTACGCGGATCCTGCTGGTAGGTGCGGCGGTCACCTTCCAGGGAGGAACCCACGGCATCACGGAAGGGGCCGAAGAAGGCGGAGGCGTACTTCGCCGAGTAGGCCATGATGGCAACATCCTCATGACCAGCGTCATCGAGGGACTCGCGGATGGCGGCGATTTGGCCGTCCATCATGCCGGACGGGCTGACCATATGCGCACCGGCACGTGCCTGGGAGCGCGCCATGTCCTGGTAGAGCTCGACGGTTTCGTCATTGAGCACGCGGCCTTGGTCATCAACCACGCCGCAATGCCCGTGAGAGGTGAATTCATCGAGGCAGGTATCCGCCATGACAATGAGGTCATCGCCGAATTCCTTGCGCAGCTCCGCAATACCCACGTTGAGGATGCCCTGCGGATCCCAGGCCACGGAACCGGTCGCGTCCTTGTCCTCCTCGCGCGGCACGCCGAAAAGATCAACGCAGGTCACGCCCGCATCGAGGGCCTCATGCGCGGCACGCTTGAGGGAATCCAGGCTATGCTGCTGCACGCCCGGCATCGAGGGAATGTCACGAGGCTCGTTCAGCCCATCGACGACGAACATCGGGAGGATGAGGTCGGACGGGCGCAGCGTGGTTTCCGCGACCATGTCGCGGAAAGCACGGGTCTGGCGCAAACGGCGGGGGCGGCGAGCAATGCTCATGAGTAGAAACTCTCCTTTGAGCGACGAGAAAATAAACTACCTTCTCGACTCTAGTCGCCCTTACTCTGCTCGCCCTGACGCGGTCGAGGAAGTCTTCTTGCGCGAGCGGCGCTTCTTGCGCGGCGCAGGCAAATTACCGGCGGCGCGGAGGGCAGCGACGTGGTCTGCGAGGGCGTCGACAAGCATCGGCACATCCGCAACCTCTGGAACCACGTCCACGCGCAGCCCCACTTCCTCGGCCGCTGCCTTGGTGGAGGGACCGATGCAGGCGATGATGGTGCGCGCATGCGGCTTACCCGCAATGCCCACGAGGTTGCGCACGGTAGACGGCGATGTGAAGGCTACAGCATCAAAACCGCCCGACTTGATCATGTCACGTATCTCCGCTGCAGGCGGGGCCGCACGCACGGTGCGGTAGGCCACGACATCATCGACCTCCCAGCCCAGGTCCAGCAGACCATTGACCAACACCTCGCCGGCGATATCGGCGCGCGGCAACAGCACGCGGCCCACCGCATCGATGTCCTCAACATAGTTGGGGAAGACCTCCACGAGGCCCTCAGCATTCTGCTTAGTCGGCTTCGGCATGACCTCCGGAACCATGCCCTTGGCGCGGATAGCATCAGCAGTCTTCTGCCCCACCGCGGCCAGGTGCACGCCAGCGAAGTCGCGTGCGTCGAGTCCAAGCTCCGCAATCTTCTGCCACACCGCGCTCACCGCGTTAACGGAGGTGAACACAATCCACTTGTAGCGGCCTTCCACGATGCCCTTGATGGCGCGATCCATCTGCGCCGGGTTACGCGGCGGCTCCACCGAAATGGTCGGCACCGACTGTGGGATAGCGCCGTGTCCAGCAAGCCGTGCGCTCATGGCTGCCGCTTGCTCCTTGGTGCGTGGCACGAGCACGCGCCAGCCGTAGAGGGAGCGGTTTTCCCACCAGGAGTACTTCGAGCGGTCATCGAAGCTACGCCCCAGCGTCACAACGAGGACACCGGGAAGCTCGGCATCAAGCTTGCCCAGGGTTCCCAGGGTGGTCTCGTGCGTGCGCTGCAGGCGTGTCGTGCCATGGACAGTGACATAAGCCTCGGTGTCGGCGGGCATGCCGCGCTCCACCAACTCGCGGGAGATCACGGGCAGGTCATCAGCCGTGGCCTGAAGTACCAAAGGCTGCGTTGCGGAGGCCAGACCATCCCAGTCCGCACCTTCCGTAATATCCGCCTCGGTGTACGTCGCACCCAGCGCGATACCGGCAAAGGACGGCACCGTCGACGGCAAAGACATGCCGGGCACGACCTGAAACTCCATACCGGCGTTCGCCACCGCAGAAATCTCCGCCTTGATGGATTCGCGGTTGAGCGGGTTGCCCGTCACCAGACGAATCACATCGCGGCCCTCGGCGCGGGTCAGCGCCTCACGCAGTTGCTTGACGACGTCCCCCTCGACCTCCTCGAACACCGCCGCCGTCGGCGGTGCCGGACGTGGGGGCTTGCGGCGAGCACCAGCCTCCTTGGCTGCGGCGCAGATGCGCTCGTACTCGGCCTCGGCGGCGTCGAGAAGCTCCTGCGGCACCGGCACCTGCTGGGCCACCATCTCGCGCACGCCGGAGGACACCTCAGCATCAGTGATGGCAATGGCGGAGGTTTCCAGAACCTCGCGAGCACGGACGGTCAAGAGATCGGGATTCCCCGGGCCGGCGCCGACGAAGACGACTTTGCCCAGGTCAGACGAGCCCAGATCAGACGAGCCCAGTTCAGACTGAGTATCCGGCACGGCATTGCTCATAAGGTTCTTTTCTAGTTTGTGGATTCCGGGGGATTCCTGCGCCGCTCACCGCGGCGGGAGAGTAAAGCCCACCCCTCAATTGCGGTTTAAGGGGGGCTGAATCATTGACGCCAATGATTGTGTGCTAGATACACACTAAAGGAAAAGCCCCGAAACCAAAAATTAGTTAGCCAGCAGCTCTGCAGCTCCCTGGGCAAAGAGCTCCTCAGAGACCGCGCGGCCCAGGGCCTCCGCCTCCTCGGCCGCGCCCCGCGCTTGGGCGGTGAGCTGGCGGGAGCCGTCGAGGGCAAAGACGCCACCGCGGACGATGAGCTCCTCGCCTTCCCAGCGAGATGTGGCGGCCACCGGGGCGGTGCAGCCGGCCTCGAGCTGGGACAGCACGGTGCGTTCGGCGCGGGTGGCGGCGGTTGCGAGGGCGTCGCCAAGCAGGGCGATAGCCTGGGCTGCCTCCGTGCCCTTCACAGCCTCAATCGCAAGCGCGCCCTGGGCGGGTGCCGGCATGAAAACCGCGGGGTCGAAGACCTCGGTGGCGCGGTCGGCGTAGTGAGCGCGCACGAGCCCGGCATACGCCAAAAGAACAGCATCGAGTTCGCCGCTGGTCACCTTGCCCATCCGGGTATCGATATTGCCGCGCAGTGGGCGGATGTCCAGGTCGGGGCGCAGTGCCTTGAGCTGGCTGATGCGACGCGGAGCGGACGTACCTACGCGCGCGCCTTCCGGCAGCTCCTTGAGGGTCAGGCCATCGCGGGCAATGAGTGCTTCACGCACATCTTGACGCTGGGGCACGACAAGGTCGAAGCGCTCATCGACGGCCGTTGGCAAATCCTTGAAAGAATGCACGGCAATCTCACACTCGCCGCGATGCACAGCCTCACGCAGAGCCTGAGTAAACACTCCCACGCCAATCCGCTCAACGGGCGCCATGTTGACGTCTCCCTGCGTGGTGACAATGTGCAGCTCGGCCTCGTAGCCTGCGTCCCGAAGCCAGCCCTGCACATGGCCGGACTGTGTCGTGGCGAGCAAGGAACCTCGTGTACCGATCTTCAACATTTATGCGTCCTCTTCCTCTGTCTTCTTATTCTCCGCAGCCTTCATCTGTGTGGCGTCCGGCAGCTCGGTCATGTCCACTGCCACGCCGCTGCCCTCAAGCTGCAGGCCAAAGAGTTCTTGGAGCGCGGTTTCATGGCTGACCGTACCGGAATTAGCGGCCAACTGCTTTGCACGGACGGTGGGCTCGTGGAGCAACTTGTCTGCCACTCGCTTAAGCGCGCGGTTGACATCCCCCATCTGGCGCTCGTCCAGCTCAGGGTGCTTCTGTTCGAGACGGGCAATTTCGCACTGCACAAGGTTGGCGGCACGCTTGCGCAGAGCAGACACGGCGGGGACGACATCGCGCACGCGCTGGGCGGAGGCATAGGCATTGAGCTCCTCAGTAACGATGCGGCGTGCCTGGGCATGCGGGCTGGTACCTGCAGCGATGTCCGTATCGGCAGCCTCCAAGGATTTGCTGAGACGCTCGATATTGACCAAGTCCACACCTTCGACAGAGGCGGTGACATCATCGATGTCGCGTGGCAGAGACAGGTCCACGAGCATGAGCTCACGGCCGGCACCGTGATAGCGCTCGACGTCGGCAGCCGTGATGGTGAAATCCTGTGCGCCAGTCGCAGATATGGCCATGTCCACATCACGCAGCGCCTGGGCACGGTCAGCGAACTCGATGACGTCCGCATAGACGCCCGCCTCGTGAGCATGCTCGGCCACGCGCTGCGCGCGTGTGGTGGTGCGGTTCGCAATGATGAGATGGGCTCCCAAACGTCCGGCATGAGTGGCCGCCAGCGACGCCATGGCGCCAGCGCCAAGGATCAGTACGCGCGCGCCGTCCAGCCGCTCCCGACCCATTCGACTCAACGCCTGATCAAAGGCGAAGGACACCATGGAGGCCCCAGCCTCATCGATCTCCGTTTCCGAATGGACGCGCTTGCCGGCGCGCAGCGCGGACTGTGCCAACGCGTGGATGCGCGGGCCGGCCGTTCCCTGATCGGTAGCGGACTGATAAGCCGTGCGGACCTGGCCGATAATCTGCTGCTCGCCCACCACCATCGAATCCAGACCGGAGGTCACCGTCATGAGGTGCTCAGCAGCTGCGTCGGCATAACGCACATAAAGGTAGGAGCGCAGCTCGCCTTCATCAACACCGGACACGCGGGCAAGGGTGCGAACGACATCCTGCACTCCTGTGTGAAAGGAGTTGGTGACGGTGTAGACCTCCATGCGGTTACACGTGGAAATGATCATCGCCTCAGAGAGCGAGTCCGCCTGGACCAGGGTCTGGCAGGCGCTGGTCTGCACGGTCTCGTTCATGCTCAGCTTTTCCAGCAGCGCTACTGGCGCCGACTGATGCGACATGCCCACGACGAGCACACTCATGCACTACCCTCCAGTCCTTCATCATCCCTTTGGATGACTCAAATCAACCAAAAGACTACTAGTCTCAAGCCCGATTCTGAAACTCACGCGCACCGTGGGGACTTATCCTGCCAACGCCTGTGCCAGCTCCTCATTATCGACTTCCCAGCACGAAAACTCATCACCATCAATCACCACAACAGGCACCCGGTCGCCGTATTCCATGGCCAGCTCGTTGTCCTGGTCAACGACGCGCACGATGAGCTCCGCCCCAGCGTTTTTCACTACTGGCGTTATCTGCTCACGCACCCGCGCGCACGAGCCGCACGTCGTGCGCACCATGAGCTCGACTGTGTGGGACATATAAAAGGGCTCCTTAGTGAGACTCTGAACTTTGTGCGGTTTACTATGGACACGTTAGCCTGCCTACCCGTTGAAAGCTGAACGCGTGCCCCTCCCCTTGCCACCCGGTATGCCCGACTCCCCCCGCGAGTTCCTTGCCAACTGGACCGCGAGTAGGGGAAACCTCCGCAATTTCTTGGAACAACAGGCCTTTGCCCCACTGGATGAGGAGAGTCAGCGTGCGGCAGGTGAGGCGTCGGCAGCCGCGGCGGTGGAACAGCTCTTCGGCATCGACCTGGATTCCTTCTCCTCGGGTGTGGAATCCGTCCAGGGCTCTTTCGAATCTGCCGGCGCACGTTCCATCACGCAGCCGGACCCAGATGTTCCCCAAGACGTCGGCGCCGCGGCCTTTTTTGATGTGGACAACACGCTGGTTCAGGGCTCATCGCTCGTCGCCTTCGCGTTTGGCCTGGCACGGCGTCGATACTTCAGCCTCTCAGAAATCCTGCCCATTGCATGGAAGCAACTGAAATTCCGCATCTCTGGGTCCGAAAACACTGAGGACGTTGCGTCCGGACGCGTCCAGGCCCTCGAGTTCGTGAAGGGTCGTTCGGTAGCGGACATGGTCGCACTGTGCGAAGAAATTGTGGACCAATCCATGGCGGATAAGGCCTATCCGGGCACGAAGCAGCTGGCTCAGATGCACCTCGACGCAGGCCAGCAAGTGTGGCTGGTGACTGCCACCCCGGTGCAATTAGCCCAGATCCTAGCCCAGCGCTTCGGATTCACCGGTGCCCTCGGCACAGTGGCGGAGGTCGACGACGGGCGCTTCACCGGCCGTCTCGTGGGCGATATTCTCCATGGTCCTGGCAAAATGCATGCCGTCGCCGCCCTAGCCACGCTCGAAAACCTCGACCTTGAACGCTGCACGGCTTACTCCGACAGCGCCAACGACGTCCCCATGCTGTCTATGGTGGGCACGCCCGTGGCCATCAACCCGGATTCGAAGCTGCGTGACATCGCCGAGGAGAAAGGCTGGCTCATTCGTGATTACCGCTCCGTCCGCAAGGCCATCCGTACCTATGGCCTGCCCGCGCTAGCCACCGCCCTCTTTTCCTACGGCGGCTGGCGCATGGCACATCGCCGCTAACCGCTCTGCTGTGCCTTCGTGCGCAGCATATCCATGCACATCACCGCGCCGATAAGCCCCGCATGCTGCTGCGGGTCGAGCCCCGGCGCGATGCTCAGGCGGTAGGTGTTCTTCCCCGAAAGGAACTTCCCCACGCCCGCCCACTCATTACGCACCTCCGCGAGCGGCTGGCCTTGACTACTAATGGTGATATTCCAATCCCAGATATCACCTTCAATCTCAATTTCCGGGAAACCCTCCATCTCCATGGTCAGGCGCGTCTTGAGCATGGAAAATCGCTTGGTCACCACCGCCATAGGCTTCTCGACGCCCGGCAAATACACCTCATACGTATCCCTCAGGAAGTTTGGTGGGTCCTTGATGAGCATGAGTGACTGCTGCGGGTTGCCGTGATCATCCGTGAAAGCCACCTCCAAACTGCGGGAGGAATTAAAGAGCATGTCCTTCATTCCACCGGACTGCAGGATGGTTCCGACGGGCACTCCCTGCTCATCCGCGATGAGGAACTGATCCTGCAGAAAAGACTTGGTCTGCGAAATCACCAGGGTCTCGAGGGTTAAGAGCTTAGGCAACATACTTCGCCATCATACGCATACCCCGCCGTGGATGGGCTCACACGGATAGTACTCCCCACTGCGCTAACAAGGTCGAAAGCGTGCCACTTTTCATGCTTTTCAATTCGCCATAGATGCAGGTAGAGACGCATGTCCAAGGCGTATTGTAGGTTTCTATTAGAACTTCTGTTCACCTCTCCATACACTGCCCATATCTCTCAAGAATCCGGGGGGATTCACGTTGAACACCACCACTCCTACCGCCTTTTTCTCCCACATGAACCCCGAGTGCGCGCTCGCCGTCGAGCGCAGCGCCGCCCGGCGCGCTGATTACCGTTCGTGGACAGCCGCCATGCCACCGCTCGATGAAGATTTTGATGTGGCGTGTCAGAGGCTCGTCGCCAAGCTCGGCGTCGGTGTCTACACCATCACCGAATGCTGCCTCGCCGTTCACCGCCTCACCGAGCTCCCACAGGTCAAGAACCTGCAGGACACGTCCTATCTGCTCGACATGAAGGCTCTCATCGCCATCGATTGCGCACTGACCAAGCTGGGAAACGTACCCAAGGAAATGCTCGCGCTTGTCGACGATTCCCTGGCCACTTACCTCACCCCAACCTCACCCAACCAGGTCTTTCCCACGCCCGCCCAGATAGGACGCAAGGTCCGCGATATATGCAAGAGCATCGACACAACGGTGTCCTTCCGCGATACGCGCAAGAAGGACACCTACACGATGACTGACACCGGAAAACGCGCCATTCTGGAGCTCAACACCGACAGCGCCACCGGCATGATTCTGGACTCCTATATCAGGGAGGCCGCAAAGAAGAACGGCATTTCCTCAGCCGATGCCCTGAAGAAGCTTATCGCCGGCAGCATCACCCCAGCCTCAACGATTATCCTCCACACTTACCAAGCCACGGACATTGAGAACGCCCCCACCTTTGTTCAAGGCTATGGCTGGACCTCGCAGGACATGCCGGCCACTCGGACGCGCGACTTTTCTGCAGAGCCGGCAGCATCGGATAACTACGTTGTCGCAGAGCTCATCCGCAAGTTCGTCGAGGGACGCGACGGCACCTGCCGCGCACTTGGCTGCAACCGCCCAGCATACCTCTGCCAGATGGATCACCGCATCAACTTTGCCGATGGCGGGCCAACGCATCCGAGCAACCTCGCATCGCTGTGCCAACATCATCACAACATGAAGACCGATGGCCGCGCGCACTACATCATGGATCCCATCACAGGGGACATCGTCTGGCTGTTCGAAGACGGCACCTGGGCCATGACGGAACCGACTGGCCCGCTGGCAAACAAGACGAAGCGTTGGGCACAGACCGTGGCACAGAAGATTACCGCCACCCGCGAGCGTGCCCACGAACAAGCCCAGGCCCTCAAAGAGGAGCTGGACGCAGCTGCTGCAATGGTTGAGCCGGAGGTTCCGAACACCCCTCCGGAAGACATTCCGTTCTAGATGCCTACCGGCGTCGTCGTTTCAAACGACGAGCCCCTCCCCTGACCACAGAAAGGATCTCCACCAGATGTCGTCTCCGTCGTGTGATACGACGAACTCCCCGCTACGATCGCGGAGGATCGTGCGGGGAGTTCGATTCGAAGCTTTACTTGCCGAGCTTGCGACGCTGAACGCGGGTACGGCGCAGCATCTTGCGGTGCTTCTTCTTGGACATGCGCTTGCGGCGCTTCTTGATGACAGAACCCATAACTGGTTTCCTCACTTTCGGTATCAGTACGTACGTAAACCGGCCGGCGACGCCTGGAATAAAACCGCACGGTGCACTCGATGCGGCCCCGCAAAACAGGGAGACGCAGACGTACCTCTGCCGACACGAATGCCCACCATCTTACCCAGCGCCATGCCCATCACCAAAACTAAGGGCAGCGCCCACCGCCGTGGACCGTAGGAGTCCGCAGTGGTGGGCGCTGCCGAAGAGAGATGAAAAAGTTAGGCTCCGTATACGGATGCCTCAAGGTATTCCTTGACGGCAGATTCATGAACGCGGAACGATCGTCCCACGCGCACTGCCGGCATGTCACCTGCGTGAACCAACCTGTAGACCGTCATCTTGGAGACACGCATGATCTCTGCAACTTCGGCGATGGTCAGGAAAGTTCCCTTATCTTCATTCGTCATAGTTTATTTAACCCTTCAGCACGTGACGCGCTGTAGGCTTCCCCTCCCACAGGACTATCACGCACGCGCTCATGCCAGCTTAGCGTGAAACCTGTGACTAATGCGACCCAAGTGCCAATTTTTTCCACATTCGCAACGCTGTTCCCCAGAAACTCGCCGGGCAACAGGTGTCACATTATTTTCAGGTGAGGCGGCAAACTCAGGCAAGTTCCTGCGCACGCTGGGCACATGCTTCAGCGGCACGGAAGAAGGCGCCTCGAAGACCGGACTCTTCAAGCTCACGGAGGGCAGCCGCAGTGGTTCCCCCCGGGGAGGTAACCCCTGCACGCAGGGCGACGGGATCCTTGCCAGATTCCGCCATCATCGTGCCCGCGCCCTGGGCGGTGCGGGTTGCGAGCTGCTCGGCGACGTCACGGGTGAGGCCGAGCTGCACGCCGGCGTCGATAAGCGCTTCGGTGACAAGGAAGTAGTAAGCCGGCGCGGAGCCAGCCAGGGCGGTTGCGGCGTCGATGTGCTTCTCCTCGATGACAGCAACCTCACCGACGGCCTCAAGCAGCTTGACGACACCCCCCAGCTGCCCCTCGCTCACGTGCTGTCCCTCCGCACACGTGCACATGCCCTTGCCCACCAACATCGGAGTGTTCGGCATGACGCGAACGACTGGCACGCCGTTGCCGGCGGCCTTCTCCAGAGTGTCCAGGGTGAGGCCGGCCGCCATGGACACGAGAACGGCGTCCGTTGAGATGTCGAGGCCTTCAAGGAGCTCGACAATGGCGTAGGGCTTGACGCAGGCAAAAATGTAGTCCGCGCCGTCAATGGCCTTGGCGTTGTCACTGGTGACGGCCACACCATAGGCGCTCTGCAGCTCCTCGCCACGCTCCGGACGGCGGTTGGTCACCACGATGTCTGCGGCATCATAGCCCGCGTTCACCAACCCCGACACCAGGGCCTCGCCGATTTGTCCTCCACCAAGTACTGCAATTTTTGTCATGCTTCCCAGGGTGCCAGAAAGGCGAGGGCGCGGCCACCAAGTAAGCGCACAACATCCCAGCAGATGCCTTTTAAAAGATGCCCTGTGGAACAGGTGCTTACATCACCACGAGTAGTGGGCCGAAGGTAAGCACGAGCCCGGCCACGGCCGCGAGGAACATGGACAGACCGTCGCGGCTGGTGCGCAGTGCATGCACAATGCCAACGATTACGCCGGTAACGACGACGCCCAGCACCACGACTACAAGGCGGTCGAAGCGATCCCAGAGGATTTCGAAGCCCTTGAACACGACTGCCCCCAACACAATGCCCACGAGGGCGAGCAGGACGACGGCGAAGGGATTGAGCTTCTCCTCCTCGTAGTCCTCGTCATGCTCATCGTCGTAATCGTCATGATCGTGGTCGATGGCTTCAAGCTCACCCGTCGCGGTGGTCTCATCCTCCGGTGCGACTACGGGCGCGGCAACGGCCTTGTCGACCGTCGTGTCCTCACCCTTCTTCGCGGGCTCGTCCTTCACCCGCTGGATAACGCGGGTGTCCTCGTCGGACGGCTTATCGGCCTTCTCGGACTTGTCAGGCTTCTCGGCCGCTTCCTCCTTAACCGAAGTGTCCGGTCTCTCGACGCGGACAGCGGCGGCCTGCGGCTTGTCGGTGTCCTTGGTCGGAGCGGGAATGACGGGAGCAGTCTCGTCGATGGAGACGTTGGAGTGCTTCGACTCCGCCGGGGCCGCCTTGACCTTCTCGAGGTTGCCGGTTAATTCCGCAACGGAGATGCCGCCTTCATCAAGGCTGCGGCGACGGCGGCGCGAGCTCTTCTCTCCATCGGAGTGGTTCTTCGCGTTACGGGCCAGCAGCTCCGCAACTGTCAACTGTTTCTCGTCAGCCACGTTTCTTTCCTATTCCAGTCCCTTATCGGTACGGCGCAGAATAACACCTTCACGGAGAGCCCATGGGCAGATCTCCAGCTTCTCGATGCCCAGGGCACGCATGCTCGCCTCGGCCACAAGAGCGCCCGCGACGATTTGGTGCGATCGGGTAGAACTTACACCCTCAAGGTCTGCCCTGTCAGCTGCAGTCATACGAGAGATGAAAGAAATGAGCTGCCGCAGACCCGGTGCGGTGAGGGTGCGCTTGACGTACGGCCCTGCAGAAGAAGGCGCGGAACCGGTAAGTCGGGCCAGCGTACGGAAGGTTTTGGAGGTTCCCACGCCCAGGCCCGAGGGGCCGAGAGCGCGCATCTGATCGGCAACGCTGACCAGCTCCGCATCGATGTAATCACGAAGCAGGTTTACCTTCGCCTTCTCCGGCGGATCAGTGTCGAACCAGTTATGGGTCAGGCGGCCAGCTCCCAAATCGAGGGAGAAAGCGAGCTCCGGATGCTCGTCCGTGCCAGTGGACAGCTCTAAGGAGCCGCCACCGATGTCGAGATTGGTGATGCGACCAGCGGACCAGCCATACCAACGACGCACCGCCAGGAACGTCAGGCGTGCCTCTTCTTCGCCGGAGAGGATTTCCAAGCGGACGCCGGTCTGCTTCTCCACCTCATCGAGGACCTCGGCCGAGTTGGGGGCCGAGCGCACCGCAGAGGTCGCAAAAGCCATGAACTCATCACAACCGAGCTTCTGGCCCAGCTCATTGGCTTCACCCACGGCGGAGATGAGCTTTTTCAAGCCCTTCTCGTGGATGTTGCCCTTCTTGTCGAGCTGTTCCACCAGACGCAGTGGAGTCTTCCAGTCACTCATCGGGGTGGGGCGGCCACCGGTTGCGGCATCGACCGCAACGAGGTGGACGGTATTACTTCCGACGTCTAACACACCTAATCGCACACCCCTAGAGTAGTAGGTCTACCGTGGGTAGGTGTGAATCGCCCAAAATCAAATGAGGTTTACCTGGGTTTTCCCGCCTCCTCCCCCGCCGCCACGTCCATCCTCGCGGGCCGCGAAAAGGCCCCTGACTTTCCGCGTGAATGGTTTGAGTTCACCGATCCCGAAGATCCGTTGCACGTTTATTCCATCGATCTGACCTGGCTCGAGTCACACTACGCCTGCCAATTTGGAACGGCGGCGTGCCACGGCATCGATAAGCAGCAGCCCGACGTCGGTTGCTGTGTGCATGGCGCGTACATGGCCGACGAGACGGATCGAGAGCAGCTTGCCGACGCCGTCTCCCGCATGCCCGCACGCTACTGGCAGCACCGCCCAGCGGATGTCGACGAGTATCTGAAGAACGGCCAACCAGAAGAACTGGAGCCGTGGTTGGAATGGGACGAGCTCGACGGAGACGATGGCGAGCCAGAACCAGCGCTCAAGACGCCGCTTGTCGACGGCGCCTGTATCTTCGCCAACCGCGCCGGCTGGCCCACCGGCACCGGCTGCGCCATCCACCAGTGGGCTCTCGATGCTGGAGAGGAGCTCACCGTAGTCAAACCTGAGGTGTGTTGGCAGGTGCCGATTCGCCGCCACGAAGACTACGAAGAGCGCCCCGATGGTGAAGAGATTCTGCGCACCACCATCGGTGAATACGATCGCCGCGGATGGGGCAATGGCGGAGAGGACTTCGATTGGTATTGCTCGGCCGACCCGTCCTGCCACACGGCAGACGAGCCGCTGTGGAAGTCACAGAAGACGGAGCTCATTGCCCTGCTGGGCGAGGAATCCTATGACATCCTGGCCCGTCACTGTGAGGCACGGGCACGCTCCGGAGTGACATTCCCGCGGCACCCTGCGGATGAATCCGGCGGGAACTCAGGAGCGGTTTAGGCCTCGAACTTGTAGCCCAAGCCGCGCACGGTCACAAGGTGCTTGGGGTGGGAAGGCTCGGACTCAATCTTGGAGCGCAGGCGCTTGACGTGGACGTCGAGAGTCTTGGTGTCACCGACATAGTCCGCGCCCCAAATGCGGTCAATGAGCTGGCCGCGGGTGAGTACGCGACCGGCGTTGCGTAGGAGATATTCAAGGAGGTCGAACTCCTTGAGGGGCATGGAGACCGGGTGACCGTCGACAAGCACGGTGTGGCGCTCCACATCCATGCGCACGCGACCGCCCTCCAGTACCTGGTTATCCGGCTCTTCCTCGCTGCCCTCCGAGCTGACCTCGCCACCACGGCGCAGCACCGCACGGATGCGAGCGATAAGCTCACGGGAGGAATAGGGCTTGGTCACATAGTCATCCGCACCCAGTTCAAGACCCACAACCTTGTCGATCTCAGAGTCACGCGCGGTGACCATGATGACCGGCACCGAGGAGGTGGCGCGCAGCTGCTTGCAGACGTCCGTGCCCGACATGCCTGGAAGCATGAGATCGAGCAACACAATGTCCACGGTGTTTGCGGCGAACTGCTCCAACGCGCTGGGGCCGTCTGGGGCTAGGAGAACGTCGAAGCCCTCCTTACGGAGCAGAAAGGCGAGGGGATCGGCCAGCGACTCTTCATCTTCGACGATGAGGATGGTGGTCATTGAGCTTTATCCTTTCGACGGGCGGCGACACGCGCAACAGCGCGCTGCAGACCAGGAGCGGCGGAGCTGACGGCTCCGTCTTCTTTATTATCCTGATTTTCTACACTATCCGCTGGCTTTTCTTCGGTGTATATAGGGAGCTCGATTGTGAACGTCGAGCCTGTTCCCGGCCGGGACCACAGCTTGATGTTGCCGCCATGATTCGCCACGACGTGCTTGACAATGGCCAGTCCCAGTCCGGTTCCGCCGGTCTGGCGAGAGCGCGCCTTATCCACGCGGAAGAAGCGCTCAAACACGCGCTCCTGGTCCTCCGGGGCAATGCCGATACCGCGGTCGGTAACGCGGATGAGGACAACGTTTCCACTCACGACCTTCTGGGTGACTGACACCGGCATCTCATCAGGAGAGTAGTGAATGGCATTAGAGATGAGGTTGGAAACGGCTGTGACCAGCAGGGATTTATCTGCCATAACCTGCACTCCGACGGATTCACCGCGCGTGAGCTGATTGTTATGGGCGTCCGCGGCAAGCTGGTTGCGCGTCATCGCCTCATCGATGATGTCATCAAGATCGACCGGCTTCATTTCCGGAAGGGCCTCTGCACCTTGCAGCTTGGATAGCGAGATGAGCTCACTCACCATGTCCGCCATGCGCGCGGCTTCCTTCTGAACCTTGCTGCCGAAATACTCGACATGGTCGGGGTCGCCGGTGTCTTGGAGGAGTGCTTCCGCTAGCAGAGCGATACCACCGACGGGTGTCTTAAGCTCGTGGGAGACATTGGCCACAAAGTCACGGCGAGCGGATTCCATACGCACCGATTCGGATTCATCGGTGCCGTACACGATGACGAATCGGTCGTCGTTCAGCGTCAGCGGTTTGACCACGGCACGCACCTGAGTCACGCGGTTTCCGGTGCGACGCTTAGGAATCGCCAAGTCCAGCGTGCGGGTCTCCTTGTCGTCGAAGACCTCCTCAGCAACGGACCAAATATCCGGGTTCACAGCACGGTCATGGACCATCGACATCTCGTGTGCGGAGGGGTTGGAAAAAATGATTTCTTTGGTGCGGGACAACACGGTGATACCCGCTGGTGAACCACCCACGGCAAGGTGAAGAACTTGGCTCACACTGGTGACCTGGTTGGAATCAGCGTCGCGGGCGCGGCGGCGCTCCAGCCGCTCGCGGATACGGGTTATCACCGGTATGGCTAGGCCACACGCCACCACACCGGCTAGGAAAGCGAGTATAAGTTCCACGACGATTCACACCTCGAAAGAAATCCCCAAGGAGTATAGGCTCCCTGGGGATTATGCGCAGTGCGCGAAAGCAGGACTACTTCGTGGCGCCCTGAGCAGCAACCGCGGCGGCGCCAGCAGCGGCTGCCTCCGGATCGAGGTAGTTGCCTCCTGGGTTCACCACAGAGCCGTCCTCAGCAATCTCGTAGACCAGCGGGATACCCGTCGGAATGTTGAGGCCAGCGATGTCTTCCTCAGAGATATTGTCGAGGTGCTTGACCAGGGCACGCAGGGAGTTGCCGTGCGCGGCAATAAGGACGGTCTCGCCCTTCTTGGCACGGGGGAGGATTTCCTCCTCGAAGTAAGGAACAAAGCGCTCGACGACGTCCTTCAGACACTCGGTGCGCGGAACCTCATCGAGGTTGGCGTAGCGCGGGTCGCCGGCCTGGGAGTATTCGGAGCCATCCTCAAGCTCCGGCGGCGGGGTGCCGTAGGAACGGCGCCATGCCATGAACTGCTCCTCGCCGTACTTATCTTTGGTCTCCGCCTTGTTGAGTCCCTGCAGAGCTCCGTAGTGACGCTCGTTGAGGCGCCAGTCACGCACAACCGGAATCCAGTGGCGATCTGCGGCGTTGAGCGCGATGTTAGCGGTGCGGATGGCACGGCGGAGAAGGGAGGTGTAGACAACCTCCGGCAGGATGCCCTGCTCCTTGAGCAGCTCGCCGCCGCGCTTAGCCTCGCTCTCACCCTTGGCGGTGAGGTTGACGTCAACCCAACCGGTGAACTGGTTGGACTCGTTCCATTCGGACTGTCCGTGTCGAAGTAGAATCAGCTTTCCGTTACTCATAAACACCAGCATGCCACGTTTGCGGGCCTTGCGCCTGTGAACCCAGGCACACTACCCCTGGGCGTGGGTTCATGCCCACTTGTGTGGGTTTAGTAGCCAATTGCTCGGCGCGTATGGCAGTCCGGAATCTCAATACTCATCGCGTCGGCATAGATGTTTTCTAGTTGGGTCGCGGCTGCTGCCCAGCTGAATTGCTGGGCATGGTCGACGGCGGCTTCACCCATGGCGATGCGACGTGGGTCGTCGTCAAGCAACTGCTCCAGAGCGTCAGCCCAGTCCGACGCCGAATGGGAATGAACAAGAAGACCGGTATCGCCGTCTGCAACGGCGATGGGCAGGCCACCGACCGCCGCCGCAACCACGGGCGTTCCCGAGGCCTGCGCTTCCATGGCCACGAGGCCAAAAGACTCGTTGTAGCTGGGCACCGCCACAATGTCCGCTGCTTGATAGATGGCAACGAGCTCCTGCGGCGGGCGTGGGTGAAGGAAGCGGACAACCCGATCAACCCCCAGCTCGCGGGCCAAATTGTGGTAGGTATCCGGCGAGGAATTCGCCCCAGAAGCTCCGCCGCAGATGACAACGCGGAGGCTGCGATCCGGATCGCGTTCCATGAGCTCAGCCGTGGCGCGAATGAGAACCTCCGGCCCCTTGAACTTTTGCAGGCGCCCCACAAAGGCCACCACCTTGGTGTGCAGTGGAATGCCCAGCTGGCGGCGGGCACGCTCCGTCATGCGATCGGTGCCCGGTGTGTACAGCTCCGTGTCTGCACCAGGGGAAACAACGACGATATTCTCCGGCGACGCATCGTAGTGCTCCACCAAGTCGCGCGTCTCTTGTGCGGTGTTGACCACGAGGATGTCAGCGTTGTCTACAAGCTGCTGCTCGCAAATGCGGCGGGCTTCGGTCTCTGGAGTGTCATCAAGAGTGCGGTGCACGTTCTTCACCGCGGCCAAAGTGTGCGCGGTGTGTACGAGGGGCACATCCCACAGGTCCCGCAACAGCCAGCCCACCTGACCGGAGAGCCAATAGTGGGAGTGTATGACGTCGTAATCCACGTCGAAGCAGCGAGCAAAATTAAAGATTCCCCCCGTAAAAGCGGCGAGCTGGGTGGGCAGCTCCTCCTTGCTCAGTCCCTCATACGGGCCAGCCACAATGTTGATAACGCGCAGGCGCTCCTCGACGTCCACCACCTCACCCTGACTCGGGCGTGTGGCGCGCGTGAAAACATCCACGGTGACGCCAAGGCGCGCAAGCTGGCGGGCCGTATTGAGGACGTACACATTCATGCCACCGGCATCCCCTGATCCGGGCTGCTCAAGGGGTGAGGTGTGCATAGAAATCATCGCGATGCGCATAGTCATCCAGTGTATCCCGAATCAGAGAGAGTTATACTGGCCCCCAACTTGAGTTTCGTGACCGAAAGGTGAAGGAATGTCGGCATCAGAGTCCAAAGCGTGGCTGCAGTACTACCCAGAGTGGACCCCGCACACCCTGGAATATGGGGACACCACGCTTCTCGACGTCTACGACAACAACCTCGCACTCAACCCCGACAAACCCGCCACCTACTTCTTCGGCCGCACACAGACCTATGCGGAGCTGGATAAGCAGGTGCGCCGTGCCGCCGCCGGTCTTCGCGCCTTCGGCGTACGTCCTGGTGACCGCGTTGCTATCGTCGCCCCGAACTGCCCGCAGTTCATCGCGTCCTTCTGGGCCGTGCTCAAGCTGGGTGCCATCGCCGTACTCCACAACCCGCTTTACACCGCGCACGAGCTCGAGGGCCTGTTCCAGAACCACGGCGCGCGCATCGCCATTTCCTGGGATAAGACGGCGTCGACCTTGGAAAAGCTGCGCGCAACGACGAGCCTGGAGACCGTCGTCTCCATCAACATGATTAACGCCATGCCCACCCCACAGCGCCTGGCCCTGCGTCTGCCTATTCCGCCGCTGAAGGCCAAGCGCGAGCAGCTCACCGCGCCGGCCCCCAACACCGTGCCGTGGGAGTCCCTTGTGGGCAACGCTATCGGCGGCGATGGCTCCGATGTCCTCTCCCCGGAAGAAGTCACCAAGGACACCACCGCGATTATCCTGTACACCTCGGGCACCACGGGTAAGCCCAAAGGTGCGGAGCTGACTCACGGTAACTTGTTCTCCAACCTGCTCATGGGCAAGCATTGGGTTCCGGGCTTGGGTGATTCCCCCGAGCGCATGCTTGCGGCCCTGCCGTTCTTCCACGCCTACGGCCTCACCATGAATGCCACCTTGGCTCCGCTCATCGCCAGCGAGCTCGTTCTCCTGCCGAGCCCACAGATGCCGCTCATCATGGATCTGATGAAGAAGCACACCCCAACCTGGATTCCGGGTGTGCCGACCCTCTACGAGCGCATCGTGGCCAAGGCAGAAGAAGACGGCGTGTCCCTCGATGGCGTCCGCGCAGCCTTCTCCGGTGCATCCACCCTGCCGGTCAGCACAGTGGAGAAATGGGAAAAGTACACCGGCGGCATGCTGGTAGAGGGCTATGGTCTCACCGAGTGTTCTCCGATCATCGTGGGCAACCCCATGAGCTCCGACCGCCGTCCCGGCTATGTAGGCATCCCGTTCCCGGATACCGAAGTCCGCATCGCTAATCCGGATAACCTTGACGAAACCATGCCGGATGGCCAGGAGGGCGAAGTTTTGGCCCGCGGACCGCAGGTGTTCAAGGGCTACTTCGGCGATGAGGAAGCCACCAAGAATGCCTTCCACGGTGACTGGTTCCGCACCGGAGACATGGGCGTCATGGAGGACGACGGCTTCATCCGACTGGTAAGCCGCATCAAGGAAATCATCATTACCGGTGGCTTCAACGTCTACCCAGGCGAGGTTGAGGAAGTCCTGCTCTCTCACCCCGACGTCACGGAGGCAGCCGTCGTGGGCCGCCCGCGCTCGGATGGCTCCGAAGATGTTGTAGCCTGCATCATCTTGTCAGACGGTGCCGCTATGGATCCCGAAGGTCTCAAGGACTACTGCCGCGAGCGCCTTACCCGCTACAAGGTTCCGCGCACTTTCTACCACTTCGAGCAGCTTGCCACGGACCAGTTGGGCAAGATTCGCCGCCGCGAGGTCCAAGCGGATCTGCTTGAGCGCCTCAAGGCAGAGAAGTAAAACCCACCTCCCCTCCCTCACGTCTGGCCAGGACCTGGCTCACGGGCGAAAGCCCTGTCGACAGCCACGGTTCTGGCCAGACGCGTACGTTTTCCAGGTTTCCCCTCCCCATCCCTGCCAACCAGGGTCCTGAGCACATACTTTTAGTTATTAGAAGCAACTTTGCAAATTTTTGCGAGACTCCTGTCACAAATTAGTTATACTGTTCCACACGTAACATATTTGACCACCTAAGGAGTTCGCGCGCATGACCGAATCCTCTGCCCACGCACCATCCGCCTACGAGACCAAGGCCTGGCTGCAGTATTACCCGGAATGGACCAAGCCCCACTTGGACTACGGCGACAAGACTCTCCTCGACTCCTATCAAGAGACCGTTGAGGCTTATGGCGACCGACCAGCCACGTGGTTCTTCGGCCACCAGATGACTTACCGCGAGCTCGATACCCACGTGCGCGCCGCAGCGGCAGGACTCAAGGCTTTCGGCATTCGCCCGGGCGACCGCGTGGCGGTGGCACTACCCAACTGTCCGCAGCACGTGGCCGTTTTTTACGCCATCTTGAAGCTGGGGGCCACCGTGGTGGAGCACAACCCGCTGTACACCGCGCCGGAGTTGGAGCCGCTCTTCAAGGACCACGCTGCCCGCGTGGCTGTGGTCTGGGACAAGTCGAGCCCGACCTTCGAGAAGCTGCGCGATTCCACCCCGTTGGAGACTATCGTGACGGTCAACATGATTGACGCCATGCCACGTCGAAAGCAGGTGCTCTTGCGCTTGCCTATTCCTTTTATCAAGGACAAGCGGGAGGAGCTCTCCGTCCCAGCACCCAATACCGTGCCATGGAGCGCCCTCACCGGCCGCGCCATCGGCGGACACGGCCACAAGCTGGTCAACGCGGACGTCGATCTCAACGACACCGCGCTCATCCTGTACACGTCAGGCACCACCGGCACACCGAAGGGCGCGGAGCTGACCCATTCCAACCTCTACTGCAACATGAAGATGGCAGAGTCGTGGGTTCCGTCCCTGGGTGACAAGCCTGAACGCATGCTGGCGGCTCTGCCCCTCTTCCACGTCTACGGCCTCACCCTGATCGCCGCGCTGGGCGTGCAGATTGGTGGCGAGCTCGTGCTCACGCCGGCACCGAAGATTCCTCTGCTGCTGGAGATCATGAAGAAGCGCCGCCCCACCTGGATGCCGGGCGTGCCCACCATCTATGCCAAGGTCATGGAAGCCGCCAAGAAGGAAGGAATCGACCTACATGGCATCGAGAACAGCCTCTCTGGTGCTGCTGCCCTGCCTCCTGAAATCGTCGAAGAATGGGAGGCACTCACCGGCGGCCTTCTCGTGGAGGGCTACGGTCTGACGGAGACCTCACCGATCGTGACAGTGAACCCCCTCAACAAGAACCGCCGCCCGGGCTACATCGGCATCCCATTCCCGGATACCGAGGTGCGCATCGGAAACCCAGAGAACCTCGATGAAACCCAGCCGGACGGCACCGCGGGTGAGCTGCTCGTGCGCGGCCCGCAGGTGTTCAAGGGCTATTTCAACATGCCGGAAGCCACCGAGAATGCCTTCCACGACGGCTGGTACCGCACCGGTGATATGGCGATTATGGAGTCTGATGGCTTCATCAAGATTGTCTCCCGCATCAAGGAGATGATTATTACCGGCGGCTTCAATATCTACCCGGCTGAGGTCGAGGACGTCATCCGTCAGCACCCGGACGTGAACGCCGTGGCTGTCGTGGGTCTGCCCCGCGCAGACGGTTCTGAGGACGTGGTGGGCTGCATTGTGCTTAACGACGGCGCCGTGCTCGACCCCGAAGGCCTCAAGGACTACTGCCGCGAGCGCCTTACCCGCTATAAGGTTCCGCGCAGGTTCTACCACTTCGAGCACTTGGCGTCGGACCAGCTGGGCAAAGTCCGGCGCCGCGAGGTGCAGAAGGATCTGATGGCGCTCATTGAAGAACACGCCAAGGCTTAAGCAGCGCGATCAACGTAGCGCTTGAAGCGATCTGGGTTGAAGGTTGTGTAGAACTCCTCCCCAGCCCAGATCAACTGGCTCACCAAGGTGCTCAACTGGTGGTCCAGCTGCGCATCCGTATAGCCCCACGCGGTGGGAATGCGAGCAGCGGCAACGAAGACCAGATCCTCTTCTGCATCATGATGCACAGCCTCAATACGCGCGGAGTACGCATACTGGACGTCATTTTTGAACTCGGCCCAGCGCACGAGCGCATCGAAATCACACATACAACGCCCAGAGGGCGTCACTAGCCGCAGTTCAATATCGTCTGAGCCGTCCTGCGCTGCCTGCACGGTGATGGTGTGGTCATCAATAATGATGCTCACCGTGCCGTCGCCATGGTTCACAACGTGGACTGGGTGCCCGATCATGGCCAAGCGCGTAGCGCGTTGGTGCACGCGCCACAGCCCGACTGCTGAAACCTCGTAGACTTCACTGAAATAATGCGCGGGAACCGGCTTAAGCCCCGCACCACGCATGGGCCTGGAGGGTTCGTCCGGAAAGTGCTCATCGAATCGCGCAAAGACTGCCGAGAGTGACTTAGCGTATCCAGAAATAATGCTCTTAAGCTGAGAATTCGTGGCCGTCGACGGCAAATACGGCGCGGCATAAACGCGCAGATGCGAATGCTGTGCGGAGCTCCCACAGGCCTCAGCGACGACGTTGCCAGAGATCCCTCCACCATTGAAGTCGTTGACGTCCATACGCAAGGGCTGTCGGTCTGGGTCGAAGCGCACCGAGCCGCCCCAAAACCCAAGAATGGCAAGGCCGCCCATTTCTTCGTTGACGTCAATACTCATGTAGCCACCCGGAATCCGGACTGTGGGCAAGCCCATTTCGTTTTTCTCTAGCGTGCCAGCCAGCCTTTCCATGACCTTCCTCACGCGCCTAGCGCTGAGCACAGCTGGAGTTTTGACCGGTTTTTGAGGTGCGGTTTGAGACATTGTCCCCCCTAGAATTTTGTGTAGTACGTGCATACTGAGCGAGCTGGTGATGAGTACCCCGTGCGCATCCCCCCGAGCTGCTGCAGTGCCGCCAAGAATACAAAAGGTTAGGCACCTTCGCTCGGCGAGAATCACGAGAGTGCCCCCACCCTCGCATCAAACGTGAGAAAAACCTCACATTTTGCGCGCGGGAGACCCTGTTTTCAACACCCTTCGACTACGGTGGCGTCATCATGATTAGTTATGTTTGGGAAACTAATGCCCAAGATCTAGTCAGACACCTATCCCCGACCAGCACAAAGAGGAAAAATGCCTATAACTCCGCTGCATTCTATGTCCCACCCAGCTGTCCTTTTCGCGGGTCAGGGCTCTGAATGGCAAAGCATCATCGCCTCCGCCACGCAAACCCCAGCTACTGCGCAACGCCTGCAGGAGGTTCTCTCCCAGGCTCGCACGCTCATTGCCCCAGTGGCCCGCACGGTGTCCTCCTCCTGCCCTGGTGCGGCGGAACGCCTGAAGCAGTTGATCGGCGGGGAGGATGACCGCGAGCTCGGCGATGTGCTGCCAGCCGTCTCCATCCCGGGCATCGTGCTCGGCCAGATTGCTGCCATCGAACAGCTGCGCGACCTCGGCATCGACATCGATGAGCGCGCTGGACATTCGCAGGGCAGCTTGGGCGCGTTGGCCGTCGACAAGCCTGCGGAAGCCCTCGCCCTGGCAATCCTGATGGGCACAGCCTCGACGGCGGTAAACGGTACCGATCCCCGCTCGCAGATGCTGTCCGTGCGGGGGCTGGAGCGCAGCTTTGTCACTGAACACCTGCACGGCACCGCTGCCATCGCCGTGGTCAACGGCCGGCGCCACTTTGCGCTTTCCGGCAGCCCCGAAGACCTGGCTGCCACCCGCACCGCCATCGAAGAAGCAGTAAAAAGCTTCAATGATGAGCTGGACAAGCGCACCATCGGCGGCGATGAGCTTAGCCCTCGCTTTGATGAGCTGCCCGTAGCTCTTCCCTTCCATAACCCGGTGCTCGCCCCAGCGGCTGAGCGCACCGTAGCCTTGGCTCAGAAGTGCGGCCTCGACGTGGATGAGGCCCGCGCGCAGGCAGAGGCCATCCTCGTCGCGGAACATGATTGGCCAGCCACGCTGGACGCACTCAGCTCCGAGCACCTCATCGTTCTTGACCGCGCGCTGACCAACCTCACCCGCCGTGTGGTGGAGGGCACGGGTGTCACGGTGATCTCGGCTGCTACCCCGCGGGAGCTCAATGCACTGGCAACGCCGGGCACTGAACTGCCCGAGGCCCTGAACTACGCCGACTTCGCTCCGCGCACCATCGAGCTTCCGAATGGCCGCACCTACACCCAGACCCGCTTCTCTGATCTCACGGGGCTTTCCCCCATCATGCTGGGCGGCATGACTCCAACCTCCGCTGACGGTGAGATCGTCGCCGCGGCAGCCAACGCCGGACACTGGACGGAGATGGCCGGCGGCGGCATGTACTCCGAGGAGGTCTTCCGCGCCCACCTGGCCACGATGGAACAGCACCTGCGCCCTGGCCGCACGGCGCAGTTCAACACCATGTTCTTCGATCGCTTCCTCTGGAACCTGCACTTTGGCCAGGCGCGCATCGTGCCCAGGTCCCGTGCGGCTGGTGCGCCATTCAACGGCGTGTGTATCTCCGCCGGCATTCCGGAAGTGGAGGAAGCTGGCGAATTGCTGGACCGCCTCCACGCCGATGGTTTCCCCTTCATCTCTTTCAAGCCCGGCACCGCGAAGCAGATTCGGGATGTTCTGGCGATCGCCACGGCCTACCCGGAGGACCGCATCATCATGCAGGTCGAAGACGGGCACGCCGGCGGCCACCACTCCTGGGTGAACCTCGATGACATGCTGCTAGAGACCTACGGTGAGATCCGCCAGCACCCCACTGTCTATCTGGCTGTGGGCGGCGGTATTGCCTCCCCGGACCGCGCCACCTCCTATCTCACCGGTGAGTGGGCTAAAAAGCACGCTATGCCGGCCATGCCTGTCGACGCCGTCTTCCTCGGCACCGTCGCCATGGCCACCAAGGAGGCCAAGGCCACGGATTCCGTCAAGGACCTGCTGGTCAACACGGAAGGCATTTCGCCTTCCAAGAACGGCGGATGGGTCGGCCGCGGCACCGGCGCGAACGGCGTGGCATCCTCGCAGTCCCACCTCTTGGCAGATATCCACGACCTGGATAATTCCTTCGCTGCCGCCTCGCGCCTCATCACGGCACTCAGCATTGACGAGTATGCGACGCACCGCGAGGAGATCATCGCCGCACTGGACAAGACCTGTAAGCCCTGCTTTGGTGACGTAGAGTCCATGACGTATGCCGAATGGCTCGAGCGTTTCGTGGAGCTGGCACATCCGTTTGTGGACCCGAGCTGGGACGACCGTTTCCTCGATCTCTTGCACCGCGTCGAGGCCCGCCTGAACCCAGCGGATCACGGCCAGATTGAGACCCTCTTCACCAGCGGTGAAGACGTCCACGATGGCCCTGCGGCCGTGGCAAAGCTGCTGGAGGCTTACCCCGCCGCGCGCGCCACCAAGGTCTCTGCACGCGATGCTGCCTGGTGGATTTCGCTGCACTACAAGCACGTCAAACCCATGCCATGGGTACCCGCCATTGATGGCGACCTCAAGAGCTGGTTTGGCAAAGACACCTTGTGGCAAGCCCAGGATGAGCGCTATACCGCTGACCAGGTGCGCATCATCCCAGGCCCCGTCGCCGTGGCCGGAATAACCAAGAAGAACGAGCCGGTCGCTGACCTGCTTACCCGCTTCGAGCAAGCCACCACGGATGCGCTGCTGAAGCAGGGCTCAACACCGCAGAAGGCGTTTTCCCGCCTCAACTCCGCTGCCGATGCGGCGGCGTTCCTGCGCAGCGCCCCCTCACTGTTGTGGCACGGCCACCTCATGGCCAACCCGGCTTATGAGATGGATGAGAATGCCTTCGACCTGCGCCAGGATGCCGACGGCAACTGGGACATCGTCATCACGGCGGACTCGTATTGGGATGACCTCCCTGAGGAGCAGCGTCCCTTCTACGTCCGTGAAGTCACCGTTCCGGTGGACCTCCCCGAGGACGTGGCCACGGGTGGCTCCCCGGTGGTTTCAGAAGAACGTCTGCCAGATTCCGTCTTTGCCCTCCTCGAAGGCCTGGCCGGTGTGGGTTCCACAGCCGAGCAGGGCGACGAGATCACGGACATGCCGTCTGTGGAATCGGGCTACTCCTTCCACTTCCCTGCTTCACTGCTGTCAGCACACAGCGCGGTAACCTGTGGAAATTCTGCGGCGAACAAGGCTGGTACCCCAGATGTACTTGTCGGCCCCTGCTGGCCGGCCATCTATGCGGCACTCGGCTCCGGGCGTTTGATGGACGGCTACCCAGTCATCGAAGGCCTGCTCAACGCGGTGCATTTGGACCACGTCATCGACGTGCGCGTGCCACTAGAGCAGCTTGCCGACGGCCGCCAGATAGACGTCACCTCCTCCTGCACCGCCGTGGAGGAATCCGCCTCCGGGCGCATCGTCACCGTGGAGCTGGAACTCACGGATCACGCCTCTGGTGACATCGTGGCCACGCAGATGCACCGCTTTGCCATCCGTGGGCGCGCCACCGGCACCGCAGCACCAAAGCCCGCGCCGGAATGGGGCGGGGGTAAGTCCGCCACCAAGGTGGTGGCTACCCCACGCTCCTTTGTCGACCGCGCTACCGTGACTGCCCCGCAGGATATGACGCCATTTGCGCTGGTCTCGGGCGACTACAACCCCATCCACACCTCCTATAACGCGGCCCAGTTGGTCAACTTGGACGCACCTCTGGTGCACGGCATGTGGCTCTCGGCCGCCGCCCAGCAGGTGGCCGGGCGTCACGGCCGCGTAGTGGGGTGGACCTACTCCATGTATGGAATGGTGCAGCTGGGTGATGACATTGAGATCACCGTCGAGCGCATCGGCCGCAAAGGCATCCACCAAGCACTCGAGGTCACCTGCCGCATCGACGGCGAGGTAGTCTCCCGCGGCCAAGCCCTGCTCGCCGCGCCAACCACGGCCTACGTCTACCCCGGCCAGGGCATCCAGACCGAAGGTATGGGCACGGGCGACCGCCAAGCTTCCCCGGCAGCCCGCGAGGCCTGGCGCCGTGCCGATGCGCATACCCGCGAGAACCTGGGCTTTAGCATCCAGAAGATCATCGATGAGAACCCCACGGAACTCACCGTTCGGGGTACTACCTTCCGTCACCCGAAGGGCGTGCTGCACCTGACCCAGTTCACGCAGGTGGCCCTGGCCGTGGTGGCCTATGCCCAGACCGAGCGCCTGCGCGCCGAGAACACCCTGGCGCCGACCTCCTACTTCGCCGGCCACTCCTTGGGCGAATACACCGCGCTGGCCTCGCTGGCGAATATCTTTGACCTCGAGGGCGTTATTGACATCGTTTACTCCCGCGGCTCCGCCATGGGCAGCCTGGTGCCGCGCGACGAGAAAGGTAACTCCGAATACGCCATGGCGGCACTGCGCCCGAACATGGCGGGCATTGATGCGGACAACGTCGATGCCTGGGTCGCTGAGGTCGCTGAGACTACCGGCGAGTTCCTAGAGATCGTGAACTACAACATCCGCGGCCAGCAGTACTCCGTTGCCGGCACCAAGAAAGGACTAAAAGCCCTGGTGGACAAGGCCAATGCCATCGCCCCGCGTGCGGCGGTCATGGTCCCAGGCATCGATGTTCCTTTCCACTCCCGCGTGCTGCGCGAGGGCGTTCCGGCCTTCGCTGAGAAGCTTGATGAGCTCCTCCCCCAGGAACTGGATCTTGATGCCCTGGTGGGCCGCTACATCCCGAACCTGGTAGCCCGTCCCTTCGAGCTCACTCAGGACTTCGTCGATGCCGTGGCACCACTGGCCCCCTCCGGAAAACTGGATGGGCTGCGCGTGGAGGATCTCTCCGAGCACGCGCTCGCCCGCCTGCTCCTCATCGAGCTTTTGTCCTGGCAATTCGCTTCCCCGGTGCGCTGGATTGAAACCCAGGAGCTGCTCTTTGGCAAGGTGGAACAGATCATCGAGGTCGGCCTGGCTTCTTCCCCAACGCTGACCAACTTGGCTGAGCGCTCGCTGGCAGTCGCCGGCATCCCGGAGGGCACAATCCGCGTGCTCAACGTGGAGCGAGACCAGGAGCAGGTCATGCTTGCCGACGTCTCCGAGGCCCCCGCCGCCGAACCGGCACCGGAAGCCGACGCCGAGGAGGCACCGCAAGCCAACGAGGCACCAGCCGAGGTTCCGGCTGAGGCAGCTCCGACTGCACCAACTCCTGCACCTACCGCGTCAGCTGCGAGCGATGCCCCCGAACTGCGCTTCGGCGCCGCCGAGGCCATCATGGTGCTCTTCGCCTTCCAAAACAAGATTCGCGTGGATCAGATTATGGACTCCGACACCGTGGAGGAGCTGACCAACGGCGTGTCCTCGCGCCGCAACCAGCTCCTGATGGACATGTCCGCTGAGATCGGCGTGCCTGCAATCGACGGCGCCGCAGACGCCGACGTCGCCTCGCTGCGCGAGAAGGTCAACGCCGCCGCCCCTGGCTACGCGCCTTTCGGCAGCGTCCTTGGCGAGGCCGTCACCGCACGCCTGCGCCAGCTGCTCGGTGCTGCGGGCCTCAAGCCCGCCGCGGTGGCCGAGTACGTCACCGGCACCTGGGGCCTGCCCGAGTCTTGGGTCGCCCACGTCGAGGCCGAAATCCTGCTCGGCTCCCGCGACGAGGATTCCGTCCGCGGCGGCAGCCTGAACACGGTTCCGTCCAGCGCCACCAGCAAGTCCGCGGCGCACGAGCTTATCGACGCCGCCGTCCAGGGCGTCGCCAATGCGCACGGCGCCAGTGTCTCCAAGGACACTGCCGCAGGTGGAGCCTCCGGCGGGGTCGTGGATTCCGCCGCCCTCGAGGCCTACGCCGAGACCGTGACCGGTGAGAACGGCGTACTCGCCACCGTGGCCCGCCAGGTCCTCACCCAGCTCGGCCACGTCGCCGAGCCTGCCGAGGCCACCGCCCCAGACACCGAGGTCATCGAGGCCGTCGAGGCCGAGCTCGGTTCCGGCTGGCTCAAGTCCGTCACCCCTTCTTTCGACGCGGCACACGCCGTGCTTTTCGACGACGCCTGGGCCATCGCCCGCGAGCGCCTCGCCCGCGTAGCACTCGGTGAGATCGATGCCGACGACGAGCGCGCGCAGCCAGCCGCCTTCCAGGGCGCCGGCGCCACCGTGGCTGAACAGGCCCGTTGGTGGGCACGCTCGGGCAACACCGCCGTCGACTCTGCCTACTTCGAGCAGATAGCAGCAGCCGCCGAGTCCACCGAACACGGCGCTTACGCCGGCGACGTCGCCCTCGTCACCGGTGCCGCTCCTGGCTCCATCGCCGCCGCGCTTGTCGAGCGCCTCCTCGCAGGCGGCGCAACCGTCATCATGACGGCATCGCGAGTGACCCAATCCCGTAAGGAATTCGCCCGCCGCCTCTACGCCGAGCACGGCCGCCAGGGATCTGCCCTGTGGTTGGTTCCAGCCAACCTCACCAGCTTCCGCGACGTGGACTCCCTGGTTGAGTGGATCGGCTCCGAGCAGCGCGAATCCGTGGGCAACGAGGTGAAGATTCTCAAGCCAGCGCTCACCCCAACCTTGGCATTCCCATTCGCGGCACCATCTGTTTCCGGCTCGCTCGCAGACGCCGGTTCCTCCACGGAATCCCAGGCTCGCCTGCTGCTGTGGTCGGTCGAGCGCCTCATCGGCGGCCTCTCTGACCTCGCGGTCAAGGCCCCGAGCCCCACCCGGTGCCACGTGGTCCTGCCGGGCTCGCCCAACCGCGGCACCTTCGGCGGCGACGGCGCTTATGGCGAAGTCAAGGCCGCGCTCGACGCCATCCTGGCCAAGTGGAACGTCGAGGCTGGTTGGCCTGCCGGCGTCACCCTTGCGCAAGCCAAGATCGGCTGGGTCGCAGGCACTCACCTCATGGGCGGCAACGACGTCCTCGTTCCAGCCGCGCAGAAGGCCGGCATCCACGTCTGGTCGCCGGAGGAAATTTCCTCTGAGCTGCTAGACCTAGCTTCCGCCGAGTCCCGCGCCCGCGCCACCGAACGCCCGATCGAGGCAGACCTCACCGGCGGTCTCGAAGGCTTCTCGCTGACTTCTCTAGAGGTCGAGAAGCCTGCTGCGCAGTCCGCTGCAGAGGGTGCCGCCAAGGACACCACCGCCCGCATCAAGGCACTGCCTTCCCCGGCGCGCCCGGTGCAGCCGCAGCTGGCTGAGGAACTTGGCGACATCACCACCGACCTCGACGACATGGTCGTCATCGCCGGTATCGGCGAGGTGAGCTCCTGGGGTTCCGGCCGCACCCGCTTCGAGGCCGAGTATGGCCTGCAGCGCGACGGCTCCGCCGAGCTGACCGCCGCCGGTGTCATCGAGCTCGCGTGGATGACCGGCCTCATTGCATGGCGCGAGGAGCCCGCGCCGGGCTGGTTCGTCGGCGAGACTGACGAACAGATTGCGGAAGAGGACATCTACGAGCGCTTCCGCGACGAGGTCGTGGCCCGCGCCGGCGTCCGCGAGCTCACCGATAAGTACCACCTGGTTGACCGTGGCTCCATCGACCTGACCACGGTGTTCTTGGACCGCGACATCACCTTCACCGTCGATTCCGAGGCCACCGCCCGCGATATCGCCGAGGCCGACCCAGAGTTCACCAGCATCCGCGAGGCTGACGGCGAGTGGGAGGTCACCCGCCGCAAGGGCGCCACCGCAAAGGTGCCGCGCAAGGCCACGCTCACCCGCACCGTGGCCGCGCAGATGCCGGACAACTTCGACGCGGCCCGCTGGGGCATCCCGGACCACATGCTTGACTCGCTCGACCGCATGGCGGTCTGGAACCTGGTCACGGCCGTCGACGCCTTCATCCAGGCTGGCTTCTCCCCTGCTGAACTGCTGCAGTCCATCCACCCAGGCCAGGTTTCCACCACGCAGGGCACCGGCATCGGCGGCATGGAGTCCCTGCACAAGGTCTTCGTTTCCCGCTTCTTGGGCGAGGACCGCCCCTCCGACATCCTGCAGGAAGCCCTACCCAACGTCATCGCGGCGCACACCATGCAATCGCTGGTCGGCGGCTACGGCTCGATGATTCACCCCATCGGCGCGTGCGCGACGGCGGCGGTCTCGATTGAAGAGGGCGTCGACAAGATTGCGCTGGGTAAAGCCGACGTCGTGGTCGCTGGTGGTATCGACGACGTTCAGGTCGAGTCGCTGCAGGGCTTTGGCGATATGAACGCCACCGCAGAGACCGCAGCGATGACTGCGAAGGGCATCGACAAGCGCTTCATCTCCCGCGCCAACGACCGCCGCCGCGGCGGATTCCTCGAGGGCGAGGGCGGCGGCACCGTCCTGCTTGTGCGAGGTAGCCTCGCGCAAGAGCTGGGCCTTCCTGTGCTCGCCGTGGTCGCCCACGCCGCTTCCTACGGCGACGGCGCCCACACCTCCATCCCGGCTCCGGGCCTCGGCGCCCTGGGCGCCGGTCGTGGTCGCGAGAACTCTCGTCTCGCACGCTCGCTGCGCGGACTGAGCCTGACACCCAACGACGTCAGCGTCCTGTCCAAGCACGACACCTCCACCAACGCCAACGATCCCAACGAGTCGGAGCTGCACTCCATCCTGTGGCCGGCCATCGGGCGCGACGCGGATCAACCGATGTTTGTCATCTCCCAAAAGACGCTCACCGGCCACTCCAAAGCCGGCGCCGCGCTCTTCCAGACCGGCGGTATCATCGACGTCTTCCGCACCGGGCGCATCCCGGCCAACGTGTCGCTGGACTGCGTTGATCCGCTCATCGCACCGAAGGCGAAAAACCTGGTGTGGCTGCGTTCGCCGCTGGATCTGGCAGCCGCGGGCCGCAGTGTGAAGGCAGCGGCGCTGACCTCACTCGGCTTCGGACACGTCGGCGCGCTCATTGTGTACGCGCACCCGGGCGTGTTTGAGGAGGCCATCAAGCAGCAACGCGGCACTGACGCTGCAGCTGCTTGGCGCGAGCGTGCCGAGCAGCGCCTCGCCGCGGGTCACGCCCGCTTCGAGGCAGGCATGCTGGGCCGCGCGCCGCTCTTCGAGGTCATCGACGGCCGCCGCATGCCGCACGCCGACACCAAGGTGATGATTGACGGCTACGGCCTCGTCGACGCCGACAAGGCCGCGGAAATCTCCATGCTTCTCGACGCCGATGCGCGCCTGGGCGCAACCGGTGAATTCCCGAGTGCGTAGCCTCTAGCAATTAGGGCCAGTTCAAGTACGAACTGGCCCTTTCCTTTCGGACTAACCTCGTTTCGCTCTATGTCGCGACGATATTTGCTCACCAACGCTTTTCAATTAAATGTTCCATCACACGCTTTCAAACATCCGCCGAAAAATATTGACAAGCATGATTACGGAATCAGCGATTATGCCAGCTTCACGGCGCGATGAGTTCGGTGCGTGTTTTATCGAATGAGCTAACGAAACTGCCTTACGAACAAAACTACGCAGTTCACTATTCGCTGGTCCTGGAAGTTCTACTTCAACAACTCGTGCCAGCCGATTTTTTGAGTTTCCCTCATTAAATTTATCCGCATCATCACCATTCCGTAAGTGACGAGTTTCGTCAAAGGCTACGCGGTTCAATTCATGTTGGCGGACATGAAAAACTGACCAGTGGCGGACACGGGATTTAGGGGTTTGGGGAGTTTTTATTGGGGGTAGGAAAATAAGGGGTCTTCATCCGATGTTCGATAGAAGAGTCTAACCGGACTCATCTAGCGAAAAGCATGGACGGACCTGACTCCGTCTCTAATCAGCAGCAATTGTCTTCTAGAAGAAGTAGGGGTGAAGTTGAGGTGTCAGGTCTGTGGCCCCGCCGTCGCCGATGGTGACTCCAACACCGGGTTCCTCGTGCCTATCGAAGGCAACCACAGCACGCGGCCGCGCCGTCGGCACGTTCCGTGAAATCACATGTGCCAAGCTTCACGGACCTCATGCCACAGGTGCGCCCGACACCGAACAACACGGCTCCCATCGGTCGGCTGATGCACCACGTCATCGTCGTTCGAACTCGAGGAGCATCCCAGCGCTAGATCGACGTCACAACAGGGCTCTGAACCAGAGGGGATAAGTTCGCTTACCATACTCCAACAGGACGAGTCAATCATTCGAACACGCCCTGCCCCCGTGGTGTCCGCCACTGGTCAGTTTCTCATGGCCATAGGTGGACTTTTTTATGTCCGCCTCCGGTCAGCTTTTCATGTCCGCTAACAATTCATCGAGAATGCGAACCCCCCGATTACCGACATCACTGAAGTCACTTTGAAGCGTCCTGGGTTTAGTTCCGCTTCTTTTACGGCCCTGTGTTGATGGGCTGGGTGAGATAATACTCGGTTTCTACTTCCTGTGGGGTGGCGTAGTCCAATGCTTCGTGAAGTCGCTTGGTGTTCCACCAATGCACCCACCGCAAGGTGGCCAATTCGACTTCTCCGACCGACGTCCACGGGCCCTGGGCGTGAATGAGTTCAGCTTTGTAGAGACCATTGACTGTCTCGGCGAGAGCATTGTCATAAGAATCTCCGACTGTTCCCACACTCGGACGGATTCCGGATTCCGCTAGCGCAGTGGAATACTTCAGTGACACGTACTGGCTGCCCCGATCGCTATGGTGAATTAACTGGTTTCCATGGATTCGCCCTGCAGTCGTTAACGCATGCTCCAAAGCCTTTATGGGCAGCGCATCGATACGCATCGTCGAGCGTGTAGCGACACCAACAATTTTTCGGCTGAATACATCCACGACAAACGCGGTGTAGGCGAATCCTGACAGGGTGCGAACGTAAGGTAATGTCGGCAACCCACAACCTGCCTGGTGCCTGCGCACGGAAGTTTCGGCACACAAGGTCTGGGCGATGATCCGGTGTCTTCGGGCTAATCGTTGTTACTGGGGTTCGTCCACGTCGGCGGCCGGAAACACCTGCTAGCTTCATCAGTCGTGCAGTCTTGTCGCGGCCGATATGAAAGCCTTCACGGTTCATCGCGTGCCACATTTTGCGGATGCCGTAGACCGAGAAATTCTCCGCATGCACACGCTGTATCTCTGGGATGAGAAGGCTATCGCTTAAGGCCCTTGCGCTGGGAACACGAGTGGTCGCCTTGCGGTAGCCACGAGAGGTGATGAACCCACGATCTGCCTGTTTTAGAACTCTGCAGATGGCCTCGACCCCAAATTGATCTTTGTACGCGTCGATGTAGGAGATCATTTGGTCGTGGGTCGGTCGAGCTCCGCTGCGAAAAAAGCCGAAGCTGTCTTAAGAATCCCGTTTGCTCGTTTCAGTTCGCGGTTTTCGCGGCGCAGACGCCTGAGTTCTTCTTCCATTGTTTCGCCGCCTGAAGCGTCAGAGTCAACACGTACTGAAGCGCTGTCACGGTACCAGGCCCGCAACGTGTGGTGAGATACTCCAAAAAGCTCACCGACCTCCGTGTAGGCGCGTTGCAGTGAGCAAGACTCCAGGCGGACCATTTCGATGATCTGATGGACCGCCTTCTCCTTGAACTCGACGGAATACTTTCTAGGCATAGTTCAATCCTTCCTTAGCTGAGGTAGGAACTAAACCCAGGACGCTTCAGACCGTATCAAACGTCTTTAACAAAGCGGTGACTCACGATAAGAGTTATCTGGCGCATTGCGCTCGCAGTCCACCGGGATAACGGCTATCCCGGTAAACTAGGATATCAATCTACCAAGATAAACCTTATCCCCAATGCCCCAAGCGCATGAGAGGAGTCAACTGTGGCAAAGACAGTCGAATTGGAATGGATCCCCGCTGATGGCAGCGGTCTTTCTCGACGCGCCAAACAAGGAGGTAAGTATCACGCTTTCGTTCCCGATCCACTTGCAGGCATGTCGTTAAAGCTTCCGTCCGAGCTCTCGCGACGTATCGTTCGCATCGAGCGGGAGATTCACAATCTTGGGATGAGAGACAATACCCACTCCCTTGAAGGAGTTGCGCGACTCCTGCTCCGTTCTGAGGCCGTCGCTTCCTCCCGGATCGAGGGAATTGCTCCGAACTCCGACAAAGTGGCCATGGCGATCCTCGCGCGTGAATCAGATTCCGACATTCGGGGTTTCAAAGAATCCGCAACAGCTGTCGCCCGCAATGTCGCCATCCTCGACACCATCAATGCAGACTTGGCTTACAAAGACGAGCTGGTCCTGGATGACCTTGTTGCAATACAGACAGCGCTCGTTGCAGAAAAGCCTTTACAAGGAGTACGTACTACTCAAAACTGGATTGGCGGATCTGACTATCACCCCATCGATGCAGCTTTTGTTCCCCCGCCTCCCGTGCAAGTCCCGGAACTCCTCGATGATCTCATTGAATACTTCAACGGGGCAGACCACGCCGCGCTCGTTCAAGCAGCGCTCGTTCATGCACAGTTCGAGACCATCCACCCATTCCCGGATGGGAATGGACGCGTGGGGCGAGCCATGATTCACGCGCTTTTACAGCGCAGAGGGCTCACCGATGCTGCGGTTCTCCCCGTCAGTATGGTTCTGGCAACGCTCGGTGACCGTTACGTCAACGGACTCACGAAATTCCGCGAGGGTGACGTGCTGGCATGGATCTCTTTCTTCGTCGAGGCTGCACAAGTCGCCACCACCAAAGCAGCTGAACTTGCGGATAGCGTCGCCGCCCTAGAAGCAGAATGGATGGACAAGGTAAATCACCACCGCACTGCGCAAGGAAGCAAGCGCGCATTGAAATCAAATTCGACGGAGTTCCAACTGCTCAAGAAGCTTCCTGCTATGCCTTTGGTCACGGTGTCCATCGTGAAGTCCGAGCTGGGGATTTCATCGACAAGCACGGCCCGAGATTCTCTCGATTCACTCACCGACGCTGGCATTCTACGTAAGAAAGTCATCGGTGCGGGCGGGCTTCTCGGTTACTTCGCTGACGATGTTTTCATGCTGGTCGACGATGCTGAACGCCAACTCGCCTCGACGCAGTTTAATACTCAGCTTTCACCTCCGACCGGCCGAGCAGTTCCAGCCCTTCGCGATAAATAAGCAGTAATCAATAGTGGTCACGCACTTCGTTTCCTTGCATAAGGCAAAGCGTCGTGCTGATGCGACGCTGCAGGAGGAGGGGGCGTCGGAAAGCTCAAAAGAGACCGTCACTAAAAGTGACGGTCCCATCATGGCGCAGGTTAGGTGCCCTTGACGTTGAGGATCTGGCGCAGGGTGTGCTTGACCTCGACGAGCTGGGCGGCATCGGCCATCACGCAGTCGATGTCCTTGTAGGCGTCCGGAATCTCATCGACGAACTCGGCGCCGGGACGGTAGACGATGCCTTCCATGCGTGCGGCAAGGTCCGCCTCGGTGAAGCGGGCCTTGGCCTGGGTGCGCGACATGACGCGACCCGCGCCGTGCGGCGCAGACTTGAGGCCCGGCGGGTAGCCCTTGCCTTCCACGACGTAGCTAGTGGTGCCCATCGAGCCGGGGATGAGGCCGAGGTCGCCTTCGTCCGCCTTGATGGCGCCCTTACGCGTGAGCCACACGTTCTTACCGTAGTGGTTCTCGCGCTGGGTGTAGTTGTGGTGGCAATTGATGCGCTCGAGCTCGAGGGTCTCGCGATCCGCGCCGGACCAGGTGGCGACGCAGTCGAGGAAGCGGTCCATCATCTCATCGCGGTTGAGCAGCGCAAAGTGCTGTGCCCAGTGGAGATCCGCAATGTAGGAGTCGAACTCTTCCGTGCCCTCGACGAGGTAGGCCAGGTCCTTGTCCGCGAGCTGGATCCAATGCTTCTCGCAGTGGCGCTGCGCGGCCTTGATGTGTTTCTGGGCAATCTTGTTGCCCACGCCGCGCGAGCCAGAATGCAGGAACAGCCAGACGCGGTCCTCTTCGTCGAGACACAGCTCGATGAAGTGGTTGCCACCGCCCAAGCTGCCCAGCTGCTGACGCCAGTTTTTGGAGTGGCCGAGATCCACGCCGGTGTCCTGGGCCAGCTGCGCGAGCTCACGCGTACGAGCCTCGGTGCGCGGGTCCATGATCCAACCGTTGTAATTGCCGGGCGAGAGCGGAATGGAGTCTTCGACTGCGGTGCGCAGGTCCTCGAGCGCGAAGTCCTGGATATCCGCGTGCGTGAGGTGGGTCCGCACGGCAATCATGCCGCAGCCGATGTCCACGCCGACGGCCGCCGGGATGACGGCACGTAGCGTGCCGAAGACGGTGCCGACCGAGGAGCCCTTGCCAAAGTGGGCATCAGGCATGAGCGCCACGTGTGGGTAGACGAAGGGCAGGTCAGCGACGAGTTGTGCCTGCGCCACCGTCTTGTCTTCAACAATGGAGGCGAAGTTGTGCAGGCGCATAAGAGAGCCTTTCTCTGCGTTTACGTAACGCAGTTCGTGAGAAAGGGCCTGCTTGGGCGGCTGACTTGTGAGTTGTGCGCGCGGGTCGCGCGGCTGGCACCAACGTCCGGGATAAGCAGGGCCGCTTTCCCGGGAAATGGTCAAGTCAGCCTATTAGAAGAGTTGCTTAAAGAAGCGTCCTAGCGGCTGATTGTTATGGGTCATCATCGCGGTTCGCCTCCTTTAGCTTTCTCGTTCTTCTTTCGGGCTGTTAGTGCTGCGTGTGAACCTACACGATGTACGCGATTTCTACAAGCAATTAATGATGCAAGGAAATTCACCCAGCCACGAAAACTTGACACCGTCCATTCAACCGCATTCACTGCCTGCTCATTTGTTCGTCCGTCTGGCGGGGTGTCGTGCGCCGTGACAAGCTTCGTTTAATCGTTCAGCCCGCCTCGCCCTAGTCGAGAGTGGGCTGGATCTTTATCTTGGTTATGCAGCAAGAGTGCACTGGGCAAGGCCGACGTCGTGGTCGCCGGCGGCATCGACGAGCGCTTCATCTCCCGCGCCAACGACCCCAACGAGTCGGAGCTGCACTCCCTGCTGTGGCCGGCGATTGGCCGCGATGAGGACCAGCCGATGTTCGTCATCTCCCAGAAGACGCTCACCGGCCACTCCAAGGCGGGTGCTGCGCTCTTCCAGACCGGCGGCATCATCGATGTCTTCCGCACGCACCGCATCCCGGCGAACGTGTCCCTGGATTGCGTCGACCCGCTCATCGCCCCGAAGGCGCGCAACCTGGTGTGGCTGCGATCCCCGCTGGATCTCGGCTCTGCAGGCCACAGCGTGAAGGCCGCGGCACTGACCTCGCTGGGCTTCGGCCACGTCAGCGCGCTCATCGTCTATGCCCACCCAGGCGTATTCGAGCAGGCAGTGGCTCAGCAGCGCGGGGCGGATGCTGCCACCTCGTGGCGCGAGCGCGCCGAGCAGCGCCTGCGCGCCGGCCGTGCGCACTTTGAAGCTGGCATGCTGGGCCGTGCCCCGCTCTTTGAGGTCATCGAAGGCCGCCGCCTGCCGGCTGACAACGCCAAGGCTGCGGAAATCGCGATGCTCCTCGATGACACCGCGCGCCTCGGCACAGACGGCACCTATTCAGAAAGCTAGGAGCACTCCCCACCTACCCTCTTTTCCCACACGCGGCGGCTTTGCGGCAGTTATTATGAGGACTCACTCACCTCTCCCACTCCCCCTGAAAGAGCCTCTTGATGACTCAGCCGCCGTATCCGCCGCACAACCCGCCGCCGGGCCCTAGGCCGCAAGGAGCCCCTCAGCACGGCGCCCCGCAGCACAATCCCTACGCTAACCAGTCCTTCCCGCCACTGAGTTCTCCCTATGGCAACCCGGGTGGCGGATACGGGGCACCGCCACCCCAGCCCGAACCGCCTAAGAAAAGCTCCATCGTCGGAATCATCGCCACAGTGCTCGCCATTATGGGCACCATTATCGGCTGCATACCCGTCATCTACGTCGTGGGCTGGATCATGCTTGTCGTGGCGTTTGTTACCGGCATCGTTGCGCTTTTCCTCAACAACCAATCCACGATGTGGGGAGTAGCGGCGCTGATCATCTCCGTGGTGGGTAGCCTTATCACGTCACTAGTTTTTTTCTTCTTCATGGCAGCAAAGTTCATCGATTCTCTTCCAGACACGACACAAACCCCGGGGTCGGCGAGCTCCGTCGTGGGTACGACGGTGCAGCCATGGGGCGAAGAGGAGACGCCAGAAAGCACAGGCTCCCCTACCCCCACCGCGACGGAGTATTTCAACAGCGTTCCCGACGAAAACGGCAACCAGATCCTTGAGGAAGGAACCCCTGGATCGCGTTCCACCCCGCTGCCTCTCAAGACAACGTTGCATGGACCTGAATGGGCGGTGGACGTCAGCAACCTCAACTTCGACGGTACTGACGAGGTCATGGCCGCAGATCCGTCCTATAAGAAGCCAGAAGCAGGTCGAAAGTACTTGGTTTTTGACTTGACGCTGACGTACACCGGTAACAAGACCGACGCTAGCTCTGAGATGGCGTTCCTCTACCGCGACCCAGGCGACGATGGAGATAAACATCCCCTCTTGCGGGACGTTGACGGCTTTTTTGACACGGACACGCCTTTCCAGCCGCACGAGAAGCGCACCGGCAGACTTGCTGTCAGTGTGCCTGAGAACGGCGCTGAAGACGGTACCTTCGTTGTTGTCGCACCTGGCACTGAGATTCCCTTCCACCTCGCTTTGAAATAGGACACTATGACGCAACCTCCTTATGGCCCCTCCGGTTTCCAGCCTTCATCTGCACCGCCTCCCCAGAATGGGCCGTATGGCCAACAGAACTTCTACGGTGCCGCGCAGCCGCCACAACCGCCGCAGCCGCAATCCAACGTTATGGGAATCATCGCCTTCATCGCGGCGCTGATCGGATTTGTTCTTGCCTGCCTGCCCTTCATGTTCCTGTTTGACACGGTTTTTCTCGGCACTGCCGTCATTGTGGGATTTACTGGTTTGCTCATGAAAGACCAGAGGAATCTCTGGCCCATCGTTGCGCTATGTACCGCACTAGTCGGGGCAGTCCTCGGCTTCATCATTCAGATCGCACTAACCGTCGGCCTGTTTGTGCTGTTTGAGGAGGGGGCCTCGTGGGAAGACACGTTGACGAGCTACTCGACGGAACAGGTCGAGCACACATAGTCAGTTAGGCACCTTTCTTCCCGCACGAACCTTCTCCACATCTGAAAGAGTTCCTCACATGACCGATGCCTCTGCAAAGGAATCACAGCCCAAGAAGGACCGCCTCGGTCTAATTGCTGTGGTGCTCGCTCTGGTGGGCACGCTGCTGGCGTGCCTTCCCGTTGTGTACATCGCTGGCTGGGTCATGCTCGCTGCGGCTGGGGCCACGGGGTTTGCCGCGACCTTATCTGCCCGGCAATCCACCCCGGTTGGTGTTGTCGCCATCGCCGTCAGCGTCATTGGAAGCGTCGTGGCTGCTGCCGCCCTTGTCGTGCTTCCAGAGTCCATGGACGCCACTCCGGTTACTGCCCAGGAAGTGCGCGCTGCACCGAGCCCTACGAGCACCTTTCAACTGACTCCGAATACTGACGGCGAGCACTACATTCTCGATGGCGACGAAGGCTCGAGAAGCGACCCGTTGCCGTTGAACACCATGTTATCTAGCCCAGAATGGCAGCTGACAGTGAGCAATCTTGTGGTCAATAACTCCGACTCTCTCGTTGCCGCCCATCCCCTACTTCCCCGGCCCAGAAAAGGGCGAGAGTATATCTCGGTCGACGTCACCATCACGTACCTAAGCGATAATCCCGACTACCTCAATGTGCCACTGCTTAGCTATAGCGACCATTGGGCTTTGAAGAACCGAAAATTGGACGGGGCATCAGTCAACTCCGATAACGAGCTGTATAACCCCCTATCGCAGGCAAAGACCCGAAGTAAGACACTCATTTTTAGTGCCCCCTCCAAGAATGCCGAGAGCGGCAACATCGTGGTCTCTGATCCCACCACGAAAAGCTTCATCTACTACTCGCTGAAGTAGCGCTCAACTACTCGGGCTGTTTCTGCCGCGCGTTATCGGAAATCTCCCGCGCCTTGTACTCAAGGCGCTTCTGCGCACGGGCCTGGGCACGGGAGGATGCATCCGAGCGTGGCGGGGCTTGGATGAAGCGTTCCGAGTGCATCCCTAGCTGCAGCTCCTTTGCACGCAGCACCTCGGCATCAATCTTGATGCCGACAATGAGGGACGTATTCATCAACCAGATGGCCATGAAAAGAGCCAGGATGGTACTCAACGCGCCATAAGCACTGGCTCCAGCAAGATAGGTGATGTAGAGGCCAAACAAGCCCCAGACCCCAACGGTGCCCGCGAGTGCTGCCACGGAACCGTAGGTGATCCAGCGAAAACGGCTCGGCCGCACATTGGGGCTGAAGTGGTAGAGCACCGCAATCAATGTAAGGACCACGACCACCGTGACCGGGAAGCGCAGCCAATTCCACACGGGGAGGAAGGCTTGAACCAGGTAGGTAGCGGCATCTTCAAGGCCAACCTGTCCGGCTAAGGGGTAGATGGCCTCGCTAATGACGGTGTCACGCAGCAAATTGGCAAAGAGCACGATGACCGCACCAATGACAATGATGGCGGTCAATCCCCACATCAGCGACCACGTACGGATGATGCCGCGACCTTCTACCCGCCCGTACACGGTATTGGCTATGCGCGCGAAGGCCCGCACATATGCCGAAGCAGAAAACAGGGAGATAGCCAACGACACGATCAGGGCCAAGGTACCTTGAGCACTTGAACCGATAATCGCGCTGACGACGACATTCGCTTCCTCCGAGAAGGAGCTAGGAATGTACTGTTCAATAAATTCCGAGGTCAGCTGCTCTACTTCGTCCTTGCGGGAGGAGAAGATAAGAGTGGCGATGGAATAGGCTGCTAGTACCGTGGGCGCAAACGCCATGAGCGTGAAATACGTCATCCCGGCCGCACGGTCTGTGAAGGCATCATGGAAGAAGTCATTCCACGTGCGGCGAAGGACTAGGCTCCAGCTCTCGCGGCGCAGACGGTTACCTTTGGCGAAAGGATCGCGGGCATCGCTGTGCCCCTCGACCTCAAGAATGTTCGAGCTCTTCCACGGCACAATGGTCTCTGGTCTCTCGACCGGGACAGCATTGCCCCCGATTTCCTCGTCGCTCATATCTGTCCAGCGTATGCGGTACAGCATCCGTTCAGGGTCAGGACACTCTGGCCAAGACCTGGATAGCAGTTACACTGGGGAGGCATGACTGAGAACAACGCCGAGAATAAGATCAACGTGAAGTCTTTCGAGCTCGACCACCGGCTTGTCGACGCCCCCTATATCCGCGTTGCCGACCGCACCGACCTGGGCGGCGGGGTCGAGATTATCAAGTATGACCTGCGCTTCTGCCAGCCAAACAAGGCGCACCTCGGCACGGAGGCGCTGCACTCGGTTGAGCACATGATGGCCAACTACATGCGCAACTACACCGATAAGCTCATTGGCTTTGCCCCGATGGGTTGCCGCACCGGCTTCTACGCCATCACCAACGGCATGGAGCAGGATGAGCTGCTCCGCGCGGTCGAGGGCGCGCTCAACGACATCCTCAACGCAACCGAGGTTCCCGCCGCCAACGAGGTGCAGTGCGGGTGGGGCGCCCACCACTCCCTCGAGGGCGCGCAGGAGGCTGCGCGCGATTTCCTCGCGGCGAAGGATGAGTGGCTCAACGTCATGGCCTAAGCGCTAGTGCTCAAGGCGTCGGATCTGGGTACGGGCGAAGAACAGCCCTGCGACGCCGAGCCCCAAGACACTCGCCATCAAAGTGCAGCGCGCTGCACTGAACTCCGCAAACAGGCCTGGGACTAACAGGATCGCCACCGCACAGAGAAGGGCCGAGACAAAGAGAAGGATGGCGAAGAGAACGTCTTTGGGGATGTACATGTTTTGTCCTTTCTGGGCACCTAGTGTTTGCGGCGGCGAGTTAGCAATTCAACGCTATTTTAAATATTTCGTACTTATATTTCTACCCCTAGCCAGATGGGTTCTGGCTCCAGCGTTACTCCGAAGGCCTTCTGAACCCCGGCGCGAATCTCGCGGGCCAGCGCGACAATATCGTCTGCAGTGGCCGCACCGCGGTTGGTCAGGGCCAGGGTGTGTTTGGTGGACAGCGTTGCGCGTGCACCGGACTCTTCGCCCGGGTAGCCCTTGGCAAAACCGGCGCGCTCGATAAGCCAGGCGGCGGAGAGTTTTTCCTTTCCTTCTCCTGACGCGGCGTCCCCTCCCGACGCGGTGGTCCCACCCACCACGTGTCGGGGCATGCGGTCCGCATCCTCATCGCCGCGGGCGGCGCGGACGGCTTCTTGGATGGAATCGGCGAGCTTCGGTTCCACAATGGGGTTGGTAAAGAAGGAACCGGCTGACCAGGTGTCGTGATCTTCTGGGTCGAGCACCATACCTTTGCCGCGGCGCAGCTTCAGTACGTCCTCGCGGACCTCGGCCACGGGGCGGCGCTCACCGGGGTTCTGGGTGAGCTGACCAAAGCGCAGGGGCCTTGACAGGCCGTCGGTGGTCAGCTGGAGCTCAATGGCCAGCACCACTCCACGTCCGGTGAACTTCAGGTTGGAGTAACGATAGGCCAGCTCTAGTTCTTCAGCCGGCACCCACGATGCGGTGCGGGTAGCACGCTCATAGAGGTAGACCTGGGTGAGGACGTCAGATGTCTCGGCACCGTATGCGCCCACGTTCTGCACCGGCACCGCACCGGCATTGCCCGGGATACCGGAGAGGCACTCGATGCCACCCAAACCACACTCCACGGACAAGGCCACGACGTCATCCCACACCGCGCCGGCATCAGCACGGAGGAGTCCATCCGCCACGGAGGCGTCGATGGCATCGAAATCGAGGATGACCACGACGACGTCGAGCTGGCCTTCGGCCACGACGAGGTTGGAGCCGCCACCGACGACGAGGTAGTCCTGGGAGGCGTCGTCAAGCGCGGCCAACGCTGCAATTGCCGCTTCCGCACTGGCACAACGCACCGTCACCAGCGGGGCGCCACCAATGCGCAAGGTGGTGAGATCAGCAAAGGTGGTCTCGGAATCGAGAGTGACACCGTCCAGTTCAGCGAGGGTCATGAATTTATCTAGCACGTCTACCAAGGTAGTCTGTAACTCATGTCAACCCGTAGCGAAAACACCGTTATCATCAACCAGCCCATCGATAAGGTGCACAAGGCACTGACCACCCAGGAATACTGGGACTTCATCGTGGCTAAGCTGTCCCCGGAACCGGGCACCGTGCACGAGTTCACCGGCAACACCGCCGTGCTCTTCGAGATTCTGCCGACCTCCCTCCTGCCGGAGGCCGTGCGCGCCATGGTCTCCCAGGACCTCAAGGAGAAGCGCACCGTGACCATCGGCGAGGTTGTCGATGATCAGATGTCCGTCTCCTTCGTCGCTGACGTCAAGGGCACCCCGGTCGACTTCAAGGGTGACATCACCTACAAGGGCCAGGGCGAGACCACTGCTCTGGATTACGTCACCGAGGTATCCGTCAACATCCCGATGATGGGCGCTGCCATTGAGCCGAAGGTGGCTGAGGCCCTGCAGGAGCTCTACACCAACGAGGGCAAGCTCACCGAAGAGTGGATCTCCAACAACCTCTAAACGTGTAACACCTTCCGTTACTGTCATGGCCGATCACGCGCATAACCTGCGAGCGCAGGAAAGCGCTGGTCGGCCTTTTGGCGTTATCACCAGGGGTACGACCAATCCCAACCGCCTGCGCCGCTGTGACCGCTGGATGGTCGCGCATCCAGAGATTTCTTCCCTGCTGCGCTCCACGCACGAGCCGCTGGCTCTCGACGTCGGCTACGGCGCCTCCCACACCACGACGGTGGAGTGGGCAGGCTGGCTGCGCCGCATCAATCCGCGCACCCGGGTGACGGGTTTGGAGATTTCCCCCGAGCGCGTCCTGCCACCACGTGATGGAGTGACATTTGAGCTCGGCGGATTCGAGCTGGCAGGCTACCGTCCGCAGCTCGTGCGCGCCTTCAACGTGCTGCGCCAATACGACGTGGACCAGGTTGAGAAGGCCTGGGACACGGTGACCTCCCGCCTAGCGCCCGGCGGATTCTTCGTGGAAGGAACCTGCGACGAGTTGGGTCGCAGGGCCGCCTGGGTGCTTCTCGACGCCTCCGGTCCCCGCACACTTACCCTCGCCTGGGATCCCTTCGATGTGGAGCGACCGAGCGATCTAGCGGAGCGGCTGCCCAAGATCCTGATCCATAAGAATGTTCCCGGCGAGCCTATCCATGAGCTGTTGCAGGCGGCTGACGACGCCTGGGATCGCGCAGCCGGTTGGGCGCCCTATGGCCCGCGAGTGCGGTGGCGCATGGCCCGGCAAAGCTTGGATATGGTCCATCCCGTACACCGCCGCCTGCGAGATAACGTGCTCACAGTTGATTGGGACGTTGTAGTTGGCGGACTTTAAGACCATGCGCCACACTGGTAGTCATGGCTTCTTCTACATCTCGTGCCGCAACGGCCTGGAAAATCTTCATCGGCGTGCTGGTAGCGCTCCTGCTCATCATTTTGCTAGCTGAACTGGGACTGCGCTGGTTCCTGGGCACCCAGATGAAGGACCAGTTTGTCCAGTCCGCCAAGGACCAAGGCGTGGAGACGTCGGAAGAACCAGAGGTGAGCTTTGGCGCCAGCCCGATGATCTTTGGCATGCTCAACGGCAAGATCCCGCAGATGGATATGAAGACCCCGTCCACTCTGAAGATTGAGGGCACCAACATCACCGGCCAGCCAGCGGCAGATGTCCACGTGGAGGACATGACGTTGTCCAAGGAACCGGTGGCGGGCTCCCTGCGCGCCTCAACCACGGTTCCGGATCAGTTCCTGCTCGCCAGCTTCCAGAAGGCCATTGCGGATCAGTCCGGCTATGACGCCCTAGGCAACCTCGTCGTCACGGGGATTACTGCCCACGATGCGGAAGATAACCTCTCCGTGGAATTTGCTGGCGGATTAGCGGAGCTCGCGCTCAAGCCCGAAGCCCGCGATGGCAAGCTCGCCATCAACGCCGAGAAGGCCTCCCTGTTCGGCTTCGACCTTCCAGAGCAGGCCACCACGGCGATCTCTGATGCCTTAGCGGAGGGTATGGCGGAGCAGCTGGCGGGTCAGCAACTCACCTTCGAATCTGTCGATGTCGGTGCTGGCGAGGTCACCCTCACCATGGTCGGCCAGAATGTACCGATGAGCGAACTTGATGCTGCTACGGCTCCTGCGCCAGCAACCGCCCCCGCCAACTAGCCTGGTTCAGAAGCGTTCAGTGTCAGAAACGTTCCATGGGTAGCTGGGAGTCCAGCTGAGGAAGCTCCTCGTCGTGTGACACGACGAGGCACTGATATCCCGCCTGCTCAGCAGCGCGGGCAAGCTCAGCACAGGGCAAAGAGGCATCGGCGGGGAGGATGAGGCCAAGCCGCACGGGAAGCGGGCACGCTTCGCGGAGGGTGACAAGCTCGGAGAGGAGCGAGGTGGCGTCGCCAAGCGCGGCGTCCACCGCAACCCACACCTCCGCCGCACCGGATTGCACAGCCAGACGTGCCTCCGCGGCTTTCACCAGGGAGTGGTGGCGCCCAGTGGGATAGCCGGCCACGGCGATGATGTACTCCGCCCTGTCAGCCGCAAGAACGTGGTGCGGTGAAACAACCACTCGCTGGCCAGGCGACTGCGCACGGACCTCCTCAAGGGAAGCCTGAAGGAGAACGCGCATCAGTAGGAGTAATCGCCGTTGATGATGGCCTTGAGCTGCGGGCGCACATCAAACCAGTACAGGCCAGTGATGATGGCACCTACCCATCTGACAAACGGCAGCGGCGTGTTCATCAGCAGTGCTGAACCGGCTAACAGGCCTACCCAGACCCACTTGTTCTGGCGATCCCCGGCACGGAAGGCGTCCTCACGGGTCATGGCGGCGAGGATAGCGCCCAGCAGTGCGAAGAGAGACACCGCCATAAAGGTGTAGCGCGGTATCGAGGCAATAATGTCAAGAAAAGTGTGCATTAATTAATTCTCGTCAACGACTTCGCCGTCAATGATGTTGTCATTCGGTTTCGGTGAATAGGGATTACGCGGGCTCTGCGGCGTCTGACTCTCAGCGCGCTTGTCCTTGGCGTTGTTGATGGCTTCCTCAACACCATCGCGGGTCTCGTTGAAAGCGGTGGTGAAATCCTCTCGAGCCTTCTCGAAAGACGCGGAGTTACGGGTTTCACGCGCCGCGGAGGAGACGGACTCACCCAGGTTCTTCGCGGTGGAGGTCACGCGGTCGAAGAAAGACTCTTCCTTTGCGGTGCCATCCCCCATGCCGGCCGCATCAGCGGCGCGGGCGATGCGGTCTGCCTGAGCGCTCTGAGCTTGGTTCTGGCGTTCCTCCTTGAAGCGGCCACCGAAGTCTTTGGCCACATCAAAAGCTGAAGTACCGGCATTCTTGATTGAGTCAAATACGGACATGGTCGTCACTCCTTGTTAGATGCCAAAAAGTAGGTGATTAACAGTGTAGATAACCAAGCCAGCCAGTGCACCCACCACGGTGCCGTTGAGACGAATGAACTGTAGGTCCTTGCCCACCATGAGCTCAATATTCTGGGAGGCCTCCTCCGCATCCCAGCGCTTGATGGTCTCCGGGATAATCGCGATGATTTCTGGCGCGAACTTCTCCACGGCATAGCGCGCGGCTTTGTCCACGAGCTCGTTGGCTTGGGCCAGGAACTCGGAATCCTCCAACAAGCGGTGCGCCAGTTCCTTGACCTTGGATGTAATCTTCTGGCGCAGGAAGGACTCTGGGTCATTGAGCTGGTCAATGAGCGTGGTTGAGACCGTGCGCCACATGGCCGCCGGCGCCTGCTGCGCTTGGTCAGAGGCCAGCATCTCCTGCTTGATGCCTTCGATGCGCCCGCGCATGTCCTCATCCCACTGCAGGTCTGAGGCCAGCTTGGACAGGTTGCGACGAATGGCCAGGCGGGCCTCGTGGTTACCGTTGTGGCGAACCTCGTTGGCAAATTCAACGAGCTCGGTATAGACCTTCTCCCCTACCATCTCTCGGGCAAAGCGCGGCGCCCAGCCAGGCATGCGCTCATCGATAGCCGTGACCACGGTGGCCTCCATGCCCAGGATTTTTCCGTGTGCCCACTCAATGAGGTCATCCTCCAGCGGACGCGCCTTGCCGTCCGCGATGTAGCCTTCCAACAGCCTGCCCAGCGGCGGTCCCCACTCCGGTTCAGCGAGACGGTCCATGACTTGGGTCTTGATAAAGTGCTCTGCCTCAGCTGCATCCAAATCCGACACCACGCTGGCAGCGCGCTGCCCAATCCACGCGGAGACCTCCTCCGCCTTACCGGGCTCCACACCCTGGCGCGCCAGCCACAGCGGAATCTCGGCCTCCCGCACCTTGGCGCTGAGCGCATCCGCGGTGAGGAAGTTCTCCTCCACGAAGTCCTTAAGCGCATCACCCACGCGGTCCTTGTTATTCGGAATCAGCGCGGTGTGCGGGATGGGCAGGCCCATGGGTCGGCGGAACAGCGCGGTGACCGCAAACCAGTCCGCCAGTCCACCGACCATGCCGGCCTCGGCCGCCGCGCGCACGTATCCTACCCACACCGGTGCCCCGCTTGCCGACGCCTGCCACCACGAGCACCCCAAAAAGATCACTGCCGCCACAATGAGGAAGGACAGCGCAATCGCCTTCCAGCGGCGCAGGTCCGCCCGACGGGCCTCCTGGTTTCCTGGCTGCGGCACAAACGACGTCTCCTGAGTCGGCTCAAGCCCTGCGTCTGCGCGGTGCGTCATGGGTGGTTCTCCTTGGGGTCTTAGAAGCTAAAAAGAATGGGCACATGTCATCTTCAATCCCACTGAACAACACTAGTTGGTACAAAGGGCGCCCTGAATTAGGGAGGTTAAGCCACATAGCCTTCCATACAATAAGCCGCGAAGTACGCGATGGTCTTGCTTAGCACACACTTGCGAAACCATTCTAGAAATAAGCGAAGCTGACTTTTGCACATTTCTCCTTATCCCTTGACGTGCGCGGAAAGGACAAATAGCTTTAATTCAAGGCCCCTCAAAACGCTCATTTTATGAATTGTTCACGATCAATAACACGGGTTACCGGGGGCAGTTTAGGAGCAAATAAAATGTATGTCCCAATGTCTCGATCCCTAATTCCCCTCGGAATCGTAGTAGTTGCAGCAGGGTTCCTCGCGTTCGGTGTTATCGACCTAACGAATTTTCTATGGGTAGCGGGAACCCAGGTGGCGGCATCTGCCATTCTTTTCATGGTTGCATTAGTAGGATCCAAAAATGATAAGAGGAAGCAGCACGAAGATACTTCTCGTTAGTGCGTACAGTTAACAGCACAGTGTGATCGATCGAAGCTTATTGCAGCTTTTGACGTCGCCAAGCGCCCAGCTCCCTGCCTTCTTCTTTGTAAATCCCCTCCCGCACACCTAGCCCGAAACGCCAGCAACCCCCACCTCCTCACATGGTCTCCCATGTGTTTGGAGGTGGGGGTTGTTGCGGCAGTACAGAAACTTAGGCGTTCAACGTCCTAGGAGGTGCCTAGTTGATGCGGCCGGTTTCCTTGCGGTACTGGCGGTAGTAGCGGCGGCCGAAGTGGATGGTGCCGAAAGCCAGGACAGCGATAACAACGAGGGAGATAGCACCCACGATGATGTTCGGCTGGTAGTCAGCACCGGCGACGCCCTGTGGGAACTGCCACGTGCCGAGGCCCCAGATAAGGATGCCGGCGGCCGGAAGAAGGGAAAGAATCAGGCCCATGCCGATCCAGGTGGAGGCGCGCAGCAGGGAGGAGTGCGGTGCACTGTAGGACACGGGGTCGTAACCCTCGATGTAGGAGTCCTGAATCTTGCCGGAGAACTCCGGGTAGGTCTCGCTGTGGTGATCAGCAACTGCCGGGTTAAGGTCGCTCATGGCTGAAACTTTCTCTCGTTCCTGTTAATCCTGTGAATGACTATAGCTTAGTCGTCCTTGCCGCGGAAAGCAGCCCGTGCACGTTCGCGGGTAACTGCAGACACAGCGGTCAGAGGGACGCCAGCCGGGCAGACGTCGGCACACTCGCCGTAGAGCGAGCAGTGACCGAAGTTCTGCTCCAGATTGTCCACCATGTTGCGGGCGCGGCGGCCACGCTCTTCCTTGCCCAGCGGCATGAGGGAAAGGTGAACCAGCTTGGCACCCGTGAACAGGTGGGCAGCGCCGTTCGGGCAGGATGCCACGCAGGCACCACAGCCGATGCAGGCGGCGTGATCCAGTGCGTACTCGGAGGTCTCGTGATTGACGTGCAAGGTGTCAGCATCCGGAGCGGTACCGGCATCCATAGAGACGTAGCCACCCTGCTCCATGACGTCATCCAGCTTGGCGCGGTCGACGATCATGTCCTTGATCACCGGGTAGGCAGCGGAGCGGAACGGTTCCAGCTTGATCTTGTCGCCGTCCTTGAACTGGAAGAGACGCTGCTGGCAGGCCGGGGTGTTCTGACCCGGGCCGTGCGGGCGGCCGTTAACCAGGAGGCCACAGGTACCGCAGATACCCTCACGGCAGTCGGATGCGAATGCAAACGGCTCAGCGCCGGCCTCGACGAGGCCTTCATTGACGTGGTCCAGCAGCTCCAGGATGGACATCTGCTCGGCGGCATCGGAGACCTCAACGGTCTCGAACTTGCCTTCTTGCGTCGGTCCGGCTTGACGCCAGATCTCAAGTGTCAGTTTCATTACTTGTAGTTCCTTGTCATCAGCGGGATCGAATCAAAGTACAGCGGCTCAGCGTGGCGAATGAATTCGCCCTCAGCTGCGCCTGGCTCCCATGCGGACACGAAGCACCAGTTGTCGTCGTCACGCTCGGCCTCGCCGTCCTCAGTGAGGTGGTCCTCACGGAAGTGAGCACCACAGGACTCGTCGCGGTCGAGAGCGTCGATACACATGAGCTCACCCAGGTCGATGTAGTCGGCAACGCGCAGGCCGTACTCGAGAACCTGGTTCATATCGTTAGCATCACCAGTGATGCGGACGTTAGCCCAGAAGTCCTTGCGCAGGGAGCGGATCTTATCGATGGCAACCTTGAGGTCCTCAACGTTACGAGCCACACCGCAGCCCCAGTAGAGGATGTCACCGAGCTGGCGGTGGTAGTGGGCCGGACCGTGGGGGTTCTCGCCGCGAACAGACATGAGGCGGTCGATGCGTGCCTGTGCACGAGCGATGGTCTCAGCTGCCTCAGCAGAATCCTCAGCCAGCTTCTCCTCACCAAGGTGACCAGCCAGGTAGTTCGGGATAGTGAACGGGAGAGTGAACCAGCCGTCGACGGAAGCGGACAGCAGCGAGTTAGCACCCAGGCGGTTTGCGCCGTGGTAGGTCCAGGAGCACTCACCGGCGGCGAAGAGGCCATCGATGGCGGTCATCTCGTTGAAGTCTGTCCACAGGCCGCCCATAGTGAAGTGGCAGGTCGGCGCAATACGCATCGGGGTCTCGTAGGCGGACTCACCAATGGCCTCTTCGTACATTTCGATGAGGTTGGAGTAACGCTCACGGATCTTGTCCTTGCCCAGACGCTCGATAGCGTCGCGGAAGTCCAGGTACACCGAGTTATGCAGCGGTCCAACGCCCAGACCCTTGTTGATCTGCTGGGAGATGGCACGGGATGCCACGTCACGCGGGACGAGGTTACCGAAGGCCGGGTAGCGACGCTCCAGGAAGTAGTCACGCTCCTCTTCCGGAATCTCATTGGCAGGACGGTCATCCTTCTCCTTGATCGGAGACCAGATGCGGCCGTCGTTACGCAGCGACTCGGACATGAGGATGGTTTTGGACTGCCACTCGGAGTTGACCGGCAGGCCCGTCGGGTGGAACTGGATGAATGCCGGGGAGGCCAGGTAAGCACCGTTCTCGTAGGCACGCATCATGGCGCCAGCGTTAGAGTTCTTAGCCAGCGTGGACATGTGGTACACGTTGCCGTAACCACCGGTACCGAGGATGACTGCGTGGCCGGTGAAGGCCTTGAGCTCGCCGGTGATGAGGTTGCGGGTCACGATACCGCCAGCACGCTTCTTGCCACCGTCGTTAAAGGTGATGATGTCCTGCAGGTCGTGGTGAGCGAAGAGCTCAACGTTGCCCAGGCCAATCTGACGGTAGAGCGCCGAGGTGGTGGACAGCTGCAGCTGCTGACCCGTTTGGCCACGGGTGTAGTAGGTACGGGACACCTGGACACCGCCGAAGGAACGGGTTGCCAGGGTGCCGCCGTACTCACGGGCGAACGGAGCACCAATAGCGTTCATGTGGTCGATGACGCGGATGGACTCAGTAGCCAGACGCCAGCAATCGGACTCGCGGCAGCGGTAGTCGCCGCCCTTCACAGTGTCCTTGGTGTGGCGGTATGCACCGTCGTTATCCACTTTCTTGTGGCGGGAGGAGTTCACACCACCCTGCGCAGCAATGGAGTGCGCACGGCGCGGAGAATCGTGGTAGGTGAATACCTTCACCTTGTAGCCCAGCTCGCCGAGTGCAGCGGCAGCGGCGCCAGCGGCAAGGCCGGTACCGACGACGATGATCTCGAACTTACGGCGGTTCAGTGGGGAGACGAGCTCCATGTGGTCCTTCTGGTAGGTCCACATGTCCTTCATCGGGACGCCATGCGGCTCGTGGGACTCCAGGATTCGGCCCGGCTTCACGCCTGGGACGATGGACTGTGGATGCGAGAAGTCAGGGTGCTCGCGCTTCAGATCGGTGTTCGCGTTCGCATTTTGGTTAGCGTTCGCGGCAGACACGGGATTCGCGTTAGTCATGGGTTCAAAACTCCTTTAGCTGACCCAGCCCAGGGCGACGGACAACGGCATAACGATGTTCGCCAGGCACACAACGGCCGGGACGATGTACGCCAGGACGACAAAGACCTCACGCCACTTGGCACCGGTGATGCCCAGGTCAGACGCAGCGAGACGAATGCCGTGGGTAAGGTGCAGGAAGAGGCAGAGCATGGCGATGACGTAAATGATGGTCACCGGCCAGCGCGAGAAGGTAGCGATCATGTTGGCCTTGACCGCACCGTGGACGAAGGCCTCCGGGGCAACCGGCTGCACACCCATGGTCAGGTCCAGGATGTGGAACACGATGAACAGAAGCAGCACAATGCCGGTGACCAGCATGGTCTTGGTGGCAAAGGAATCCAGTCCGCCCATCAGGTTGGTGCGCTTAAACTTGCCGCGGGCCGCGTTGGAGCGAGCGGTCAGCGCAAAAGCACCGTAAATGTGAGCAATGACGCAGGCAAGCAGCACGATGCGGATAATCCACAGCATGTGACCGTGCGGAATCAGCGGAGCGCCGAGATCACGCAGGAACGCACCGTATTCGTCAAGGTGCACCGTACCGTTCTCATCCGGCAGGTACAGCTTCAGGTTGCCGGCCATGTGCCCCACCACAAACAGTGCGAAGAACAGGCCAGTGATTGCCATCGTCAGTTTCAAAGCCCAGGACGGAATTCCTGGCTTAGGACGAATCGATTCATTAGTAAGACGGCCGTGAGCGAGGGCTTCACGGTCAGGATTTTTTACAGACATGACACCTCCATAGTCGTCCTTACCTTACGCAGGCCTTCGCGCTGGCCACTACTTAAATCCACTCTTCATGCCCGCACCTACCCGCGCTGACTACACCCGTAGAAACTCCATAAGGTTAGGATCTCCTAAGTTACGGATGTGGTTACACCGCTCTACCTTGACCACTTCCCTTTACGCAATATTGTCCTTGCGTAAACATTTGCGGGGTGAGACTTTAGTCACAGCATGTGGCGCGAGTGACGACTCCACCCCTTTAGGTGTCAAACTTTCGCATGAGAGGGGTGCCGCAGATAGACGCCCGACACCCCAGCGTCACCCCCACTTCGCAGCGGAGTTAAAATGCTTCACACATTATTTGCAAAACTATTGTTACAACCGAAAGGTGATAGGTAACCTAGCTCACATGAGCAAGACATACGTAGGTTCGCGCCTTCGCCAGCTGCGCCGCGAACGCGATCTCAGCCAGGCCTCCCTTGCCGCCACGCTGGGACTTTCCGCTAGCTATGTAAATCAGATCGAGCACGACGTGCGCCCACTTACCGTGCCGGTCCTTCTTCGCATCACTGAAGTCTTTGGCGTTGACGCCACATTCTTCTCCCGCGACGATGACTCACGTCTGCTCGCAGAAATCCAGGATGTTGTTCAAGACCAAGAGATTTGCCCCTCCCCCGTTGAACTTCAGGAACTCTCCGAGTTGGTCTACAACCACCCCACTGTGGCACGCACTCTCGTGGATATTCATCGGCGCTACCGCAACATTCGCGACAAGCTCTCCCTAGCCACCGATTCCCGCCGCTCCGACGGCGGCCAAGCCCTCTCCATGCCTCACGATGAGGTTCGAGATTTTTTCTATGCTCGCCAGAATTACCTCGACGAGCTGGACAACCATGCAGAGGGACTCGCCACAGAACTAGGCGTAGCTCCCTTCCATATCCGCGACATCGAAAAGGCACTGGGAGAAAGGCTCGTCTCCCAGCACGGCGTCGAGCTCATCACCACCGACCGCATGGACGGCACCCTTCACCGTTTCGACAACAGCAGCGGTACATTCCGCCTTGCTAGCCGCCTGAGCGTGGGACAGCGCGCCTTCCGCATGGCCGCCGAATTGGGTTTCCTGGAAGCGGGCAAGCTCATCGATGAACTCGTGGATGAAGAGCCTTTCACATCAGACGCGTCCATCAACTTGGCTAAACGCGGCATCGCTAACTATTTTGCCGCTGCAACGCTTCTGCCCTATGGCCTTATCCATGGCGAATCCGAGAAGTCTGGCTATGACGTGGAATACCTCTGCAATGTGTTCGGCGTCGGCTACGAAACGGTTGCGTCGCGGCTCTCCACGCTTCAGCGCCCCAACGAGCGTGGCATCCCTTTTACTTTTGTACGGGTGGACCGCGCCGGCAATATGTCCAAGCGGCAGTCCGCCACGGGCGTACACTTTTCCAATTCTGGCGGCACGTGCCCACTGTGGAATGTGTATGAGTCCTTCTCCCGCCCCAACACCATTTCGCGCCAGCTCGCACAGATGCCGGACGGCCGCAACTACCTATGGATCTCCCGTACGGTGAGCTACCCGCAAGGTCGTTTTGGAGATACCAACAAGCTTTTTGCCATCGGCCTAGGCTGCGAGGCTCGTCACGCTGACCGCACCGTGTACGCAGAGGGGCTCAACCTTGAGGATTTATCGGCGGCAACGCCCATCGGTGCCGGCTGCCGCACCTGCCCTCGGCAGAACTGCGCCCAGCGCGCGTTCCCCGCAATCAATGAGGAGCTGGTTATTGACGCCCACCGTTCCGCCGTCGCCCCCTACTAGCCGGAAACACTGCACTGATCACCACGCTCCGTTAGCCTTCCGGCCGTATATACGCAATCTAAATAATAGATCTTTACACCATAAACGTGGATGAATTTAATAACGTGGGGAGAGGTCTCCACTGACGCGATTCTCAATGTTCCTCTCAAACACGCAGGTTTTACGCCCACTATAGCTTTGTAACCAGCACGAATGACGAGATTTTACATCACCAAACACGTTCGAAAAGTTCATTGAAGCAATTTTCACATTCAAATTTCCACAACACCTTGGCGCTAAACCTTCTACAATGAAGGACGAACCGATAAACACATCGAGAAAGGACGATTAATATGAGCAGCTTCGCAGAGAACACCCTTGGACAGCTTTGGGGCCTGGCAATCACCATTGTCAGCCTTCCCTTCGCACTGTCCTCCAAGCTCTTGGGCTAAGACAGAGATACTTCAACACCTCTCTTTGAAGAAGCGCTGAAACCTGACAGAACAAGCCCCCTCGTGCCGCCGAATTATCTCGGGGCACGAGGGGGCTTCTTCCATTCCTCAACCATGCCTCCCCAGAGGGGAGGACAGTTGAGCACCGTTTAGAGGTTGATCATGTGGCCGCCGATACCCTCGGCTGCTTCCTTCATAGCCTCAGACAGCGTCGGGTGCGTGTGGACGTTGCGTCCGATTTCCTCCGTAGTGAGGTCGAAGCGCTGCGCCAAAGTCAGCTCCGGCAGCAACTCAGACACGTTGGAGCCCACCATGTGGCCGCCAATGAGCTCACCGAACTCACCGTCAGCGATGAGCTTGACAAAGCCAGCGGTCTCGTTGAGACCGGCAGCCTTACCGTTCGCGGAGAACGGGAAGGTAGCGACCTTGATGTCGCGGTCAGCAAACTTCTCACGGGCCTGCTCTTCGGTGTAGCCAAAGGAGGCAACCTGCGGGTTGCAGAAGGTGGCGCGCGGCATGTTCATGTAGTCACCGAGCAGCTGGGTTTCAGCGCCGGCGATGACCTCGGCAGCGACAACACCTTGTGCCTCAGCAACGTGAGCGAGCTGCAGCTTCGCGGTAACGTCACCGATAGCGTAGATGCCGTCCACGTTGGTGCGCATGTAGTCATCGATAGCGATAGCGCCACGCTCGGTCAGCTCAACGCCGGTGTTCTCTAGACCAAAGCCCTCGGTACGCGGAGCAAAGCCGATGGAGACCATGCAACGATCCACAGTGAGGGTGTCAGTCTTAGAGCCATCCTTGGACTCGACCTCAACGGTGACGTCAGAGCCGTTGTCCTTGATAGCGGTGGTCTTGTAACCGGTCAGCAGCTTGACGCCGAGCTTCTTGTATTCCTTGGCGATGGCCTTGGAAACATCCTTGTCCTCGTTCGGCAGGACGCGATCCATGAACTCCACGATAGTGACGTCCACGCCGTAGTTAGCCAGAACGTAGGCGAACTCCATACCGATGGCACCGGCGCCAACGATAACCATGGAGTTCGGGGCCTCATCCTTGAGGATCTGCTCTTCGTACGACACGATATTACCGCCGATCTCCACCCCCGGCAGGGAGCGAACGACGGAGCCGGTGGCGATGATGCAGTTATCGAAGGTAACGGTCTTACCCTGATCATCGCCTTCGGTGATTTCGATGGTCTTGGCATCCTTGAAGGAACCGAGGCCGTTAATCTCCGTAATCTTGTTCTTCTTCATCAGGTAGTGCACGCCCTTGACGATGCCCTCAGACACCTTGCGGGAGCGCTTGTGCGCTACGCCGAAGTCGAAGGAGACATCGCCAGAGATACCGAAGGCCTTAGCCTCGTGGTTAAAGGTGTGCGCAACCTCTGCGTTCTTGAGCAGAGCCTTGGAGGGGATGCAGCCCACGTTGAGGCAAACACCGCCCCAGTACTGCTTCTCAATAACAGCAACCTTCTTGCCCAGTTGGGCAGCGCGGATGGCGGACACGTAGCCGCCGGGGCCCGCGCCGAGTACTACAACGTCAAAATGTTCATTAGTCACGCCCTACAGAATACGGAAGTTTGTGCCTGATGTCTCACCACCCCCATGGTGTGTGGGGAGGCGTCGGAAAGCGCACGCTCTCTCACCCCAGATCGGACCGTATTCAGATCGCCACAGCCCCCACCCGCGCGAGATGTGAGTGGGGGCTAAAAACTAGCGAGGCCTTTGGGGTTTAGTACAGACCCCACTCAAGGCCGGCCTTCGAGGACGTGGAGGAACCGGAGTGGACGAACTGGCCTAGGACCTGGTTGATAGCAACGAGGATGGTGTCAAAGAAGTTCATTATTCTGCTTTCTGTTGGCGTGTAGGAACGTCTGGCGCGGCGAGATTCCGCAGCTTGGCGACGCCGCGGTAACAGTCACGGTATCTAGGTCCTCTAGCGAACGAGAGGCCCGCTGCGTTACATGCGCGACAATGCGCTTGAAGATTATGACACGGTTTTCACTTCAATACCACCATTAACTCTAATAACTTGGTATGTTTAGACTCATTGCCCTTGCCTTGAGGGTGTAGATACCCCTTCCCACCTGCACCGTTACGTAGTGCGTGGGGGGATGTCCATAGCGTCTTTTAAACTTGCCCTACATTCCGCTCATCACCTAGAAAGCGAGATTCCATGAAGATTGCGCGCTCTCTCACGACGCTGGCAGCGGCTTCGGCCCTTGCCCTTGGCGCCGTGGCCACCCCTATCGCCAGCGCCTCCACCATCACCCCAGAGCAGATCCGTGGTGAGGCAACGCCCTCGACGATTTCTGAGCTCGATGTGTACGGCGAGATCGAACAGTATCTCCCAACGGATGATGCCGGCCAGCACGTTCCTTCCCGCGCAGAGTTCGAAGACTCGATTGGGAAGAATGTTGCTTTCAAAGACGTCGATATAACCAAAATCCCCGACGAAAAGCAGTGGTTGGGCTACATTCTGAAGTACCCGGACTACCGTCAGTCCATCAAGACTCTCTACGCGTCCGCCCCGGCCATGGACCGTCAGGTGCCACTCGCTGTAATCACGCCGGATGGAACCTTTGATTCCTCGCGTCCTACCGTCTACCTGCTGAACGGTGCCGGCGGTGCAGAGCAGGGCATGGACTGGATCGTGTCCACCGCTGGCCAGGATCTTGACCCAGACAAGGAGGGAATCCAAGACCTCGACGATTACTACGGCGACCGCAACGTCAACGTCGTCATCCCGCAGGCAGGCGCATTCTCCTACTACACCGATTGGGTTACCTCCCCGGAGCGCAGCTACCTTAAGGGCCCCCAGAAGTGGGAAACCTTCCTCACCAAGGAGCTCCCCGGACCGCTAGAAGAGCACATCAACGGCAACGGCAAGCGCGGCATCGCCGGTATGTCCATGTCCGCTACGTCGTCCCTCGTGCTGGCGCAGCACAACCCGAACTTCTACGATGCCATCGGTTCCTACTCCGGCTGTGCGGCCACCTCAACCCCGCTGCCAAATTTCTATGCGCAGCTGACGGTAAACCGCGGTGGCGGAAATACCACGCAGATGTGGGGACCACAGGGCGGCGAGTACAACCGCTACAACGATGGTCTGATTAACGCCACCAAGAACAACATGGGAAACTCTGAAATCTATGTGTCGGCCAACTCCGGGCTGGCTGGCGCAACGGACTTTGGGTCGTCCAAGATTGATCGTTTAGGTTCTGCTCGGGCCTTCAAGTCTTCTTCCACCCTCGTCATTGAGGGCGGCGTCATTGAGGCAGCGATGAACGCCTGCACGCACGACCTTGAGGCGAAGTTCAACCGCGAGGGCATCGACGCGGACTTCAACTTCCGCCAGACCGGTACCCACTCGTGGCCGGGCTGGCTCGATGACATTAACTCCTCTTGGCCTACCTTCGCCCGTGCCTTCGACCTTCCGGTGGAGCCGGTAAGCGGCAGCACGTCAGACAATGCGGCATCTACGCCAGCGGACAAGGACGCCATCAAGAACGCTGATAGTGAGGCAGATGCTGCCAACAATGCTGACGTTGAGTCCGTCGAGGATACTGGCGTTGAGCCGGACGCTAACGCCAAGGCTGACGATGCCGATAAGCAGGACATGGACAAGGCTAAAGCCGAGGCAGACCCTGCTGCCCCCGCTGACTCCTTGCCGGTCGACTCTGAAGCAGCCCCGAAGGTCGACCCCGAAATCACTGAGCAGTAAGCTCAACTCGCCATAACATTTGTCGAATAAGGATCCCCATGAAGCGTCTTAGCTCTCTTCTCGCCACCGGCGCGCTCACCGCAGCCGCGCTGGTAAGTCCCGTAGCGGGTGCCGCCACTCTTACACCGCAGGAGGTTGCGGGTGAGACCGCCCTTTCCACTGTGTCTGACTTGCAGCCCACCCCCGAGGTCGAGAGCCAAAAGTGGTATGGCCACTACAAGGACGATCCACGGCTGCTCAAACTGCAAGCCACCTCGCCGTCTATGAACGGCCGCGTCGTTCCGCTGGCCGTTATTCCGGCGAAAAACCCGGACCGCCCCACCATCTACCTGCTCAACGGCGCTGGCTCCGCCGAGCAAGATACAGACTGGCTCTACAACTCTGACGTCGTGGACTTTTATGCGGACAAGGACGTCAATGTCGTTATTCCGCAGTCAGGTGCGTTCTCCTACTACACCGACTGGCAGGAGGACCCGAACGGTAAGCACCTCAAGGGCCCACAGAAGTGGGAAACCTTCCTCACTAAGGAGCTGCCGGGACCACTAGAGGCCCGCTTGAACGCTAACAATAAGCGCGCCATCGCCGGTATGTCCATGTCAGCAACCTCCTCCCTCTTGATGGCTCAGCACAATCCAGGGTTCTATGACGCTGTGGGCTCCTACGCTGGCTGCGCGGCTACCGCATACCCGCTGGAGTATGAGTTCCTGCGCCTGACCGTCAACCGCGGTGGAGGCACACCAGAGCAGATGTGGGGCCCGATGGGATCGCCGTACAACCGCTACAACGATGCCCTCATGAACTCGGAGAAGCTGCGCGGAACTGACCTGTATATCTCTTCTGCCAGCGGCCTGGCCGGTGAGAAGGACACCCCGTCCTACTACATCAACAAGGGCTACAACCCGGCGGCAGCATTCCTTGGCTCCGCTCAGCTGCAGGTTGAGGGCGGCGTCATTGAGGCAGGCGTCAACCATTGCACCCACATGCTCAAGGCAAAGCTGGATAAGCAGAATATTCCGGCGACCTACAACTTCCGCAACGTGGGAACCCACTCCTGGCCGGGCTGGAGCGAGGATCTGGAGAAGTCCTGGCCCACGTTTGAGGCGGCCTTCACGGAGAGCGCCTAGCTTTTCGGCCTTGCAGGATAAGGGCGGTAGGATAGCGGCATTATGAAGCTGCTCTCCACCGCCCTTTCGCATATCGCCGCCGCTACGGGTTCTCCTGCACAGACCCGTGATAGTTATACGGGGGTGGATTTCAACGTCGGCTTTGAAGTCACTCATTATGACTTGGACCTGACTTATCGTGTGGAGCCGAACATGCTCCACGGCGTTGCAGTACTTCACATCCGCGCACTCGAAGAGCTGGACAAGCTCACTCTCGATTTGGGCGGCGCCATGGTGGCTCGCCGCGTTACCTCAAAGAATGCTCCACGCGTGGCACGCCACCGCCTCTCCGGCGGAAAGCTGCGGCTGACCTTTGCTGAAACCATCGCAGAAGGCCAGGAGTTTGAGCTGCACATCCGGTATGGTGGCTCACCGCGTCCGCTGCGCACGCCGTGGGGCGAAATCGGCTGGGAGGAAACCGAGTCCGGCTCTTTGGTTGCCAGCCAGCCCAACGGTGCACCGAGCTGGTTTCCGTGTGATGACGCACCTGGTGAAAAGGCAACCTACGATATCCGCATCACCGCGGACGACCCCTTCATTGTGATTTCTAACGGCGCACTCATCTCTCGGCGCCGCTCCGGCGGGTCGATGACGCGCTGGCACTACCGCGTTGAGAACCCTATGGCGACCTACCTTGCCACGGTGCAGGTGGGCGAGTTCATCGACATCACTCTGGGCCGCAACGTTCGAGCATGGGCCCCGGCTCACCTTAAGCAGTTGGTTCTCGATGAGTTTGCCCAGCAGCAGGAGATGCTGGACTTCTACGCCGGACTGTTTGGGGAGTATCCTTTCCCCGATTACCAGGTGGTCATCACCGATGATGAGCTGGAAATCCCCTTGGAGGCCCAAGGCCTGTCCATTTTCGGTTCCAACCACGTCAAGGGCGATCACCTCTTCGAGCGCCTCATTGCCCATGAGCTCTCCCACCAGTGGTTCGGCAACTCAGTCGGCCTGCGTGAGTGGAAGGATATCTGGCTCAACGAAGGTTTTGCGTGCTACTGCGAATGGCTGTGGCGTGAACATGCACATGGCCACCCGGCGCATGCCTCGGCACGGTCGCATTATCAGGTGCTTGCTCGCAAGCGTCAGGACGTGGTCCTCAGCGACCCAGGCACGCGCGACATGTTTGATGACCGCGTATACAAGCGCGGCGCGCTCACCGTCCACGCGCTGCGCCGTCTGTTGGGGGACGAGCTCTTCTTCCTCACGATCCGTGAGTACCTTGCCTCCGCGCAGCATTCCACGGTGGTGCCGGAGGACCTCATCAGCCGGCTCCGTGCTGTGGCTGTGGATCCCTCCGCGGTGGATGATCTTCTTGATGAGTGGCTCAATCACGCAAAGCTGCCCAAGTTCCCCGCTTAATAATGTGCCCCCATGCCCTACACTTGAGCACCATGCGCAGATTGCTTGTGACCGGCGGTGCCGGATTTATTGGGGCAAATTTCGTTCGTCTGGTGGCCCAGCAGCGGCCCGAGGTGGACATTACTGTCCTAGACAAGCTCACCTACGCGGGTAACCGCGCGAACCTGGATGGGGTTGAGGCCACTGTGGTGGTGGGGGATGTGGCGGATGAGGGGGTCGTCGATAAGCTCGTGGCCCAAGCGGATACCGTGGTGCACTTTGCCGCAGAGTCCCACAATGACAACTCGCTGCGGGATCCGTCGCCGTTCCTTCACACGAACGTGATGGGCACATTCGTGCTGCTGGAAGCGTGTCGGCGCCACGATGTACGCCTCCACCATGTCTCGACCGATGAGGTCTTCGGTGACTTGGACATTGGCGCAGACACCTACTTCACCGAAACCACGCCGTACAATCCGTCCTCGCCGTACTCCGCCACGAAGGCCGGCTCGGATCACTTGGTGCGCGCATGGGTGCGCAGTTTTGGACTGCGCGCAACAATTTCAAACTGTTCCAATAATTACGGCCCCTACCAGCACATTGAGAAGTTCATCCCGCGCCAAATCACCAATCTTCTCAGCGGCCACCCCGCCAAGCTCTATGGCACGGGCGAGCAGGTGCGCGACTGGATTCATGTGGATGACCACAACGAGGCTGTGCTGGCCATCCTGGACCGTGGGCAGGTCGGTGAGACCTATAACATCGGCGCCGATCAAGAGGACATCAATAACCGCCAGGTCATCGAGATGATTTGTGAGCTGATGGGCGCCACCGACAACGGCGAGCCGCGCTATGAGCACGTGGCGGACCGTCCCGGCCATGACCAGCGCTACGCCATGGATGCCAGCAAGCTGCGGCGTGAGCTGGGGTGGGCCCCGCGCTACACGGATCTGCGCGAGGGTCTTGCCGCGACCATCGAGTGGTACCGCACACACGAAGACTGGTGGCGCCCAGACAAGGACGCCGTGGAAGCCAACTATGCCAAGCAAGGACAGTAAATGAAGGTTCAGACAACGGCCATTGAGGGCCTGCTCATCGTGGAGCTCGATGTCCATGGCGACAACCGCGGCTGGTTCAAGGAAAACTGGCAGCGCGAGAAGATGCGCGCAGCCGGACTTCCAGATTTTTGCCCAGTGCAGAACAACGTTTCCTTCAACGCGGACAAGGGCGTCACCCGCGGCCTGCATGCAGAACCGTGGGACAAGTTTGTTTCTGTGGCCTCGGGCCGGGCCTTCGGCGCGTGGTGCGATGTGCGTGAGGGCTCGGACACCTATGGCGAGCTGGTTACCCAGGAGCTGCGTCCAGACATCGCGGTGTTCGTGCCGCGCGGCGTGGCTAACGGCTTCCAGGCGCTCGAGGCTTGTTCCTACTCTTACCTGGTCACTGACCACTGGTCCCCGGACGCGGAATACACCTGCGTAAACCTCGGTATGGTGGACTGGCCGTTGGAGCCGACGGAAATCTCCGACAAGGATAAGGAACACCCCGCGCTTGGCGACGTCTCCCCGATGCCCCCTCGCCGCATCCTCGTCACCGGTGCCAACGGACAGTTGGGCCGCGCACTGCAGAAGTTTCTCCCTCAGGCTGGCCTCGGCCCGGTGGAGTTCTGTGGGCACGAGGACTTCGATATCACCGCTCCACCCGAGCGTCCGTGGCGGCAGTATTCCGCCATCATCAACTGTGCGGCATATAACAACGTCAATGGCGCCGAGGAGGACCGCGCTGGTGCATGGGCAGTCAACGCAGCGGCACCGGCGAAGCTAGCGCTCATTGCGGCAGAGAATAACCTCACCCTGGTGCACGTCTCCAGCGACTACATCTTCGATGGCCATCATGAAACGCACTCCGAAGAGGAGCTGCCCTCCCCTCTCTCTGCTTATGGCGCTTCTAAGGCGGCGGGAGATACTGCTGCGCAGACTGCACCGCGACACTATGTGGTCCGCACCTCGTGGGTCTTTGGCGACGGCGCCAACTTCATGGCCACCATGCGTTCCCTGGCGAATAAGGGCGTCAAACCCGCGGTCATTCACGATCAGCGCGGGCGCCCCACCTTTGCTGAGGACCTGGCTAAGGGCATCATTCACCTACTCAAGACCGGCGCGGAATACGGCGTGTACAACATCTCCAATTCCGGTGATGCGGTGGGCCGCGATGAGATTGCCATGGCCGTCTTTACCGGAGTAGGTAAGGACCCTGCCGACGTCACGCCAGTGAGCACCGAGCAGTACCGCGCGATTGCCGGCCCGGAAGCTCCGCGCCCAAAGGAGTCCACCTTCGATCTCTCCAAGATTGAAGCTACTGGCTTCACACCCATGAATTGGCGGGCCGCTTTAACTCTCTACCTGGGACTTTACCCAGCATAACGCTCAACATAACACGTAACTTCCCACGTGTTATGTTACGTGGGAAGTTAAGTGTTATGTTCTCCAATCCCGGCACCGCACGCCAGTGCGGTGACCTCCGTTAAGCTTAAAAACCATGAAGGGCATTATTCTTGCTGGCGGTTCCGGCACGCGCCTCTACCCCATTACTAAGGGCATCTCGAAGCAGCTCATGCCCATTTATGACAAGCCGATGGTGTACTACCCGCTGAGCACGCTCATCCAAGCGGGCATCCGGGAAATTCTCATCATCACCACCCCGGAAGATTCAGACGCCTTCCAGCGCCTGCTGGGTGATGGCTCCCAGCTTGGCATCATGCTGCACTACGCAGTTCAGCCGCGCCCGGAAGGGCTGGCACAGGCTTTCCTCATCGCGGAAGACTTCATCGGCGAGGATGACGTAGCGCTTGTCTTGGGCGACAACATCTTTGAGGGCCACGGCTTCTCCACTGCGCTCAATGAATGCAGCAATCCGGAGGGCGGCATTATATTTGCCTACGAAGTGTCTGATCCGCAGCGCTATGGCGTCGTCGAATTCGACGATAGCGGCCAGGCGCTCTCCATTGAGGAAAAGCCAGACAATCCGAAATCGAATTATGCGGTGGTAGGCCTGTACTTCTACGACAATTCCGTGGTGGAGATTGCCAAGTCCATTACCCCGAGCGCGCGCGGCGAGCTGGAAATCACCGCGGTCAACGCAGAGTACCTGCGCCGCGGACAGCTGGGAGTCAAGCGCATGCAGCGCGGTGACGTGTGGCTGGATACCGGCACAGTGGATTCCATGAGTGAAGCCTCAGCCTACGTGGAGGTACTACAAAAGCGCACCGGGGCAGTCATCGGCTCCCCTGAAGTGGCTGCTTTCGCACAGGGTTTCATCGATGCCCCCGCGCTTATTAAGCTAGCACAGCCGCTGCTCAAATCCGGCTACGGGAGCTACCTTCTCGCCGCTGCCCAAGAGGGCTAAAAGCCCTGTAGTGGGACCTGCCCCTCCGCTTGAAGCGGCGAGGTGTGAGGTTGTCGCACCACCAGTGCTGTATCAACGGAGCTGATGGGGACACGGCCGTTGTAGCAGTGCTTTTATCTGTCCAGAGGTGAAAGGCGACTCATGCAGGTCGTCGTCAAGCGCTGCGTTAGCGCGCGATGAAGCCCACCTGCGTGGTTCGGTTTTTAGGGTTGCACTTTTAAAAAACACCGGACTCAGCCTCACAGTCTTAACCACGTCGCGTTAAGGTAATCGCATGCCTAATCAATCCTCCCGGCCCACCAGTGGGCCGAAGAAGTCAGTGCTCTCCACCATCAGCCCCGTAGCGTGGGGATTGTTGGTGCTCGTTGTAATTCTGGCCGTCACCATTGGCTTCCTGCTGGCAGATCGCGCGTCCTCCAACACTGAAGGGAACGCAGCTGCTGGGGAGGCATCCAGCGCTGCCACACAGCCCCCCACCGCCAGCCAGGATCTTGCGAAAGATGCTGACAAGGCCACGCCCGGCACGAAATTCTCCGACGGTACCGGGGATCCCATGATGTTCGGTCCCGGCGGAGACACCATGTCCGGAGATATCACGGTGGTGCATCGCCGCAAGGACAATGATCCCTTTGCGGTGGGCGCGGTGGACGCTCCTGTGGTCATCTCGGAGTTTTCCGATTTTGAGTGCCCGTTCTGTTCTCGTCACGCCAACGTTACAGAGCCGACACTGCAGCACTACGTGGACAAGGGGCTCGTGCGCATCGAGTGGAACGACTACCCTGTCAATGGCCCCGCCGCTGTCGAGGCCGCCAAGGCCGGACGCGCCGCTGCAGCACAGGGCAAATTCGCGGAGTTTAAGCACGAGCTCTACTCCGCCAGCAAGGACATCAGCGGCCACCCTGAGTTTGGAATCGAGGACTTCATGAAGTTTGCGCAGAAGGCCGGCGTGAAAGACCTGAAGAAGTTCCGCCAAGAGGCCACGGATGACACCTACTCAGAGGTCATCGAAACGGCCACGAGCTACGCCTCCCAGATTGGCATCTCGGGCACCCCAGCCTTCGTGGTGGGAGATCAGTTCATCGGTGGCGCCCAACCGGCTGAGGCCTTTGACCAAGTCATCCAGCAACAGCTAGGTAAAGCGGCCAATGCCTAAGACACCACCTATCGTCTGGCTTTTCATCGCCCTCGTTATTCTGACCGCCCTGCTGGGCGGCTATGCCGTGGGGGTGAGCCTATGAGCATCGGACTTGTCGGCGCGGTCATCGCCGGTGTTCTCACACTCATCAGCCCCTGTTCAGCGCTGCTGGTCCCCGCCTTTTTTGCCTACGCTTTCACCTCGCAGCGTGAACTGCTGGCCAAGACGGTGGTGTTCTTCCTGGGGCTGTGCACCACGCTGGTGCCCATCGGCATGGGCTTGGCAGCATTCTTGGCGCAGTACCGCAATCACGTCATCGCTGTAGCGGGGTGGATCATCATTGCCCTGGGACTGTACACGGCGCTGGGCGGCGGGTTCCGAATTCCCGGCATGGCTGCCTTGTCCGGTAAAGCCCGCGGACGAGTGTTCCTGCTGGGCGCAGTTTATGGGTTTGCCGGTTTCTGCGCGGGACCGTTGTTGGGAGCTGTGTTGACCACGGCGGCGGCATCCGGATCCGCACTGTATGGCGGGCTCATCATGGTGGCCTATGCGCTAGGAATGGCCGCGCCCCTGTTCGTGCTGGCGGCGCTCTGGGAGCGCTTCGATGTCGGCTCGTGGCGTTGGCTGCGCGGGCGCGAGGTCACGCTTGGGCCCGTGCGCACGAACACGCTCTCCATCGTCTCAGGAGTGTTCTTCATCCTGATTGGTGCGCTGTTCATCCTCAGCTATGGCAGCGCCACGTTACCCGCCGCACTGAGCACTGATGCGCAGTTCGCCATTCAAGAGAGGGCACGTCAATTCAGCGCAGGCATTGCGGATGCCTGGGTATGGTTCGGCCTATCACTAGCCGCCACGGTGGCAGTGGGCATAAAAGCAGCCCGCACGCCCCTCGAGGAGCATGCGGGCTAATAACTCAAGCGCTCTTATGAGCACTTAGTAGCCGCGGGCGACGTATTCATCGATACGCGCGGCCTCCGCACCCACGGTGGTCTCATCGCCGTGGCCCGGCAGGACGCGGGTCTCCGGCGGGAGGTTGAGCACGCGGTTGCGCAGGGACTCGATGATGACATCGAAGTCGGAGTACTTGCGCCCCGTGGCACCGGGGCCACCGTTAAAGAGGGTGTCACCGGAGAGGAGGGTGCTATCGGTGGCGTCGTACAGCACAACGCAGCCCGGGGAGTGGCCCGGGGTGTGGAAGACCACGAGATCCTCGCCGCCGACCTTGATGACCTGGTTATCTTCCAAGGCCGTGTAGTCAGCCTCGGCATGGGTTTCGCGCCACAGCTGTTCATCGTCCGGGTGGAGGTAGAGCGGCACGCCGTAGTGCTCAGCAATCTCCGGTGCGAGCTCGCAGTGGTCATTGTGGGCGTGGGTAAGGAGCACGCCGGTTACAGAGCGCTCCCCCACCTCGCTGTAGATGCGCTCCGCATCGTGCGCTGGGTCCACGATGTAGAGTTCCTGGCCGCCGGACACAATGTAGACGTTGTTGTCCACGTCCCACTCGCCGCCGTCAAGACGGAACTTTCCAGAGGTCTCAAACTGTTCAATCTTCATGCTTAGGTCCTTTCCGGGCGGGCTTTCAGGCTCGCGTCTTTTAGAGTTCCACGACCGAGCGCAGAACCTTGCCGGACTTCATGGTCTCGAAGGCCTCCTCGACGTCGTCCAGCGCAATGCGCTCGGAAACAAACTTGTCTAGCGGGAACTGGCCGTTCTTGGACAGGGATACGTAGGCCGGGAAGTCACGCTCCGGTAGGCAGTCGCCGTACCAGGCCGGCTTGATGGAGCCGCCGCGGCCATAGAGGTCAATAGCCGGGATGTCGACGTGGTCGGTGAGGTTCGGAACGCCCACCATGACCATGCGGCCAGCGTGGTCACGGGAGTAGAAGGCCTGGCGCCAGGTGGGCTGAATGCCAACGGCGTCGATGGTGACGTCGGTGCCGAAGCCATCGGTAAGCTCACGCACGGCCTCAATAACCTGCTCTTCAGAGAGGTCCTTGGCGCAGATGGTGTCGGTGGCGCCGAACTCGCGAGCGGTCTCAAGCTTCTTCTCGTCAAGGTCGACGGCGATGATCTTTGCGGCCCCCGCCAGCTGCGCGCCGGCAATGGCTGCGGTACCCACGCCGCCGCAGCCGAAGACAGCCACGGACTCGCCCAGCTGGATATCGCCGGTGTTCACGGCTGCACCGAGGCCCGCCATAATGCCGCAGCCGAGCAGGCCAGCAGCAGCCGGGTCAGTGTCCTCTACCTTGGTGCACTGTCCCTCATGGACCAGGGTCTTATCGCTAAAGGAACCAATACCCAGCGCCGGGGTGAGTTCGGTGCCATCCTCAAGGGTCATCTTCTTGGACGCGTTGTGGGTGTTGAAGCAGTACTTCGGCTCGCCCTTGCGGCACGCACGGCACTCGCCGCAGACAGCGCGCCAGTTGAGGATGACGAAGTCACCCTCCTCCACGTGGGTCACGGCGGAGCCGACGCGCTCCACCACACCGGCGGCCTCGTGGCCCAGCAGGAACGGGAAGGCATCCTCAATGTCACCATCGCGGTAGGCCAGATCCGTGTGGCAAACGCCGCAGGCCTGCACCTTCACCACGACGTCGTGCTCACCGGGGGCGGGCACGACGATGTTGACGGTTTCCACGGGAGCGCCCTTGGAGCGGGCAATCACACCACGGACGGCCTCCGCACCTTGCTGAGAGTTGTTTTCATTTACGTTTTCATTAACGGTCATGCGCCCGAGGCTACGCGAACACCACAGTGCCCGCAACTACCCCCAACGAGGAACACACTTTAGGAGCGCGCAAGAATATTCGCTACATACTCGTGGCCGCGGGAATTCACATGCAACGGAAGGTTGCCTGGGCCAGCGGAAAAGTCGACGAGTCCTGCCCACAGACGCTTGTCGGAATTTGCACACATGCCGCGGTCCCACGTCGCCGGTTTAAGATCCACAAACTCCGCGCCGGTCGCGTGCGCGAGATCCACCTGCATCCACTGAGCAACATTCTCATAGCGCTGAACCATCGGCAGAGCGGTGGCATCCGCAGGTTGCGGACCAAAGTGCAGCAGGCAATAGCGGTCGCCAGAGCCGATGGTCGGGTATCCCACAATCTGAATGCGAGCATTCGGCGCAGCAGCGCGAATCTTGTGGATGATTGGCGCGTTGGCGCCAACCCAGCGCGCGCGCAAGTCACGGTCCGACAGGCCGGCATTGTTATAGGTGTCATTGAATCCACTGGCATAGATCACGCGCTGCGTATCGGCGGTGAGCTTGCCGCGACGGATAGCATCATCCACCTGCGCATTCACCTGCGGACCTTGAGACATCGATACCGCACCGGAACAAGAGAAATCCGCCACTGGCATGCCCAGTTTGGCGGCGGTGCGCTTGGCAAAGTTGTTGCCGGACGGGCAATCCAAGCTGGGGTTGCGACCCGAGGAGCCCAGGCGCGAGGACATATAAGCATCCAGCTGTGGATCAGCCAAGACGGAATCACCAAAGGAGACAAGGTTGCGCTCCGCCGCTGCAGCTTGGGGCGCTTGGGACAGGCCAACCGCCACGAGGAGGGATGCACAGACGGCCGCGAGGCGCTGGGTAGACTTCATGTGACGATGTCCTTTCGGGAAAGGGTATGTTCTAGGCCAAAACCATAATAGACTAAACTGACGGTCGAAGCTTATGTAACAATAGCAACAGCTTTAACATTTCGCTCTTTTTATAGCCTGTAACTCCCCATCCCCCTCGCGCCGATAAGAAACCTATGAACCCTTCTGATATCGCCTTCCACGCCGCCGCTCTCGCACGTTTTGTTCCCGCCCTCTTTAAAGCCGGGCTCCTTAGCTCGGCTGGCGGCCCACGCGCATTGGCCGCAACCGTGCCAGTTCTGGCACGCTACCGCTTCACCACCGCCCGCGAGGTTGAACAGGCCTACCTGACCTGCCCGGAACGCCTTGCGCTTATCGACGATGACGGGGCCCTCACCTACCGCCAACTCCGCGAGCAGTCCCAGACCTTTGCCCGCTGGCTGCTCTCGCTTGGCCTCGATGACATTCGCCTTGGCGTCATGGCCCGCAACGGCCGCGGCATCATTACCCCACTTGCTGCCAAGGGCTACGCCGGCGCGCACATCTTCTTGTTGAATATTGGTTCTTCGCCTGAGCAGCTTGCTGGCTGCATCGAAGAGAACCGCATCAACGTCCTCGTCATCGATGATGAATTCGCCGACCGCCTCGCCCCCACCGCCGACACCCCCACTGAGGGCCTTACCGTCGTCATCGGCCACGAGTCTGGTGCAGAGCGTCCCGCCGCGCTTGCCACTGTGCCCTCGCTGCGCGAGATTGTGGCGGACCGGAGGGGCGTCGAGAAGCACACGCTCCCCACCTGGCCCAACCATGGGCATATCGTGCTCATGTCCTCCGGGACCACCGGAATCCCCAAGGGAATTATGCGCCCCGAACCCACGCTGCCGGTGGTGCTGGCATCCATCGTGGACTCCATACCGTGGCGTGCGGACCAGAAGGTTCAGATGACCGCATCGATGTTCCACACCTGGGGTTGGGCCTGCCTCAACATTGCCCTGGGCCTGCGCAACACCATTGTCACCCGCCGCGTCTTCGACCCATCCGCAGCGCTCGATGACATCCAGCGCTACAGCCTCGAGGGCCTTCTCTCCTCCCCCGTCTTCTTCCGTCAGATGGTGGCTGCCGACCCAGACTCGACATATGACACCTCAAGCCTGAAGTTCATCGCCTCCGCGGGCCATGCGCTGACCCCGGAAATCGTCAAGGAAACTCACGAGCGCTTCGGCCCGATTCTCTGCAATGTCTATGGCTCCACGGAGCTAGCCCTAGCCTCAACCGCCACCATGGAAGAGGTGGCCAAGGACCCCACCATCGGCGGCAAGATCGCCTCCGGTACCAAGCTGCGCATCCTCGATGAGGAAGGTCGAGAAGTTCCCCACGGCGAGGTCGGCGAGATTTACCTGACTAACTCCACCGCGCTCATTGGCTATACCAACCCGAAGATTCCGCTCAACAAGGTCGATGGCCTCATTTCCATTGGTGACTTGGGCTATATCGACGCCGACGGTTACCTGCATGTCGTGGGCCGCGCCGATGACATGATCATCGTCGGTGGCGAGAACGTGCACCCACAGTCCGTCACCGAGGTGCTCGAGACCATGCCGGGCATCGCCGAGGTCCATGCCGGTGGTGTCAAGGACGAAACCACCTTCCAGCGTATCGCCGTGTGGGCGGTAACCACGCGCGATGCTGTGGGTAAGGCCGTGACTGCCGACGCCATCCGCACCTGGGTCCGCGATAACCTCGCCGACCACTCGGTGCCGCGTGATGTTCACTTCCTGGACAAGCTGCCGCGCAACGCCACCGGCAAGGTGGTGCCGCGCCTGCTGCGCGACACCGACTAGCCCATTTTTCTCATGACATGGCACCCACCGGGGACATAACTGCCCTCGTTGCCAAAACCTTCGCTCCTCAGCGCATGGAGCACCGCTGGTTTTGGCAACTAGGGCAGTTTTATGTCTGGGCTTTTATGTCTGGGCTGAGCCGAATCAGGTTAGCTGCTGCGCATGATGGTTGCTGCGACCTCGCCTGGCAGGGCATGGCCCTCGCGGGCGATGTCGATGCTGGCGACCTGCTTGGCCGTCGGGCACACCACCGGGGTGATGAGATTGACGCCGCGCTCGCGCAGCACCTTGGCATCCACCGCGATGATCGGCGTGCCGGCGCTTACGGTATCGCCCTTCTTGGCCAGGGCCGTGAATCCTTCGCCCTTGAGCTCCACGGTGTCGATGCCGATGTGAATAAGCAGGTCGACGCCGTCCTTGGTCTGCATGCCGAAGGCATGGCGCGTCTTGAAGACCATGGTGATGGTTCCGTCTACCGGGGCGCAGACGTCGAAGGCATCGACGGCATCAGGCATCACCGCAAAACCTTCGCCCACCATGCCCTGCGCAAAGGAAGCATCCGGCACCTGGGAGAGCTCGACGACGTCTCCGGCGAACGGGGCACGCACGTCAATACCTTCGGCCTCGACGTGGGAATTGCTAGAAGAAGCGCTGCTGTTGCTGGCGCCCTCGGCGCTGGCAGGCACGCTGGCTCCAGTACCCACGGCACCTGCACTAGCCAGGGCTGGGGAGCCGTGGCGCAGCTGGTGGTTGACCTCGTCATACATGAACTGCACCGCTGGGCCGACGATGACCTGGACATTCTTCTCCGAGGGGTGAATAACGCCGGAGACGGCGGCGCGTTTGATGATGGAATCGCGAACAAGCGCGCGTTCCTTCACGCCGACACGCAGGCGCGTGGTGCAGTAGTCCAGGGAGTCAATGTTGTCCTTGCCGCCGAGGCCCTCGATGATGTAGGCAGCATCGCGCGCGGTCTTGTCATCGCCGTTAACGGAATCCTCGGCGGACTCTGCGGCAGCATCGTCCTCACCGCGGCCCGGGGTCTTGAGATTAAGCCAGCCGATGAGGAAGTAGAAGATGACGAAGTAGAGGAAGAAGAAACCTACGCCCATCACCAGCAGCATGTACCACTTGTTGGCCAGCGGGTTCTGGGAGGAGAGCAGCATGTCGACGAACCCCGCGGAGAAGCCGAAGCCGGCGGTCCATTCCATAGCTGCGGCGATGAAGACGGAGAGGCCCATGAGCAGCGCGTGCACCACGTAGAGCAGCGGGGCAACGAACATGAAGGAGAACTCCAGCGGCTCAGTCACACCGGTGAAGAAGGAAGCCAGAGCGCCAGCAGCCATGAGCGAGCCGACGACCTTGCGCTTGCTCTTATCCGCGCGCAGGTACATGGCAAGAGCCGCGCCCGGAAGACCGAACATCATGATGGGGAAGAAGCCGGCCTGGTAGCGCCCAACAACACCCTCAACTGTGCACTGACCGTTGGCCCAGATGCCCGGGCAGTCAGCGGCGGAGGTAGCAGCAGCTGCTGCTTCGATGGTTTTCTGGCCACTTTGGAAATTGCCAATGTCATTGATTCCAATAACGTCGAACCAGAAGACGGAGTTCAGAGCATGGTGCAGGCCGGTTGGGATGAGCAGGCGGTTGGCCACGCCGTAGATACCAGCGCCCGCAGCACCCAGGCCTTGGATGGAGGCACCAAAGTTGAACAGTGCGTGGTAGATGAACGGCCACACGAAGTAGAGGATGCCGGAGACCACGATGGCGAAGATGGCGGTGAGAATCGGCACGAGGCGCCGGCCGGAGAAGAAGGCTAGGAAGTCCGGCAGCTTGGTGGCGTGGAAGCGGTTATAGACCCACGCCGCCATGATGCCGGCGAGGATGCCGAAGAGGACGTTGCCGCCGCCCACGGCGTTCCAGCCCTGTGCAGCCCAGTCCAGTGCCTCATCACCGGTCAGCGCGGTGGGGTCGTCGATGCCGCGGTAACCGGCCACGGCGTCGGGGCCCAGCAGTTTCATAAAGGTGGCAAAAGCTAAAAAGCCCGACAACGCTGCGGCACCGTTGGAATCCTTTGCCAGGCCGAAGGAAATGGCGATAGCGAAAATCCAGCCCAGGTTAGCCAGCACCGCATCACCGGAGCTGATCAGCAGCTGGGCAGCGAGGTTATCGGCGCCAGCGGCGCTGGAAATCCAGTAGCCAACGCCACTGAGAATCGCCGCAACGGGCAATACCGCCACAGCACCCATGAGGGCTTTTCCGAGCCGCTGCAACGGCCCCATCACATTGAATTTCATAAAAGGAGAGTCCTTTCGAGCAAGGAAGTTATGGAATTAGAAAAGTGGGATTAGAAAATGAAGTTTCGCTACAGACGGTTCTGATCCGCATAGAGGTAGTACTCGCGGTCCTCCAAGCGGGAGGCCGCAGCTTCATCAAGGATGACCGTCGCGTGCGGGTGCATCTGCAGAATCGACGCCGGGCAATGCGCAGAGAGGGGTCCCTCCGCCATAGCCTGGACGGCGCTGGCTTTATTGCTGCCGGTGGCGAGCAGGAGGAGATGGCGGGCCTCACTAATCGTGCCCAAACCTTGGGTCAGCGCGAAACGCGGAACCTCTTCCTTTGTGTCGAAGAAGCGTGCGTTATCGTGCACGGTCTGCGGGTGCAACGTAATGACCCGGGTACGCGACTGCAGGGAGCTTGAAGGCTCGTTAAAGCCAATATGGCCGTTAGCACCGATGCCGAGCAGCTGCATATCCACACCGCCGGCATCGCGGATGGCCTTGTCATAGGTAGCTGCTGCGGTAGCCGGGTCAGCAGCAGTACCCGTTGGGCTCTTTACCAACTCGTCCCGAAAATCGACATGGCTAGTGAATTCGCGGCGGATAGTGGAGTAATAGGACTGCTCGTGCTCGGGGTTGAGACCTAAGTATTCATCAAGAAGAAAGGCTCGGCTACGCGCGAAGCTGACCTCGTCGCGCTTATAGCGGGCGATGAGCTCCTGATACAGAGCAACCGGGGTCGAGCCCGTAGCCAGTCCCAGGGTTGCCCCGGCATTGGCATAGTGCTGGACAATATCGGCGGCTTCCGCGGCCACCTCCGCTGGTGTGGAGCGAATGAGTAGATCCATGAGTGTCCCTTCTTAAACGTCGAAATCAGTGCCGCCAACGATGACGCGCACAGGTTCCAACTCGGCGTTAAGACCCACCAGGTTGGCGCGCGCGCCCACCCTTAGTCGGCCCAGGTCCTTGTCCCCCAACACATCAGCGGCCGTGGTGGAGGTAAACCGCACAGCCTCGCCCAGGCTGTGGCGGGCGGCGAAACGCGCGAACTGCTCAGCCAAGGTAGAGGTGCCACCAGCGATGGCGCCACTGTCGACGCGTGCGACTCCCCCACTCACCGTCACCGGCAGGGAGCCTAGTTCATAAGCGCCATCGGCCATGCCGGCCGCCGCCATGGCATCGGTCACGGCGAAGGCGCGGGGGTTATGGGCCATGTCGACGGTGCCGTCGACAAGATGCACGCCATCGGCGATGAGCTCGACGGACGCGTCTCCGGCCTTCGCCGCGGTAAGCAGGGCGGCTACCGTTCCCGGTGCGCGGTGGTGGACGGCGGGCATGGCGTTAAACAGGTGCGTGCCGGTCACGGTCACTCCCAGCTCCTTGGCTTTTGCAACAACCGCGAGCGTGGTGTCATAGTCGGCCTCCGTGTGGCCCAGGCTGGCGATGATGTTGTGCTCCGCGCACACCGCGAGTAGTTCCTCAGCGTTCGCTGTCTCCGGGGCAAAGGTGATGGAGCGCAGGTAGCCACCGGCAGCCTCAATCACCGCGCGGAAGAAATCCGGTTCACCAGGCACGATGCGGGAGGGATCCTGCGCACCGCACTTGGCCGCAGCGATAAACGGGCCCTCCATGTGGATGCCCGCGATCTCGCCTTCATTGGCCAGCTGGGCCAAAAGCTCCGCCCGGGCGCACAGCTCGGCTTGCGTGCCGGAGACCAAACTGGCCAGCAGAGTCGTCGTGCCGTGCGCGCGGTGGAAACGCGCTGCGGCCAGGCACTGCTCGTAGTCCCCGTTGGGGAATCCCCCGCCGTTGCCGCCGTGGTTGTGCAGGTCCACGAAGCCGGGTACCCACAGCAACACCTCTGGGTCGCCGGCGCGCCATAATTGGTGAGCCGAGGCGACGTCCTCCAGCGTGGCCCCCTCAATGCGCTCCCTGAACGTGATGCTCCCGGCGCGCAGCTCGAAGTTCCCATCGATGTAGAGGCCCTCGACGTGACCTTGAATCCCTCTTCCCTCTGGCTGCATAATTCATCCACTTCTTTGCGTCTGGGCAGACACGTCACCCGCTCGGTTGATAACTATGTTGCAATTTATCAGGATGCGTCTCGCTTGTGAACTGTGACGCCTTCTGAGACGCGTGTGAACACCGATGACTTTTGTCATGTGAATCGCTGACATACGCCTCTACCGGCAGGCATTGCCCACCGGAAAGGTTGAAGCTATGAACACAGCAGAATCAGCCATCGAAATACACGACCTCTACCGGAAGTACGGCGACTTCACCGCGGTGAACGGGATAAGCCTGTGCGTTGCACGCGGAGAAACCTTCGGGCTTTTGGGCACGAATGGCGCGGGCAAGACCTCCACGCTGGAAGTTATGGAGGGTCTTGCCGCACCATCGGCCGGTACCGTGCGCGTGCTGGGACACAACCCCGTGACCGAGCGCGCCACGGTGCGCCCCCACACCGGCATCATGCTGCAGTCGGGCGGGCTGCCGCAGGCGCTCACCGTACAGGAAACGCTCACGATGTGGGCGGGGACGTGCTCAGCGCCTGCACCGAGTAACGCTGTGCTTGGCGACGTCCACCTAGACCACCGCCGCGACGTCACCGTCGGGGCCTTATCCGGTGGCGAAAAGAGGCGGCTGGATCTTGCCTGCGCACTGGTGGGTAACCCGCAGATCCTCTTCCTTGACGAGCCCACTACTGGCCTGGATCCGGAGTCGCGACGCCACGTATGGGACCTGCTGCGCCGCCTCAAAGCTGCGGGCGTGACCATCGTTCTGACCACGCACTACTTGGAAGAGGCGGAAGAACTCTGCGATCGCATCGCGATTATGCACCAGGGCCGTATCAACGTGGAAGGCACCATGTCAGAGCTGGCATCGATTGCCGCCTCCGAGATTACGTTCTCACCGTCTCCTCCATCGGCACCGCTTCCCCAGCTTTCCGGCACCACCATTCACCGCGCTGATGGCACGGTCACTATCACCACCTCGAACCTGCAGAAGGACACGCAGGCAGTGCTGACGTGGGCGCACGACCACGGCGTCACGCTGAATAACTTCACCGCGCGGCCGGCCCGCCTCGAGCAGGTATTCCACTCCATTGCCAATAGTTAACTCCCCCCGAAAAGGAAGAACTCAATGACATCTGCGACATCCTCACAGACTGCACACCCCACAGCGCACTCGAATACTACGGCTCCTAGAGCGGCCTCACTACGCCGACTGCGCGCCTTAAGCCGCGCCGAAATGCGGCAGTTCACCCGGAACCCACTGCTCGTCATCATGGCGTTGCTCTTCCCGGTGGCCCTGCCTCTCTTCGTGTGGATCGTCGGTGATCAATCCGTAGGCTCCACTGATTCAGCATCGGAGATTTTCGTTCTTCTGGCACTGGGCTTCGGCATCTTCTATCCGGCGCTGTCTATGACGGTGACCCGACGCGACGAGGAGGTGCTCAAACGTCTGCGCACCGGCGAAGCCCGCGACTGGGAGATTCTCACCGCCATTGCTCTTCCACTTGCCGCGACCATGCTGCTGCTGTCCGTTCTCATGGTGGCAGGGCTGTCCACCTTGTCCATGTTCCTGCCTTTAGACCCACCCGTTGCGCACGTGTGGCCTGTCAACGCGCTGCTCATGGCGCTGGCGATGGTGCTTGGAATAGTCTGTTCCCATGCGCTAGCGATGCTGACCAGCAGCTTTACGGCCAATGCCGAGAATGCTCAGATCACCTCGATGCCGGTGCTGATGCTCCTCATGTTTTCGCAGGCCTCTCTACGTAACGCACTGCCCGACGCACTTGGCCAGGTCCTCGACGCCACACCTTTTGCCCTAGCGGTCGACATTGTGCGCGCTGGCTGGATTGGGGACGGCTCCTTCGCCTCCGTCTTCGCAGACTCATCCACTGACCTGATTAAGCTCGCCGCATGGACGGTGGCCTTGGTATGGGCGGCGCACAAATACATGCGCTGGGGTACTCACCGCTGAGAGCGCTCATTACACTGGGACACCACGATGGCACCTGCGATCCCTACTCATAACCGCACTGCCCGCCTTGGCTGGCGGAGAATGGAGCCTTCCTCCAAGTTCTTGGCGGTCAACAGGTGGTCACTCATCGGCCTGCCCTGGTTCGCTGCGCTCGCCCTCATCTCACTATTTCTCTCCCGGGCAGGGCTCGGCGTCGACGCGCTGTGGATGGCGGCAGCTGTCACTGTGGTCTCCTGTGCCGCCGGTTCCGCTGCCCTGCACACAAACCGACAGCTTCGCCTCACTCCGCATCCCCACGGTTCTTGGTGGATGGCATGGGGGCTTATCGGTCACGGTAGCGCGCTGGCTGCATGTGCCCTCGCACTAGGTATCGGACCACAGTCATGGGAAACAGTCACACTGCTGGCCACCGGAATACTCTATTCCACCCTGCTCACCGCCTTTTTACCTTTCCTCCCTCACGGCTTCTTGCTCACGGTGGCCTCTCTCGTTGTCACCGCCGGGGCAGCATCAGCACTTCTCTCCTTAGGCACCGCTGGGTACGTGCTCACGTACGGGGTGCTGTTTTCCGGAGCGGTATTCTTCACCATGTGGTTTTCGCGCGCCATGATTGAAACCGAGCGTTCGCGTCGCCTGGAATCACAGTTGTCAGCCGCCGAAGAAAGGCTTCGGCTCTCCCAGGACCTGCACGACACTATGGGCCAGCATCTCGCTGCGCTGACCATCAAGACGCAGCTCGCCCAAGCGCTCGCCGCGCGTGACGATCCCCGCGTGCATGAGGAACTCGCGCAGCTGTATCAGCTCACCCAGACCGCTGCCTCCGATATGCGCCAGGTGGTCAACACCTACCGCACACCGGACCTCGGAGCCGAGCTGACCAGCGCACAGGCTGTCCTCATTGCCGCAGGCGCGGACGTCACCGTCCAGGGCTCCAGCGAGGACATCCCGCCTGAGCTGCGTGATACCGCCGCGTGGTTTCTCCGCGAGGCCGCCACAAACATTCTGCGTCACTCCCAGGCCACACGGGTCAGCATCGCTTTGGGCCCCACGGGGGTGACTGTGTCCAACAACCAACCGCAATCCTCCGCCCAGCCGGGCACGGGCCTGGAGGGCCTGCGCCGCCGCGCAGCCGCACACGGCGGATACCTCGTTGTGGAACAGACCTCGGCGACCTTCACGGTCTCACTTAAGGTGGATGCATGATCACGGTTGCTTTGCTGGATGATGAAACTCTCGTTGCCAACTCTCTCGCCACACTGATTGGCCTCGAAGAGGACATTGATGTCGTCCACGTTGCCTACTCCGCAGCAGAGTTTCTGACGTGGTGGAATAATGCCGCCGCGCTTCCCGACGTCGTCGTGACCGACCTCCAACTCAGCCACACACGCGACAACGATGATGGACTCGACGGCATTGCTGTGGCAGAGCACATCGCCGCCCGCGTGGTTGTCGTCACCAGCCACGCACGCCCCGCCGTGGTCAAACGCGCCCTCGCAGCCGGGGTCCTGGGAATTCTGCCAAAGACCGCCTCCGCAGAAGACTTCGCCGCCGCCATTCGCGCAGCGCACGCGGGAAAGCGTCACGTGGACCACGACCTGGCGGCCGCAACCATCGCCGCCGGGGACTCACCGCTCACCGAGCGCGAAGCAGAAGTCCTAGCCTTGGCCGGGCGTGGTCGCTCCATCGAGGCCATCGCGGAAGCTGCCCATCTTGCCCCAGGCACAACCCGCAATTACATTTCCTCTGCCATGACAAAGACCGGAGCGGAAAATCGCTTCGAGGCCTATACCATCGCCAATGAGCGAGGCTGGCTGTAACCTCTTGCGGATGCTGCGAGTTACCAGCCGCGGGTATCCACTCGGTCCCAGAGCTCGTTGCTCGCCAGCTCACCAGGGCTCGCTGGTGAAGTGCCAACGAACACGTTTCTCGCGTCAGGATCATCAGCAAGAATGTAGCGGAACCACGCGGTGGCATAGCCGTCCCCGAACTCTAGAACGTCCTTGTGATCCGCACCTAGGCGGCGGGCAATGACTGCCGGACCACCAGCTGATTCATAGTTCTCCTGCAGGTCTTCCCACGGGCTAACAAACCAGCGGTCTGAACGGCCATCACTCGTCATCAGGAAAAGCGGTTCCTCTACGTCGGCGCTGGTGTAGTCCCAGTCATTGGACTGTGCCACTTTGTGGGAGGCCGGGCTCGCCGCATACACAGCTGCTACCTCCACTTGTGCCGCAGCGTTGATGGCACCTGCACCGCCTTGTGAGTGTCCGAAAATACCGACCCGTGATCGGTCCACACGAGAATCCAGTTCCGGTAATCGCTCGAGTAAGTGCACGACATTCTCCCCTGTTCCGGTGTGGGGAGTCTCATCGCCGACAACCACGAACCCCCAACTAGCCAAGTGCTCCGCCACGGGTAGGTAGCTGCTCAACGGCGTGTTCGTGCCGTTAGCCATGACCACCGCCGGAAACGGTCCCGCGCCCGTCGGTGCCGCAACGGTCACGTCACCGTCACGCCGCACGTCGACCTCGTGCGGCCCCTCGTCCGCGAACGACGTTTCCAGCGGGCCACCCGTCTCAGCGCTGTATCCGGCAGTCACGCCGTCATCACCGGTCACGCTGTCTGCATCGACCCACTGCATGAAACCCACAAACCCGACAAACGCCACCACAATCACGGCCATCACGGCAATCATGCCAATCACAAACCTTTTCATGCTCTACATTGTGATGTTCACAAGAGCGAAAGCGAAAGGCACTAGCGCTAGCACTACTTTTTCCTGTACCCAGTGCACTACCTGTCTCCGCCTGAAGGAAACAGGTTGGTCTAGCGGTTTACCAAAATGATGCCGCAATTCGTTAGACAGATCACTTCCTACCCCAGCTACCCCTTGTAATGTGAGGTGCACATCATTTCCGCACCCTATATAATCACCATCACACCTGGGGGTTGTCATGTGCATAGTTGAAACACCTCCCGAAATAGTGGCGGTGGGAGGTTCGCCTCCGTCCAGAGTTCAAGGCCGGGAAGCAGTTGCCGAAGGCAAAGTTTCAATCCGACTCTCCGACACTGAACCCTTGGATAAGAGCCTTCATCAGCTCGAGGCGTCCGACGCTCGACATCCTAGTGTTTTCAACTCAATGAAAGTGCACCAAGACGATATTTCAATTGAACATTGGAGAAAGCCAGGCTAAATGCATCCCCCTAGAAATGGTGGTGGCGAAGGGTTTTTATCTATCTACGCCTTGACCGCCACATATTTTTTGTTGTCAGCGTGCGGGTCAATGACCAGCCTCTCAATTTCACTTCACTTCGCCGAGCTGAACAAGGGCGAACTGTTGGTAGCAAGCATCTTCATCTCTGGTATTTGCGCTCAAGTTTTTGCAGTCCCCTTGCTGACCCCACTCTTCAACAAATTCAACAGCTACCAGATTGCGTTTGCTGCACTCTTCTTAGATCTTCTGGGCCTGTTATCGATGGCGGCCTATCCAGAACCATTGGTCCTCATTCTTGGAAACCTCTTCACCGCATGCTTAAGCGGCCTGTCAATTCCATCCATTTTCGTCATCGCTGACTCTCAGGTCAGCGAAGGACAGCAGGCGAAAGCCTTCTCCCTCTTGGATACAGCCCGCCTTGGCGGCGGATTCCTTGGACCGCCTCTAGGCGGATTACTACTGGACCAAAGAAACCTGCAGACAGCGCTCTTCGTTGAAGCTTGCGCCGTTGGGCTCTCACTGATGGCTTTTTATAGCTTTTATAAATCCCCACCCGAGAAAGCACTACTTCATCCAGAAACCCAAGAATCTTCACCGAGTTTTCTCCAAAAGGTCCTCGAAGCTCCTTCTCTTTTACTGAAGGATAGGAGTGCTCGGTCCGCGTTAACCAGCATTTGGGGAGCAATTATCTGCACCTCAATTTTCAACGTTTCGCTTGTCTTCTATGCGATAAAGACGCTCCACGTGAGCGGTACGTTATATGCCATCATTGCCCAAGCATTTATCGTGGGCCGCATCTTTGGCGCACGACTTTCAGCTCGCCTTCACTCACAAAACGCCGAGAAGGTCCTGACCGGGGCAGGCTTCGCTATGGGATGCTTCATAGCTTTACCTGGATTATTTCCCTCACTTTGGCTCTGCATTCCATGCTTCCTCCTTGGTGGAGTCTGTAATGCCGCTCAGGTGGCCGCACTACGAATAGTCGTTGTCGGATCCGTACGCGATGAAGTGAAACCCAAAGCCCTTTCTACGATGGGTTCAATTAACAGCTCCGCAATGCTTATCGGATACATCATCGGGGCACCTGTTGTAAGTGCCATCGGCCCAGCTGCAGCACTTGTCGTATCCGGGCTTGGCACCTCTATCCTCACTGCAGGCCCAACCCTGAAAGCCACGGTGCACGGTACCTTTAAGAACCAAGAGAACGACCCTCAATAGCAGCCGATTCTGCAGCAAATCTACTTCGCCAGTCGCCTTAGCTTTTGGCCACACTGTAGCAAGAGCAACCGGCCCATCACGGAACGAAACTTCCCCCATCCTGCAACGGTAAAGTTGAGACTATTTAGCCCACCTGCCCCACCAATCAACTGGAGCTATTCTCATGGCCCACTTTTCTGCTCACATTTTCTAGATCTACTATCGGGGGATTCCTGAGATGTTTTTAAATTTTCTACGAACCCCTGCAACTGCGATAAGGGTCAACGTTCTTGTCGATGCGTTCGTCACTTCTTTTTTAGCGGCATCCGTCGGCTACCTAACTGTCCAATCTGGCATCAACAGTGAAGATGCATTGCATGCAGTAAGCATTGGTATCGTAATTGGAACAGTGTTTTCCCTTCCGCTCGCACGAATCGGAGACGTCGTCGGCGAAACTACTGCGCTCACTATCGTTCAGATTTTGCAGGTACTTGCTTACGTTGCTCTTGGCGTAGTGCCTGAGTCGATTTGGTTGCTTGGAGCCTTAATCGGGGTCTTTATGCTTGGGCGGTTCGTTTCTCCATTGAGAGGCGCCCTTCCTCCCCGCTTTTTGCGAAAAGAAGAGTTAATAGGCTTCAAAGTTTCGCTGCGAACTGCAACATTAAATGTGGTGCTCTTCGGGACTGCCGCGGTGCCTTGTGTCCTTTATCTAGATATTTCGATTCGAGCTGCAGCTTCATGGATTGGGGTTCTTGGGTATTTAGCATGCAGCCTCTCAACTCAAGAGCTTCACAAAAGACGGACAACCTGGGTCGAGAGGCGAAAGTCCATAGGCTTTCGGATTTCCCTGGGAACGGAGGTATGGACGTCTTGGTTCAAAGTTGTTGTAACCTGCGCAGTTATCGCAACTGGTTCGACCCTAATCCCGTACATACTGGCAGCTAAAGGTAGCGCATTTAGTTGGCTATTACCCCTCTCTTTACTTATTGAAATTGCAATTAACTATGCAATTCAAAAGAATCCTCGTTTCAGCAAAGGGCAGAGCCCTTCGACCTTAATGTTGTTGATTTCAGCTAGTACATTAGGAGTTTGTGGTGGAGCCCTCCTTATTGGCAGTACATTTTTAGAGCTCTCGACCATTGCTTTATCGATCATTTTGATTGGTGTTTTTTGTTTGAATCACACGGCTCAAACCTTGGCAACAATAATGGCCTGGCAACTGCAATATGAAAAAGGAGATGACAAAGATCGGTCGTATATAGTTGCCATCTTTTCTATGGCTTCGTCGTTAGGCGTTGGCCTTGCAAATTTTATTGGTGCATCAATCTATGGCGGGTTGAGCCTGTAGCAGTAAATTCTGAGCAAGTCCAAAAATATCCTCACCCAAGATTCCAAGGGGTGGTATTGATACTGGAAGACCGTTGAGTCACCTCTGCTTAGAACGACTACATCGTCGTGGTCTAGTGGCGAAGTTGTAGCAGTTTGGCGGCATTCGTGAGATGCACCCTCAACGACTCGATTTTCGTTAATTCTCTCTAACCCACGGGATTAGGCCCACCGGCGGCATGACCTGTTCTTTAGACAGGAAGCTGAGCGCGCCAACAAGAAATGACTAACCCCCGGCCACGCATGAGTGAGTGGCCGGGGGTTTAGATGGAGCCGCCTGCGAGAATCGAACTCGCGACCTTCTCATTACGAGTGAGATGCTCTACCGACTGAGCTAAGGCGGCACGGCACAACATGTTTATGCACCGCGTGAGAGTTTAGCTTAGCTCACGGCTAAGAAAGAAATCGGGCTACTTACTGCGCCGCACGCGCAGCACACGTGCTGGTTAGCGCGCACCGCAGGCTAGGCGCAGGCGGCCCACCATGCCGTCGAAAGCCACCTGCGGGGTGACATTCTGCGGCAGCTGCTCGCGGCAGGTGCGGATAGCGGATTGGGCGGCCAGCAGGCCGTCCTCGCTCACCCGCTGGGAAAGTTCACCGGCCAGGCCCGCGAAGTCTGGGTGGGTCATCTCCACCTCAGCACCAACCTTGAGCATGAGCGCATCGCGGTAAATACCGGCGAGATCCACCAAGGCGATATCGAGGCCGTCGGCGATGCGTCGCTTAGCGCGCTTCTTATGGAGTTCCTCCAGGTCTTTCAGGGCACTGCGGGCGTCGCGCTGCGCCTTGCTTGCTCCCTTGCCCTTGGCACCGATGCCGAAGGACTGCTCAATCTTGGAGCGCTCCGCCTCCTCAGCTTCCGCATGGGAGTCCTTGGCGTCCTTCTCAATGAACTTCAGCAGCGCAGTGACAGACTGAAAGGCGACGGAACCGTGGAAGACATCCTCGGCCAGGTTGATGGCCATGGCGCGGCGCTTTTGTGCGGCCGGATCCTGCACAAGGTGCCGCGCGCGGCCCACATGCCGCAAGGTGGTCACGGCAGCCAGGCGGGCATCATCTTCACTAGCCCCCTCGGCGACGAGCTGCTTGACGACGCCCTCCACGCTCGGCGCCGGGATATAAAGGTGGCGGCAGCGCGAGCGCAGCGTCACCGAGAAATCCTCCGGATCCTCCGAGGGCGCCACCATGATGATGACGGTGCGCTCCGGCGGCTCCTCCACGGTCTTAAGCAACGCATTGGCAGCCTCGTTGCGCAGGCGGTCGGCTTTGTTAAAGATGACCACGCGCCACGGCGCCACACTGGGCAGGCTTGCCGCGCGCCCGATAACCTCACGGGCCTCGCCCACGGTAATGAACTGTTCCTTCGGGTCCACGTAGACCAAGTCTGTGTGCTCATGACTACCAAGAACACTCTGGCAGGACGGGCAGCGCCCGCAGCCGGGATCGCCATTCTCATCGGCCGAAGTGCACATGAGGGCGGCGGCAAAGCACTGCGCGGCCAGGGAACGGCCAGCCCCGGGAGGTCCGGTGAACAACCAGGAATGGCTCATTGCGCGCGGGTCGCCTTCGCCCCGCGCTGCGCGGGCAGCACTGAGGATGGTGCGGGCGACGGAAGGGGCGTCGGCAAGCCTTTCGGCAACGCTGGAGGTGTTCACTCGCCCTAGCCTACTGGGATAACTAGAGTTGTTAATCATGAACAGACTGATGCGTGGCGCCCGGTGGTTGTGGGGCACCCAATGGCCGATGTACGCCGCGCTTGTCTTGAGCTCCAACATCATCGGTGCCATCGCGATCATGACCTTCGTGGTCTTCTTCCTCCCCATGCCGGAGATTTCGGAGTTCATCTCCGATACACCGCACCTGTGGACTTACGGATCACTGTTCGTCCTCTTCGCCGTCATCATCGGCATTGCGGTGACACTGCGTATCTTCCGGCCGGTGTTGGACTGGCAGCGCGACCCTGACGCCCACGACCCCAACATGGTGCGCAACCTCGTTCTGCGCATCCCCATCTACCAGGCCGGGGTGGCCGCCATGGTGTGGCTGCTCGGCATCCTATTGGCCGTAGTCCTCGCCAGCCAACAGTCGGCACGCCTGGGAATCGTGGTAGGTGTGTCCTCCACGTTGGCCGGTGCGCTCGTGGTGTTGCTCACCTATCTGCAGGCCGAACGCCTTGTGCGGCCCGTAGCGGCACTGGCCGTGGCGCGGCGCTTCGAGGATTCCACGTTGGAACCGCCGATTAAATACCGCCTGATCTCCACGTGGGTGATGACCTCCGGAATCCCACTCATCGGCATCGTTTTGGTCCACGTGGGCCAGAAGATGGGGATGTTCACTAACGATACCTCCGATGTCATCCCCGCCATCATCGCTCTGAGCATTACGGCCCTGGGAACCGGACTCATCGGCACCATGTTCGCCATGATGAGCGTGGTAGACCCCATCATCGAACTGCAGGATGCCATCAACCGTGTGCGTCGTGGAGAAACGGATGTCCAGGTGGATATCTACGATGGCTCCGAGCTCGGCGTGCTGCAGGCCGGTTTTAACGAGATGATGCGTGGTCTGCGCGAGCGCCAGCGCGTGCGCGATATCTTCGGCCGCTATGTCGGTACCGAAGTGGCGCAACGCGCCCTGGAAGAACGCCCGGAACTGGGCGGTGAGGATCGCAAGGTGGCCGTGCTGTTTATCGACGTCATCGGCTCCACCACCTTTGCCGTCAACCACACCCCGGAGGAAGTCGTCGAAGAGCTCAACAAGTTCTTCGAGCACGTCGTCGAGGTGGTGCACCGCAACAAGGGCATCATTAACAAGTTCCAGGGCGATGCCGCGCTAGCCGTCTTCGGTGCCCCGCTTACCGTCTATGACGCTAACTCCATGGCACTCCAGGCCGCGCGCGAGCTGCGTCAGGAACTGCGCGGGCTGCAACTGCAGGCGGGCATCGGTGTGGCCGCGGGCCACGTGGTGGCCGGCCACATTGGTGGCGCTGACCGCTTCGAATACACCGTCATTGGTGACGCCGTCAATGAGGCCGCGCGCCTGACCGAACTGGCCAAGGATACCCCGGGCCAAGTGCTCACCAACTCCGCCACTCTGCGCGGTGCCAACGAGGCCGAGCAGGCACGCTGGACGCTCATGAAGTCCATTGAGCTGCGCGGACGCCGCCGCATGACGCAGCTTGCCCGCCCGATCCGCCCGACGCTGGCGGAGCGCGCCCTTGGATAAATAGAACATTGTGATTCTGGTAGCTTCGGGGCCATGCCCCACCAACCACATCAGCCGCCGAAGCCCCGCCTCCTCGTCCCCGACGTCGCCCGCGGCATAGCCTTGCTGGGCATCGCCCTGGCCAATGTCACCACCGGGTGGATTCTCACCAGCGGTAACGGCCCCGATGCCCACTTCGGCGGCGTCTACACGCTCGCGGACAAGATCTATGTCATCTTCGCCGCCATGTTCGTGCACGTGCGTGGCCTGCCGATGTTCTCCACGTTGCTGGGCTTCGGCGTGGGGCTTATCGCGATGAGCCTGTGGCGCCGCGGCTTCCCGCTGGGTCGCGCGCAGACCATCTTGCTGAAGCGCTACGGGTTGCTTGCCGTGTTTGGCGCCGTGCACTGTCTCTTCCTATTCATGGGAGACATCATGATGCTGTACGGTGCCATGGGCATTCTTATCTCGCTCGTGCTCACAGTGTCCGACAAAACCCTCATGCGCGTGGCCTATGTACTTCTCGGCTTCCAGCTTGTCCTCGGTATCTGCCTTGGAGCGCTTGCAGCTTTCGTTGATACCTCTACGTTCGATATGAGCTCCTCCTCCGCTGAGAGCTACTGGGAACTCCTCGGCGAGCAGGCCATCGGGGTGGGTGCCCAACTCGTCTCCATTCCTTTTACCGGTTTCACGGTTCTGCCCGTCATGCTGGTGGGCTTCGTCTGGGCGCGCCGCGGGACTCTGGCGGGCGGACACCGCCGCGAGCTGTGGATATGGACGTTGATTACCGCAGCCATCATTCTCTTCATCGGCCTGCCGTGGGGCCTTGCCGCCGCCGGGATCATTGATCCAGCCTGGGGCGGGGCTCTCAACCTGGCCAATAGCTCCATCGGCATGCTCACCGGGCCTGGCATCGTAGCGGCGGCAACGCTCGCCTTGGAGCCCCTGCAGCGCCGTGGCGCGCGCCCGTGGTACTTGTGGCCGTTGATTGCTTTGGGCAAGCGCTCCATGACCGGCTACGTGCTGCAATCGGTGTTCTTCCTAGCGCTGGTCTATCCCTTCACGCTCAACATTGGCCCGGATTACAGCGCCGCGGGTCAGGCGGCGGTGGCGGCCGGCGTGTGGCTGGCCACGCTCCTCATCGCCTGCGCGCTGGAGGCCGCAGGTCTACCCGGTCCCTTCGAGTGGGTACACCGCCGCCTGTCCTATGGCCCGACGATGCGCCCGGAATTAGGTGCGGCGCTTAAAAGCGGCCCCGGCGCGCCAACCCATCAACCAACAGCACCAGGCCTACCGTCTGGGCCGCAACCTGGCCCGCGGCCAGGACTCGGCCACGCAGGCCCGTATCCTGGCTCTTACCATCCGGGTTCAGGACCGTCAGCGCCTCAGAGGCCAGCAGAAGGTTAGCGCCGTGGCTTAGCCCCTGTGTAGCCGTGGTGGCGCGCAGGTTGGAGTCACCAGCAAGCGCGGAGAGAGCTGCAGCGGGGACGCCGGCCACAGCAGTAGCGAGTCGCTCGCCTCGGGTACGGGACAAGGCAATGCCCGCGGCCCACGCGCCGGCGCGCAAGCCCCAGCCGGTCGCGTCAGTGCGCGCACCGCGCAGTTCCCAGGTGAAGACTCCGTATTGGGCACTCACGCAGGCCACACCGAATGGCGTCGGCTCGCCGCGCTTGGCGGCTTGCCCCAGCGAGGCAGCGATAAGCCCCACGCGGGTCCCCGTTGAGCAGTCCGGGCGGCAGGCCAGCAAGGCTGGAGCAGCGGCCGTCATCGCCGTGCCAAGCGTGCGCCAGTTGAACAGACGCGACCACGCAGCGCTCTCCCCCGCGGCGAGCGCGCCAAGTGTGGGGTAATCGCGGCCGGAGAAGGCCGGTCCCACCGCGCGAAGGAGAGCCTCGGTGCCCTCCTGGGTACGGGACATCATGTCACCGAGAGCAAGCATGGCGGGTTACTTCTTCCTGGAGCCGGCCTTGACCACGTTCTTCGTGCCGGGCGAGGGTTTCTTTGCGGCCTTCTTCGTGCTCTTCTTCGTAGCCTTCTTCGTCGACTTTTTGGTCGATTTCTTGGCGGCCTTCTTCGTCGACTTCTTGGTCCCACCGTTGGCGGCTTCCTTGGCGCGGCGCTCGGAGAGGAGCTCGTTCGCGCGGGCGTCGGTAAGCTGCTCCGGATCGTCGCCACGGCGCAACGAGGCATTCGTGGTGCCGTCGGTGACGTACGGGCCAAAACGGCCATCCTTGACCGTCATCGGCTTGCCAGAGACGTCATTGTCACCCAGCTGCTTCAGCGGTGGCTGCGCGGCCGCACGGCCACGGCGCTTCGGCTCCGCGTAAATGCGGCGCGCCTCATCCAGGGTAATGGAGAAGATCTGTTCCTCATTAGCCAAGGAGCGTGAGTCCTTGCCCTTCTTCAGGTACGGGCCGTAGCGGCCGTTCTGCGCGGTGATGACCTCACCGTCAACCGGGTCGGTGCCCACCTCACGCGGCAGGCTCAGCAGCTTGAGGGCTTCCTCGAGAGTGACGCTGGCCGGCTCCATGGAGCTGAACAACGAGGCCGTGCCCGGCTTGAGCTTTTCCTCGATGTACTCGGCGATGCGCTTTTCCTTCTGCTTCGCCGCGGTCTTGGTCTCCCAGTTCTTGGCGCGCTTGCCTTCGGCGGCGCGCTCGGCGTCCTCCGCTGCGCGCTCCTGCTTGACCACCTCCTCGGCTTCGGCCTCAGCGGTCTCGCGTTCGTCGTCGCGCACCTGCTCGGTCACGTAGGGGCCGAAGCGGCCTTCCTTGGCCACGATGGTGCGGCCATTCTTCGGGTTCTGACCCAGCTCGCGCCCGCCCTGCGGGGTGGCAAAAAGCTTCTCCGCCAGGGCCTCGTTGAGCTCATCCGGAGTGACGGTTTCGGAGAGGTTGGCGCGCTGGTACTCCACCGTGCCGTCCTCGTTGGTGCCCACGGCGCGCTCGATGTAAGGCCCGTAGCGGCCCACGCGCACGAAGACATCGCGGCCTTCGGCGTCAGTGTAGAGGCGCAGGGAGTTGACCTTGCGGGCGTCGATGGCTTCCAGGTTGATGTCCACCAAGGACTTCAGGCCTCCGTGGCGAGCGATGGACGCCGCCTTCTGGTCACCTACCTCAGTGTTGCCGAAGTAGAAGTTGGTCAGCCACTCCGTGCCGTTCTCGCGGCCGGCAGCGATGGAGTCGAGCTCATCCTCCATGGAGGAGGTGAAGTCATAGTCCACGAGCTCGGTGAAGTTGTTCTCCAGCAGTCCGACGACGGCGAAGGCAACCCAAGAGGGCACCAACGCATTGCCGCGCGAGAGCACGTAGCCGCGGTCCTGGATGGTCTTGATGATGGACGCGTACGTCGACGGACGCCCAATGCCCAGGTCTTCCATCTTCTTGACCAGGCTGGCCTCGGTATAGCGCGCCGGCGGGTTGGTGGTGTGGCCGTCCGCAGTAACCGCGGACGTCGTCAGCGTGTCGCCTTCGTTGAGGTGCGGCAGGCGCGACTCTTCCTTCGAGCCCTTGGCAGCCACATCCTCATAAGCCTTGAGGAAGCCCGGGAAGGTAATGGTGCGGCCGGTGGCGGAGAAGTCCGCATCGCGGCCATCCGCAGTCACGGCGACGGTGACCTTCATCGAGGTTCCCTTGGCATCGGCCATCTGGGAGGCCACGGTGCGCTTCCAAATCAGCTCGTAGAGCTTGTATTCCTCAGCGTCGAGCTGGCCGGCCAGCTGGCCCGGAGTTGCGAAACGCTCACCAGCGGGGCGAATGGCCTCGTGGGCCTCCTGGGAGTTCTTCACCTTACGGTCATAGGTGCGCGGGCCATCGGCGACAAACTCGGCGCCAAAAATGGAGGTCGCTGCCTCGCGCGCCGCGCTCAGGCCCTGCGTGGACAGGGAGGTCGAGTCGGTACGCATATAGGTAATGTGACCGTTCTCGTAAAGACGCTGCGCAATGCGCATGGTGCGCTCCGAGGTGTAGTGCAGGCGGCGGCCGGCCTCCTGCTGCAGCGTCGAGGTCATGAACGGCGCGGCGGGTTTACGTGAGTACGGTTTGTGCTCAACGCTGGCCACGGTCATGGTGGAGCCTTCGAGTGCGCGAGCGAGGGCTTCTGCCTCTGCCTGCTTGACGACGACCACCTCGTCGCTCTTCAGCTGACCCCTATCGTCGAAATCACGGCCCGCCGCGACGCGCTTGCCGTCGAGCGCGCTCAGACGCGCATCGAAGTCCGGGGAGGACGTCAGCGTGGCGGTGAGATCCCAATACTCGGCCGGGATAAACGCCATGCGCTCGCGCTCTCGCTCGACGATGACGCGGGTAGCCACCGACTGCACGCGGCCTGCAGACAAGCGCGGCATAACCTTCTTCCACAGCACCGGGGAGACCTCGTAGCCGTAGAGTCGGTCGAGGATGCGGCGGGTCTCTTGGGCGTCGATAAGATCGGCGTCGAGCTCACGGGTGTTCTCTGCGGCCTCCAGGATTGCGGACTTGGTGATCTCATTGAAGACCATGCGGCGCACCGGCACCTTGGGTTTGAGCACCTCGAGCAGGTGCCAGGCAATGGCCTCACCCTCGCGGTCGGGGTCTGTTGCGAGGTAGAGCTGATCGCACTGCTTCAGCTTGGACTTGAGGTCCGCGACCTTCTTCTTCTTGTCCTGGCTGATGACATACAGCGGCGTGAAGTTATCCTCTGGGTTCACGCCCAGGCGTGCCCAGGATTCCTTCTTGTACTTAGCGGGGACATCGGCAGCTCCGCGGGGAAGGTCGCGGATGTGGCCGACGGAGGCCTCAACGATGTACTTATCGCCGAGGTAAGGCTGGATCTTCTTCGCCTTGGTTGCTGACTCGACGATGACCAGGGTTTTTCCCGGGCCGGAACCTTCTGCCACTTCGACTTCATCCCTTCCGATGGCTAGCCCTCTGCTGGGCAATTGCCCCTAGCGTACACAGGTAAAGGCTTACTGTAGTTATTAGGGCCACTGCGCGCCCACATGTGAGGGGTCTATACTTGCGCTCTGAGAAACCGCCCCACAGCGCGACGCAGGGAGTCAGCATGATCGCTTCTATTACCGCATGGTTCGAGGTCATCATGGCCACCCAGTGGATTTATCCACTGGTGGGTGTCCTGATTTTCCTCGATTGCTTCTTCCCCGTCCTGCCCTCCGAAATTCCCCTCAACATGGTGGGCGCGTGGTCCGGTTCGCAGGGTTTTCCCCACGTGCCCACGATGTTTTTCGTGGCCACGGTGGCCGCGATTCTGGGCGATAACTTGTGTTTCCTTCTGGGCACGCGGCTCATCACCCTTATTAATAGAGCCCAAAAAGGCACAAAGGCCTACGACGCCTTGGCATGGGTTAAGCGCAATATTCGGCGCAGTGGCGGCGCCGCCATCATCATCGCGCGCTTCATCCCGTCGGCCCGCCTCTTCATGACGATTCTGCTGGGCTCCATGCGTTATCCGTGGCCGCTGTTTTTCTTCTTCGACACCTGCGGAGTGCTGCTGTGGGTAGCCCAGGCGCTGGCCATCGGTTACCTCGGCGGCGTGGCCTTTTCTGGCTCACCGGCAATAGCCATGCTGATTTCCATCATCGCCGCAGTCATCATTGGCTTCGGCCTGCAGAAAGGCCAAAACAAGCTCATGGAGTGGTGGGATACCCGCCGCGGCTACGCGGAAACCCCCTAGACGGTTTCAACGTTGGTGGCCTGCGGGCCCTTAGGCCCTTCGCCCACCTCGAAGGAGACGCGCTGGTTGTCTGCCAACGTGCGGAACCCTGATCCCTGGATTTCGGTGTAATGCACGAAGAGGTCGCCGGAGCCGTCCTCCTGCTCAATGAAGCCGTAACCTTTTTCGGCGTTGAAGAATTTGACGGTACCGTATGCCATGATGAGTTGTCCTTTGCGGAAATAAAATGCTCAATCTGTTGCACCAGTGTGCCACGTTTTGGGCACGCGCGGCAGAACAGTGGAGGCGAGCGTGAACGAGAACCCCATGGGCGAGGAGCTCGTCGAGCACCTCGTCGAGCGCTTCGCCGAATCTGAACTGACGCATTCGACGACCCTTCCGGCCCAACCTGCCCAGTATGCGCCGTGGCCCGAGTGGGTCTTGCCGGAGCTCAAGACCGCGTTGGTGGAGCAGGGCGTGTCCCACCTTTATTCCCACCAAGTGGCGGTGGCGAACGCCGCGTGGTCCGGTCAGGACGTGGTGGTGGCCACTGGTACGAGCTCGGGAAAGTCCTTGGGCTACCGCCTGCCTATTCTCACAGCCTTGGCGCAGGACCCGACCGCCTGTGCGCTGTATATCACGCCGACGAAAGCGCTGGGGTCGGACCAGTTGCGCGCGGTTCTGGAACTCACACAGGGCATCGCCGCGCTTCACGACGTCCACCCCGCCCCCTACGACGGCGATACCCCCACCGAAGCGCGTGCCGGCATCCGTGACCACGCACGATTCATCTTCTCTAACCCGGACATGATTCATTCCTCCCTGCTCGGCGCGCATCAGCGCTGGGCACGCGTGCTGCGGCATCTGCGCTTCATCGTCATCGATGAGGCGCATGCTTATCGCGGCGTCTTCGGGGCAAACGTGGCCTTGGTTGTTCGTCGACTACTGCGGCTGTGCGCACACTATGGCTCGCAGCCGGTGATCGTTGCGGCCTCGGCCACGATGCGGGATCCTTCCGCCCACGCTCTGCGCCTAACTGGGCGTGACATGCTGGCCGTCACCGAGGACGGCGCGCCGACGGGTGCGCGGACTGTGGCTTTATGGGAACCCGGGTTCATGGAGGGAATCGAAGGCCAGAATGGTGCCCCAGTGCGCCGCGCCGCCACGACGGAAGCCGCGTGGATGATGGCCGCTCTGGTGGCTCAGGGAGCCCGAACATTGACATTCGTCCGCTCGCGGCGCGCGGCGGAAACCACGGCACTGCGAGCAGCCGAAGAGCTCTCCGGCAAACTAGGCCGCCCAGATTTCGCGCGGCGCATCGCTGCCTACCGCGCCGGTTACCTCGCCGAAGACCGCCGCGCGTTGGAGCAGGCGCTTGATGACGGCTCCCTGCTCGGCGTTGCCACCACCTCTGCATTAGAACTCGGCATCGACGTTGGTGGCCTCGACGCCGTCATCACCGCCGGATTCCCTGGCACCGTCGCCAGCTTCTGGCAGCAGGCTGGTCGTGCGGGTCGCCGTGGCCAGGGCTCGCTGGTGGTCCTCGTGGCTCGCGATGAGCCGATGGACACCTACCTTGTTCACCACCCCGAGGCTCTCTTGGGCCGGCCGGTCGAAGCCAGCGTGTTCAACCCAGCCAACCCCTATATCCTGGGCGGACACGTGTACTGCGCGGCGGTGGAAAAACCGCTCACGGATGCTGACGTTGCCGCCTTCCGTGCCGAAACCGTCGTCCACGATCTGGCCCAGCGAGGCTTCCTGCGCCGCCGCCCCCAAGGCTGGTTTGCTGCTCCCCTGCCTGCCGGATCGGCCGAACTCACCCCGGAGACCGCGCATGCAGCCGTCTCCCTGCGCGGTGGCTCCGGTGAGGAGGTCATGATTGTGGATTCCTCCGACGGCCGCCTGCTGGGCACCATTGATGCCGCCCGTGCCATAAGCCAGGTGCACCCCGGCGCGGTCTACTTGCACCGCGGCGAAAGCTACGTCATCGAGGACCTGCAGCTCAGCGACGACTCCGACCCCGGCGTGGCTCTCGCCGTGCCGAAGACCCCGGACTACACCACGCAGCCAAAGTCCACGACGGACATCCGCATCCTGCGCGAAGCCGATGAACTGGTCAACTACGCACCGGGCCTGTGGGTTGCGAGCTTGGAGGTAGAGGTAACCGACAAGGTAACCGGCTACCAGGTGAAGCTTCCCGATGGCTCCGTGGGTGAGGACATCCCTCTTGACCTTCCGGAGCAGCGCCTGGTGACCCGCGCGGTGGCCTACACCATCGATCCGCTGGCACTAGCAGCGATGGGAGTCACCGCGGGGCAAACACCGGGCACGCTACATGCAGCAGAGCATGCCGCTATTGGCTTACTGCCGCTCATTGCCACGTGTGACCGCTGGGACATCGGCGGTGTATCCACCGCACAGCATGCAGATACCGGCCTGCCCACGGTCTTTGTCTACGACGGCCACCCCGGTGGCGCCGGCTTCGCCGAGGAGGGCTTCCGCCGCTTCCCAGAGTGGATCGAGGCCACCTTCGAAGCCGTGCGCTCGTGTCCCTGCGAATCCGGCTGCCCGTCGTGCGTGCAATCCCCCAAGTGCGGCAACGGCAACAATCCGCTGGATAAGGCCGGCGCTGTGGCCCTCCTCGGCGCGCTGGTCACCATGACGTCTTAGTACAAACGAACTTCAGTAAAGTAAATGAAATTGTCATCGTGTGAAATTTCAAATCCATATTCGAAGGACCCCGTCTTCAGCACAGGAATATCATCAAAGGAATCATCGGAATATACAATGTCGAGAATCGGCCACCTCACGCTTCTCACATGGGTTCTTCCACCATCAAATTCACGAGTGAGTTCACCCGCCCATTCATCACCCACGGTGAAGGATAGCTCAGGCGTATTTTTGTGCTCTCGTGCTGCAAGATTCTCTGCCTTAACACTTGATTTACCGCCTGCTCGCTCAATGAAAGAGCGTGATTGCCGCTCCACGTCTTGAGTAACACGGTCTAGGTCGGCTTCATTGAATCCAAGCCGTTCCTTGAATGAAGGGGTGATGTCAATCTTCCTTGTTCCAACAAAAGTTCTTGTATCGGAAACAACGTTTGGTGCTGTTGACGGGGTGGTCGGCGAAGAAACATGTGAGTCATCAGGGTGCGAACCAGCCCCCTTGCTGCTTCCAGTTGTCACGCCAACGAGGGCACCGACAACAGCGATAGCTGCCAGAATCGCTCCGACTATTTGTTGCATACCGACACGGCCAAAGCCGGGGATCTCAATGCTGGGCATTGCTTAGACCTTTCGAGAGATAAGAGAACGAGAGACTCTTCAAGTATTTACTCTCCATTTGGGCCTGTCAATCACTTTAACCAGCATAAATAGTGAATTCTGTTACGGAATGCACCTCACGTGGACGTAACTCGTTGTTCCACTGGCACCTGTAGCAACGAAACCCCACGCGAGTGCATTTTCCCAACTCTAAATGCGCGGAATCCTCTTAGATTGGGCCGGCGCGGGCGATGGCACTGCGGCCGCGTATCAGCGCGGTGACTTCAACGTCGCGGTCATCAACGGCACAGGAGTCAAGGCGCGCGTTGTTTAAAGCGGCAACCTCCTCAGCTTTCGAGCAGGCGTCCCTGCCCTTGGCCAGATCCCACGCACCGGCCACGGCGGCGAGGTCCGCCGCCACCTGTGCAGTATGGCGTGCGGCAACGGCTGCACCTACTGCTGCGACCGCCAGTAACAGCGAGGTCACCGCGGCGATGATTCCGGCGGTGACGACGGTGGCATAGCCGTCCTCGCCGCCCAGAGGTTTCAAACGCCCGGGCTGACGACGCCTCACCGTCGAACCTCCTCTGCTGTGCCGGCACCCATCTCTGCGGGGAAGACCGCCTGCGCCCGCATGGTACCTAAAGGTGCAGGTACGGCAGCTTCTGCAGTAATAAGGCCGGAGCTTTCAGTGAAGGTGATGTCAACGCCATCGCGGTGATAGTCCACGCCGATGGCGGCGGATCGAGCAGCAGCGCCCGCGGCATCGATGGCAGCGAGGTGGGCAGACAGGGTTGCTATACCGCCCACGATTCCCGCGGCAACGATAACCAGAGAGGCCAACGAGAGGGCTGCTTCGATGGTGACGGAGCCGGCGTCGTCAAGCGCGCGCATTAGACCGGTGTATTGGAGAGCGCGTCAGTAATGATGGAGGTGATAGCGCTGGTGACTTGACCACCATTGACCACGGCGTAGAGCACCGCGGCAAGGGCTGCTGCGGCCAAACTTCCCATGGCGTATTCAATCGTGGACATCCCGTCCTCATTAGCCAATTGCGCCTGGATAGTGCGTGTTTTCTGCATGATTGTACCTAACTTTCGTGTGATATTTGTGCGTTGTGCTTTATAAGAGTTGCTGGCCCAGGCTGATGATGACGGGCACCAGGCCTAAGACCAGGAATGCGGGTAAGAAACAGGCGGCGAGCGGCGCGGCGATGAACACTCCGGCGCGCTCTGCCTGTGCGGTTGCCTGCGCCGAGGCTTCGGCGCGCAGCTGCGCCACCAGACGGTGGCACCCAGTAGCCATGGCAGTGCCGGATTCACCCGAGAGCTGTGCCAGCCGCACGAGCTCCACCAGGTGCGGCTGGCTCGCCAGTGCTTGCAATACGCTTTTCATCGGAACGCCAACCCCCACCAGGGCGGCTGCTTCCTTCCAGGGGGACGAGGCTTCCCCCACTGCCGCGACTGCCGTGCGCAGCGAAAGGCCAGCCTCCAGGCAGGCGGCGAAAAGCTCGAGGTCACTCGCGGCATCGAGCGGGCCATAGTCCGGACCGTCGCGGGGAGTTTTCGGCCGTGGTGTGCCGGTTGTACCCAGGCCCACGCGGCCAGCCGGAGAAGAGGTGGCCACAGCCAGGGCAGCCGCGAGGAGCACAGCAGCTAGGTAGCTAGTCATCGTCGCGCCGCCTTCCGCAGGATGAGGCGAGACCAGGTGAAGCCGATACACACGAGGGCCACGCCGACATCAAGAAGCACCCCGCCTACTCCACCACCCAAGAGGAAGCCGAGGGAATCCGCTCCCATGGCACCACCCATGAGAATTCCCGCCACCGGTAGAAACGCCAGAATCAGTGCTGTGGCCTGCGGCCCTTGCAGGGACGCTGCGGTTTCACGGGCATGCCGCTGTGCCGTATCGAGTTGGCTTTGGGCCTGTTCAATAAGGGAAGCCAGGGCCACACCATGGCGCCCGGAGACATTGAGCAGTGCGGCGAAGCGAGAAAGCTCTGTCGTGGTGAGTGCTGCCCCAGGCGACCCACCTTGAGCTGCCAAACCTGCCGCCGTGCTCAGTGCGCTGCGGAGGTTGTCCGGTGTGGATTCAGGAAGCGAGTCCGCACCGCGGCGCAAGGCACCGCTGGTAGTGGAGCCGGCGCGCAACTCCGCGGCAAGGGTGCCAAAGTAAGTGGCCAAGGCCTGAGCACCGCGGCGCTCACGACGTGAGGCGGCAAGGTCATGGGCAAACCACAGCGCGCACGCCAGGATGCAGCCAACAGCTATCACCACGGTTGGACGCCCAAAGAACACGAAACAGCCCACGGCAAGGAAAAGCACAGCGGGCGCTACTGACCGTGGCTTCGGTGCGCTCAACCGTGCCTTGGAACCCGGCGGCGACAAGAGGCAAGCCGCGGCGAGATACAGCCACATCATGGCTTAACTCCCATTCGTGCACACAGCTCGTCAAACCCAGGGCGTGGCCCATCGTCGGTGGTCCACACCAGCTGGGGTGTCACCGGATTGCCGTCCAGCACACCGATGTGTGCCAAGCGCCGACCTTCGGGGCCTCGTTCCATACCAAGTACCACGTGCACCGCGGCAGCCAGCTGCGAATGCAAGGCCACGCGATCCAGACCGCCGAGGGCAGCCAGCGCTTCCATGCGCGCCGGAACCTCGTCCACGGAGTTGGCGTGGACCGTACCGGCACCGCCATCGTGCCCGGTGTTAAGCGCCGCGAGTAGTTCCACGACTTCCGCACCGCGAATTTCCCCCACCACGATGCGGTCTGGGCGCATGCGCAGCGCCTGGCGCAACAGGAGCGACATCGAAATCTCGCCTCTGCCTTCCGCATTTGCCCGGCGCGACACCAGCGTCACCACGTGCGGATGCGCCGGCGCGAGCTCCGGGGTGTCCTCGATGATAAGCAGGCGCTCTGTCTCCGGGACACAGCCTAAAAGCGCTGCCAACAGCGTGGTCTTTCCTGAACCAGTGCCGCCGGTCACCAAGAAGGACGCGCGCTTATCGACGATCCCCCGAAGCAGCCCTTCCACCGATTTATCAATGCTGCCGTTGGCCACGAGCTGGTCCAGGCTCGTCTGGGCTTGGCGCAGCACTCGCAGGCTGATGCACGTCCCGCTCGCCGAGGGCGGTGCCAACAGCGCATGGAGGCGAATGTGAGTACCGTCAAGGCGGGTCAGGCGGCCATCGGCAAAAGGCTGCGCATCATCGAGCCGCACGCCGGCAACAGCTGCCAGCCGTGTCGCGAGCTGACGTACCTCTGCGTCGTCGGCGAAACCTACCTCCCTGCGCACCAGACCCTGGCCGCAATCCACGAAGCAGGAATCGGGCCCGTTGACCACGACATCGGTCAGCCCCGGCAGCGACAGCACCGGCTCCAGTAATCCCAACCCCAAGGAATCGTGGCGAAGGCGCTGAAGGAGATCGAGCACATCCACATCACTAATCACGCCGGCTTCCTCTCTAATCCGACGGGCCAGCGCCGACGCATCATGCGCTAGCTGTGGCTCCGTGGCCACGATGGTGCGCATCGTATCGATGAGACTCATACCAGCACCTCCCAGACGTCCTTCGCCGCGCGCGAAAGAGGGCGCGGCAGGCGCTGCGGAAGTCCCCCGGTCTCCACCACACGCGTGAGCCCACGTACCGTCGGCAACTCCGTCACAGGGTCAGCGTGCGTGAGCTTGGCGATATCCCCCTCATCAATCCCCGACCACTGCCTGTGCCGCAGCACCACGGAGCACTCCTGGGGCCGCGCGCGCAATTCAGCAACGATTTCCGCGCATGCAGCGGCCGAGCGCACCTCCGCTGCGGTCACCACCACAACGTGGTCCGCGGTATCCGGAATATCCCACGGCGGGCAATCCACCACCACAATGTCCGGATGCGCGCACGCTGCCTGCATAATTGCCGCGCGTCGAGTGGCACTCAGTGCGGTGGCACCGGCACTAGTGGTACGCGCTGCTGAAAGCACGGCAATCCCGTCCGGCGTAGTGGGCAGGGCGCGAGCAAGATCTCCTGGGTCCACCGTTCCTGTTCCTGCAGCAAGATCTGGCCAGCGCGCGCCGGGTTTGTTCTCCACACCAAGTAAGAGATCGAGGCCACCGGAATAGGGCGAGGCATCCACGAGTAGTGCAGCTCCCGCATGGCGCGCCAGCGCTGCTGCCAGTGTGGAGGTGCCTATCCCACCGGCCGAGCCAGTAACCGCAATGGTCAGCCCCGCGGACGCCGTTGGCGTCTCAGGGTGGGTATCGGCTGCTAGGGCTGCCAACAGTTCCTTCGATTGCGCAGGCAGAATAAACGCCGCCGATGCATGACAGCGCAATGCTGCTTCGTAATCAATGGGCCCCGGATCCGGTGCCAGAAAATAGACCCGCGGGTGGCTGCCCACGAGGCTTGCCGTCAGCGAATCTGCCAAGACCGCATCTACTTTGGGCAGGTAGCGCGGAAAATCACGCGGATCTTCGACGCTGCTGACCTCCGCGGTACTGGCCGCAGCGGTCGAGGCGGCTTCGGCGCGCAAAGCTGAGTCTCCGACGGCGATGAGAAGGTGAAATGTGCTCATGCCTGAAGCATGCGCGAGCGCTCTACACGGGTGCTAGGGCCACTTCGCTACCTGTGGATAACTCGTACCAAAACTGCACTTTCTGGTTGCTTTAGTTAGCCCTTCAACAAATACCCTGTGAAACTCGGAGCTCTGGTGGTGACCTAGAGCCCCAAATGAAGCATAAGAAGAGATTGGGGGTCGCGAATGAAAGCCGATCACGTTTCGCACTTTCACTACCTGCCTTTATTCGCCGATTAACCTTCAAAGTGAGAATTAAAGTGCGAAATGTTTAGCAGTTTCGCGCTTTGATCGGCGAAGGCGTCCTCGACGAAGTCGTGCTCCTTACGGGAGGCCTCCCACACTTCCTTGGCTGCGGACAGGTTGATCGCGGCGATGATCGCGCCGACGATGATGTCGAACCAGGCGGTCTCCCACACGAAGGTGAGCAGGCCGGCGGCGATGATGAGGATGTTCGCCAACGCGTCGTTGCGCGCTGCCAGCCAGGCACCAGTGGCGAGTGACGAGCCTTCATTGCGCAGCTGCAGCAGGATCGCGCAGATGACGTTGACAATCAGGGCGCCGATTGCGATACCCGTCAGCCCCTCCGGCGACGGTGCGACCGGGTTCATGATTTTGGCCACCAGGGTGACAATCGCGGCGATGGCCGGGATGAGGATCAGCGCGGCGAGCACGCTTCCCGCCGTGCGACGGCGGGCCGCAGGCCAGGCCACAGCGAAAACACCAGCAAGTTAATCGCGGTGTCTTCGAGGAAGTCCGCGAAATCCGCGAACAGGGACGCGGAGCCAATGGCCACCGAACCGGCGAACTCCACGAAGAAGTAGGCCAGGTTCAGCAGCGTCACAATCAGCACCGCGCGACGGATCTTCTGCGCACCCAACGAATCCGTCACGCCAACTGCTCCTTTTTGCGCTTTATACGGCGGGAAGGCAGCTTAGCCGATGCGCAAAACGCAGGCAGTTCCTGCCGGTTGCCGCGGTTGTCGCGGGCTGCTGACGACCGTCGCCGGTAGCGCCAGAGCGAGCGGCGGGTTCTTCGCACTTTGGCATAGTTCATCACTCGCTATATAGTTCAGCACATGCTGACTATTGCTTCACGCCTCGACGTCATGAACCGGCTCGGCCGGGCCATGGCCGATCCGACGCGTTCCCGAATTCTAATGACCCTACTCGACGGCCCGAGCTACCCGGCCGTGCTTTCGCGCGACTTGGACCTGACCCGCTCGAACGTCTCGAACCACCTGACCTGTCTGCGTGACTGCGGCATCATCGTCGCCGAGCCGGAGGGCCGCAAGACCCGTTACGAAATTGCCGATCCACACCTCACGGCAGCGCTCAACGCGCTGGTAAACGCGACGTTGGCCGTCGACGAAAACGCCCCGTGCATCGACCCTGAGTGCTCGGTGCCCGGATGCGGCGAGAAGGGAGCGGACGCATGAGTTCAGCATGTGGATGCGAACACAAACCCGCCACGGAGATTGACGAGCTCGATCGGCCATGGTGGAAGGACCCTGAGCTACTGCTACCGATCTTCTCCGGGGTAGCCCTCATAACAGGATTGGCGCTGGACTGGTCCGGGCTCGAGACACCCGCGACAGTACTGTTCTGGGTCGGTCTGCTGCTAGGCGCATACACGTTCGCGCCTGGAGCGATCCGAAACCTTGTCACGAAGCGCAAGCTCGGCATTGGTTTGCTGATGACGATCAGCGCGGTCGGCGCGGTAATCCTCGGTTACGTCGGAGAGGCCGCGGCGCTAGCGTTCCTGTACTCGATCGCCGAGGCACTGGAAGACAAGGCGATGGACCGGGCCCAAAGCGGACTGCGGGCACTGTTAAAGCTGGTACCGCAGACCGCGACGGTGTTGCGCGACGGCACAGCGGCCGAGGTCGCAGCGAAGGACCTCGAGGTTGGCGAGCTAATGCTCGTGCGCCCCGGGGAGCGGATCGCCACGGACGGCATCATTCGGTCCGGGCGCTCCAGCCTTGACACCTCAGCGATCACCGGAGAATCCATTCCGGAGGAGGTTGCGCCCGGCGACGAAGTGCCTGCGGGAGCGATCAACTCCGCCGGTTCGCTGGAGGTCGAGACGACCGCAGCTGGAACGGACAACTCGCTGACCACACTCGTGGACCTAGTCGAGCAGGCGCAGGCGGAAAAGGGCGACCGCGCCCGGATCGCCGACCGGATTGCCCGGCCCCTCGTGCCCGGGGTAATGATCCTGGCGGTGCTAGTCGGCGTGATCGGCTCGCTGCTGGGCGACCCTGAGACGTGGATCACCCGTGCGCTGGTAGTCCTGGTCGCAGCGTCGCCGTGCGCGCTGGCGATCTCCGTGCCGCTGACAGTCGTGGCCGCGATCGGGGCAGCCAGCCAGTTCGGCGTGGTCATCAAGTCCGGCGCAGCGTTCGAGCGGCTCGGCGGCATCCGTCACCTAGCGGTGGACAAGACCGGAACCCTCACCCGCAACCAGCCCGAGGTTACCAGCGTGGTCCCGGCAGACGGATTCAATCGGGCGCAGGTGCTTACTTTCGCGGCGGCAGTTGAGCAGCAATCGACGCACCCCCTCGCCGCGGCGATCGCGGCAGCGGGGCCCGAAGCACCCGCTGCCCTGGACATCAGCGAGGAAGCTGGGCATGGCATCGGCGGCACCGTCGAAGGCCGACGGGTGCTGGTGGGCAGCCCCCGATGGATCGACGCTGGACCACTGAAAGCGGACGTTGAGCGCATGGAGTCCGAGGGCCAGACCTGCGTCCTGGTCACCGTCGATGACGCTCTCGCCGGGGCGATCGGGGTCCGCGACGAGTTGCGGCCCGAGGTGCCCGAAGCCGTGAAGGCCCTGCACGACAACGACGTGGAAGTAAGCATGCTCACCGGTGACAACACTCGCACCGCCCGGGCGCTGGCTGAAATCGCCGGAATCGACGACGTGCGCGCCGAGCTGCGACCGGAGGACAAGGCAAGCATCGTCGCCGAACTCTCCTCCAAGACGCCGACGGCGATGATCGGCGACGGCATCAACGACGCGCCGGCACTGGCGGGCGCGACGGTGGGCATAGCGATGGGAGCGACCGGCTCTGACGCCGCGATCGAGTCCGCTGACGTCGCCTTCACCGGCCACGATCTGCGGCTGATCCCCCAGGCGCTGCAGCACGCCCGCCGAGGCAGCAGAATCATCAACCAAAACATCGTGCTGTCTCTGGCCATCATCATCGTGTTGATGCCACTAGCGATAACCGGCGTGCTGGGCCTGGCGGCCGTGGTGTTGGTCCACGAGGTTGCCGAGGTCATCGTGATCTTGAACGGTCTGCGCGCCGCACGAACGAAGCGCTGAGGCTGCGACCGGCGAGTGTTATGGCCTAACCCCGTTGAAAACGGGCAACCGCCGTTTCGGCAGAAATAGGTGATGGCCCGCGCCTCGGGGGGGTGTGCGCGGGCCATCTGTAACCCGGCATCGGGGGGGGTGCGCCGGGGCAGGCCGCACTGTATATCGGGGCCTTGCACCACACATTATGGCACGGCTGGGAAAAGATGACAACAGCACGACGCAATATTCCTTGAGAATCTTCTAAGATCGCCTGCCTTCTCCCTCTGTGCGCTGCTAACTGGCTACGATGAGCAGCGTAATCCGCACGCATATTGGCAGGCATTTCTCCATGATTGAACATCCCGTTACCCCCAGCGATAGCACTCGAATCGCTGCGTTCTTCGACTTGGATAAAACCATCATTGCCACCTCGTCGGCCTATGCCTTCGGCCGCGAGTTCATGCATAACGGTCTCATTACGCACACCGAGGCGCTGCAACTATCGCTCGCCAAGGCCAGTTATATGCTTGCCGGGCACAGCAGTGAGCACATGGATGCCACCCGCGATCAGCTCGCCGCCATGGTGGCCGGATGGTCAGTCAAGGAAGTCCACGACATCGCCGTGGACACCATGCACACGGTGGTCACCCCCGCGATCTACGCCGAAGCACGCGAGCTCATCGCCGCGCACCGGGAGAAGGGACATGAGGTGGTGATCATTTCGGCGTCGGCAAGCGTGCTGGTTGAACCCATCGCACAGGAGCTGGGCATCGAACACGTCGTAGCCACCGAACTTGCCGAAGAAGACGGTCGGTTCACCGGGGAAATACTGTTCTATTGCAAAGGCGGCGCGAAGGCAGAAGCCTTAGCCCGTATGGCCACGAAGCTCAACGTCGACCCCAATGCATCCTTTGCTTACTCCGATTCCGCCACGGATATCCCGATGCTGGAGCAGGTGGGCCACCCCATCGCGGTCAACCCCGACCGTCTGCTCAAGAAACATGCAGCGGACAACGGCTGGGAGACGCGCACCTTTAAACACCCGGTACCGCTATTCACCGCGCCCAGCGCCAAAGAGGTGGGCATCGGCTCAGCGGTCGTGGCCGGGGTGGCAGCGCTCGTGGTGGGTGGCGTGCTGCTGGCGCGGCAACGCGCGGACTAGGTCTGCGCGTCAGACTCAGGCCGCGCGGGCGATACCGTCAGCTTCCTCAGCACCCGCAGTCCACGCGTTGAACAGAAGCGTGAACAGCTCCGCGGGGGTGTCCTCATAGCCCATCAGCGCCTCACGGTACGCGGCGCGATGCCGGTTGAGGTAGGTCTCGGGAACCGCAAACCCTCGCGGATCAAAGCCGGTGTGGATAGCCGCCGCCCGCGCGGCAACGAGGGCGACGACGGTGCTGTTTTCACCGAAGAGCGAGCGCGCGGCAATCTCGGCATGAAGCACCACCGGCAGTAGTCGGTCAAAATCCACGCCGGCGCCGCGCGTGATGAGCTGCGCCAGCGCCTGCGCCACGGCCGAGTCACGTGCGGGACGCCCAGGACCGCCCGCAGCGACGTCGATTCGGGCCAAGACCTGCAGCGGAGCGCGCGCAAAGGTGCGCACGGTGGAGGCCTGCACCTCCGGGGCAAGGAGGGAGTAGGCGCTGACGGTTGGGGGGACTCCGTCACGCGCGAGCGGCGCGCCGTCGATCGCCGCACACGTCCGCGCCCCACGCAGCAAGGACTCTGAGGAGATGACCTCGAACTTGCGCAGACCCGCGGGCCGGCGGTGGACTCGGGCGATGGCATCGACCGCCGCAGCAGCACCCTCCTCTACCCCAGATAGGGTCATCAGCGGGGTCAGCGGGTCAGAACTAGGCATACCCATTACAATAACGCCGTACCCATAATTGCGGGCCGCACCACATGAACTCTGAAAAGTTCATTACTATGGCCGATATAGATTGCGACAAAACAGTAGGAGTTTTTAACCGTGAGCAACGACGGACTATTCACTGACGGGTCCAACCAGTTCGCCCCGAAGGTCGACAGCATCCCCTTGAGCGATGCCGACACCTCCCGCCGCGGCGAAGCATCCATCGGCCAGCTGGTCTCCAATGCCACCGAGCAGATGTCCCAGTTGGTGCGCTCCGAGGTTGAGCTGGCTAAGACTGAGCTCGCTGCGTCCGCCAAGAAGGGCGGCATCGGTGCGGGCATGTTTGGCGTTGCCGGCACCGTGGCGCTGTACAGCTCCTTCTTCTTTTTCTTCTTCCTGGCGGAGCTGCTGGCGAAGTGGCTTGACCGCTGGGCTGCCTTCCTCATTGTCTTCCTGATCATGGTGGTCCTCGCCGCCATCGTGGCCTTTATCGGCTTCAAGCAGATCAAGCAGGTGAAGGCACCGGAGAAGACCATTGAGTCCACGAAGGAACTTAAGAAGCTGGTTCCGGGCAAGGCCGAAAAGTCCATCGAGCGCGGCCTCTACACCTAAATCTTTAGGGTCCTTTCTCTCTCCTCCTCCCCGCCCCAAGCGCACAACCTCGCTGTGGGGCGGATTTCGTCTATAGAAAGGCCTGCGGCAATGACCTCCCTGTCCCCCTCTGTGGTGGAACTCGATGGCCCCTTTGAGCATGAGTTTCTCCACACGCGCGGTATCCGCCTCCACGCGGCAACCGCCGGTGATCCGGACAATCCCCTCGTCGTGCTGTTGCACGGATCCTTCGGCGGATGGTTCGACTTTAGGGAGGTCATCGCACTGCTTGCCGACGCCGGCTTCCACGTCGCCGCCCTCGACATGCGCGGCTTTGGAATGTCAGATAAGCCCCCACTGGAGCCAGGCCAAGACATCCGTGTTGCGGTGGGTGATGTCAGTGGCGCAATCCGAGCGTTGGGGCACGACGACGCTTTCCTCATCGGCGCCGATACCGGCGGCGCGGTGGCTTGGGCGTTGGCCACCGAACGCCCGGAGCGCGTGCGCGGGTTGGTGTCGGTCTCCGCTGCGCACCCGGCAGACCTGCGCCGCGCGGTAGCTGCCCGCCCCTGGGATTTCGGGTGGCTTTTGCTGCGTTCGACGCTGTGCCGCTTGGGTTGGCTGCACGCTCCAAGCCTGCTCATGCGGGAATCCACGTATCGCAGGGAGCTGGACCTCGATGCGCTGGGGTCCTTTGGGGGCGGTGAGCGTGAGGAGACGCTGCGCCTGAGGGTTGCGGCCTCCCAGATTGGTAACGTGCGCCGCGGTATTTTGTGGAACCACCGCCTCCGCACGGCCGCGGTGCCCTTGAGCTGGCTCGATCTGACGGTGAACGCACCGGTTCTGTTTATCCACGCCGATCAGCTGCTGTGGCGCCCGGTGGCACGCCGTGCGGCGCGGCGCTGCCGCGGGGGTTTTACAGCCACGACCATTCCGGGCACAAAGAATCTGCCGTTCCTGGAGAACCCGCGAAGTTTCGTGCACACCCTTACCCACTGGATGCGAAGTACGTAACATACACTCACGAGCAGTGCCCTACCCCACACAGGGGGTGGGGTACTTTTTTATTCTCCGAGGAAAACGCAGGTTGTAGGAAAATATCTAGCGAACTATAGCTTTTATCACAGGACATATTTTCCGATTCCTTGTATATAAGATGCGTCACGCGGTAGCTTCATAGCAAACCAAAACCACAGGTTTTCTACATCTTTCGCACCACGGAGGTCTAAGACCCACATGACGCTCAAGAAGACGCTTGCCGTCCTTTCCGCCGCTTCCCTGCCGCTCACCCTCGCGGCATGCGGTGGCGATGATTCCGGATCCAACTCCGCGTCCGGTTCCGGGGCCGGTGACAACTACGTCATCGTTAACGGCTCCGAGCCGCAGAACCCGCTGATTCCGGCGAACACCAACGAGACCGGCGGCGGCCGTATCGTTGACTCGCTCTACTCCGGTCTCGTCTACTACGACGGCGAGGGCGAAGCACAAAACGAGCTCGCCGAATCCATCGAGCCGAACAAGGACAACACCGAGTTCACCGTCAAGCTCAAGGAGTCCACCTTCTCCGATGGCTCCCCGGTCACCGCGAACAACTTCGTTGATGCGTGGAACTACGCAGTGGCTAACGACCAGCTCAATGCGTCCTTCTTCTCCAACATCAAGGGCTTTAAGGAGGGCGTCGAGAAGCTTGAGGGCCTCAAGGTCGTCGACGATCTCACCTTCACCATCGCCCTCAACAGCCCGGAGCAGGATTTCCCGGCACAGCTGGGCTACAGCGCGTTCTACCCGCTCCACGAGTCTGCGTACGACGACATGGACGCCTACGGCCAGAACCCGATTACCAACGGCCCGTACAAGCTGTCCGAGTGGAACCACAACCAGGACGCCACCGTCGTTCCGAATGAGGAATACAAGGGCGGCCAGACCCCGCAGAACGACGGCATCAAGTTCGTCTTCTACGCATCCCAGGACGCCGGCTACGCAGACCTGCTCTCCGGCAACTTGGACGTCCTCGATGCCGTCCCGGACTCCGCCTTCGACGTCTACGAGACCGACCTCGGCGAGCGCGCAGTCAACCAGCCCACCGCCGTGTTCCAGTCCTTCACCTTGGGCGAGAACCTCGAGCACTTCTCCGGCGAGGAAGGCGCCCTGCGCCGCCAGGCCATCTCCCACGCCATCAACCGCGAGGAGATCACCGAAACCATCTTCAAGGGCACCCGCACCCCAGCCAAGGACTTCACCTCCCCGGTTCTGCCGGGCTACTCCGAGGACATTAAGGGCAACGAGGTCCTTAAGTACGACCCTGAAAAGGCCAAGAAGCTCTGGGCCGAAGCGGACAAGATCAAGAAGTGGGACAACCCGAGCGTGGAAATCGCCTACAACTCCGACGGCGGCCACAAGAGCTGGGTAGACGCCACCGCCAACTCCATCAAGAACACCCTCGGCATCGAAGCCGTTGGCGCTCCGTACCCAGACTTCAAGTCCCTGCGCGATGAAGTCACCAACCGCACCATCAAGACCGCCTTCCGTACCGGTTGGCAGGCAGACTACCCGAGCCAGGGCAACTTCCTTGCCCCGCTGTACAAGACCGGTGGTTCCTCTAACGACGGCGATTACACCAACCCCGAGTTCGACAAGCTGCTCGAGGAAGCTCTGACCGCCAAGTCTGACGATGAGGCCACCAAGAAGTACAACGAGGCCCAGGCCATCCTGTTCAAGGATCTTCCGTCCATCCCGCTGTGGTACTCCAACGCCACCGGCGGTTACTCCGAAAACGTCGACAACGTTGTCTTCTCCTGGAAGTCCCAGCCGGTGTACTACAACATCACCAAGAAGTAACCTCCCGTTTCTTCACACGACCCCCGCGGCCACCGGCAGCGGGGGTCGCCCCGCGTTTTACCCCAGGGTGTGATCCGAAACGCCCTATAGATTTCTCAACGGCATGGATCACACACTAAAATTCTTATGAGCTACGTGGATGCCCTGTTAAGGAGGGCGTCGACAAGCACCTGCCCACAACGAGTAAAGGACCACACTATGCTGCGCTATATCGGGCGCCGAGTGCTCCAGATGATCCCGGTGTTCTTCGGAGCCACCCTGCTCATCTACGCACTCGTCTTCTTGATGCCCGGCGACCCCGTCGAGGCCCTCGGCGGCGACCGCGGCCTCACCGAGGCTGCCCGCGCCCGCATCGAAGCGGAATACAACCTAGACAAGCCGTTCATCATCCAATACCTGCTCTACATCAAGGGCATCTTCATGCTGGACTTCGGCACCACCTTCTCTGGCGTGCCCGTGACCCAGGTGATGGCCAATGCCTTCCCCGTCACCGTCAAGCTCACCATCATGGCGATCATCTTTGAGTCCATCTTTGGCATCTTCTTCGGCGTTGTTGCCGGCATGCGCCGCGGTGGTTTCTTCGATTCCACCGTGCTGGTCATCTCGCTGCTCGTCATCGCCGTGCCGTCTTTCGTCATCGGCTTCGTCTTCCAGTACATCGTGGGCATTAAATGGGGCGTGCTACCGGTGACCGTCGGGGCCAACGCCTCGGTGAAGTCGCTGCTCATGCCCGCCATGGTGCTCGGCGCCCTCTCGCTGGCGTATGTCATCCGCCTGACCCGCCAGTCTGTGGCGGAGAACCTGCGCGCCGATTACGTGCGCACCGCCCGCGCCAAGGGCCTGTCCAACGGCGCGGTGACCCGCCGCCACGTGCTGCGCAACTCCCTCATCCCGGTGGCCACCTTCATCGGCGCCGACATCGGTGCGCTCATGACCGGCGCGATTGTTACCGAAGGCATCTTCGGCATCAACGGCGTCGGCGGCACCATGTACCAGGCCATCTTGCGCGGTGAGCCGACAACGATCGTCTCCTTCACGACGGTTCTGGTGATCATCTACATCATTGCCAACCTGCTTGTTGACCTCCTCTACGCCGTACTTGATCCGAGGATCCGCTATGCCTAACTTCGAGAAAACCACCCATTACCCGGGCCAAGAGCACTTCGTCTCCGAAACCGACGAGACGGGCCTCGGCGCCGTCGACGCCGTCAAGGACGAATCCGCTCCCTCCTCCCAGTGGGGCGAGGCCTGGCGCTACCTGCGCCGCCGCCCACTGTTCTGGATCGCGGCCGTCATGATCCTCGTGGCTGTCCTCATGGCCGTTGTCCCTGGCCTGTTCACCAACACGGATCCTCGCCTGTGCGAGCTGTCCAAGTCCCTCGCCCCTGCAGAGCCAGGCCACCCCTTCGGCTTCAACCGCCAGGGCTGCGACATCTATGCGCGCGTCATTTACGGTGCGCGGGCGTCGGTAGCCGTGGGTGTCCTCACGACGATTCTTGTCGTGATTCTGGGCTCCCTCATCGGTGCTATCGCCGGCTTCTTCGGCGGCTGGATCGACTCCGTCCTCTCCCGTATTACCGATATCTTCTTCGCTATCCCGCTGGTGCTGGCCGCCATCGTGGTGATGCAGATGTTCAAGGAGCACCGCACCATCGTCACGGTGGTCTTGGTCTTGGGCCTGTTCGGCTGGGTGTCCATCGCCCGCATTACGCGCGGTGCGGTGGTCTCCATCAAGAACGAGGAGTTCGTCCAGTCCGCGCGCTCCATCGGTGCATCGAATTGGCACATTCTGTTCAGCCACATCTTGCCGAACGCTGCCGCCCCCATCATTTCCTATGCCACCGTGGCGCTGGGTACCTACATCGTGGCGGAGGCTACCTTGTCCTTCCTGGGTATCGGTTTGCCGCCGACGTTCGTGTCCTGGGGCGGCGACATCTCCGACGCACAGGCGTCCCTGCGCGTGGCCCCGGCAGTCCTGTTCTACCCGGCGGGCGCGTTGGGCCTGACCGTGTTGAGCTTCATCATGATGGGTGACGTCGTCCGCGATGCACTCGATCCGAAGGCGAGGAAGCGTTAATGACTAAGCCACTTCTTGAAATGAAGGACGTCCACATTTCCTTCACCACGTCCACCGGTGTGGTTGAGGCAGTGCGTGGCGTCAACATGTCCATTTACCCGGGCCAGTCCGTGGCCATTGTGGGTGAGTCCGGTTCCGGTAAGTCCACGACTGCCATGTCCATCCTGGGCCTGCTGCCGGGCACCGGTAAGGTCACCGGCGGCCAGATCCTTTTTGAGGGCGAGGACATCACTCACTACAACAACAAGCAATTCGAATCGCTGCGCGGTGACAAGATTGGACTGGTCCCGCAGGATCCGATGTCCAACCTCAACCCAGTGTGGCGCATCGGCACGCAGGTTGAGGAGTCTCTCAAGGCCAACCACGTGGTGGAGGGCTCTAAGCGCCACGAACGCGTGGTGGAGCTTCTGGAGGAAGCCGGGCTTCCCGACGCCGAACGCCGCGCCAAGCAGTACCCCCACGAGTTCTCCGGCGGTATGCGCCAGCGCGCGCTCATCGCTATTGGCCTCGCCGCACGACCGAAGCTGCTCATCGCCGACGAGCCCACCTCCGCCCTCGACGTGACGGTGCAGAAAACCATCCTGGATCACCTAGAGCACCTCACGGAGGAGCTGGGTAACGCGGTGCTCTTCATTACCCATGACCTCGGACTGGCGGCCGAGCGCGCGGAGCACCTCATCGTGATGCACCGCGGCCGCATCGTCGAGTCGGGCCCCTCGCGCGAGATCCTGCGCTCCCCGCAGCATCCGTACACGCGCCGGCTTGTCGACGCCGCCCCCTCCCTCGCCTCTTCCCGCATCCGCGCGGCCAAGAAAGCTGGTGTGAAGGCCAAGGAGCTGAAGTCAGGTGGGGCGATCGGCGCCGCCGTCAAGCAGGGCACCGCAACCGCGGACTCTGCTTCCGCGCAGGCTCCGGTGATTTCGGTCCGCAACCTCACCAAGGAATTCGATATCCGCGGCCAGCGCGGTGGAAAGAAGCTGCTCAAGGCTGTCGACGATGTCTCCTTCGACATCCGCCGCGGCACCACCCTGGCGTTGGTGGGCGAGTCCGGTTCCGGTAAGTCCACGGTGGCCAACATGGTATTGGGCTTGCTGGAGCCGACCTCCGGCACCATCGAGTTCGAAGGCCACGATACTTCGACGCTATCGAAGCAGGAACTGTTCAAGCTCCGCCGCAAGATGCAGGTGGTCTTCCAGAACCCCTATGGCTCGCTGGATCCGATGTATTCGATTTACAAGTGCATCGAGGAACCCATGGCGCTGCACAAGGTGGGCTCGCGCAAGGAGCGCGAGGCTCGCGTGGCCGAGCTTCTCGACATGGTCTCCATGCCCCGCTCCGCCATGCGCCGCTACCCCAACGAGCTTTCCGGCGGCCAGCGCCAGCGTATCGCCATTGCACGTGCGCTGGCGCTGCGCCCGGAGGTCATCGTCCTCGATGAGGCCGTCTCCGCCCTCGACGTGCTGGTGCAGAACCAGATCATCCAGCTCCTCGCGGAGCTGCAGTCAGAGCTCAGCCTGTCCTACCTCTTCATTACCCACGACCTCGCGGTGGTCCGCCAGACCGCCGACGACGTAGTGGTCATGAAGAAGGGACAGGCCGTCGAACAGGGCACCGCCGACGATATCTTCGAAAACGCCCAGCAGGAGTACACCCGCAACCTCATCAACTCGGTTCCGGGCATGCACCTAGAAATCGGTACCGGCCACTAGCTCACGCACCACCCACGCCGACTGACCCGTCAACCGTCCTCCGGTTGGCGGGTCTCGTTCTTTAAGAGCTTAAGAGTCCCGGTACACCCCGCAGCATGTTGTGGCACATTAACCGTGGTCAGGGATCCCCGAAATCCCCGCGTACCTTGTTGTGGTTTGTGGGTGGTGTTGTTTGAAGGATTGAGGTTTGCCCCACGCGATAGCCGCCAAGTGTTGATGGGTCCTTCAATGGGGTGGACGATGGTGGCATAGCCAATTTCGGCAAACTTGTGGGTGAGGAATTCCGCGCCTGTCATGCGCGCACCGTTGGTGAGGTTGAGTTCTATTTCGTCCCCGTCGCCGTTAATGATCTGGTCCAACTCATTCAATGTGATGATGACTTGGGTGCGCACTGCGGGTGTGGAACCAGTGCCTTCTTTGAAGAAGATGTCGTTGGCGGCTTGGAGTAGGTCGGTGGTGTTGGTGGATTCGAGTACTGCGCGCATGTTGGCAATCGTGGTCGCGTCATCGGTAATGGAGAGTGTGTTGGGGCCTTTGGCTCTGTAGGTGATGCGCACTCCTGGTTTGGCGGTTCTTTTAGCACGGAGTTCTTTCAGGCGCGTGGCGGCAACGTGTGGGATGCGGTGTGCGGGTGTGGCGGTGAGTGTGATTCTGAGGTTCCAGGCATCCAGGGTCTTTTTCACCTTGGATGTGTAGGTTTCAATCAGTGTGAGGGTGCCGAGGCTGTGGTGTTGGGCAAGCGCGGATGCACGGGCTGTGCGTTGTTCTGGCGTGGGGCAGCCATCGCATAGAACCATTCGGTGAACGATTGTGCGGGCTGCTCCCACCATTCGTTGTCGAGTGCGTCGTAGCGGCCGCACAAGACTCCGTCGGCGGTGCGCTGCAGGACGGCGTAGTCGTCGCCGTCGATGTACGCAATCGGAAAGAAGTCGCCCAACGTGGGGTACGTATCAAGGAAGTCCACCACCGCTGTCGCATCCTCTGTGGCGTAGAAAACCAAGAAAAACAGCCTCTACGAAACCCGGAGCTTGATACCTGCACAAGTTCATGGTCAGGGCCCTAGGTGGCTGGATGGACTGTGTGATAACGACCATCTTGCACCGTCTAGGGCCTCTTGCTATGCCACGACACCACCAAAACACCCCCTGCCTATCCTTTTGACCCGGCCCAACGACCCCTACCCCCAGCCAGGTAGCTATGTTGCTACGCACTCTAGATTGGGAAGAGCCGTTTTACCCTCTATCTATTGCAACTCATTGCCGCGCAGGGTAGCCTAACCTAAACAGGCCCTAGCTGGCGTTATGTGCTCGCTAAGAAAAGGACATTGAGTGGTTCGCACAGGAGAGACGGCAAGAGTGGGGGTTCTCGGTTCGCATGGCGAAGTAGGCCGCCAAGTAGCCACACTGTTGCGCGCTAGCGGACATATGGTGAACTGCGGGAATCGGTCTCACCACACATCAGATGAGCGCACCGCTATCGTTGACGCTCACGACGAGGAATCTGTCAACAAATTTTCCCGTGACCTTGATGTCGTCGTCAACTGCGCCGGACCGTCATGTCTTCTCAAGACCTCAGTAGCGTCGGCACTACCAGACTCAGTGGGCTATATAGACCCGTTCGGAGCCAACTCATTCGACAACTATCCCACCAACCGTCCGTGCGTGGTCAACGCCGGCGCTACCCCCGGTCTCAGCGGTCTATTACTACGCCACCTGGCGGGCCTAATCGACGACTGTCAATCGGTAACTCTCTACACTGGTGGACGCGACCGGGGCGGGCTGTCGGGTCTGGTCGATGTGGTGCTAAGTACCCACAACTCCTACGGACATCCTGGGAAGATGATTGTCGACGGCGACCTCGTGGCTTACCAACCTGGGAGCATCCACGCTGAAGATCTGGAACCTTTCCCAAGCGATGACGGACTCATAGCAAGCCCGTTCGTCACCAACGAGCTACGCAAGGTGGCCCAAGATTTCTCTATTCCGCGCCTCATAGGGGTCACGGCCATACCGGACCGGGACACCCAGCAGTTACTTTTACGTGCGCTCTCACAAACCGACATATCAGACCCAACCACGCTCATGAATTTGTGCGCAGACATAGCTGCAGCGAAGACCAAACTCGATGCCGGAAAGAACCACTGGTTTGCCATCCAAGCCACTGTCCACGGCACCCTACGGGGCCGCCCTGTTCGCGTCTCAGGCAGTGTCCACGCACCGGACTCCACCTTCATCACCGCTCTTTTTGTTGCGGAAGCGACAAAAAGCGTTATCCGCGACGAACTACTAACCGGGCCGAAATGGGGCTATGAGCTGCCGGCCCCTCAAACTGTCCTCTCGTCACTGGCCTCTTACAACGTCGACATTAAAATCGTCGGCCCTACAGCAACTACCGACGCACCTCAATGGAGTGATGACGACGATGCAGGCTTCATTTAAAACCCCGGTATTTCGGCTCAGAACCTAGAAAGGCCCGTCGCATGAACACTGTACGCGTCGTCGTATGCGGCACAACATTTGGCCGTATATACATCAACGGGATAAAAAAGCTTGCGGATAAATTTTCGCTGGTAGCAATCCTATCTCAGGGCAGCGAACAGTCGCGCCGGCTGGCAGAGCAGCTAGGCGTACCTCTGTGTACCAAGATCGAAGATCTCCCCGCTTTTGATCTTGCCTGTGTGGTGGTCAGATCTAGCGTCGTTGGCGGTTCCGGCACGCAGCTCGCCCTAGAGTTTTTAAGCCGTGGCAAGCATGTAGTGATGGAGCACCCGATCCACAAGAAAGACTCTGTAGATTGCTACCGGATGGCAGCGAAAAATAACGTGCAGTTCAAGCTCAACACCTTCTACCGCTGGAATCCAACCATATCCCGGTACTTGGAAATCACAACAACACTAACCAGGCAGTTCAAAATCATCCACATAGACGCCGAATGTAGCATTCACTTTCTATTCTCAACGCTCGATATCATCGGAAGGATTACCGGCGGTTTTACCCCATGGAGCTTTGATGACGACACCCAAGTTACCGGAATATTCACTACGCTCACCGGTTCGATACGCAAAACCCCGCTCTGCTTGCGCGTGGTTAATCACAACGACCCAGAAAAGCCAGACGATTTCGCTCACGTGGGGCATCGAATAACTGTTTTCACGCACGCCGGAAATCTGGTGCTCACCGAGACTGACGGAACCATCATCTGGCACCCAAACACCCCAATCCCACGAGATCAAGCTGGCTTGCTAAGCACTGCTGCCGATGATCGTTTGAGCACTCTACAGTTGCATGAGAATCTCCTTATCGAGCCGTGCGTTACCCGTGTCGCCCTCTACGACCATACCTGGCCTGCAGGCATTGCGGAGTTTCTGAACGAAGTATATGACAAGTTGGCGTGCTCCAAGAACGAAGCGCAAGAAGCCGAATACCTCCTGGCATTGTGCGCAGTCTGGGCGCGCACCGGACAATTACTGGGTCCCACATGTACCGTCCAAGCAGCTATGCATGCCGAACCACTCAGTCTCGAGAGTCTGATGTGGCCGCTGGGGGAGTCTCATACCTCCCCCATTGAGCGAAACAACCCCAACCACCGGAACACAGGAGAGATAACATGGATGTCACAGCGCTGATTAACGACCTTGAATCCCGCGGTATAGCGCTATGGGTGAACGGCGATCGACTCAACTACCGTTCACCCAAGGGTTCCTTGCGCGAGGAAGACCTCGCGGCCTTAAGGTCAAATAAGGAAAAGGTTTTGGCATGGTTGCGTGAGCGGGAGGCCGTTCCGCATGATGAGCAAGCACGGTTCGCCCCCTTCCCCATGACCGATATTCAGCGCGCATACGCAACCGGTCAGAACGAAGGCTATGATCTGGGTGGCACCGGGTGCCACAGCTACGCCGAAATACGAACGGAACGCCTTGATCGCAGCCGCCTTGAACAGGCCTGGCACGAACTCATCCAGCGCCATGACATGCTCTCTGCAGTGGTCGTTCCACCGGATTCGCTGCAGGTGGTTAAATCTCGCAGTTTGCCGGTGCTACAAGCTGTAGACCTCGCGGGCCACAACCCAGATGTCCCGGACGCCGAGTATCTTCGTCACCGCGCAAAATTGGAAAACCGTAGCTACCCGTTGGGCACCTGGCCACTGCACGAATTCCAGCTTTTGCAATTTGACGAATGCAGCATCCTACAGTTTTCGGTGGACATGATCATCGCCGACTTTGTAAGCGTGAGGGTGATGGTCGAGGAACTTCTAACTCTCTACGCAGGTAACGTTCTACCGGAACTAGAGGACACCACGTTTCGGGATATAATCACCTCCCGTAACCACCACAGCCAGAGTGCCGCTGGCTTCGCTGCACGCACCAATGCAAAAAAGTACTGGTCCGAGATCATCCCCTCGTTGTCCGGCAAACCCTTACTGCCGACGCTGACCTCAGCCGATCGCACATCCGAAATGCCGGTGCGTTTCACCCGGCGTACCTGGCGATGCTCGCCAGCAGCATGGTCAAAGCTCACCGACGCAGCAAGCACTCACGGCGTCACTCCTTCGGCGACGCTACTTACCGCCTACGCCGATGTACTGCGCCGTTGGTCCTCCACAAGTGACTTTTGCGTCAATGTCACTTCGATGAACCGAGATTCTGCCATTGCCGGAATCAACCGTATTATCGGAGACTTTACCGAGATGACCCTACATGCTTGCCATCCGCACACTGGAACCTTTAGTGAGCGCGTGCACGCAACCCAGGAGCAGCTATCCGAAGAGCTATCACACGCTGCGTATTCCGGGGTTGACGTGTTGCGCGATATAGCCCGCACTACCGGGCAGCCCGCGGTAATCCCGGTAGTATTCACCAGCGCGTTGGGTGCAGACACACCGCACAACAATGGTCCGGCCTACAACCTTGTCTCCGGCGTAAGCCGAACGCCGCAGGTATGGATTGACTGTCAGGCATTCCAGGACGGAGGCTCTTGCAACGTCAACTGGGACGTGCGAGAGGACGTCTTTGAACCGGCGTTGATCGACGACATGTGGGAGTCATTTACCGACCTACTCGATCGCCTGGTCGACGACGGTTCGGCGTGGCAGGAAACTGATTCAGTCCACTTGCCCGATAAGACGATCGCCATCCGTAACCGCATTCACAAAACCCACGTACAGCAGACCACCCGATGCCTCCACGACGGGTTTTGGGATAACGTCCAGCAGCACCCACACCAGCCAGCGCTGGTGTGTGGCGGAAAAACCTACAGCTACCAACATCTGGCTGGCTACGTCGGGGCATTACAGCATGAGCTCTCTGATGTCGGTCCCGGAGATTACATTGCCATCGTCCTAGGTAACGGAGTATGGCAAATAGCTGCCGCTGTTGCCGTGGTATCAACTGGTGCAGCCTACGTGCCGATCGATCACGAGCAACCCGCAATCCGCCAACGTTCAATGATAGAAGCGTGTCGTCCTGCCAACGTCATCACTAATTCTCATTTCTCCGAAGAAAATACCGATATCTCCAACATCAACGTCGATACTCTCAGCCCGATACAGTACAGTGGCACCATAGCCTCACCGGTTTCCCCCACCGAAACCGCCTACATCATCTTCACCTCAGGCAGCACCGGAATTCCAAAAGGTGTTGTCGTTACGCACTCGGCTGCAATGAACACCATAGATAGCGTGAACAATCTCCTCGGCCGAAATAAAAGACGCACGGTATTGGGGGTATCGAAGTTATCCTTTGACTTATCCGTGTATGACATCTTCGGTACCTTCGCAAGCGGTGGCACTTTGGTCCTGCCGTTAGACGAGGAATCGCGAAACCCCAGCAAATGGATCGATTTCCTTGTTGATAACAACGTCGATACCTGGAACTCTGTTCCTGCACTGTTCCAAATGCTTGTGCGAGAGGTAGAGGTGACCCGTCACCCGAACATCCTCAGCCTAGACCTGGTTATGCTGTCCGGAGACAGGATCCCGGGCACTCTCCCAGCGCATGCTGCACCCCACTTCCCTAATGCTGAACTCATCAGCCTCGGCGGCGCCACGGAGGGCGGAATATGGTCGATTTTCCACCCGATGACCTGTCACACAAATGAAACTAGCATACCATATGGTACCGCGTTACCCAACCAAGGAATGTGGGTGCTCGACGAGGCCTGCAATGAGTGTCCGGACTGGGTGCGAGGGCAAATCCATATTTCCGGGGAAAGCCTAGCCACCGGTTACCTCAACGATCCAACCTCCACAGCAGAGAAATTTTTCTTTTCCGAAAAGCATGGCACACGTATGTACGATACCGGGGATATAGGAAGCTACCGCCCAGACGGCGTAATCGAGTTTCACGGCCGTCGGGACAATCAACTAAAAATCAACGGCTATCGAGTGGAAACCGGCGAGATAGAAGGAGTCCTCGAATCCAACGACTTCGTCGAACGCGCTATAGTACTCACCCAGGAAACCAGTGACCCAATTAAACTACATGCTTTCGTCACTGATGCACAGAGCGACAAAGATGAGCTCAAGGATGCTGGGCAAATCAGAAACTCGGAGCTCCGTACAATGCTTGAGCAGCGCTGGACACCTGCAGATACGAGCCTTGACACGGGAATATTTGCCACATGGATGCGGCTGGGAAACGAAGCCGCGATGGCTGCTTTGCTCGCGGCTTTCCAACAAGCCGGTGTTTTCCTCGTTGCAGGAAAATACCACACTCTTACGGAAATCACCGCGGCGATCCATCCCTCCGAAGAGTATCGCGAACTCATAACCCGTTGGCTCAATATTCTGACTGGAGAAGGCTTAGCCACTAAGGATGATGAGGGTTGGACTGTCAGCCAACAGACCCTGGACTTCTTCGTGTTCGGAGAGGCCTGGGATCAGTTCGGCAACATGGAAGCGGAAATCAATAACAGTAAGGAATTATTCAATTACCAACGGCACGCAGCTGAGGCGCTTCTTTCCCAGTTGCGCGGAGAGATCAGTCCCACCGAGGTGTTCTTCCCGGAGGGAGATACCCATAACGCCCGCACCATTTACGGCGAAAACCGCATTAGCAAGGCGATGAATGCTGCGGCCGCAGAGGCAGTGATCGGCATTGCCGAGCACCACGCTGATCATCCGGTAAGGATCCTCGAGGTCGGCGCTGGCATAGGTGCTACGACGGAAAAAATTGTTAGCCGACTCCCCGAGAACGTAATCGAATACCGCTTCACCGATATTTCGACATTCTTCCTACATAAAGCCCAAAAAATGTTCGCGCATTGTGGTGCCATGACCTATGGCCTGTTTGATATGAACTCAGACTGCACATCGCAAGATGTAGAGTTCGGCGGTTACGACATCATTTTGTGCGCCAACGTACTGCATAATTCAGTAAATATCGAGGAGTCATTCACCCGCTTAAAGCAGCTGCGCCGCCCCGGGGGCGTGATCGTCATAGTAGAGCCGATCACTGAACTTTACGCAGCCCTTATCTCGGTGTCCATCAAGATGAATCTGGTTGATTTCACGGACCACCGTGCGGAATCACACAAGGTGTTCATCGAGGACGCGCAGTGGGATCAGGTCTTCAGGGATACCCAGATGCACCGCATCGCGGAGTACCCAAACACTAGTGACCCGTTGCGCGAATGCGGGCAACGACTCATCATCGTTGGTGCCGATGACGACGATGTCCCCACGCTCAACAGTGAAGACATTCTGGGCTACCTGCGTGCTCACCTACCGGGTTACATGGTTCCGGCTTCCGTCAATGTACTACCGGAATTGCCGTTAACCTCAAATGGCAAGGTAGACCGCAAGGCCCTAGCGCAACTCTGCTTAGAACCGGTGGGAAGCCCCAACAACCGGATCGATCCTCCACGCAACGAAACGGAAGAGCAGATAGCGACTATCTGGCGCGATGTCCTCGACACCACGGAGGTTGGGCGCAATGATGACTTCTATGCGCTTGGGGGTGACTCACTGCTCATGGCCGAAACGGTAACCCGGCTCCGCCAAGAAATACCTGGCCTACAGCAGCACACGTGGGACGCCCTTATGCGTGGCGTACTCAAGGTGCCAACCATCGCAGGCATTTCCGCGCTAGCACAGGCTGCAGGAAGTAGCTGTCAACCCGAAGCATTAAAAGCCGTTAATTCTGCTAATCATACCTCCCCTGAACTGACTGCTCTGTCTACTGTAGCCAGTGGCTCTCCAACTGGGTCTTCAAATCTGCATGTATACCGATTGCCGAAGGACGCAACGTTCTGCCGCGTGATGATCCACGCTGGCACTGGCCGCCTGAAGGACTACGAGTTCTTGATGCCCGAACTGCTTCAACGCCAGCCAGAGATTGCCCACGTTGGTTTTACCGCTGGTGACGCAGATCGATTCCTGGACTACACAACCCGTACGCTGATCAGGGATCTGGCCCAGAGCTACGCCCAGGAACTTGATGAGTTGGATATGGAATCTTATCAGTTGGTCGGCTACTGCATTGGCGGTATGTTAGCGCTGGAGACCGCGAAGGCGCTCACCGAACTCGGCCGCGACGTGCGCCAGGTAACTTGCATCAGCACCCACCAGTGCCCGCACCGGGTCACTAATGAACTGCTGTGTGAGCTCGCCTATGGGTGCATTTTCAACGCTGACCTAAGTGCAATGGGGGCGAACTTCGACCTCAAAACCCTCGCAGCAGCCCTGGAGCACACCCTTGATGGCATCAACCGCAATATCAGTGACGAAGAACTGTGTACCCTTGAAGGCCCATACGCAGATATCGGGGAATTCTTCCAAAAGATGGCGGTGTTGAGTCCCAGGGCGCGCCGCAAACTCATCTACCGAAGCATCCGTGAATTCGACACAGACTCCGAGTCCACTCGCGGGATGCTGGACATCCTATACGATGTCTTCCGGCATTCGTTACTCGGAACCATCGACTACGTCCCCGATGTCTATTTCGGTGATGTAGTCGTACTGCAGCCTACCGAAGGTGTAACTGGTTTTTACCCGAGCCTAGGCGGAGACATCGATTGGCCAGCGACCGTGCTCGGCAACCTGCAGATACATGCCGTGGCCGGTTCTCATGCCACCTGCCTGCTACAGGAGAACGTACCCTCACTACTTCCGTTCTTCACGGAGAGGGAACAACGAAATGGCTAATGTGGGACACATTATCTATAAAGCAGACGACCTAGAGAACTCAATTAATTACTTCCGTTCGCGCGGCTTTGACGTTGAACCAGGACAACAGAAAAACGCTGCAAGCGCGCTTATTTATTTCTGCGAGGGTCCCTACCTGGAGATACGAGAGCGAGCCGACGTACCACCGTTTTTCCGCCAACTTTTACACCTTACTGGCAATGGAAAATTCGTCGACTCCTATGACAGATTCGCCACCATGTCACAGGGGTACTCACGGGTGGTACTGGAGGCGCAGCGCAAGGAATTTGACCACATAAAGGAGATTTTTGATTCTCATCAAACCAAGAGCCTGACAATCCCGTTCTCCCGCAAGGATCCCGCTGGCAGACGGCTCGCCTGCTGGTGTCTGTCACCCGACGACTGGGCGATCCCGCTTTTCGTGACCCCCTTTGCCATTGATACCCATCGCAGCACCCCGCATCCTAACGGGATTACCCACATAACCGACATCGATTTTGCGGCCAGTGAGAAGACATTAAGCATTTGTAAGCACGTTGGTGTCGACGGCGGCCTCACCTGCCGTTCCGGCACAGGCACGATTGATTTGGAGTTTGCATGAGAGGGCGCGATATCGACCGCAACAGTGTGTTGAAGCATTACGAAGGCACCGGCCACCTGGCCCGAAAAAGCCTGTGCCAGGAACTGTTCGAATCATCCGAGATTTATTCGGACCATGTAGCTGTCATCGCTGACGACGCACACCTGACCTACGCACAACTCGAGCAATCACTTTGTGTGTTCACCGAGGAGCTACGAGAAAGCGGCCTCTCGCCAGGAGACCACGTGCTACTGCAACTGCCAAACACCGCAGCGTATGTGGTGACTCTGCTTGCGCTGATGCGCGTGGGTGCTATCCCAACCCTGCTGCTTCCCGCGCATAGAGAGGCCGAAGTTGCAGCGTTGTGTGAGTCTTTACACCCAGTTGCTTATATCGGTGGCCGCGACCATCTCGGTTTTGACACCGTAGCCATGGTAGAGGCTATGGGACCCGGCGAGCTCGGACTCAAAGAACTGTGGGCCGATAACGGACCCACGCACGACAAGGAGTCCTCGTACCGAGTTCTGCCAGGTCTCTTCACTGCCCCGATTTCTACCAAATGTTCTCCGCCTACTAAGTGGCCGGATCCACGCAGCGTTGCGCTGAATCTTTTGTCTGGCGGAACCACGAACATGCCAAAAATAATTCCCCGGGTACATGAGGCGTATGCATATAACACCCGTGCGGCGGCACAGTGCTGCGGCGTCGGGCCAGATACGGTATACTTGGCGGTTCTATCTACCTCTCATGATTTCGCCTTAGCTCAGCCCGGGATTCTGGGCACCTTGCTTTCGGGCGGCACTGTGGTTCTGTGCACCAGCGCAGCCTTCGATGAGGCGTTTCCGGCCATTGCGACCCACGGGGTCACGCTGACTGCACTAGTTCCTGCGGTAGCCGAGGTGTGGGTGGAGGCCGCAGAGTGGTTTCCCGCAGATTTCTCTTCCTTGGAGCGAATTATCATTGGCGCAGCGGCGCTTAACGACGGCTTAGGTGAGGCAATACAGGATCGTTTCGGTGTGCGTATCCACCAGGGTTATGGCATGGGTGAAGGCATCACTACGTTCACGCGTATTGATGACCCTCCAGCGGTGATTCTTGGCACGCAAGGTCGTCCCATCTCTGATGCTGACGAGTTGGTAATCGATGGCCCGGGAGGCGAGCCGGGAGAGATACTAGAAAAGGGCCCTTATACTTTCTTCGGCTACGAAGGAAACCGCGATACCCCGGACTGTTTCACCGAGGATGGTTTCTTCCGCACCGGTGACCGTGGCTACCTTACCGAGGACGGCAACCTGGTGCTGTACGGGCGCGTGGTTGAACAGATCAATCGCCTGGGCGAAAACGTCTCCCCTTCTGAGGTCGAGACACTCTTGTCTGGAACTCCAGGCATTAGTGCTGCAGCCGTCTTCCCAATGCCAGATAGAGCACTGGGAGAGCGCACCGTTGCAGCCATCGTCGCCCAACCAGGCGTTAACCGCTCCGCCATTCTGGATGATTTCCTCACCCGAGGCGTAGCCCGATACAAGGTGCCGGACCAGGTGATCACTGTCGACGAAATTCCACTGATCAACATCGGCAAGGTCGACAAGAAAAAGCTGCGTGCTCTCGCGGCAGCGCAATTTACTGACCGTGAATCCGAACAAAGCTGAGAGGACAAGACCATGATCAAAGAGGAACAAATTCGCGAAGAACTCCTCGCCTCGCTCCACCAGATCCTCGGCGAAGATGCCGAAATCGGCATCGACGACAACCTGCTCTCCCACGGCCTGGAGTCACTTCCAACAGTCCGTCTGCTCGCTGATTGGATGAAACAGGGACACCGCGTCTCCTTTGGAGATTTCATGCGCGCCCCAACGGTAAGGCAGTGGGCGAAGATGCTTGTAGAATCCACACCAAACCACAGCACTGACGCCATTGAGTCCCCCAAAGATGGGTTTGCCGCTCCCATCGACGATTCCGTACCCTTTGACCTCACAGATGTCCAATACGCCTATTGGATTGGCCGCAATTCCTCGCAGCAACTGGGCGGGGTGGGCACCCACGGCTACGTAGAGGTCGAATCCCGCAGTATCAATATCGACCGATTGCAACAAAGCTGGCTGACGCTGCTACGTTCCCACCCGATGTTGCGCGCCTGCTACACCGAAGATGGCAAGCAATATGTGCTGCCAGAGCCGCCCCACCCCACCATCCTCGTTCATGACCTCACCAAGATGGACGAGTCCACGCGCGAAGAAGCTCTGCTATCCACGCGCGAACGCCTTTCGCACCGACTGTTGGACATAGCTACCGGCCATGTGGTATCTTTAGAAGTCAGCCTCCTCCCTCAGGATGTAGCAGTTATTCACTTCGATATCGACCTGCTTGTGTGCGATGTGCAGAGTTTCCAAATTATCTTGCACGACCTCGCCCACCATTACGCCACCGGTGAAGCCCCCGACGCCGACCCGTCGTGGAGTTTCGCTCGCTACCTCGCTGGACACGCTCGCGAAGGCGTCGCCGATATCGACCGTGACCAGGCATACTGGCGCAATCGCCTCTCCGAGTTGCCGGGTGCCCCAACCTTGCCGATGAGCCACGGCACCAACGAGGAACAAGCACACCGGTTTGTACGCCGCAGTCGATCATTCGATTCGGCAACTTGGTCGCGCTTGCGTGAGGTGTGTGAACACCACGCTACTACCCCAGCAATGGTGTTGCTGACCGCCTACGCCCGCACCATCGGCCAATGGAGCGAGAATAAAAAATTCCTCATGGCCGTACCTCTGTTCAACCGCGGTTCAGACACAGCGATAAAGAATGTCGTCGCAGACTTTACCGCCCTGACACTCACCAGTATCGATCAGTCCACACGCCGCACTTTCAGCGAGGACCTCAAGGATATACAGGCCTCTTTCTATGAGGATTCGTCACATTCACAGTATTCGGCGGTGCGGGTGCTGCGAGACCTACGTGCTTCCAGAGGTGAGCAAGTTTTGGCTCCCGTGGTGTTCTCCTGCAACCTGGGAGACCCACTGGTTGGCCAAGAGTTTATAGATACCTTCGGAGAGATTAGCTACATGATCTCCCAGACCCCCCAGGTGTGGATTGACCTCCAAGTCTTCACCACCGTCAACGGCTTCCTAATCGTCTGCGACGCAGTTGAACAGTTGTTCCCCGAGAAGATGCTGGACGATCTCTTCGCCACCCTAGTGATGGAGATTGACAAGGCAATCACCGACGATCTCTCGCATTCAGACCCGGTAGAGAGCCCAGGAGCGCAGGCCCGTCGAGCGTCACGTGCCGAAGTTGCCTCTTGGCGGCTGCCTGACACCACCCTTGTCGATGAGGTGATTGCCGCTGCACGGTGCCACCCCCAGGCCACGGCCATTCGCAGTGCAAGCGGCGACGTTATTACCTACCAAGATTTGGAAGAGCAAGCCACCACCATCGCCTCTGCTTTGGTGAATTCCGGGGTTGGGCGAGGCGCTTTGATTGCAGTGATGGTGGAGCGTGGTCCTCGCCAGATTATTGGTGCGCTAGCCGCGATGATGGCGGGCGGAGCATATGTACCGGTGAGTCTACAGCAACCGGAATCTCGTATTGCCGCTCTCTTGGGGGCAAGCCAAGTAACGCATCTGATTACTGACCGACCCGATAAGGTTCTGAGCGAAACTGCAGTTCAGGTAGTAGATTTCACGAGCGCTACCGGCACAGCCAATCTTCCGCAGCTGCATCCACAAGACCCAGCCTATGTAATCTACACCTCTGGGACCACTGGAACACCAAAAGGAGTCGAGATTTGCCACGGTGCTGCATGGAACACCATTAGCGAGATCAACCGTCGCCTGGGCGTTGGTCCGACAGACCGCCTACTAAGCGTATCTTCCTTTGATTTCGATCTCTCGGTGTACGACGCCTTCGGGCTCCTTTCTGCTGGCGGCGAACTGGTAACCATCCCAGATGATGCGCGCCGCGACGCCAAGAAGTGGGTATCGCTGGTGGATAGTTTAGGCATAACTATCTGGAATTCGGTGCCTACTTTGTTTGAGATGCTTTTATCTGCGGCTGATCGGACACCGGGCAAGCTCAGCAGCATACGCCATGTTCTGCTATCTGGCGACTGGATTGATACCAGCCTGCCTGAGCGCATGCGCACGGTTACCCCGCAGGCACACCTATTAGCTATGGGCGGTGCGACGGAGGCATCTATCTGGTCCAATGGTCTCGACCTCGATGTAGTGTCACCCGAGTGGACCTCAATTCCCTATGGTCGGCCGCTTGCCAAACAGATGTACCGGGTGGTGTCCAGCAATGGCCAGGACTGTCCCGATTATTCTGTGGGGGAGCTGTGGATTGGCGGCCTGGGCGTAGCTACACAATATGTCGGCGACCCCGGACTCACCGAAACTAAGTTCGTAATCTCGGAGGACTCACGTTGGTACCGCACAGGCGATATGGGCCGGTTCTGGGCCGATGGGACGATCGAGTTTTTAGGCCGCTCGGATAACCAAGTCAAAGTTCGTGGCCACCGCATCGAACTCGGCGAGATCGAGTCCGCGTGTGAAGCGTTGCTGCCAATAGAGCGTGCCGTGTGTATCACGCACCAAGGTGCATCATCGTCACCATCTTTGGTTACGTTTGCTCAGTTCACACCGTCACATGTTGCCCGAACTACTCCGGAGCAGTTTGCGACGTCATTGCGCGCCAAAGTCAACGACGTGCTGACCGAGGGCGACATCCGCACGTCCGTCGAGCACGATGAGCATTTACAGACCGCATATGCCTTCTCAGTGATGCGACGCTGGGAGGAGCAACTCACCGGCGTGGGGACCCCAAACCACCTCCGCGAACACCGTAATCGCTGGCAGACATGGCTAGGCAAAGCAGATGAACACCCGGCTACCGCAGACTTGCTTCTAGACGACGAGTCGTTCGGCGCGTTAGAGCGTTTTGTCACCCCCTTCGAGCAAGCCTTCGTAATGGCGGAGAAGCAGCGCAGTATCGCTGAGTTCATCCAAAGCCCAGATTCGATGTCGGTGGAGCAATTCCTCGCAACCCGTCCGTTGGGTCGGTTGGTTCACCGGGTCCTCGGCGCGGTTGTGCGTGAATGCAGTACCCACTCAACCAGCGAGCTCAAGATTCTTGAGATCGGGTCACGCCGGCCCGAGGCCTCTGCGGACTACGCGGCTATCGCGGGGACGAGCGCATACGTGCTCGCTGATCCCTATCGTCATCACCTCGAACATGCCGGACAACGTGTTGGTAACACCTTCACGTACCGCCAGCTCGGAGTCACTAGCACGCCCCAACCGACTCCTGGGGAGGCAGTGACGAAGGCGGACTTGGTGCTGTGCAACCAGACGCTGCACCAGAGCGAGGACATCGAGAAAACGCTCTGTGAGGCCTGGGGCCTCAGCGCCCCTGGAGCAACGATGGTGGTGGTAGAGCCCACTGCCCCCTCCCCGATGTCCGATATCACCGCCGCATTTATTGCCAACAATACCACGGACGCTCGGGCCGAAACCGGTACAGTACTACTCAGCGCCCGCAGCTGGAAAGAAATCCTGCAGCGCACTGGGTGGAAACCTGTAGAGCATGTAGAGATCACTAAAACGACGGCGCTTATCATCGCCGAACGCGCTAGTTCCAACGAATCGGTCACACTATGCGATTCTGACTATGCCAAGGCTACAAACCTACTGGCCACCCGCCTTCCGGAGTACATGCTACCGAAACGCATCCTGGAGCTAGCGAAGTTTCCACTCACCAGCAACGGCAAGATTGACCGCAAAGCGCTCACAGCATTAGTGCCGGAATACTTCGACAACGAGCCCGCTGTCACCGAACTTCCGCACACCGCCACCGAGAAACGGCTCATCGATATCTGGGATGAGCTGCTGCACACCAGCTCCAACGTGAACTCAGACTACTTTCGCTTGGGTGGTGATTCTCTCACAGCAACACGCCTGCGCCGTACCATCGAACAGTGTTTTGGCGTGGAATTTCCGTTAGAGAATATCTTTGACGTTCCGTTGCTGCGCGACATGGCCGCCCGAATTGACCAGATAGCCGAAGTCCCCCACCAGCAATCGGATCTTCCCAAGATTGTTCACGGGTCTGAACAGTACGCTCCGTTCCCGCTGACTGAGGTGCAGCAGTCCTATCTCATCGGCAGCTCTGGAGCCATCGAACTCGGCGACGTTTCCAGCCACTGTTACTTTGAAATGTCCACTGCCTGCTTAGACCCGGAGCGAGTGGAAGACGCGTTCAATGCCCTGATTAAACGCCATCCCATGCTGCGCACCGTCGTGTGTGAGGACGGATTGAGTCAGCGTGTGTTGCCCGAAGTACCACGCTACCGCATTGCCCTCATTCGCTCCGGCAACGCCGACAATGAGGATACTCTCGATGAAATCCGAGAGGAAATGTCCCGCCAGAAGTTTGATCCCACTCAGTGGCCATGCTTTGACGTGCGCTACGTAGCCGAGCCCGACGCGGGTCGACTGCTTTTAAGTTTCGATAACTTGTTTATCGACGGCTGGAGCATGTTCCACATTTTCCGTGAGTGGAAGCAGGCCTACGACCACGGCGTAGACAGTCTCGATCCGGCAATCCCCTATTCATTTAAAGACTATGTCGAAGCCACGATTGAACTGTCACACAGCGACATCCATAAGCGTGACCAAGCCTACTGGGAATCGGCAGTGGATACTATTTATCCTGCACCGCAGTTGCCGGTGACCGACACAAACGGCGCTAATACCTCGCAGTTTTGCCGCCACCACGCCCTGGTGGACGCTGCGAAGTGGCGCCGTATTAAGCAACGGGTACGTGAGGAGGGGATGACCGAAGCCGTATTCCTAGCCGAGGTATACGCCGAAGTCCTAGCGAGGTACAGCGATGAGCCGCGACTTAGCATCAACCTGACCCGGTTCGACCGCACTCGGTTCGCCCCCGAGGTTGACCACATAGTTGGCGACTTCACCAGCCTATCTATTCTCAGCGTGGATACCCAGTGTGCACCATCGTTCCGGGACCGCGCTGCAGCGCTACACAGGCGCATGTTCAGCAATCTCGATCACGGCAGTGTCTCCGGCGTGTCGGTGCAGCGAATGCTTACTAAGCAACGCGGTGCTCGGGTAACCATGCCGGTGGTCTTCACGTGTGGCCTGGGCGTCGTGGAGCACCCCGAGTCAGATCAGAGTCCTTACCTGGGCGTAATCGATCATGGCCTATCGCAGACGCCACAGGTATGGATGGACCTCCAGGTCTATGAACACGATGGTGGCCTGATGCTGAATATGGACGCGGTCGAGGCGATCTTCCCCGACGACATGGTGGCGGAGCTTTTCACCAGCCTTACAGCCACTCTCTCGCACCTCGCAGAGTCCCCTGAACTCTGGAACGCGCCCACCAGTACCATAGCTCCGACGACCAACGCGCCCACCGCAGATCGAATCAACGACACAGACCGGGAACTCCCCGGAGCGGATAAGAGCCTACTGGGGCTGTATCAGAAGGGACTTGCCGAGCATGGTGACAACCTCGCGGTGATAGACGCCACCACGCAATGGACATACGAGCAACTCAATGAGCAGTCGGATAAGTGGGCCCAGCTTATTGCTGCAACTGACCCGGCGCCTGGTGATCTCGTTGGCATCATGATGGAAAAGTCCGCACAACAGATCGCAGCGGTACTAGGCGCAATGAAGGCCGGATGCGCCTACTTGCCGCTGAGCGTGGACCAACCGGTGGGGCGTAACACTTCCATCATCAACGATGCGGGTGCATCCATTGTTGCGATGGACCATCCGGACGATGATTTCGCTGCGTTAGCCGAGCACTGCACAGTCATCACTCTGGCCGATGTCGCCCGGCATCGGCCAGGTGACCAGGCCTTAAGCGAATCGAGTCCGACACCCAGCTCGCTTGCGTACGTCATCTACACGTCTGGTACGACGGGCACTCCCAAAGGAGTAGCCATCACCCACGAGTCGGCGGTCAATACGATTGTCGATGTCAACGAACGCCTCGGGGTGACTCCGACCGACCGGATATTGGGGATTTCAGAGCTAAACTTCGATCTATCGGTATACGACATCTTCGGGATGTTCGCGCGGGGTGCTACCTTGGTGTTGCCATCTCCAGCAGACAAACGTGATCCGCAGTGCTGGGCAGATGCCGTAACTACGCACTCGGTGACGCTGTGGAACTCTGTGCCAGCACTTTTTTCGATGTACGTGGAACACCTCCGCGAACGGAGCCTCATTGGTTCCTCCGTACGGTCGGCACTACTCAGCGGAGATTGGATACCTGTAAATATCGCTTACCAGGTCAGCACCCTCTTCCGGGACTGCACAGTTTTCGCTGCTGGGGGTGCTACCGAGGCATCGATATGGTCAAACTGGTACGAGGTAGGCGTCGATGATGCCTCGCGTACCAGCATTCCCTATGGAACGCCGCTGGCAAATCAGCGAATGTACATCCTCGATGAGGCCCTGAACCCCCGACCCACGCATGTGCCGGGAGACCTTTACATTGCCGGACGTGGCCTGGCCATGGGGTACTGGAAGGACCCAGAGAAGACCGCAGCATCATTCATCACCCACCCCCGCACCGGCGAACGAATGTACCGCACGGGCGACAAGGCCCTCTACAATCACCTTGGTCACATCATCTTCCTGGGGCGCGAGGACGGTCAGGTTAAGGTCAACGGCTACCGCATCGAACTCGGTGAGATCGAGTCAACAGCACGAAAATTCAACGAACTCCGCGATTGCGTCGCTGTCAACGACCATGGCATTGTTCTCTACGTTGTTACGCATGAGGGCTTTAACATGGCAGCACTCAATAACCACCTCGCCGAGTCTCTCCCTGCCTATATGCGTCCACGCGTGATATCACGCATTGATGGGCTACCACGGTCTTGGAACGGCAAGATTGATCGCAAGAGTTTAGAAGGAAAAACCTTTGAACAACCACAAACAAGGGAACGCTCTCGTAATCACCGAGATTCGGGTATCATTACCATCTTGCAAGATCTCCTCGGGCCCAAGGAGATCAGCATCGACGATGACTTCTTCACCATCGGTGCCGACTCGCTCACGGCCGTGCGGCTTACTAACTCGATTCGTCGAGAAATGTCAGTAGAGATCTCCATACGTGACGTATTCAACCATCCAACGGTCCGAGAATTGTCCGACCTGATCGCCGACATCGTCGGCAGCGACGTAGAAGAAGGCGAAATTTAGAGTTCATGCCACACCTGTTTCACTCACCTGACAAGCCACTTGCCCCCAACCCAGTGCTACGCACAAGCAGCCTAATCTGAAAGGAAACATCATGCCCAGTACTCCCCACACCACCCCGAAAGATGCAAAAGCAGGACGGCTGAACATCACCGACCTGATGAACATCGGCATCTTCTTCGTCATCAACTTGGTAGCCGGCGTGGTCATCGCCTTCATCGGCATCACCCCCATCACCTACGTGATGATCACCAGCGTTCAGGCCCTCATCCTGGGCATCCCGATGATGCTGTTCTTGGCCAAGGTGCACAAGCCCGGCATGGTCTTCATATTCCTTCTTCTCAGCGGCCTCGCCAGCCTGCTGCTTGGTTTAGGCATATGGCCACTGCTGCTCAGCTTGGTCATGGCCGTGTTTGCCGAGTTAATTTTGCGCGCCGGCAAGTATACGAGCGCAATACACAGTGTGATCGCCTATGCCTTTATAGCAGTGTCACCCACCGCATCATATATTCCGCTTTTCTTCACCACTCGGCGCTACATAGAGAGCAGCGGCATGCAGACCAAATATGGTGCTAGTTTCGCGGATGGCCTCACCTCTATTGGCCAGATGACTTGGCTATTCCTCATCATTGTGATAGTAACCTTCGTCTGCGGGATCCTCGGCGGGATCCTCGGCCGGCGCATCTTCACCAAGCACTTCCAGCGAGCAGGAATCGCCTGATGTCGCCCACTTTGCCCGGATCAGGCACGCACACAGCGGGACTCCATCTGGACCCACGCACCACGGTGCTGGTCATCCTCGTGGTGTCCTCGGTGCTCATCTCACCGGCCGGGTCCAGTGGGGCGCTGGGCAGCACCGCCCGGTGGATGCTCATTGCCGTTCCCGGGGCACTTTTCCTCGCCTCCGGCATGGTGGCCGCTGCACTGCGATACGCACTCACCTTCGCGGTGCTCGCCGGCTTTCCTGCGGTGGTGGTACAGGCCCTGCCCGAGCGCCACATCATCGTGGACGTGTGCGCTACGTGGTTCGCAGGGCTTTCGCTCATCCTCCCTGGCATCACGTGCTGCTGGTACCTACTACGCACCGTCTCGGCCAGCGAATTCATGGCCGCGATGCAGCGCATGCGGAGCCCCGACGCCCTGACCATCCCCACGTCCATCATGTTCCGGTTCTTCCCGACGATTCTCGAGGAATACCGCGATATCCGCACCGCCATGCAGATGCGTGGCATCTCGGGCCTGCGCAACCCGATCGCTATGCTCGAATACCGCTTTGTGCCACTGTTGGCGTCCGTTGTGAGCATCGGCAACGAGCTGGCTATGTCTGCAGTGACCCGCGGATTGGGCTCGCCTCGCCGACGAACCACGCTGTGCGAGATAGGCTTCCGCGTAGGCGACGCAATAGTCATAAGCGTGCTCGTCGTGTCCCTGATCCTACTACTGGTAAATATAGTGATGCTGCCGTGATAAAGCTGCACGATGTGTCACTATCCTATGGTCAAAACACAGCGGAGCCGGTGCTGCACCACGTAAATCTCACCGTGGCGAAGGGCGAACTAGTTCTAGTGTGTGGCGAATCAGGCTGCGGTAAGTCCAGCCTGCTACGCCTGATAAACGGCGTGGCGCACACGTTCTGCGACGCCCAGATTTCGGGGGAGGTGCTGCTGGACGACGAAGACATCACTCATGCCCACCCACACGACATCGCCGAACGCGTAGGCTCAGTGTTCCAAAACCCCAAGTCGCAATTTTTCACGCTGGAAGTAGCCAGCGAACTCGCCTTTGGCTGCGAAAACCTCGGCGTGGCGCCCAACGAGATTCGACAGCGTATTGGGGAACTTTCCGCAGATTTCGGCATGGTTCATCTCCTCGACCGGCACCTGTTCACACTTTCCGGCGGCCAGAAACAAAAAATAGCATGCGCTTCAGTGGCCGCGATGCACCCACAGGTACTACTACTAGACGAACCATCATCAAATCTCGACCTCGCCGCCGTCGATGAGCTGCGCCGCATCGTCGCGCAGTGGAAGACACAGGGCCGCACCGTCCTGATCGCTGAGCATCGGCTTTCCTACCTAGTTGACATCGTGGACCGAGTGCTGGTTATGCAGGACGGGCAGATCGCTCATGATCTCAGCGGCTCGGAGTTTCGCACCCTAGACAAGGCCGAACTGTACCGCATGGGCTTGCGCTCAGCGCAGCAGGTCCCCGAGGTGACCCGCGAGCCACGCCCTTCAAGTGGCACGATGGTGCTCAAAAAGCTACAGTTCACCTACCCCAAGGCTACAGAGCCATCCCTGAGCATCAGCCACACGGAGTTGCCGCAAGGACAAGTCATCGGCGTGGTAGGACGCAACGGGGCCGGAAAATCTACCTTTGTGCGCGTTCTGACTGGCCTGGAATCTAAGGCCACCGGCGTGGTGGACATCAATAACCGCTCGCTCTCGGGTCCCCGGCAGCGCCTGCGCCAGTCCTATTTAGTAATGCAGGACGTAAACCACCAGCTTTTCGGGGAGAGCGTGGAGTCCGACGTAATCATCGGCACCAGTGGACCGGATGGGAAAAACGAAGCGCGCCTTACCGAGGTGCTTGGTGCACTTGATCTCGCGGACAAGCGGGCCCGGCACCCGATGTCGCTTTCGGGCGGCGAACGCCAGCGCGTGGCCATCGCCTCAGCAGTCCTAAGTGAGCGCGAGGTAATCGTCTTCGATGAACCCACCAGCGGGCTGGACCTGTGCCGCATGCACCGGGTGGCCCACCTGCTAGACGCCCTAGCCCGGCAGGGCAAGACCGTTTTGGTAGTAACCCATGACATGGAGCTGGTGGCGCGGTGCTGCGATCTTCTCCTGCGCGTGGAAAAAGGCCGCCTTACCGCCTGCGAACCGTGCGATGATCTCGCACTGGCGCGCACGGTGCGGTATCTACGCGGCCGCGACAGCTAGTCCCTACAGCTTCCAGCTGGTGGCGTCGCTCTTTTCACCCCAGAAGCTGCGGTAGCGTGGGGAACTCTCCATGAGTTCCTCGTGGTTGCCGATAGACTCCACGGTGCCGGAGGGACTCATCATCACAATCTGGTCCGCGTCGCGGATGGTGTGCAGCCGGTGCGCAATGACGACGATGGTGCGCTCGGCAGAAAGCGTTTTCATACCGCGCATCACAAGGTGCTCATTCTGCACGTCTAGAGAGCTAGTCGCCTCATCAAGCAGCACGATCCGCGCGTCCTTCAGTAGCGCACGAGCGATGGAGACACGCTGACGCTCACCACCGGAGAGATTCTGCCCGCCCTCGCTAATCAGGGTGTCAAACCCCTGCGGCAGCTGCCGGGCAATCTCGGTGACACCGGCCAACTCCGCTGCGCGGAGCACCTCCTCCCGCGTTGCATTGTGGCAGCCCAGGCGGATGTTTTCATACAGTGTGTCCTCGAAGAGGTACACGTATTGGAACACCATAGCCAGCGAATCCAACACCGACCGGGAGCCAAGATCGCGAATATCCACACCACCGATACGGATGGTCCCCTGGTCAACGTCATAGAAGCGTGCCGCAAGTTTTAGCAAGGTGCTCTTGCCGCAGCCGCTGGGACCCACCAACGCAGTAGTAGTTCCGGGCGCCACGCGGAAACTCACGTCGCGGACCACTGGGGTGTTGGGTTCGTAGCCAAAGCCCACCCCATCGAACTCGATGCCATAGTCGCGTGGCGCCGCCGGAACCGCAGGCTCCGGCAACACCCGCGCATCGAGGATCTTTTGGATCTCATCTAAGGTATTGCGCGCGGATTCCAAGCCCTCGCCGTAGGGTATGCCCGACATAGCAACGCGAGCCAGGATGAACACCAACACAATGACGCCAATGTAGGTGCCTGCTTCTAGCCAGTGGTTGAGAAGTAGCACGGTGGCCAGGGCATCAATGACCACGGTACCGACCATGATGATTAAAGCCAGACGACCCATGATCATCTCACCTGTCTTCTGGGTGTGCTGCTGGGCGCTAAGCTGCTCTCGAATCGAGGCGCGCACGGCGCGCTCCCCCAGCGAATCCGGCCCAGCCATGCGCAGCACCGGCTGCACCTGGGCGAACTCCAGCACCTCCGCGGCGCCGTGCTCGTTGCGCTCGCCCTTCTGGCGCTCTGCCACGCGGTACTGCCGCATTAGGCGGTTATAGGCGAACCACACCACGGCAGCCACTGCAACGGTAACCAGCCCCAGCCGCCAGTCCACGGCGATGAGAAACACGCAAGCCAAACCGGCCGAGGCAGCACCGTGCAGCATGGGCCGCAGCATCATTGCCGGCGCGTTAGCGGCAAACAGCGCACCGCTGGTGGCTACAACACCGATCTGGCCGGCGCGATCTTCTTCAAAATAGCCCAGGGGTAGCTGTGCCGTGCGATCGGCGATAAGCCGGTGGATGCGCAGCACGTAATCATGCCCCAGGTCCTGGGCAATAACCTCAGTGGGCCAGTCTGCGGCGGCGTAGACGAGGACGGAGATAATGATCCAGGGCAACCATGCTGCGGCCTGCGCGGGATCTTCGCTAAACAGCGTGTCCAAAAACAGTGCAATGAGGATAAGGCCAATGGCCAACGCCACCGCGGAAATCCCAATTAGCGTAAGGACCAGCACCAGACGGCGACGATCAGCCGGACTGCCCAGTGAATAGAGCGTGCGGATCATTATTTTTCCTCCCCTTGGATGCCCGCCTGCGCGGTTTGGTAGCGTGCCCACATCGTGGCGTAGCCCTTGCCTGCCGCCACTAACTCTTCGTGAGTGCCTGCTTCGGTGACCTCACCGTTTTCCAGCATGAGGATCCGGTCAGCGCCGGTGATCGTGTGGAGCCGGTGTGCGATAACTACTAGCGTGCGCCCGGCCACCAGCTCGGTAATGGCCCGCTGGATCGCGGCCTCGGAGTCCGGATCCGCAAAAGCGGTGGCCTCATCCAACACGAGGATCGGCGCGTCGAGCAAGATGGACCGGGCAATAGCCAGCCGCTGCTGCTCGCCACCGGAAAGCTGCGCGTCCTCTCCCACCACCGAGTCGTAGCCGCGCGGCAGATGGGTAATGCGCTCATGAATCTGGGCGGCGCGGGCGGCGCGAACCACGTCTGCGTCGGTGGCCTCCGGGTGAGCGAGGCGAATGTTATCCCGCACGCTCATCCGCATAAGGTAAGGGTCCTGGAAGACGAACCCTACCCTACGGTAGAGCTGGTCAGATCGGAGATCAGTACTAGGGACGCCACCAATGCGCACCGACCCCTCCGTGGGGTCTAATAGCCGGGGGATGAGCGCGGCTAACGTGGACTTCCCCGAGCCGGAAGGTCCCACCACCGCAGTGATGCTGCCGGCGGTAAGTTTTTGGTTAATGCCGGAAAGCACCGGGGTGTCCGGCACGTAGGAGAAGCTTAAATCTTTCAACTCAATTCCGGCGTTTGCAGGCTCCCTGCCGCCAGCAGCGGGCGGCAATACCGGGATGTTGAAGAACTCGGTGAGATCCGCCGCGGCAGCCTTCGCCTCCGAAAACATGATGTTAGTGCGCGAAAGCATAAGCAGAGGCGCGGCGATGTTGTTGATGAACAAAAACGCTGCCAGCACATCGGCCACTGGTACGCCCGCAGACGTGATGAGCCACGGGCTGGCCGCGGCTACCACCAGCAGGCCAAACCCGGTGGAGGTGAAGATCTTCATCAAAGCGGTGGGGTGTACGGTGGCGTGCAACCACTCGCGATAGAACCCACCAAAACTCCGGGAACGACTAAGGAAAATGCTCTCGTCGTAGCCTTCCGGAACAAACACCTTGATAACCGGGATGCCGCGCACCAACTCTACGACGGCGGCGTCTAGCTGCTTCTGGCTGGACTTAAATTTCTCCGCCTTTTCTTGAAACTCGCGCATCATAAACGGCATGGTGGCCACTGCCAACAGCAGTGGTACCAGGCCCAGCAGGCCTATCCGCCAGTCCACCACGAACATGTATCCCAGGCTCAATAGCGGTACGAGTACACCGGCCGAATAATCGTGCGGCGCGTGGGCGATGAGCTGGTGGATCTTGGTGACGTCGTCTTCGATGTAGGTTTTCACAGTCCCCGAAGGTGTCCGCGTAAACCAAGACAGCGGGAGCCTACCCAGCTTGGTAATCTGCTGCTGGCGTAAGTGCTCGCCCAAAAGGCCGTCGGCCTGGTGGCTTACCTGGAGGCTCTTCACGGTTGCCTGTCCATGTAGGACGGTGGCCACCATGAGCGCCGCGACTAGCAGCCACAGCTTTGACGCATCTATCGGCTCTCCCTGGAAGGACAGCATTACGGTGCGCACCAGCTCAACCAGCACGATTACCGGCACCAGCGACAAAACCGCCGCCAGCACCGCCAATAGCAGCGACACCGTGATCTGCCGGTGGGCAGGTTGAGATATTTGCCTAAATGTAATGGGTGGTTTTTGTTCGGTCATCGGGGCCTCTTTACTTAACAGTCACAATCACGCATTGTTCCGCGCTAACCAGGCAGTGTTCCCAGTAATTCCCGCTAGAAAACCGGCAAGCAGGTCGAGGAACTCGGTTCCAGTATCGAGCGGGAAGAAATGCCCACCCGGCAGGACCTTCAGTTCAAAACTACCGCTGGTAAAATTTTCCCACCGGGAAAGCATCTCTGGGCTGACAGCTGGGTCGCTATCCCCCGCCAATGCCAGCACAGGAGAGCGAAGCACCGTGGTTGCATGGTGAAAGCCCTCGTGTAACACATAATCGCGACGAATGTCAGCGAGCAGCAGCTTCATCACATCATCATTGGCAAGGATCTCAGGTGGTGTGCCACCTACCTTCTCAAACTCCCTGCGCAGCGCACCGAACCCCATTGACGAGTGGTATTCCCCAGGCACGGTTTCTCCGGGCGCCTGCCGTGCGGCCACCACCACGGCTTCCGGTATAGTGGGCCGATGCATCTGCTGCAGGCAGGCAGCAACCTGGTAGGCCAGCGCTGCCCCCATGGAGTGGCCGTACAACGCAATCGGCGCGCCCGCCGCCAGATCTACTATCTCGGTTGCGCACATATCGGCGAGCTTGTCAAAGTCGCTTACCCATTTCTCTCGGCGACGGGTTGCCTTTCCGGGAAGCTCCACCGGCACCACGTCAATGCTTGGGTTGACCCCCACCCATCCACGATAGACGGAAGCGCTGCCTCCTGCGTGATGGAAGCAAAACAAGAGGGTTCCAGTGCGATGTCCGGCCACAAACGGAAAGACTCCCTCGCAGCTGATTTCTGTCATTTTTCGCCTTTCGCTAGGTCGGACTGATTAAGCACGATTTCTACTGCTGCGACGGTACCCGGGTCTGTGGCAAGCAACTCGGGCATCCTGCGGGCTGCGGAGTCGTATGCTCCACTTACCAAATCGGCAATTCCGGCGGCCAGGGACTGGGCACTCAGTTCGCCTCGCTGGGCGTCAATATAGTTCGGCCCGGCACCGTTTCGACAAACTGCGTTGGCATGGAAGTGTTGGTCACCACCGAATGCAACCGCAAGGCACGGCTTGCCGGCGCGCAGGATCGCCCCGGTGGTGCCCAGTGAGCCGTGGCAGATGCCTGCACGGCACCACGGAAGCACAGTCGCGAACGGGACCCGGGCGACGGTGAGGATTCCTTCTCTCACACCAGGCTCATGATCGGGATCGACGATTATCGCCCGCAGACCATGCTCGATGCACGCGTCTCGAGTCCATCGTTGAAGGTCATAAACGCGATCTGAGACCATACTCCCAAAGCTTGCCAGAACCGGGGCCGAGCCGGCAGCCACAAACTCCTCGACTGCTGGGTCTAGGGCGAGTTCACTGTGGTGCGGGTCAAGCCACTCGCCAGTGACGTGAATGTGGTTTTTCCATTCCGGCGCCGGCGGACTCAACGCGGGACTGAATTGGTAGATCGTGGTTGGTGGAGAGGAGAGCGCTCGCTGACGCAGCCCCAACCTACGGCGCCATGCCGCTATCACTGGGCGCATCGCCCAAGCCATCAGAGTATTGGACATCCAGTGGGTGACCAGAGCTCCGACAGAGCCGTCCAGTTTTCGCGGATCCACGAGGCTGTAACGGAGGCAGGGTTCGGTAGGGAAAACCTGCACCCGAACGCTGGGGACTCCGCGTGCAGCCCCTAACAACCGAGCAACTTCACTGAATTGGGTGTACATGACCACGTCAACGCCATCCATGGCATGCTCTAACACATCGAAAACGTGGGCGTCAGATATCATCTCACGGATACCTAAGACAGTGTCCATCATGCCTTTACTATCGCCCAAAAGGCGCTTCATTAACGCCCGGTAATCACCGGGTAACTCGATGTAGTCCACCCCGTTTGCACGAAAACTCCCGCCGAATTCGCTAAACCCAGCCAAAACAAACTGGTGGCCACGATCTCGAAGTGCGACACCAAGGTGCGCAAATGGCAGCATATCACCCTCAGAACCCAGGACGACCGCGAGAACTTTCACAGCCGTCTCAATCCGTAATCCAACTAGGCCACTCAGGAACCCAAGACTCCCCCATGAGCTTATCTTCCGGGCCAATATCACGAATGACTCGGCACGGATTACCGGCTGCGAGTACCATGGGCGGAATATCTCTTGTCACAACACTGCCAGCACCAATTACTGCACCATGCCCAATCGTGACACCCGCAGTTACCGTGCAATTGCCACCAAGCCACACATGGTCTTGTATGGTGATCGCACCCCCGGTACACACCATGTATTGCCGCTCTACGGGGTCTAAGGCGTGATTGCCAGCAAAGAAGGAACACCATGGACCAACCATGACCTCATTGCCAAATGTCACCGGGGCCATATCAAGTACCGTCGTTCCTCGATTGAAGGTCACGCCATCTCCGACCTTGATTTTCGAGCCATATTGGACATGAAATGGCAGGAAAACCATTAAGCGCTCCCCCAGTTCACCAAGCAGGTCTGCCATCACTGCCTGCTTCTCCGCTGTTTGAAGTGGACGAAGCTGGTTGAGATCGTGACACTTCTCCGCCGCCTCCATCATCTCGTAATAGAGATCCGGGTCCTCAATAGGGCGGAAGGGCTGACCGCAGAGAATCTTATCTTCGATTTGCTCTCGAGAATCCATGGATACTCCTTTGTGCTTGAGAGGCGCGAGCCACAATACGAATTACGGTCAGCCACGCGGTTTGACCCTGACTAGTCGGAATACCCAGATTCTTAGCTCACACTTGGTAGCTTACAGGCCTTCGACTTAATTGTCAAGCATGCCATGCCTAATTATGGTATGCTCAACTTTGCAGCAACCTGCAGCGTCGCCGCCGATCAGCCGACCTGTGCAGCCCTCTCCTGCGGGGCGCTGTGCACGACCCGGTGCCGCTAGACATACATCATTTTCTAAGGATTAGTTGGCACTACCCCAGGCGCTTGCTCCGTGGACCACAATCCATCGTTCGCGGGCAATAATCGGTTTTCCTTCTGCGGTAGGAGAATCGGTGCGCCGTCTAATAGACCGTTGACGTATATCCAGGGATGAATCATGAAAGAAAACCCCACCACGGCAACCGCTAGCGGTGACCCCAGCGCCACCGCAGTCCCCTCAACCAGCGCCCACGCAAAAGGCCGCGACCTGGTGCTTGATGTTCAAGATCTGCGATGTAGCCTGGGAAAAGTCAAGAAGCGAACGGAAATCCTGCGCGGTGTGACCCTCGCCATTCCGCGCGGGGGCATCCTCGCCGTCCTAGGCGCCAATGGTGCCGGCAAGACAACCTTGGTCAATGTCCTTTCCACGCTGCTGCCCGCCACGGGCGGAACCGCCATCATCGATGGCCACAACTTAGCCACGGATCCTTCCAAGGTGCGCGCTTCCATCGCGCTGACCGGGCAATACGCCGCAGTGGATGAGGAGCTTACCGGCAAGGAAAACCTCATCTTCTTTGGCCGCCTGGCAGGGCTTAAAGCTAGCGATGCGAAGGCCCGCGCCGCGGAACTTCTTGAGCGCTTCGATCTGGTTGGCGCCGCCGACCGCCTGGTTTCGGCATACTCGGGCGGCATGCGCCGGCGGTTAGATATCGCCGCCTCCCTCACTATCCCGCCCGCGCTGCTGTTCCTCGACGAGCCGACCACGGGCCTCGACCCCGCCGCGCGCAGCTCCGTGTGGGATACCGTCCGCGGGCTGGCGGCCGACGGCACCTCGATCCTGCTTACTACCCAATACCTGGAAGAAGCTGACCAGCTCGCAGACCGCGTCGCCGTGCTCGCCGGAGGCAAGGTGCTCGACGAAGGCACCCCCGCCGAGCTCAAGGACCGCTATGGCACCACGGTGTGCCTCATCACGATGTCTAGCCCGGACGATGCCGCACGCCTCACCCACACCTTGCAAGAACACCGCATCGACTGCCGCCAAGAGGACACCGTATTGCGCGTCGATGCGCCCGATGGCCACCGCACCCTAGTCCGGGCGCTGGCCTTGTGGGATGGCGACGACACCTCGGTCGCGGACGTCTCCTTGGTTCCGCCCTCCTTGGACGATGTCTACTTCGCTATCGCCGGGTCCGGCGACATCGCGCAGCAGGCTCCCCACACCGGTGGAGGCTCCCAGTGAACGCGCTCGGAGCAGTCGCTGCCTCGTGGCACCGCAATGTCCTGCGCACCGTCCGCAACAAGGCCGTAATGGTTTCCGCCGTGGCAATACCCAGCCTGTTCATGGTCATCTTTTACGCCACCTTCGCCAAGGCTTCGACGGAACTTGGCATCGATTACGCCGCCTTCCTCCTGCCCGCCGGCGTTATTCAGGCGATTGTGTTCGCCGCCGGGGGCTCCTCCTTGGCGATTACGCGTGACGCCGAAAACGGCATCCACGACCGCATCCGCGCCACCGGGACGCCCGCCTGGGCCACGGTCGTCGGCCGGCTGCTGGCAGATCTCACCCGCGCCGCGTGGTCGTGCAGCATCGTCGTCCTCACCACGATCCTGCTCGGTGCCCGCTACGCTGCCGGACCGGGTCGTATTATCCTTACCATCGCCCTTTTCGCCGCCCTCACCATCATCCTCTCCGCGTTTATCGATGGCTCCTGCCTGTTGGCCCCCAAGCCCACCTCGGCGTCCTTGCTCTTCCAAAACCTCGTGCTGGTCATGGTGATGTTCTCCACCGCATTCGTGCCTGCGGATGCGCTGCCCGGCGGCATTGGCCCCATCATCCGGCACGTACCGCTATCTCCCATCTTGGACACCGCCCGCAACCTACTAGGTGGCGCTGCCCTGGGGGCGCGCGGAGTCGAAGCACTGTGCTGGCTCATCGCCATGACCGTCGTTGGCGTATGGGGCTTTATCACCGCTTTCCAGGGGAGGAAACATGACTAACCACACCACCGCCACCGTGTCGCACGACACCACCTGGCTGTCCACTGTCGCCACGCATTTTGGAAGGCACCTGCGCGCCGCCCGCCGCGATAGCGCGGTAATTACCAATACCGTGGCTGGTCCCGTTTTGATGTTCCTGGTCATGCGGTGGCTGTTTGGCGACCTCATGGCGGCCTCGCAAGGCTCTGCCACGCTCGACGCGTTACCGCTTACCATCGCGCTCATCCTTTCCAGCGAACTGATGAATGGCACCTCCGCCGCCGCGCAGATAATTAAGGAACGCCAACGCGGTATCACCACCCGCATCGCGACCACGCGCTACGGCACCAGCCCGGAGATCTTCGGCCGCTGGTGTTTCGATTCCTTACGCAGCCTTATCTCCGGCTGCGCGGTGCTGCTGGCTTCCGTGGCTTCTGGCCTGCGTATTCACACGCTGGCCGGGTTTGGCTGGGTGCTGTTAGTCATCATCTTCGGCGCGGTGGTGGCCGCCTCGCTATCGGCCATGGTGGGCGCGATGTGCGCCACCCCGGAGGCCGCCATTGGCCCGGCCCCCATCATCATGGCGGCCATGGCACTTAACGGCGGCCTCGTGCCCGTGGAGCAATTCGCTGGTGTGGTTCAACCCATCGCCCGGTGGAATCCGCTTACCTTCGCCGCCCGCGCCGGCGCCGCCATCGACGGCACGCCAAGCGCCGAAATCCTTGCCACCGGCCAGCCCGGCACCGCAGTCTGGGCTTTCGTGGCCTGGATGGTAGCACTCACCGTAGTGCTGCTAGCCGCCGCAGCTGCGTTCCGCCGCCCCACCATGTCGTAAATAGCGCCGGTTAGCGCGACAGTGCTACTTGTCGCGCGGCGGCGTCCCCAGCGGCGCGGTAGCGCTACTTGCCGCGCAGGGCGCGCCGCCGCGATAAAGAGCTGCGAATCTTTACCCGCGGCCGCGCTAAGGCGGGTAGTGTCGCCGCCGGTTACCGGCAACCAGGCGGCCTCGCCCGGGGCTAGCTCCAGGTCGTTTACCGTGACCACACCAGAAGTAGCCAGGGCGATAGCCGGTCCGGGAAGCTGCGTGGAAACCGTGGTGCCGGCGGGCAAATCGTAGCGGGTCACCGCAAACTCCTGCACCGGCAGCGGGTACTCTACTACCGTCGCGGTGTTGGGCGCGGCATCGGCAACAGCGGCGCTCTCCGCGCCTGCACCATCGCCCAGGGAGGTGTTCCTATATAGTTTGTCAATTCCGTGGGTGAGTTTGTTGGGGGGTGTGAAGGGTTTCTGCTTTTCCTTGTGGATGTTGTTTTCGGGCACGGTGAGGAGCCGATTGGGCTTGCTGTGCAATCGGCTTGAGGTGAGGGTCTGTTGGTTCTAGGCTGCTGCGGCCTCCTGGACTGTGGAGATGTCTCGGTAGAGCTCGCCGTTTCGCATCATGGCGAAGAGAACGTTGAGGCGCCGGCGTGCGAGTGCGACGACTGCGGCGTTGTGTCTTTTGCCTTCTTTGCGTTTTCGTTCATAGAATTGCCGGGAACGCTCGTGGAATCTGATCGATGCAAAAGACGATTGCCATAGGGCGTTCTTTAATTTTTTGTTGCCAGCCCGGTTAGGCGAATTCGACATGATAGACGTTCCTGACTGATTCGTCCGCGGTGATAGCCCTGCATAGGATGCTAGGTGCGCTGCATCGGGGAAGTCGGACATATCGCCAACAGTCATGAGGATCTGCGCTGCGCTACGCGGGCCGATACCAGGCATGGATAAAAGAATCTCGGTCTGCGGAATGTCCTGAATCAGCTTGAGTACCTGCGCTTCGATTTCTTTACGATGCTCGAGTTTGGTTAGTGCATCTGTGGCGGACATTGCTACGCCAAGTTCGGCGTATTCTGCGCCGGCAATGGATACGGTCTGTTCGTGGATGGCAGCAAGCATGGCATCGAGCTTTTGGAATTCTGGCATTGACTGAAGTTCCTTGACCGTGACCTGGTGGCATTGAAGTCCCAGGTAGTCATGCCAGTTCGCTGCGTGGTCGACGTAGCCTTGTGCGCTGGCTGTGCGTGGGACAACACCTAGGGGGGTCTTGGGCGTTGTAGATGCCAGCATCCGGGTGGTAGTAGCGGAAGCGGTTGTATGCCCACCCGGACTCGTCGTCCAGGTATTGGCCGGCAAACAACAGTGGCGAGGTCTCGTCGCCGGTCCAGGTGCGAGTGCCGTAGAGACTATGGCGGGCTGTACCTACGATGTTCCCGGTGGTGGGGTGGATGAGTTCTTGTGGGCTGCCGGTCAGATCGGTGACAAGAGAACTCGGCATCGACCAGTGCCTGGTCGACCGTATCAATGTCGCTGAGATTGTTTTCTGGGTGGCCACCACCATGCGCAATGGCTTCGCTGGTGTTGTTGGTGGTGGTGTTGATGGCTTCCTTGGCGACGCGGCGTCCATAGGGGTCGTAGATGTAGCGCCACCCGAGGTGTTTGTTGTCGGAGGAGATAAAACCGATGGGTTGTTCATTGGTGGCGTAGAAGAATTCGTGCACCAAGGGTTTGCGGGATAGGCGCTTGGTGACGGTGCGCACCACACGCCCAGCATCGTCATAGGTGTAGGCGGTTCGTCCTACACGCACCGGCTTGGTGCCGACAAAGTCAACAGCCGAGTCCGCTGCAGCACTCGTTGCGTTGTGGTTAGCGTGACCGTTGAGCCCTGGGCGACTGGTAGCCCCGGTGACTGGTGAAGCTGCAGCAGTCGAGCCGGTCGTGGTGGTCACGCTGGTTGTGCTTGGCGTATCAGCGTGGAGTGCAGTGAGTACGCCTGCCAGGCTGAGACCATAGAAAATCCGCACTCACACGCTTGCCGATGCCGCGGAAAATCTGCGTCTGTTTCTACCACGCGTTGTGCGTGTTGGAAGCGTTAGTTGTAGAGGATGGCGGTTGCGTGGTTTTTGGTGGCTGCGGTGGTGTAGAAGTCGATGAGGGTGTCGAGTGAAGTGCCCCGGGTTTTCCTAGGCATTTGCCTTAACTTCCATTGTTTCTCGGGCCGGGTGTCGGTTCCAAAATTCTGATTCAACCTCCGTCGGCGTGCGGTACCCCAAGGACTGGTGGAGTCTGGACTCATTCCACCAATTCACCCACTCAAACGTTGCGATCTCCACCTCAACCACGTCGGACTATTTCCGGCTATGAATGAGCTCATTCTTGTACGAACCGTTGACGTTCTCGGCCAAGGCATTGTCATACGAGTCACCGACGGTGCCGATAGAAGCGGTAATACCATGTTCGGCCAAACGTTCGTTGTAGATGATGCTTACGTACTGCGACCCATGATCCGAATGGTTTGCCGCTAAAGCGGGTGGGGCCGAAGTACACCTGGTTAAGGTGTGAAAGCTCGGTGGCATCGGCGGCATCGGCGCCGAGCGCGCGGAGCTTATCGGGTGTGCCAGGTATATGTTCCACCAGCGCAATCCCCGAGTTGCGTAGGCGGAGGTAGGTTTCGATATCCCCCATGAGCACAGAGACTAAAACAGCACCAGCCACCCCGCAACCGGAGGAAGAAAATCCCTGCTTAGAAAGGTGAGAGGAGAAAGTATCTCACAGGTGGGGTTAATGCCGACCAAGGGGAAGAAAAGCGCACGCGAGAACTAGCCGACGCAGGAGCCGGTTGGGATGGCGTCGACAAGCTGCGTGACGTCACCCACGTGGCCGCGCACTTCGTCGGCGGTGAGGGCATAGCCGGTATCGGAATCCTCCACGGACGCGCCGAAGACCACGCCGAGGACCTGACCCTCCGGGGTAATCATGGGCCCACCAGAATTACCTTGGCGGATATTGCCGCGCACCGTGTAGGCATCACGCTCCACGCGGCCGGTGGAATAGATATCCGGGCCGGCGATGGTGAGGCGATCCCGAATACGCGCGGTCTCCGCACTAAACGGCCCGGACTGCGGGAAGCCCATAACGATGGCATCGTCCCCGGTCACAGCATCATTTTCCGCCCACGGCAGGGGATCTATTCCCAAGTCTGGGCTGTGTAGCACCGCGATATCCACGTCCGAGTTGTAGTACACCACGTCAGCCTCCTTCAGCCCCAGGACCGTATCGAGGCGCACCTTATCCGTGCCGGCCACAACGTGCGCGTTCGTGATCACATAATCCGGTTCCGTCACAAATCCGGAACCCATAAGGCGCCGCGAACAAGCCTCCGCGTCACCCAAAACGTGGATGACAGAAGGTCGGACGCGCTCCAGCAGGCCCGGATCCCCAATCTCGAGCTCCGGAGCTTCCACCTCAATATCCGCGCCCGAGCGCTCCCACGGCGAGACAAGAGGCGGCAAACCGGACTCGTTGAGCATGGCAGCGAGGCCATTGGGCAACGCCGCTAGACGGTCCGGAGCGGCAGCGTTAAGTTCGCTGAGGATGCGGGACTCGCGCAGTGCCTGGCCTGGCTGCCCGCCTAAATTGGAAGCCAGCGGCAGCGAGACCAGCCAGATCACCACGATGGCGGCGACGGCCTGAAACACCGCGCCGATGGAAGAATCCACGCGCTGGCCCGAACGGGTACGCATGCGGTCCCGCAACGCCGCCCCCAGGGACGCTCCGACCAGCTGCCCCAAGCCCACCAGCAAAATCACCACGCCAACGGCCAGGAGGAAGCGCAGGGCAGGTTGGTCTGTCAACTGCATCGCCGCCGGCGCCACCGCCGTCCCCAAAACCAAGCCCGCAATAACGCCGACCGCCGCAAGAATCGCCGTCCACGCACCCTGACGCCAGCCCACCCACACGGCGAGGAGCACAGCAATCACAATGGCGATGTCAACAGCTAGGGACACGGAGAACACTTTCTCAGGAAAGACGGCACAAACTAACCCATCTTCTCATTATTCAGCGAGCGGGTCAGTGATTCACGCAGATCATGAACCTTATTTTTGTCCCACTCTACGGCCCACCCCGCGTGATCCATGAGTCCTGACAACACACCGGCGGTAAATCCCCACACCACATAGCCGCGCGCCCGGAAAGCCGGCCCCTTCCACCGGCTGAAACCCACCATCATGCGGTTTGCTGGATCCGCGAGCTCGCGCAGGGGAACGGTAAAAACATCATCGGTTTCTTCGGGGCTGGCCGGCCACACAGTTCCAGGCTGGTGCCAATAGGCCAACACTGGACTCACGGTGTTCCCGGTGGCCCGGATGTCCAGCTTGCCCCACTGTTCCAACGGAGTCACCGTGGAGCGGTCGAGGCCGGTTTCTTCTTCGGCTTCGCGCAAGGCAACGTCGACAAGCGAGGCGTCTCCATCGTCGCGCCTCCCACCAGGGAAGGCAATCTGACCCGAGTGCGAACGCATCGACGGCGAACGGTGCGTGAGCAGAACCTCGCCATCCTCGAAGCTCTCCCCCTTAAAGAGCACCAACACCGCAGACTCTCGGCGGCGCTTGGCGGCAGGGACATGAGTAACCAGTCGCTCTTGAACTCTGCGGGTATCCACGCCCAGCGCCGGGCGCAGCCATGCTGGGGCGTGGGCGGGCTTAAGCCGGCTCACTTGAGCACCTCATCGATAGCTTGCTCCAGCTCATCCGCCGAGGTAAACGGCTTAACAAACTTCTTCTCCACCTTTCCATCGCGCACCACCACCGTGACGGGAATGACGTTGGGCAACCCGAGTTCACCCGCGAAGGTGCCGTTCTCATCCTGGTAGCTAGGCAAATCAACACCAAGGTCACTCAGAAGTGCGGCACCGTTCGCTGCGTTGGCGTCTGCATGCACGCCCACAACGTTCCACGTGGAGTGCGAACGCGCGATGTCCTGGAAGAAAGGCAGCTCCGTGCGGCAAGGCTCGCACCACCACGCCCACACGGTGACGATCTGGATGTCCTTGGCCGCTGCTGTGCTCGCTGCACCAAGGCACGGCAGGTCTACCCCAGCGATGGGCCCCTCAGGGCACTTGGGGCGCTTGGTCACCTCTTGTTCTTGAGATTGAGGCACGGCGACTTCCGGCTCATCATCCTCAAGGAGATTAACCACGCCAACCAGCGCGAGCGCCGCCAACATGAGGACGGCTGCGATGCTGGCCTTCACGTATCCAGGCCACCGGGAGTATTGGCTCATTGTTCCATCCTAACTCCGTGACGGACACCACGAGGCCAGCACGCAGGCGCCGCAGCGGGGCTTGCGGGCCGTGCACACGCGGCGGCCATGGAGGATGAGTCGGTGTGAAAAGACTGTGTGTTCTTCTTCGGGCACGAGCTTGGCGACGTCCCTCTCAATCGCCCTCGGCGTCTTCGCCTCTGTCAGCCCGAGGCGCTGACTCAGACGTGTGACGTGGGTATCCACCGTGATGCCTGGCAAACCAAAGGCATTGCCGCGGACGACGAGTGCGGTTTTGCGCCCCACCCCGGGCAGGGAGGTGAGCTCCTCGATACCGCGGGGAACCTCACCGCCAAAGTCACCGACGAGCTTTTCGCCAATACCGATGAGGTGCCCGGCCTTCGCGCGCTGGAAACCGAGAGGCCGCAGGATCGCCTCGAGCTCCGCGCGGTCGGCGGCGGCATAGTCTGCCGCGGCGGGGTAGGTAGCGAAGAGCCGCGGGGTGACCTGGTTGACGCGTTCATCGGTACACTGTGCGGAGAGCACCGTGGCGACGAGCAGCTCGAGAGCGGTAGAGTAGTTCAGTTCGCAGTCTGCGTCCGGATATTCCGCAGCGAGGGCCGCACGAATGTGGCCGATGCGAGAATGGTCGCTGTCAAGGTCAGACATATGGCCGATTCTACTGAACGAGCAGGTAGAGTGAAACGCATGATTTCGCTTGTTTTGCTTGTCCCGCTGGGCTTGGCACTCTTCGCCATTCTGATGGAGAAGCTCGAGGCAACTGCCTTCGAGAGCTAATACCCATCACATCCCCTGTGACTATTTTTCAGACGGCTGGAAAAAGTGACAAATTGCACTGTATGATGTTGGGCAGTGCCTCGTGGCGCACTGGAGAGTAGGTGCGTCATCAACAAACTAAACCTGCTTGCGTTTGTCTCACCTACCCTACTGCGCAGGCTTTAAGGAGTAACAGTGGAAGGCGTACAGGACATCCTCTCCCGCGCTGGAATTTTCCAGGGCGTTGACCCGGTGGCAGTCCAGAACCTGATCGAGCAGATGGAGACTGTACGTTTCCCGCGCGGCACCACCATTTTTGATGAGGGTGAGCCGGGTGACCGCCTCTACATCATCACGTCGGGCAAGATTAAGCTCGCCCGCCACGCCCCGGATGGCCGCGAGAATCTTCTGACCGTGATGGGCCCGTCCGATATGTTCGGTGAGCTGTCCATCTTCGATCCGGGCCCGCGCACCTCGTCCGCTGTGTGCGTCACCGAAGTGACCGCTGCAACGATGAACTCTGACATGCTCAAGCAGTGGGTTGCTGACCACCCGGCCATCGCCCAACAGCTGCTGCGCGTGCTGGCTCGCCGCCTGCGCCGCACCAACGCTAACCTGGCAGACCTCATCTTCACCGATGTGCCGGGCCGCGTTGCGAAAACCTTGCTGCAGCTGGCTAACCGCTTCGGTGTGCAGGAGGGTGGCGCACTGCGCGTCAACCACGACCTCACCCAGGAAGAGATTGCGCAGCTCGTTGGTGCATCCCGCGAGACCGTCAACAAGGCCCTGGCTACCTTCGCGCACCGCGGCTGGATTCGCCTCGAAGGCAAGTCGGTACTCATCGTCGACACCGAGCACCTCGCCCGCCGCGCTCGCTAGGCGTCGCGTTTACTGCTGCACCGCCCCGGCCGCGCAGCAAGTCAGACGAAAAATCCCCCGAGGAAAACTCGGGGGATTGAGTCGTTTTCTTGAGCCCTTACTGCTGCGCCGCCAGGTACTTCAATGCGGTACGCGTGGACTGCTCAGCAGCATGGCGCAGGACCGGGTCGACGTCGTCGTACATCTCATCAACGAGCGTCTTGACGTCCACATCCTCACCCAGGCGGGAGCGGATCTCCTTGATCTGGTTGAGGCGGTAGTGGCGGCGGTCAATGTACTTGCGCGCAAACGCGGAGGTGTCCTCAAGGTCAGGGCCGTGGCCCGGGAAGAGCGGAACGTCCTTGCCGCGCTCTTCCAGAAGGTCCAGGGTCTTGAGGTAAGCGCCCAGGTCACCGTCGGTCTCAGAGAGAAGAACAGTGTGGCGGCCGGCGATGGTGTCACCGGTGAGGATGCCCTCCAGGGTGGAGTTCTTCGCCTCTGCGGACCACACGAAGAAACAGGTGGAATCAGCGGTGTGGCCGGGGGTGTGAACAACCTCCAGCTGGGGGGTGACGCCATCGATGTCGATAATTTCACCGTCGACAAGCGCGTCGGCGCCGTTGCAGTAGTTAGGGTCGAACGAGCGGATGGGGGCGCCAGTGAGCTGACGCAGGCGCTGGGCGCCCGACGCGTGATCATCGTGACGGTGAGTGAGGAGGATCAGCGCAACCTCGCCCGCCTTCGCGGTCACGACGTTGAGGTGGCCCTCATCTTCCGGGCCCGGATCAACGACGATGGCGCGGGAATCCTCCCCCGCTCGGATGATCCAGGTGTTAGTACCTTCCAGGGCGGTGTAGCTGGGATTATCACACAGCACGACACCGACGGACTGGCTCACGGGACGCAATTGGCTATATGCAGGATGCTCCATGCTTCTTACCCTATCCGATTACTCAGCGATTTCTACGATAACTTCGATCTCAACGGGGGAATCCTTCGGCAACACTGCCACCCCCACCGCCGAACGGGCATGCACGCCGGCCTCACCGAAGACGTCACCCAAGAAGTCCGAAGCGCCATTAATAACTGCGGCCTGCTCCGTGAAAGAAGGATCTGAGGCGACAAAGCCGACGACCTTCACCACGCGGCTGACCTTATCGAGGCCCACGAGGGAGTCGATAGCCGCGAGTGCATTGAGTGCCGCGGTGCGCGCCAGCTCTTGGGCGCGCTCCACCGACACCTCAGCCCCCACCTTTCCGGTAGCCGGCAGCTCACCGTCCACGACAGGCAGCTGACCCGAGGTCCATACTTGGCTGCCCACACGGGTAGCCGGAACATAGGACGCGAGCGGAGCTGCGACGGAAGGAAGTTCGACGCCGAGTTCCTCAAGGCGTTCCTGCACGCCCATTTAGGATTCCTCCAGCGGACGCTTGAAGTAGGCGACAACATTCTCCGGGTTCATGCCCGGGGTGATGGTGACGAGCTCCCAGCCGTCTTCACCCCAGGAATCCAGGATTTGCTTCGTCGCGTGAGTAAGGACTGGCGCAGTGGCATATTCCCATTTAGTCATGGGCTCCATGCTACTAAACTCCAGCGCTTAAATCCCGACGAGTTCGCCGCCTTCAGCAAGGTAGTGTGCCCAGCTGGTGATGTGCGGGTTCTTACGCAGCAGGGCGCGACGCTGACGCTCAGTCAGGCCACCCCACACGCCGAACTCAACGCGGTTATCAAGGGCATCGGCGCGGCACTCATTAAGCACAGGGCAGTGGCGGCAGATCACTGCAGCCTTGCGCTGCTCAGCACCACGCACGAACAGGGCATCGGGATCGCCATTGCGGCACTTAGCTTGGGTAACCCACTCACCACGCTCCGTGGTCGTCGAGGCATTCTTTACCATTGCGGACCGTCCTGCACCGTTCACATTGACTGTCATGGCTAGGTAACTCCTTCCAAGCTCCCATCCCGCCCCGCGAAAAGTGAATAACCCTCTACGCGGCGGAATATTATGTACTAACCGTAAGTCTATTCACAGACCGGTATCCCTGTCTAACAGGTCACACTTTAGGGGGGTCTCCCGGATTTGGCCTCAAGCAACTAGTGTGTGGAGGGTGACTGTCATCAAATCCCTGGGAAAGCTCGTCCTCTCCACTGCGCTGGTCGGCCTCCTCATCGCCCTAGCACTAGCCCCCATCGCGGGTGTCAGCGGCGTCGCCGTGGCCAAAACCAACGAGACGATGCAATCGGACATCCAGGATCTCACCTCCGGAGATACCCCCGGCGTGAGCACCATCCTCGACGCTAAGGGCAACACCATGGCGTATATCTTTGAACAACGCCGCCACCCAGTGAAGCCGGATGAGATTTCAGATGCCATGAAGCAGGCCGTCGTCGCCATTGAGGATCGCCGCTTTTATGAGCATGAAGGCGTCGATCTCCAGGGCAATTTCCGCGCGCTGTGGACTAACTTGGCGGCCGGCGGCGTCTCCCAAGGCGCGTCCACCATTGACCAGCAGTACGTGAAGAACTACCTCCTGCTCGTCAATGCCACCACCGATGAGGAGCGCCAGGCCGCCACCGAGCAGTCCGTACCGCGCAAGCTGCGCGAGATGCGCATGGCTACCGATATCGATGCGCAGCTCTCCAAGGATGAGATCCTCACGAATTACCTCAACCTCGTCCCCTTCGGTAACCACTCCTTTGGTGTTGAGGCTGCTGCCCGCACCTACTTCGGCACCAACGCCGCTCACCTCACCGTGCCGCAGGCAGCGATGCTCGCCGGCATGGTGCAATCATCTGAGTACCTCAACCCCTACACCAATGAGGAGGGCGTGCGGGAGCGCCGCAACGTGGTACTGCAGGCCATGGTGAACAACGGAACCCTGGCCCAAGAGGACGCCGATAATTTTGCCCAGCAGCCCCTGGGCGTGCTCGATAGCCCAGCCACCCTCCCCAATGGCTGCATCGGTGCGGGCGACCGCGGCTTCTTCTGCGATTATGCAGTGAGCTACCTCGCGGATAAGGGCATTGACCGCGAGCACCTCGCCCGCGGCGGCCTCACCATCAAAACAACGCTGGATCCGGATATCCAAGACCAGGCCCTCAACGCGGTGCGCAGTCACACAGCCCCGGATGCAGAGGGCGTGGCTGAAGTGATGAACGTCATCAAGCCCGGCGCCGATTCCCGCAAGGTCCTAGCCATGGTGTCTTCCCGCACCTACGGACTCGACTTGGACAACCACGAAACCCTACTCCCCCAGCCCAATTCACTGGTGGGTAACGGCGCGGGTTCCGTGTTCAAGCTCTTTACCGCCGCAGCAGCGTTGGAGTCCGGCTACGGAATTAAAGACCGCCTCGCCGTGCCCAACCGCTACGAGGCCGAGGGCCTTGGCTTCGGTGGTGCGGAGAACTGCCCGCCGAATAAGTACTGCGTGGAAAATGCGGGCAACTATGCCGCCACCATGACGCTGCAGGACACCCTGGCTTATTCCCCTAACACCCCATTCATTGAGCTCATTGAGCAGCTCGGCGTCGAGCAGGTAGTGGATATGGCCGTCAAGCTAGGCCTGCGCTCCTACGAGGACCCCGGCAGCTACGACGGTGACGCATCCATCGCTGATCACATCAAGAATGCCAACCTGGGTTCCTTTACTTTGGGCCCAACGGCCGTGAATGCGCTGGAGCTGTCTAACGTGGGCGCAACGGTGGCCTCGGAAGGCATGTGGTGCGAGCCGAACCCTATTGAGGAGGTCACGGATGCGCACGGCAATGAGGTGTACCTCAAGCACACGCCGTGTGAACGCGCGGTGGGCAAGGAAGTAGCCAAGGCGCTGGAGAACAACATGACGGCCGATACCCAGAAGGGCACAGCGTCGGCGTCGGCACGCGCAGCAGGGTTCACAGGCCAAGCGGCAGCCAAGACGGGAACGACTGAGTCCAACCAGTCCTCGGCCTTCTTGGGCTTTAACTCAGCCGTGGCGGCCGCACCGTATATCTATAACGACGGCACCACAACGACTCCGCTGTGCACCGGCCCTGTACGCCAGTGCCAGAACGGCAACCTCTTCGGTGGCAAGGAGCCGGCCTCGACGTTTTACACCATGGCGGCACGCCTCCCAGAGGCCGCCAACGGCACGGTTCCGGACTACGACCACGCCTACGATTCGGGTACGGTCTCGCCGCTTATCGACGGCCTGAAGGGCAAGTCCGAAAAGCAAGCCCGAGAGGCCCTGGAGAAGGCGGGCTATACCGTCAAGACCACGGAAGTCGCAGCACCTGGTGTGGGTTATGGCAAGGTGGTGCGCGTCATCACGGGCGCGTCCGGCACCAAGAAGGGTGCGGAGGTAACGCTGCAGCTTTCCGACGGCTCCTCCGCCCCAAGCAGTCCCAGCACCGGCACCGACACCGGCGCCGGCACCGACTACATCTACGCGCCGCCCGCCACCGGCGGTGGCGGCGACCAGCCTCCTTCCCAGCCGGAGCCATTGTTCAACCAGGAGGATGTGGACCGCCTCACCAACGACGTGAGGGACTTCTTCGGACTCTAACGCTGAGCGTTAGTTCAGGGCCGCCTTCACAGCACCCGACAGACGCTTGCCGTCGGCACGGCCAGCGGCCTTAGCGTTGGCCACCTTCATGACATTGCCCATCTGTTTGATGGTGACCGGCTCGCCAGATTCTTTCTCTACCTCGGCGATGGATTCGGCGACGAGGGCGTTCAGTGCGTCGTCGTCAAGCTGCTCAGGCTGGTAGGCCTCGAAGAAGGGGACGTCAACAAGCTCCGCCTCTGCCAACTCCGGGCGCCCGTTCGCCTCGTAGACCTCGGCGGACTCGCGGCGCTTCTTGATCTCACGGGCAATGACCTTGAGCACGTCCTCATCGGTGATCTCGTGGCGGGCACCGGTGGTCTCCTCCGCCTGGATGGCGGACAGGAGGGAACGGATCGCGGAGGTGCGGGCCTTGTCCTTAGCCTTCATCGAGGTCTTGAGGTCTGCGCGGATAGTTTCTTTCAACTCACTCATGCCCTTCAATCTACGCTAGCGAGCCAGGTAGGGTGGTGAGGGTGAAGATTTTTCCCATCCTTGGCGGACTCGCCGCCGCAGGCCTCGGCACTGCCGCGTGGGCGCACTCGGAACTCACCAAATTTGAGCTCAAGGAGTACACGCTGCCCCTATTGCCGCCCGGTACGCTGCGCGATGAGTCTGAATTCCGCCTCTTGCACGTGTCCGACCTCCACATGATTCCGGGCCAACGCGCCAAAATCGAGTGGGTTTCCAGCCTCGACCGCCTCGACCCGCATCTCGTGGTCAATACCGGCGATAATCTCTCCGATGAGGCCGGCGTTCCCGATGTCCTCCGCGCACTCGGCCCGCTGCTGAGCCGCCCGGGCCTGTTCTGCTTCGGCACCAACGATTACTGGGCGCCGCGCATCCCGAACCCATTCAACTACCTTGTGGGTAAGAAGAACACGCCGTCCTATGTAAACCTGCCGTGGAAGGGCATGCGCGCGGCCTTCCTTGAGCGCGGCTGGCATGATGCCAACCAAGCCCGCGTGGAATTCAAGGTCGGCGATGTCCGCCTGGCCGCCGCCGGTGTGGATGACCCGCACCACGACCTGGATGACTACGCTGAAATCGCCGGCGCCCCGAACGAGGACGCCGACTTGGCCTTAGCGCTGCTGCACTCCCCCGAGCCCCGCGTGCTGGAGAAGTTCGCCGCCGACGGCTACCAGCTCTCACTGTCCGGCCACACGCACGGCGGCCAGCTCTGCCTTCCGTTCAAGGTGGCAGGCTCGCGCTCCATCGTGACCAACTGCGGCATCGACCGCGCCCGCGCCCAAGGCCTGCACAAATTCGGCCCCATGTTCATGCACGTCTCCAACGGCCTGGGCACCTCCAAGTTCGTCCCCTTCCGCCTGTTCTGCCGTCCGTCCGCCACGCTGCTGCGCATTACCGAGAAGAACACCTAGCCCCCACACAGCAGCGCAAACCCCCGGTAATGAAAGCACCCCCACGCTGGCGTTTTGCCCTTTCGAACCGGGGTGCGTTAAAGTAATCCGGTACCGCTTAGAGCGGACACCGGGATATGGCGCAGCTTGGTAGCGCGCTTCGTTCGGGACGAAGAGGTCGCAGGTTCAAATCCTGTTATCCCGACCACTAAACCCGCAGGAAACTGCGGGTTTTCGTCGTTTTCACCTTCAAATCTCGGCGCTCACCCAAACCGGCCTAAACGACAAAATGTGTTGATTTGAAGCGTCCTGGGTTTAGTTCCGCTTCTTTTACGGCCCTGTGTTGATGGGCTGGGTGAGATAATACTCGGTGAGCTCGATACCGCGGGCTACTACGACCTCGACGAGATGAACAAGGTTGCTGAAGCCTACATGGCTGGCTTGAGCTCAGAGAAGCTACCTGGGGCCTCAGAAAGCTCCTAAGTCGCTGGCGCGCCGATAGAGCCTCTGCTGATAGGGACACCCGCGAGCGCGCCAAAGAGTTCAAGGCACACGTGCTGAAGTATCGCTATGCCTGGGAGTTCCTCTCACAGACCATTGCCTACGCCGACGCCGACGTTTCACGCCGCGCCATGCTGTGTAGCGTGTTGGCGCCGAATCTGCATATCACTGAGCTTGACGACGCCGAGAACTTCCTCACAGGCATCACCCTAGCGGGTGTGGCCATTGCACAACGGGCCGCAGAAGAAGACCAGAGCGTCACTGAAGGTAAAGCAGACCCACTAAACGTGCCTGAGTCCACGGTTCGAATTGGGGAGCCGCACTCACCACTGCGCACCGCATTCTTCGAATCCGTTGAAAAGGTCAACAACATCTTCTCCATGGCGGGCGTTGACGCCAACAGCGATGAAACCGCGCACATGATTGTCACTGCTTGGGGCACGTTGACTACCCTCCCGGAGGCGGTGCGTCTCGGCAAATAAAACAGCCGCGACCAGCTCAAGCGCTCCCGCAAGTTCCAGAAGGACGCTACTAAGGCGATCTTTAGCGGCGTCGAAAAGCGCACACAGTGCGACGCATTGCTCACCACCGGCTAGGCGCGAGCGTTTAACGAAAATACGAAGAAGCCCTCCAGTGTGCATACACATACTGGAGGGCTTCCTGCAGAACCTAGGTTCTGCTAGCGCTACAGGCTACTTAATGTAGCTCTGCATGCCCGGTTCAAGCTTGGTCGCACCAGACGGTACGTGCTTGATTTCGACACGCTCGGCGTTGGACGGCAGCGGCTGGCCAGCGTCCTCCGGCGCAGTAGCGTCCAGGGCATTCTTATCACGGTCACCGCGACCGGCGTCCTCGACAGACTCGTCCTTGACGTCGTTGTCACGGACGTTGTCCTCGGTCACGTCACCGTGGTCATTGCCACCCTCGTGGTCGCCATCGCTGACGTTATCGCCGCCATCGTGGCCGCCATCGAAACCGTCGGCGATGATCTTGACAAGTCCCAGACCCGGGATGAGCAGCAGCCACCACGGCAGGTCAGACTTCTTCGAGCTGCCATCTTCGTCACCCGGCTTGTCGCCCGGCTTATTCGGGGTCGTCTCCTCACCCGGGTTCTCCGGCTCGGTCGGCTCGGTCGGCTCGGTCGGCTCGGTCGGCTCGGTCGGCTCGGTCGACTCCGTCGGCTCCGTCGGCTCCGTCGGCTCCGTCGGCTCGGTCGGCTCCGTCGGCTCGGTCGGCTCCGTCGGCTCCGTCGGCTCCGTCGGCTCCGTCGGCTCCGTCGGCTCCGTCGGCTCCGTCGGCTCCGTCGGCTCCGTCGGCTCCGTCGGCTCCGTCGGCTCCGTCGGCTCCGTCGGCTCAGTCGGCTCGGTCGGCTCGGTCGGCTCCGTCGGGTTGGTCGGCTCCGTCGGGTTGGTCGGCTCCGTCGGCTCAGTCGGCTCGGTCGGCTCGGTCGGCTCCGTCGGGTTGGTCGGCTTCGTCGGCTCAGTCGGCTCCGTCGGCTCAGTCGGCTCCGTCGGCTCCGTCGGGTTAGTCGGCTCGGTCGGAGTCGTGGTCTCCTTATCCTTCGGAACCGTCTGATCCTTGTCGTTGATGTCCTCGTGAGTGGTGATCAGGTTACCGTCACCCTCCTCATTCGGAGCATCCTCGCCATCTTCATTGACCTGCTTAGAGAACAGCTTCTCGAAAGCAACCGCAGCCTCAACCGGCTCCGTCACCTTGTCAAAGACCGTAATCTCAACAACAACCTCGCCCTTAGAAGCCTCCGGAGTAAAGGTCCTCTCACCTTCACCCAGCACAGACTCACCGTCAGCCTTGGAAATCAACTCAGCCTTCAAGGTGTATTCCTTACCCGGGACCAAGCCCTCATAAGTCACCCTGTCATTGACCTGCGCACCAGCAACAACCTCAGTTGCGCCATTAGCAAAGTCAGCATTCGTCGAAATCTTCGGCTCACCAGACTCATTCTCCTTCGACGTCGTCGGCTGCTCCTTCGTCGTGGTCGGCGTCGGTTGCTCCTTCGTCGTGGTCGGCGTCGGTTGCTCCTTCGTCGTGGTCGGCGTCGGTTGCTCCTTCGTCGTGGTCGGCGTCGGTTGCTCCTTCGTCGTGGTCGGCGTCGGTTGCTCCTTCGTCGTGGTCGGCGTCGGCTGCTCCGGCGTCGGTTGCTCCTTCGTCGTGGTCGGCGTCGGCTGCTCCTTCGTTGTGGTCGGCGTCGACTGCTCCTTCGTCGTGGTCGGCGTCGGCTGCTCCTTCGTTGTGGTCGGCGTCGGCTGCTCCTTCGTCGTGGTCGTCTCCTCGCCCTTCGGAACAGTCTGATCCTTGTCACTGATGTCCTCATGAGTGGTGATCAAATTACCGTCACCCTCCTCATTCGGAGCATCCTCACCAAATTCATTGACCTGCTTAGAGAACAACTTCTCGAACGCAACAGCAGCCGCAACCGGCTCCTTCACATCCTCAGAAACAGTGATCTCAACCTCAGCCTGGCCATTAGCAGACTCAGGCTTAACAACAGCCTCGCCACTACCCAGAACAGACTTACCGTCCTTCTTGTTAATGAGCTCAGCCTTCAGGGTGTATTCCTTACCCGGAACCAAGTTGAAGTAATCAACAGTATCGATGACCTTGGCACCAGCAACAACCTCATGAGAACCCTCAGCAAACTCAGCCTTCGTCTTAATCGACGGCGTCAACGTCTTCTTAGAGGTAACAGTCTGAGCCTTATCCTCCAGATTCTTGTGCTCCGCAATCTTATTCGGAGTCTCAGCACCCGGAGTCTCATCACCATCAGCATTAACCTCCACAGAGGTCAACTCCTCAAACGCAACAGCAACATCAACCGGCTGCTCAGCATTCTTAACAGTGATATCAACCGTGGTGGAACCACTACCACTCTCAGCAGCAGTGAACTCAGCCTCACCAGTACCCAGCTCAGTCTCGCCATCCTTGGACATCAACGTCGCATCCAAGTGGTACTTCTTACCAGGCACCAGACCCTCATAGGTCACAGTGTCAGTAACAACCGCACCATTAACAACACGAACCGAACCCTCAGCAAACTCAGCCTTCGTCTTAATCGACGGCGTCTTAGTGGACGGGTTAGAACCGCTTCCACCGTTCTCGTCAGGTAGGCCCGGCTGATCCACTGGCATAATTGTTTGAGAATCTTTAGCGTCGTTTCCTTCAGGAGGAACAACGGTGATGTATGCGTCTCGAGGTTGCTCTGGGATCGACACCGATTTATCTCTTACGAGTTTCATCTGCTCAAGGTATCTACCTTCAAATCGATAACCCGTAAGTTTTGTGAATTCTTCGTAGCGTCCTGTATAGCCGCTAAAGTTCAAATTGTTGTGTGGATTATTGTACTTTGGATCTAGGCCCGTAATCGTACCGATAGCCTGTGACCTTGAGAGAGCGGCAGTGGCGGTAAAGCTTACTAGATAAACATAATAGTTAGCAGCCGCCTTTTTATCGCCTCGCGCAACCGCACTTTGCATCATCCGTGCGAGTCTGATCACTGGATCATGATACTCCGGACGAAGTTTGAGACGCTTAGCATTCGCTTTGTCATACTTGTTCGACGTGAAAAGGGGAGGTACAAAGCTTGTCTCAATACACCACGCCCAGCCAACATTATTTTCTTTATTGGGAGCATTGTCGGGATGTGGGTCGTTCTCGGGGTCCAGCAATTCGCCAGCCCAAACAAGCATACCCCAGCTAGGATCTTCTCCGAATGTACTTGTGGCACGCTTAGCGTCCTCATTACCCAATTTAGTATTGGGCACAAAATCGGTGGGTTCCGCAGCGCTGGCTCTTTCCGACGGCACGGCGAGCAAAGCCGCGATAACTGCAACTATTGCGAGAATCGCAGTTAAGAGCGCCCACCCCCTTCGGGGCAATCTTCTTGAAATACTCATTATTCCTCTTCACATTTGAAAGATATATTCCGGCTCAGTGGCGATCTCGCTGTTCAAGGCACGATTTCGTAGCTGAGCACACCGCAGCCAATCTCGACTTCAACGCTAAGCTATTGATTAGCCCTATAGTGCATACTGAACACTACCACCATTTAACTATCTGCACTTAATACGTTTTCCAGCGTATGTGTAGGAACAGGCTGCAGTGTTGCCATTGTGAACGGCAGCTGTCAGACGCACGTCAGCCGCTGCCAGAGCACTGTGAACTCTCTGGGAGTAGATTGTGATGTAAAGTTTCCGCCAGAATGTGCAAATATGCACGGGAGTGAGTTGGCGTCTCTTGAATTTCTGAGCGGTGCAGGCCGCCTAATAAAGCTCTGTATGTCTTGATAAAGCCTAGTAGCGCCATGTAGAAGGGCATTAATCCCAACGCGCTGAGCTCGAGGACGGCACTGCGTTTTCGGATTCACCATGCACCTGGTTTATAAGCTCAACACCAGAGATGTCGCTAAGCCTAGTCTTGTTGTGCGCCGAAACGCCCCAGTCTGACCCCCTTGTACCGGAGGGTGCGCCGTTGTCGTGAGTGTCGTGCGGCCATCAGGGCTTCCTACCATGATTTCTGCCACAGCTATCGTCGTGGTCAACACACACGTTTGCTTTTGGTGAAAACCACCATCGTTTTTCGCTCCCCATCATCCGCGTCAGCGGTAACAGCGTGGCCGCCGTGATTAGCGCTTCTTATGGGGACAGGATTCATGTTGAGTTTTCGGGTCTGCGCTTCCACTTTTTCAACTCTTGAGCGGGGGTTCGGGCTTCCGAATTGTGAGTCGCCCTTGCCGGCCTGGCCCTCTGCTTCCTTAGAAGCTGGAGGAGCCACCCGAACCGGAGAAGCCCGAGCTAAAGCTGCTGTTGACACCGCCGCCGCTGCTGCCAGAGTTAGAATCACGGGCGGCGACAGCATCGCTGTCCCAACTGCTCACAACGTAGAACGGCACGTAACCGTTGTAGCCGGAACCAGCGAAGAAATCCTTGTCATAAATGTGGGTGCGCTCAGGGCGCTCGTCGGCCTCATTGCGCTTCTGCAGCTGGCCCTGAAGGTGCTCCGACAGCAGTGCAGAACGGTCAAGGATCTCCAGGTAGCGCTCCATAAACTGCGGATGATCCGGTTGGTTGGACAATGCCACGGCGGCATCTTCCAGCTCCTTAGCGTGACGCGCGGCCCCAGAATCAATATCGGAAGCCACATACCCCGCCTGCGCCAGATCCTTGCCCAACTCATAGAGCTCATAGCGGCGGGCATCAACGTCGGCGTTCTCAACGCGGTATAGCTTCTCCAGATTGGCCTCGGCCGTTTCTACGCGCTCACACATGAGTCGTGCCTCCGCGATTTTCTCGGCGCGCGAACGAAACTGTTCATCCGGCGCATCGGCAGGGATAGACATGAAGGACCCGACGGAGCGATCAATAGCTAGGAAGTCATCGCGCAGCCCCTCCCAGTCCTCACGCATGCGCTCGTCTACCAAACCCGACTGCAGCGAATGCGCACGGATATCAATAGACTGCAAGCGCTGTGCAACATCGGTGTACGTCTGGGACACATAATCCCAATCCTCACGAGCCCGCATCGCCTTCTTTTGCTTGCTGCGGCGCACTCCGCCAACCGTGCCTGCAGCAACGGTTCCTAGCGCAAGTCCGCCCACACCGAGTCCCACGGCCCCGCCGACACGACTCTTCTTGGCGCTTTCAAACCGAGCATCGGCAGCACGCTCAGCATCAATTGCGGTGGACGCGCCTGCGAACAACCCGGCGGGGATATTGCCATCCCGCGCTCCCGGTTTGATGGCATCGATGGAGCGGCTCAAATGGCGGTCATCCTTACGCAAATCAAGCGCTTTGGCCACGTCCTCGCCCGAGAAAACGAAGGTTCGACGTGGGTTCAGCCCCACCCCGATGAACACCTGGCCGTCGGCGAACTTGTCCTTGCCAATGAGCTCTGGATGCTGGTCCCGCAGGTACTCCTCCACCGTGTCGTTGACGTTTTCATGATTCCTGGCGAAAACCACGTAGTGCAGGCCTTGAACCACATCTGGGGCGGCGATCCGGGAGGCATCGCGAAGCATGCGCTCTTCTTCCTCCGGAGTGAGCACGTCATGTGGATCCATGATGTCCGTCTGCACCGTCTGCTGGGCCGGCTGAATGACGTAGTCGGAGCGCTCAGGAGTGCCGACGGCTGCAAGGGTTGCCCCAGCGCCAAGCCCACCGAGAAGCAGACCACTAGCTAACGCCATCCCGACGATAGCGCCGACGGACGTCACCTTGGGGCCACGGCTAGCAGCAAACGGCTTGATATCACGGTCCGAAGTCACAATAGTTCTCCAATCCTAGAGCGGGATATCGTCGATTTTACCCCCGAAAACGGGAAACGACGCGGTGCCCCTACAGCAGCCGCGTCGCCCCTATTCCCTATCACTCACAACGGATTGGAGAAACCGTTTGCCTACCCCCTAAGTAGGCTTTGTGAGCGACTTTAACTCTAGCACTATTTCCCCTCGTTGCGATACCTAACTTCGGAAAATCGTAGTATCTTTAGCCGTTGCTCAGCCCGCTCTCACACCGCGAGGCCCTGAGCTAGGCTTTTGTTTCTGGGCGCCGAGAAGAGGGTGCCCCCACAACGCCAATCGAGACGGCGATGATTACCCCCAAAATTGCCATCCCGGCAAAGAGCTGTGGGGAATTCCCCCCATTTCCTGCCACTGTAATGGCGGACGTTGCCCAATGCATGGGGAAAAGATGAACAAGGGCGCTCAGTGCCGCATTCAGATCCGTGCCCGTGGACGCCGCCTTCCACGCCCATCCTACGACGCCCACCTGGAGCACGCCGAGCAGGATACCCAGGCCCCACCCCGGGACACCAAGGCCACGAACCAGGGCGAACATCGCGCTTGCCGACGCCACCCCGGCCCCCACCGCCGCGAGCACCGCCCAGCCCACGGCAGTAGCGGTCACACCGGTGGCCAAAAGAACCATGAGAAGGCCAACAATCACGCCGATCACCGCCGCGCCGCCAATCAGGGTCACGAGACGACGCTCAACACGGGTGAGCAGGGCACCCAACACACCGCCACCAAGAACAGCGAGCGCGGCCAGCAGCATCGCCACGATGGGGCTTAGCAGCTGCGCGGGCTCAGAGTGCTGCTGTGCTGGGCCAGCCACGGTGGGCAGGGCGCGCTGTGCACCCTGAACCTTGGTCTTGTTCTGCTGGGCCATGCCATCAACCTTCTCGGCACCGGCTACAAGCTCATCGACGCCCTTGAGCGCCTCATCCACCTTGGCGTTAAGCTCGCCAATACCGGCGTTAAGCTGCTTGGCACCCTCCGCAGCTTGGTAGACGCCGTCATGATAGGCGTAGCCATTGACCGCCAGTTGGTTTGAAAGCTCACGCGATCCGTCCTTGAGCTGGATGAGCTGGTCCTGGATGGATTGGTCAAACTGGAAATTCTCCACCTGGGCGCGCAGATCACCGAGCTGTGAGCGAATTTCCTTCGCCTCACGGGAGTTGTTGCCCTCAAGATCCTTGACGGTGCCGTCGATAGCTTCGAGGATTTGGCCACGCACCACGCCGAGGCCGACGACTTGATCGACGGCGCTACCGACGCCGTCGGCAAGCTCGGTGGCACCATTGCCCAACTGAGCGGTGCCGGACTGCAGCTGGACAAGCCCGTCGTACAGCTCTTGTGAGCCGCCCGCGAGCTGGTCCACGCCGCCGCCCAGTTCGTCTGCGCCGCCTTTGAGTTCGCCGGTACCATCGGTGAGCTGCTGTGTTCCGTTGGCCAGGAAGCCGGCCTGAGCATTGGCTTCGGTGAGGGCTCGGGCAACATCATAAAGCTCAGTAGGATCAATCGTGCCGTCACTGGGTGCACCGGCCTGCTCCTCTGACCACGCTTGAGCTGGTTGCCACTGGGACGCAGTGGCAACCACTGCACCGACGATGAGCGGTAGAAGGAAAAGGGCGGCGATCAGCAGCGAGCGAGTGCGCCCGGGCTGCTCGGCATCAGAAGAAGTGGCTAGGCGTGAGGTCATGGTATAGAAACTATCGCTCACGCTGGGAAAAAGGCGTCAGGCGCGCGGAAAGGCCCCGCCGGAGAGTATCCGACGGGGCCGCGATATTGAGTGGTCACATTCCGCTCAACTGTTTAACGCCTAGGCGTTCAGCTTCTACTGTTTACTTCTTCTCAGCGAAGAGCTCACGCACGCGCTTGCCCAGCTGCGGGGAGACAGCGTCCCAGTAGGCGTAGACGCGCTCCTCAGTCTCCGGGGATACACCAGCCATGGCGTTGGTGATGTTGTCCGCCATACGCTCCTTGGCGGCATCATCGTAGACGTTCTCGTACAGGTCGGTGGCCTGAACGGTGTCGTTGTCCTCAGCGTGGTGAATGTACGGCGCACGGACCAGGTCGATGCCGGCCGGGTCCGGGTTGACGTAGAGATCCGGAGCGGTGGTGGTCTCCTGCTCCTTGAAGCGCAGGTTCTCGTCACCGTCGAGGTAGCCGCCGCCCTTGGCGTGGCGGTTCGGGGAGTACACCGGATCCTCCGGGGCGTTGAACAGGTACTGCATCGGGCCCTCGTGCTCGTAGGTGTTGACCTGGTTCACGGGCTGGTTGACCGGAAGCTGCTTGTAGTTCGGTCCGATGCGGTAGCGCTGCTGGTCAGAGTAAGCAAAGGCACGAGCCTGCAGCATCTTGTCCGGGGACAGGCCAATGCCCGGAACGATGTTGGCCGGATCAAGTGCAACCTGCTCAATCTGTGCGAAGAAGTTGCGCGGGTTGCGGTTGAGCACGAAGTATCCGACATCCACCAGTGGGTAGTCCTTCTTGGACCAGACCTTGGTCAGGTCGAACGGGTTGAAGCGGTAACCCTCGGCCTCAGCGACCGGCATGATCTGAACCTTGACGTCCCAGACCGGGAAGTTGCCTTCCTCGATGGCGTTGTAGAGGTCCTCGCGGTGGTAGTCAGCGTTCTGGCCGGCCACCTCGCCTGCCTCAGCGTCGGTGAAGTTCTCCACGCCCTGACGGGACTTGAAGTGGTACTTCACCCAGAATGCCTCGCCCTGCTCGTTGACCCACTGGAAGGTGTGGGAACCGTAACCGTTCTGGTGGCGGGTGGTCTTTGGGGTACCGCGGTCACCCATGAGGTAGGTCACCTGGTGGGTGGTCTCCGGGTTACGGGTCCAGAAGTCCCACTGCATGTCAGCATCGCGCAGGCCGTTAGTACCCAGGCGCTTCTGGGAGTGGATGAAGTCCGGGAACTTGATGCCATCACGGATAAAGAACACCGGGGTGTTGTTACCCACGATGTCGTAGTTGCCCTCTTCAGTGTAGAAGCGCAGCGCGAAGCCGTGAACGTCACGCCAGGTATCCGGGGAGCCCTGCTCACCAGCAACGGTGGAGAAGCGGCCCATCATCGGGGTAACGGTGCCCTTCTGGAAAAGCTTGGCCTTGGTGTAAGCGGACACATCCTCGGTGACGTGCAGCTCACCGAAAGCGCCGTGGCCCTTCGCGTGCGGGGTACGCTCCGGAACGCGCTCACGGTTGAAGTGGGCCAGCTTCTCAATGAGATGGATGTCATTGAGAACAACCGGACCGTTCTCACCGTTGGTGATGCTGGTATTTTCGGTGGCCACCGGCTGGCCGGACGGGCGGGTGGTGTTCGGGCCACCCGGGGCACGCTGGCCCTTGTCCAGTACCTTGTCTGCTGCAGATTCGTTCGAAGCGTTAGTCATTGGGGAAAATTCCTCCTAATTCGGTTGATAATTTGAGGATTATTATCAATCTCGGACGTTTCATAGCCTACCGCCGAAATATGACCCCCGCAACAGGTTCACCAAACCGAACGCCACCTCACAGCGATAACTAAGGTGGCCCACCGCTGCTGGTAGATTGTGGGAGGTGAAACCCCACTCCGAGCGCGATGATACGCGCGTTACCGACCTTGCACTAAAGGCGGGACGCGGCGACCGCGCAGCATTAACGGAGTTCATTAAGTCCACCCAGGATGACGTCTGGCGCTTGCTTGCTCACCTCGGCGGACCCGACATTGCCGATGACCTAACCCAGGAAACCTACCTGCGCGTCATCGGCGCCCTCCCCCGCTTTGCCGCGCGTTCCTCTGCGCGCACGTGGCTACTCTCCCTTGCCCGCCGCGTATGGGTGGACAACATCCGCCACGACATGGCACGCCCCCGGAAATCTGCCACCGAATATGAGGATGCGGCGGCCCTAGCCCCAGCTCCCGAGAACGCCGGCACGTGGAGCGAATGGATCGACGCACGTTCGCTTATCGACGCCCTCCCCGACGATCGTCGCGAAGCCCTCATCCTCACCCAGGTGCTGGGCTACACCTATGAGGAGGCTGCCAAAATCGCCGGGGTGCGCGTGGGCACCATCCGCTCACGAGTAGCCCGAGCACGAAAAGACCTCATCGACCACCGCGAATAATCGTTACCGAGCCGTTATAAAGTGCAAGCCTCGACGTACACACCTGCACAGACACTGAGAACATTACCCTACTGTCACACGCATCACACCGCGTTGAGACCGTTTCAGCTGGAAAATACCTGTCCGCCATGCCTAATGTTTTTCGAGGCACACGTGATAAATCGATAGTCGACCCGGGCCGCGCGGCCTCCGACCGCCCGCATCACGCCTCAAAAAGTGACGACCCCCGGCTCGTGTGAGATTGAGAGACCTCTTAACCTTATGTGGAAACGCGCAGTGGCCATTTCTATGGCCTTTATCGGCGTCGTCGTTGGCGCCGGCTTTGCATCTGGACAAGAAGCGATGCAGTACTTTGTGGCATTCGGCAATTGGGGCCTGTGGGGTGTGGTACTTGCCGCAGCCCTCATGCTGATTACCGGTGTTTCGATCCTGCAGTTGGGATCGTACTTCCAGGCTGATGAGCACACTGCCGTCTACGACAAGATCAGTGGCCCGATCATCTCTCGCGTCCTGGACTATGGAACGCTTGCCACGCTATTCGCCATCGGCTTCGTCATGTTCGCCGGTGGTGGCTCTACTATTAGCCAGCAGTTCGACGGTGTCCCCATTTGGGTCGGTGGCGCGATCATGCTCGCCTTGGTCCTCCTCGTCGGCCTCCTCGACGTGGACAAGGTGACCTCCGTCATCGGCGCGATTACGCCGTTCATCATTATCTTCGTCGTCTTTGCCACCGGCTACACCATTGTGGTCACGGATGTGGATTGGTCCTCCGCCAACGAGTTCGCCGTGGCACAGGTGGAAAGCCCAATTGGCAGCTGGTGGCTGGCAGCCCTGAACTACACCGGCCTCAACGTCATGTGCGCGGTGTCCATGTCCATCGTGATTGGCGGCAACATCCTGGATAACCGCGCCGTGGGTATCGGCGGTTTCTTCGGCGGCATCATCTATCTTGTACTGCTGGCTCTGCTCGTGGTGTCCCTGTACATGGTGGCCCCTGAGGTCAACGGCCAGGATCTTCCGGTTCTCACGCTGATTAACAACGTGAACCCGGCACTGGGTTACTTCATGACCTTCATCATCTACGGAATGGTCTTCAACACCGCCATCGGCATGTTCTACGCCATGGGCAAGCGCCTGACCCGCAAGAAGCCGAAGCTCTTCTACCCCGTCTACGCCGCGGCCTGTGTCATCGGCTTCATCCTGTCCTTCGTGGGCTTCAAGAAGCTGGTCTCCAGCGTCTACCCAATTCTGGGTTGGATCGGCCTGCTCATGATCGCGGTGATGGTCATCAGCTGGATCACGCAGCGCGACAAGATTACCTCTGAGTCCCGCCGTCGTGTGCGCGCCCGCAAGCTGGTGAAGCGCCGTCTGGACCCGCGTGAGCACTTCACCAAGAAGAACGAGCGCGAGCTACGCAAGCTTGCTGCAGCCTCCAACATGAAGACCGAGGAGTTCGTGGAGACTGTCGCCGAGGAAATCCACGAGGAACTCGAGGCGGATGACGAGATCGAGTACGACCGCGAGGACCCGGATCCGTCCGTAACCTATGTGGAGCACACTCAGCCTGAGGTTCCCAAGAACTAGCAGGGGCTCACAGGACTACGGCTGAAGAGAGCTCGGCGCTCTTATCGGCCCTCGAAACGAAGAAAGTCCGCCGCCAGATAAAATCTGGGGTGGACGTTCGTTGTTTTTGGCTGCCAATAAGGCATCCCGGACCTCTCGGTCCTTTTCGGGCGCACCCTATGGGTGCGGCGTCTTAGACCAGCAGCTCCGCAATCTGAATAGTGTTGAGGGCTGCGCCTTTGCGGAGGTTATCACCGGAGACGACGAAGACGAGTCCCTTGTTGTCCGCGACCGTCTGATCCTGGCGGATACGCCCCACCAGGGAGAGGTCAATGCCGGTGGCAGCCAGCGGGGTTGGAACGTCGACGACCTTGACACCGGAGGCATTGGAAAGAACCTCGCGGGCCTGCTCCGGGGTAATCGGCTTCTCAAATTCCGCGTGGACGACCATGGTGTGGCCGGTGAAGACCGGAATACGGACGCAGGTACCAGAAACCTTCAGCTCAGGGATGCCCAAAATCTTGCGGGACTCGTTGCGCAGCTTCTGCTCCTCATCGGTCTCCTCCGAGCCATCGTCAACGAGGTTGCCGGCCATCGGCAACGCGTTATAGGCAATCGGGGCCACGTAAGGGCCGAGCTCGTCCTCAGAGACGTCGAGCACGGAGCCGTCATGCGCCAACTCCACGTTCTGGTGGCCCAGGGATGCGACCTGCTTGGCCAGTGTCTCCACACCAGCGAGGCCGGAGCCAGAGACTGCCTGGTAGGAGGCCACGCGCATGGTGGTGAGACCGGCGGCGTCGTGAAGCGCCTTAGTGACCGGCATAATTGCCATCGTGGTGCAGTTCGGGTTCGCAATAATTCCCTTGGCAACGTTCTTCGCCTCTTGCGGGTTCACCTCGGAGACAATAAGCGGAACCTCGGGATCCTTGCGCCAGGCGGAGGAGTTATCCACCACGGTGGCACCCGCCTCCGCAAAGAGTGGAGCGTACTGCTTGGAGGTAGAACCGCCCGCAGAGAACAACGCGATATCAATTCCGGCGAGGCTCTCTACGGTCTGCTCCGCCAGATCCTCCACAACAACCTTGTCCTCACGGAAAGTCAGTTCTTGGCCTGCCGAGCGCGCGGAGGCGAAAAAACGGACCGTGTCAGCCGGGAAATTGCGCTCTTCCAGGATGGACCGCATCACGCGGCCGACCTGCCCGGTGGCGCCTACAACTGCAACAGTGGTCATGACGTTAACTCCTTGATCCTTAGTGCGTTCTCTAGCGTCCGGTACCAGCGTAGACGGTAGCAATCTCATCGCCACCCAGCTGGAACTTCTCATGCAGTGCGACGGCAGCCTTCTCCAGGTCTGCCTCGCGGGTAAGCACAGAAATGCGAATCTCGGAGGTAGAGATGAGCTCCATGTTGACATCGGCATCACGCAACGCCTCGGTGAAGTCTGCGGTAACTCCCGGGTGGGACTTCATGCCGGCACCGACGAGGGACACCTTGCCTACTTGGTCGTCGTACAGCACATTGGCCCAGTGGCCATCCTGCTTGAGCTTGGCCAAAAGCTCCATGGCGCGCGGGCCATCTGCGCGCGGGCAGGTGAAGGTGATGTCAGTGGTGCCGGACTCTAGGGAAGAGACGTTCTGCAGGACCATGTCGATGTTGATCTCTGCATCCGCAATGGCACGGAAGACCTTGGCGGCCTCCCCTGGGCGGTCCGGGATGCCGAGGACGGTGACCTTGGCCTCGGAACGGTCGGTAGCGATGCCGGTAAGTACTGCTTCTTCCACGGGGATATCCTCCATTGAACCGGCGATGAGCGTGCCGGGGTCGTTTGAATAAGACGAGCGAACTCGCATAGGAACGTTGAACGCGCGGGCGTACTCGACGCTGCGCAGAACCAAAATCTTGGAGCCCACTGCTGCCAGTTCCAGCATTTCCTCAAAGGAAAGCTTTTCCAGCTTCTGGGCATTCGGCACGATGCGCGGGTCAGCGGTGTAGACGCCGTCCACGTCCGAGTAGATTTCGCATACATCTGCCTTGAGCGCTGCCGCAAGAGCGACTGCAGTAGTGTCTGAGCCACCGCGGCCGAGGGTGGTGACATCACGCGTGTCCTTGTTCACGCCCTGGAAACCGGCGACAATGCAAATTTTGCCTTCGTCGAGAGCCTCGGTGAGGCGGCCTGGGGTGACATCGATAATCCGGGCATTACCGTGGCGCTCAGTGGTGAGCACGCCGGCCTGGGAGCCAGTGAAAGAACACGCCTGGGCACCCAAAGACTCCACCGCCATCGCCACGAGGGCGTTCGAAATACGCTCACCGGCGGTGAGCAGCATATCCATCTCACGCTGCGGTGGGACCGGGTTTACTTCAGCGGCAAGGTCAAGGAGCTCATCGGTGGTGTCTCCCATGGCGGAGCACACGACGACGACGTCGTGACCCTGCTTCTTCGTCGCTACAATGCGCTCCGCGACGGCGCGGATGCGCTCTGCGCTTTCGAGGGAGGATCCCCCGTATTTCTGTACGACTAGGGCCACTGATGGTCCCACCTTTCGTTTTCGTGAGGGCCAATACCTGTTCACCGCCCAATACCTATAGACCGGCAGTCAACTCCTTTAGCCTACCGCCCTCACAGCGCGACCGAAACACCAAACGCACTTTAATTCCGGGTAGGGTGGATACGATGCTTTCTAATGTGGTTGCCGTTGCTTTTGCACTGGCCTCGGCGCTGGTCATTGCGTGGGGCACGGTGATTCGTCACCGTATTGTGCTCGACGCCAGCTCCACCAGCGTGATGCGCACTGCACTGCGAACCCCCCTGTGGTGGGTGGGTACTGGCGCTGCTGTGGTGGCGTATGTGTTGCAGCTCATCGCCCTTCATTTCGGAACACTGCTTATCGTGCAGCCCATTCTTGTGCTTTCGCTCATGTTCACGCTGCCGCTTGCGGCGTGGTATTCGCGGCGCCGCATGCCTGCCCGCGAGATCACCTGGTGCGTGGCGCTGACCATCGCCGTGGGCATCCTCGTTGTGTATGGGCGTCCTACCAAGGGCTTGTCGACGCCCACGTGGTCCCAATGGTGGCCCGCTTTCGCCGTCGGCGCCGTGGCGTTGGCCGCGCTGTTCGTCGCCGCCTATAACCGCCCAAAGGAATCCGCCCTGGCGCTCGGCACAGCGTGCGGCATTCTGTATGGCTACGTTGCGCTGGTAGCTAAAGCGGTCGTGGACATCTTTTCCCACGAAGGTGTCGCGGCCATGCTGGGCAGTTGGGAGCTCTACACGCTCATTGGGCTCGCAGGGGGTGGCACGGTCATTCAGCAGTATTCTTTCCACGCCGGCGCCCTCGCGCACTCTTTGCCGGCTATGACCATCATGGAACCCATCGTGGCCTTCGGCCTGGGCTACTGGGTGCTGGGAGAAAAGTTCCAGGTGAACTCTAGCGTGGGCTGGTGCGTCATGGGCGGCTCGTTGGCCATCATGGTTATCGCCACGGTTGTCCTGTCGCGTCTTCCCGTCAACACCGGCACGGCTCGACGCACCGATCAGTCACCGCGCTAGATAGCCCACTCAAACACGACAATCATGTAGGCGGAAAACCACGCCGACCAGACGACCCATGCTGCACTACCCAGCCAGGACATGCGACGCGGCAGCGCAGCTACAGCACGCACCGTCCACGGCACAAGAAGCAGCGCGACGGGCAGCAGCAAACGAGGACGCGAGTGCATAATTCCGTCTGACAACAGGACGTTCGCTGCAAGAGCTACGCTAAACCACCACGCCACCGGGTTCGCCTTGCCCCACGACGCCACAATGAGGACGACAGTACCCAAGATGACGAGCACGGAGAGCAGATATCCCACATTGTTGTTCTTCGTCAGGGTTTCCCACACAAAGGTCGCGGTGGCAACTCCACCATCGAAGGTGGAATGCCAGTGTTTGGTCTGTATTCCGAAGTAGCCGCCCACATCTGCCAGGTAGCGCTGTGCCCACAGCAGGTAAGCAGGCAGCGGAAGCGCAGCGATGATGAGGCTCACCCACGCCTGCCATGTCCGGCGACCGTAGATGAGTACCCACAGACCGAAGACGGCAAGAAAGTCCACGGAGGTTAACCGGACAAAGGACAGGAGGAAGCCCAAGGCACCGGCCCACCACCAGGCGCGCTGGTCCAAGGCCACCAACCCCCACACCACGAGCGCACCAAACAGCGCCTCCGTATAGGGCATGGAGAACACGATAGACATCGGCGCGCTCGTCACCACGAATGCCGCCGCCACTTGGCCAGCGCGGCCAGCGCCAATCCGGCGCGCCAGCACCATGACACCCGCAGCCATGACCGCAGTAAATACCGTATTAATAAGAAGAGCCGAAAGCTCCAGACTCAGCCCTGTCCAGCCGAGCGCGCGCAGCACCATGGGGAAGCCCGGAAAGAAAGCCATGGTGGTTTCATGGATCGGACCATCGGTGGTGATGTCAGCATCAAAATAGCCAACACGAGCGATTTCAAGGTAGTACTTGGCGTCCCACGCCAGCAGCTGATCCCACAGTTCACGCTCATGAACCGAGCTCAGAAGACGCAGCACTCCGATGCGCACGGCTGCACCAATGACAGCAACGGCAACGGCCGGAAGAATCAGGGCAATGTAGCCGAAGCCAGATGTAGCCTCACCCTTTTCGGCCCGCTCCTCACCTTCCCCTTCACCATGTTCGCCACCCTGCCCGTCACGTTGCTCAACACCACAGTCGTCATCCCCCGGGTGGAGCTCGGGAGGGGTGCCGACAAGCGCGGATTCACGCTCCGATTCCGCAGCATTCAGATCGAGTTTCTCTTCAGTCACAATGAACATCGTAACCACCCCCACCCAGATCCCAACATGTGAAATCGGTTGCCACAGAGTGAGAGGCGCTGTATTGTGGCTCACATGACATTGCGGCACACCCTTCTCCTTAGTAGCCGCGGCGGGATTTAGGTTCGTCTTTCACGGCCAGCGCCCCGTCGCGGAGCGCGGTGATGCTTAGCCCACCGCAGCTGGCCGTCATCACACACAGCCACAGCCCCAAGGAAGAGAAACCTCCATGTCCCCCAACGATTCTTTTATCTCCGCTCCGCGTGACATCACCACCCCCAACGGCCCACGCAATGAGAACCAGCCCGCGTGGAACAAGCAGCGCGGTTCCTCCATGCCCGTAGGGCGCTACCAGAACTTCGCCCAAGAAGTTGAGCCCGTAGAACTGCCGGATCGCACATGGCCGGATAAGAAGATTACGGTTGCCCCGCAGTGGTGCGCCGTCGACCTGCGCGATGGCAACCAGGCCCTCATCGATCCAATGAGCCCAGAGCGCAAGCACCGCATGTTCGACCTGCTGGTAAAGATGGGCTACAAGGAGATTGAGGTGGGCTTCCCGTCTGCGTCCCAGACGGACTTCAACTTCGTGCGCGAGATCATTGAGGGCAACAAAATCCCTGATGACGTCACTATCCAGGTCTTGGTCCAGGCGCGCGAGCACCTCATCCGCCGCACCTTTGAAGCCTGCGAAGGCGCCAAGAATGTCATCGTGCACTTCTACAACTCCACGTCCAAGCTGCAGCGCCGCGTGGTTTTCCGCAAGGACCGTCCCGCCATCAAGAAGCTGGCAACGGATGCTGCGGAGCTCATCAAGGGTATTGCCAAGGACTACCCGGACACCAACTGGCGGTGGGAGTACTCGCCGGAGTCCTTTACCGGAACCGAGCTGGACTTTGCCGTAGAGGTGTGCGACGCGGTTGTGGACATCATGGAGGCCACCCCGGAGAACCCGATGATCATCAACCTGCCATCCACGGTGGAGATGATAAGCCCGAATGTCTATGCCGACCAGATCGAGTGGATGCACCGCAACTTTGACAAGCGCGATTCGATCATCATGTCCCTGCACCCGCACAATGACCGCGGTGAAGGCATCGCTGCCGCCGAGCTGGGCTACCTGGCCGGCGCCGACCGCATCGAAGGCTGCCTGTTCGGCAACGGCGAGCGCACGGGCAACGTGGACATCGTCACCCTGGGTTTGAACATGCTCACCCAGGGGGTGGACCCACAAATCGACTTCTCCGACCTGCCCAAGATCCGCGAAACCGTGGAGTACTGCAACCAGCTGCGCGTGCCGGAACGCCACCCCTATGGTGGCGAGCTCGTCTTCACGGCGTTCTCCGGCTCTCACCAGGATGCGATCAACAAGGGGCTCGACGCCCTGGCCCAGGTGGTCCGCCCGGGAGCGAACAACACCGACGTGTCGTGGGAGGAGCTGCGCGAGACCACGTGGGAGGTTCCCTACCTGCCCATCGACCCAAAGGATGTCGGCCGCGACTACCAGGCTGTTATCCGCGTGAACTCGCAGTCCGGCAAGGGTGGCGTTGCCTACATCATGAAGACCGACCACGGCATCAACATGCCGCGCGCAATGCAGGCAGAGTTCTCCTCCGCGGTGCAGGCGGTGACCGACGCCGAGGGAGGCGAGGTTAACTCCAAGAACATGTGGGATATCTTCGCCACCGAGTTCCTGGACCGCACCACCCCGCTGGAGCTGGAATCTTTCCACGTTGATAACTCCACGACGGATTCTGAGGACGCGAAGGTAACCGCCACGATCACCTATAACGGCGAGAACCACGTTGTCTCCGGCAGCGGCAACGGCCCGGTGGCCGCTTATGCCAACGCCCTGGAAGGCGTCGGCATCGACTTCGAGGTCATGGATTACTCCCAGCACTCTCGTAGTGCTGGTGATGATGCCGAGGCGGCCTGCTACATCGCTGCGGAGGTCAACGGTACCCACGTTTGGGGTGCTGGAATCGCAGGCTCGACCACGCGCGCTTCCATCAACGCGATCACCTCAGCCATTAACCGCGCCAACTAGCACTCGTTAGCTGCACACAAGTACAGACATCCCCCGCCCGTCGTCCTAGCCCCGAATATCGGGATAACACGACGGGCATAATGCTTTTCCTAGCGCTTGCACCTACCCCTATCGCGGATTGTATTGATACCTTTTACATTCGACGCCGGTCCCCTCCAGAGCACACCTGTGCAATATTTTTTGTCACAATTATGGAATGTGACATTGTGCAGGACACGTCAGCTTGTCGGCAGAACGTTTCCCCCTGTATGGTGAATACACACAGACAATTTTGAAAATTTTTTTACCATCTTTTTAAGGGATATGTCCCGGCTGCAACTCAGCGCCTTGGTGCCCGCGCCGACACACACTCTCACTCTCGTCGCCCGCACCGTGCGCTCGAGCCAGCCACGAAGGCGAGCATTATGACGGTCACCAATTATGTGGTTCCCCACGCGGGCTTTGGTGATCCTCGCCACCTCACCGTCGACAATGTAAACCCCGATCTTTTCCTTGAATTGCTCGCTGAGGCAGGGGACTCTCATGAGGTCACGGTGACCTTATGCGGCCACTCCAGTTCTGGTTTCAGAGTACGCCACGACGACACCGTGGTGGGCATGGTCTCTGCGGCCCAATCCGCCGACTATGGCGAGCTGGATTGGGTGATGCTCGCTGGGTTGAGCCCACAAGTTACCGCAAGGGTGAGCCTGTGCTTGGACTGCGAGGATGACACAACTCCTGTCGTCGAAGTCCTCCTTCCGGAGCCCGGCTTGTGCGTACCTAGCAACAACCCGCCCGCTGATCGCTGGCACCTGCTCGAAGGTGACACTCCCCTACGTATCACCGATTTTGAAATTTCTGACGATGGACTGTCGAACCATTCCGCTCACCTGCTCGTGCGGGTGGAGAACAAACGCGGTTTGTTCCAGCACCACATTCAGGTCTTCGCGGATACAACACTCATCGCCACGATTCCTTATGAAGAGGCCGAGTGGCTTGCGCATGCCATCACTAACGTCAACCGCGAGGACCTGGTTGCCGTAACTCGTGCCTACTATTCGGCGGACAATGGCACGCCTACTCTTACCCTCTTCATCCCAAACGACACGACCAGCGGCTCTCCATTTTTGAAGACCGCGGGCGCTCTCGCCGCCGCTACCGCAGGTGCTGCCGTTGCCGCTGCTCGTGCTGAGGCCAACGGGGCTAGCTCTCCCACCCCGTTTGTTGGTACATCCCCGAGCCCGCATTCTCCCGTTGTTTCGCTGAACTCCATGGATGATGCCGCGTCCACGGCCTCCTTTGGCTCTAAATTCGCGGCAGCGAGCACTGGGTTGAAGCTCGCCTCTGCAGCCAGCGTTGCCATCATCATCGGCGGCACCGCCAATTTTGCCGCCTCATTGGCTTCCCTCAATTCCTCCCAGGAGCACATCACGGGCTCGGCTCTGGAGGTGTACAACAATCCCCACATCAATCCTCGTGCGGCCGATGACGAAAACACCGCGGACTCCACTGGCGTGGAGGGCCCCGAGTGGTCGGAAAAGAGTGCAGTGCTGGGCGTGGACTCGGAGCTGTTGTGGGATGGTCCATCGCCTCTGCGTGACGTAGTGTCCCAAGGTTTCAGGAATCCCTCCGCTGGTGAGTCCTCCGATTCTGCCACGGCAGCAAGCGACAGGGCCGCTGACACTACTGCGCTTGTCGACGTCCCCCGTGGCACCGCCCAAGCCACCGGCACCGGCTCTGCCCCAGAGCGCAACGACCGCGGCGCGCACCGCGAAGGACGCACGTCCCCGACGTCGAAAGCCACCGAAGCCCACACGTCTCCGCGCCGCACTGCGACGCAGGACGCTCCTCGCCGCCGCGAGCGTCTCGGCGCAGAATCAGATTCCGCGCCCATCCGCGACTCGGGTTCTGGCGCCGCCGCCACCGCTGCACGGCCCACCCGCCAGGCACAACCGAAGCCCAGCGTAACGCGCAAGCCAACGCCAACTGCCCAGGCAAAGCCGACTCCGCCGAAGGCCACCACACAGCCAGCGCCGGAGACAACTCCGCGCGCAGCTGCCTCGCAACCGACGTACGCTCCGCAGCCACGCCCGACGTCTGTTCCATACGTTCCGCAGCCCACGCCATCTGCCCCCACTGAGCAGGATCGTTCGACACCTGAGGAGGGCCAAGTCGTCGTCCCCTTCGTGCCAACACTCCCTCCTCACGGATCAGGCACTGACGAGCCAGCTCCGGAGATTTCCGAGGATGTCACTGTCATTCCAGCCGCGCCTCTCGAACCTGCTGCAACGGTCGAACCGTCGACACCCGTCTCAACACCACAGGAGCCGACGCCGGTCCCCAGTGCGGCAGAGGAGCCGACGCCGGCCCCCACGACAGAGGAGCCGACGCCGGAGATAGAGCTTACGATAGTGGTGGAGCTTACGACGGTGGTGGAGCCAGAGGATGATGAGCCGAGTCCGGAGCCGCATCCACTGCCGCAGCCGGAGGTCGATGAACCGGCCAAAAAGCCAGGAAAACCGGCTAAACCGGACAAGCCACAGTGGATTCCTCCGGGCCAGCTCAAGAAGATGGAGAGGGAAAGCAAGCCCTCCCCTGCCTCACCGAGCCGCTAAGAGTGTGCCCTTTCCTCGTTCCCTAGGACCGGGTACTAAACTGTGAACAATGACTACGACACCCGGCCCCACCGAACCTCCAGCGCACCACAGCGCTGGGGGAGCTGCGGCCGTGGCGTCGCCAAGCACAAGCGCCCCGAAGCCCGGCCCGCGTCCTCAATCCACGGAGAAGTCCACGCCCGCCAAGGGCAACAACGCCTCTCGGGACACCGCCCGTGAGGAAGCACTGGCAGCGTTTCCCTATGTCGCGCTGACGATTCAGACCACGGGCATTCACCCGTCAACAGGAAATCTGCTCACCGTTGATGCGCTGACGCTGAATGACGATGGGGAGGTCGGCCAAGAGTTCCACGCCGTCATCAATCCCGATGGTGACCCGGGCCCACGCCACCTCCACGGACTGAGCGTGGAGGAGATTAAGGCCGGGCAATCCTTCTCCTCGCTGCTCAAGCCCCTTGACAGGCTTATTGACGGCCGCACACTCATTGTGCACGACACCACCTTCACCTGGGGTTTCATCGTTGCGGAAGCCCGCCGAGCGATGACCGCAGCCGCGCGTCAGAACCGCGCACGCAACCGAAACCGCAACAAGGGTCGCCGTCGCCGCGTCAAGGTGGGCCACGTGCCAACCCCGGTGAGCATCATCGATACCCTCGCCACGGCGCGCCGCCAAGGCGTGTGGGGCACGGATATCCGTCTGGCGGCTGTCGCCCGCGCTACCGGCCTGGACGTGGACTCCCCCACAGCCACGGTCGAGCGCGCCCAGCGCCCGGAGAAGGAAACGTCCCGTGAGGCCACTCGCCTGCTCGTGTCGCTCTACCGCGCGCAGCGCGACGGCGTTGTGAGCGCCGCATCCCCTGAGGAACTGCGTGCGGATCGCTTCGGCCTACAGCGCTCCCATGTGCGCGTCGACGCCGCCGAAGCACCCCGCCAGCACCACAACCCCGGCCCCTATGTGCCGGGCAAGGAGCTCATTCGTGGCATGGAAATCGTGGTCGCCCCAGAGATCACCGAGGATCCCGATACCATCATCGCGGCACTCGCGCGCGAGGAGCTCAACTACTCAGAAAAGCTCACCCGGGAAACCTCCCTCGTGGTCTGCAATATCACCACCGACCTCGTGGGCAAGCCCATGCATGCGCACCGCAAAGACATCCCCCTGATGTCCGATACCGCCTTCCTTGCCGCACTCGAGCGCATCGAAGACGCCCAAGAGCCAGAAGAATCAGACACCAGCTCCGGATCTGGCGGAGGAAACAACGGCCAGCGGGCCAATCACGGAGGCTCTGGCGGGAACACTAGCCGTAACCGCTCCAGCAAGAACCGCCGCCGCTCGCGGCGGAAATCTTCCGGCAACGGCCAGGGCGCGAAGAACAAGAACCAGAGCCACAAGAACTCCCAGGGCAACTCCGGCAACAACGGTTCTGCGTCCCACCAGGACAACGCTGCGTCCTCCAACAAGAACAACAAGAGCGGCAACAACTCCAACCACAAGAGCGGCAACAACACTGGCCGCCGTCGGCGCCGCCGCGGTGGGCGTGGCCGGCGTGGGCAGGGCGGCCAGCACCAGCAGAACCAGCAAAACTCGGGACACAACCGCTCCCGCACCACCGATAACTAGCGTCCCCCGACTACCCTGGGGAACATGAATTTTAACTTCCGAAGCGCGCTGAAGTCAGCGCGCACCGCGGTGGCCACAACTGCTGCATCGCTGGCCACCACCGCCTCGCGCGCTACCGGCCGCGGCGCCGGCGGCATGATCGGCGGCCTCATCGCCGGCGCCATTGACCCCACCATCATGCAGAACTTGGCCAGGCAGCGCCCATCCATTTTGGTGACTGGTACCAACGGTAAGTCCACCACAACCCGCATGCTGGCCGCGGCAGTACGCACCGAACACGCCGTGGCAACCAACGATGGCGGCGACAACATGGACGCCGGCATCATCTCCGCGCTCCTCGCTGGAAAGGATGCAAGCCACCTCGTGCTGGAGGTTGATGAGCTGCACGTTCCGCACGTGGCAGATAACCTCAACCCCACGGCACTGGTACTGCTCAACCTCTCGCGTGACCAGCTGGATCGCGTAGGCGAAATCAACAAGATCGGGCGCGCCCTGCGTGGCGCAGTAGAAGCGCATCCGGACATGCTCGTCGTCGCCAACTGCGATGATGTCCTCATGACGTCCGTGGCCTATGACGCGAAGAACGTCATCTGGGTCTCCGCGGGGGCGGGCTGGATGGGTGAATCCGTGACCTGCCCGCGTACGGGCGGCCACATCGTTCGCGATGGCGAGGACTGGCGCGCGGTGAAGCCGCTGCCCGATGGGCGCGAGTTCCGCCGCCCCACCCCCACGTGGGCGGTGACGGAGGAAGGAATTGTGAGCCCTGGGGGCGTCGATAAGCTCAGGCTTGCTCTCCCCGGGCGCGCCAACCGCGGTAATGCCGCACAAGCTGTTGCCGCCGCCGTCGAGGCTTTCGGTGTGGATCGCCACAAGGCCATTACCGCTGCTGAAGGCGTCGACGATGTGGCCGGACGCTACTCCACCATCACGCTGGGCAACCGCACTATTCGTCTGCTTCTGGCCAAGAACCCGGCCGGCTGGCAGGAGGCGCTGTCCATGGTGGACCGTGATGCTGATGGCCTGGTCATTGCCACCAATGGTCACGTCGCAGACGGCATCGACATGTCCTGGCTGTGGGACGTGCGCTTCGAAGATTTCGAGGGTATCGCCGTCAAAGCCGCTGGTGAGCGCGCCGCAGACCTTGCCGTGCGCCTGGTGTATGCGGATATTTCGCACGAGCTTATCGACGACCCCCTCACCGCCATTCAATCCTGCCCGGAAGGACGCGTCGAGGTCCTGGCCAACTACACCGCCTTCCGTGATCTGAAGAAGGCACTCACCGCCGCAGTAAAGGAGCACGAGAATGACTAACCTGCAGATTGGTCTCATCCTTCCGGACGTTCTGGGCACCTACGGCGACGATGGCAACGCCCTCGTCCTGCGCCAGCGCGCCCGCATGCGCGGTTGTGAAGCAGAGATTGTGCCCATCAAACTGGGCGAGCCAGTTCCGGATTCCCTCGACGTCTACACCGTCGGCGGCGGCGAAGACACAGCGCAGATTCTTGCGGCGGAGCACCTCATTGCTGATGGGGGCCTTAGCCGCGCTGCCGCTGCCGGCCGCCCCATCATGGCTATTTGCGCAGGACTTCAAGTACTCGGCGAGTCTTTCCGCGCGTCGGGCCGCGTTGTCGATGGTGTGGGTCTTCTCGACGCCACCACCGCCTCCATGACCGAGCGCGCCATTGGTGAAGTCGCTTCCAAGCCAACGAAGGCTGGCATCACTGCCGAACTCACCGAGCCACTCAGCGGCTTTGAAAACCACATGGGCGCCACCATCCTCGGCCCCGCTGCCCAGCCGTTGGGCAAGCTCACCCGCGGCACCGGCAACGCCGACACCGCGGCCACCTGTGATCTGTCCGACGGCGCTGCACAGCGCGCCGCCGAGGGTGCGGTTCAGGGCAGCGTCATCGCCACCTACATGCATGGCCCGGTTCTAGCACGTAACCCGCAGTTGGCTGACCTTCTTCTGGCCAAGGCACTGGGAGTGGCCCTCAGTGAGCTTGAGCCGCTTGACATTCCTGCCATCGACCGTCTGCGCACCGAGCGCTTCAACGCCTCGGAGCCGCCGCGCTCCCAGCGCTAGAACGCGGAGCAACGTGGGGGACGGTGTCCCCCGGCTACACCGTCAGGCGGCCGCTGAGCGCGCGGGAAAGCGTGAGTTCATCAACGAACTCAAGGTCACCACCCAGCGGCATGCCGGACGCCAGCCTCGTGATTTTCAGCCCTGGGAAATCACGAAGCAGACGAACGAGGTAGGCCGCCGTCGCCTCGCCCTCCGTATTGGGATCGGTAGCGAGGATAACTTCGGTGATTTCGGGTGTGTCATCGTACAGCGGTTCCTCAGGGGTGGAATCCGCCAGCTCACGGTCCGGCAGCACGCCACCAAGGCGCTGCAGCAGCTGAGAAATGTTGAGATCCTTCGGCCCCACATTCGCCAGCGGGTCCAAAGCACCGCCCAACACGTGATAGCGCCCCTCATATTCGCCGGTGCGCTCGATGACCTGAATGTCCTTGGGCTCTTCCACCACACAGATGGTGGAGGCATCGCGCTGCGAGTTAATGCAGATGCGGCACACCTCCTCGCGGGAGATGTTGCAGCAGATGCGGCAGAAGGTCACGCCATCGCGCACCGCGCCCAGTGCCTTCTGCAGGCGGTCAATGTCCTCTGGGTCCTGGTGCAGCACGTGGAAGGCAATGCGCTGTGCCGACTTTGGCCCAATGCCAGGCAGGCGCGAGAACTCATCAATGAGATCCTGCAGTGGTCCTTCAAACACGCAATGCTCCCCTTCACGTCACGGTCCCCAACCTAGGTGGCTGGGGATAAACAAAAGGCCGCGCCGCCCTCTGTGGGGAGAGCGACAACGGCCTTCAAGTCTAACGCGCGGCTTACTGGTTACCGCCGAAGACATCCTGGAAAGAAGGACCATCGTAGTCCTGCTGGGACTGGCCCATGCCCTGGGACAGCGGACCAATCTTCTCCTGTGCCAGGCGGCCAGCGGCGGCGTGCGCCTCCTTGAAGGCACCCACGATGAGGTCCTGGAGGGTCTCAATGTCGTCCGGGTTGACCACGGACTTGTCAATGGTGACATCCTGCAGCTCTGCGCCACCGGTCATGGTGACCTTCACCAGGCCGTTGCCGGCGGTGCCCTCGACGGTGGCGGCCAGGATTTCTTCCTGCGCCTTCTGCAGCTCTGCCTGGACGCGTGCGGCCTGCGCCAGGATGTCGTTCATGTCGTTTGCTTGCTGCATCGGATCGTTCTCAGTCATGCTAAAAATCCTTTCACACGGTTATTTTCGCTACCCGACAAGTGTACAGATGCCGCGCTATAGTCGCCGCGCCCCCAGCTCTTGGGCAAGGAGCTCTATGGCGACCTCGGTGGCGTTGCGGTGGTCCATCTCGCCAGCGCTCTGTGCGGCCTCCATCATCTCGCGTTCCTCGTCATCGCGCGTGTAGGCCGGCTGCGGTTCCGGGGCTCGCTGTGGCTCCGCCTGCTGCGACGATCCCGCGCTCTGAGCTGCGCTTTCCGACGTCCCGCCCATCCCCGCCGACGGTGCATACTCCTCCGGTGGGGCCTCGAATTCGCCTTCATCCGGGCCGGGCTCCGGCGGCAGTGGAACTCCGTTTCCAAACTGGGGAACCTTGGAAAATTCTTCATCGCGTTGGGCCGCTACCTGGCTGGCTTGGGCAATGCGTGATCGCCATTGGCTGCCACGCGCCTCCCTCTTTGGGGGCACCGCCGCGCCGCGCTGTGGGACATCCTGGCGCGGCGAGTCCTGCTGCAGTGTGTCTCGCTGTGGATTCTGCGGCGCCGTCCGCTGGTGGAGGGACGACTGTGCAGCCGGGTCCTGTGCTTTGTGCTGCAACTCTGGCGGTGATGTTTCCTCACGCACGGAGTCCTGTCGTGACAGCGTACCTCGCTGACCGTGCCCCGTCGTTTGAGACGACGGCTCCTGTCCACCAATACGGCGCGGCGCTCCCCAAGGGTCATCGCTCGCCTCGTGCTGGGGCGTAGGCTGCTGCGCCCGCTCCGGCTTTTGCTGAGTTTCCGGCTCGGATTCTGCCTCCGGCTCAGGGGTGTGAGACCGTTGCTGTCCAGTCGGCTCCTCCGCTGGTTTTTGGGCCTTCTGCACGGCAGAAGTTTCCGCCGTGTCGGACTGAGCCGTGTCGGACTGAGCAGCGTCAGATTGATCAGGAGCCTTAGAGGGCTTCGGACTCTCTGCCTCCTCTTCGGGCTCGGAGGCCTCACGCTGCGGTTGGTTCGGGTTCCACTGGGCGCGTTGTGCTGGCTCCTCAACGGTGAAGCCCTGCGACTTGGGGTCGGTGCCAATGACGCACGTGACCTTCAGCTCGCGGTTGAGTTCCTCCTTGAGTACCGCAACGATGACCTCGTTTGTTCCTGGCGAATTGATGCGCTCTGCCAGGGCGCCCGTGGTGTGCCCCAAGACGAGGGTTTCATCGCGCACTCCAAGAACGCGGGCTTCCGCGAGCATGATCTCAGCGACCTTATTGCGGCGGCCAATTGTTGCTCGCACATCGGACCACGTGGAACGGATCTCCGCTGCGAGATCCTGGGGAGCTGTACCCTGCTGTGGTTGCGAGTGCGCCGAGTGCTCCGCCGGTTCAGGCTGAACGGTCTGCTCGGTGGGTGCAGGCTGCTGTGCCTCCGACGAAGTGCGCTCTTCATGCTGCAGCTGCTGCTCCGACTGGTTTTGTGTCTGCTCCGAGCTGTTCTCCACACTGCGCTCAAGGCTGTGCTCGGGCCTGTGAGCGGGTTGCTGCACCGCGTGTGGCTGTGAGGCAGCCTGTTGGTTTCCCTGCAGGCTTGGCTCCGCCTGGTTCAGCTGCTGTGCGTCCTGCTGGGGCTGCTGGCCCTGTAAGGCATTCTGCTTCGCGGCCTGGCGGCTGCGGCGCTGCGCGATGATGGCGGCGGCTGCAGCGGCAGGATCCTGGGCGCTGGAGACTGCAGACTGCGGGCGCTGAGAAGGCGCGGAACCCTGTGCGCCGCTGACCGCGGCCTGACCAGTGACGGGGGCACCGGCAGCCGGCGCACCGCTGCCTGGTTGAGCGGCTGGAAGGTGGCCAGCAGCCGCGGCGGCGGGAGCCGAACCCACGATCAGGTGTGCGCAGAGAATCTCCAGCAGCAGACGTGGGGAGGTTGCGCCGCGCAGCGATGATACGCGCTCATTGACGGTTTCAGCGAGGTAAGCCAACTGCGGTCCAGAGAAACGTTGGGCCTGGGCCGTGAGGATGTCCCCGCGGTCAGTCGGCGCGGACACCAAACCTTCCTCCAACGCTGAAGGCACGGCCTGGATGATCATGAGATCGCGGAGGCGATCGAGTAGATCGATGGCGAAGCGACGCGGGTCGTGGCCGGCTTCGATGACATCATCAACAAGCCTAAACAGTGCCGCCTTATCCTGGCTGGCCAGGGCTTCCACAGTGTTATCGAGCAAGCCTAGGTCAGTTACTCCGAGGAGTGGACGGGCAACGTCATAGGTCAGGCCATCCGGGCCGGCACCGGCAAGGAGCTGGTCCAAGATGGACAGGGTGTCACGGGGAGAACCGCCGCCGGCCTGAATGACCATGGGGTAGACAGTGTCATCCACATGAACATTCTCAGAGGCCACAGTGCGCTCCAGCAGGCCCTTCATCGCCGGCGGGGTGAGCAGGCGGAAAGGATAGTGATGGGTACGCGAACGGATGGTGCCGATGATCTTTTCCGGTTCCGTTGTGGCAAAGATGAAGATGACATGCTCCGGCGGCTCCTCCACCACCTTCAGTAAGGCGTTAGCGCCGGAGGCGGAAATCATGTGAGCCTCATCGATGATGAAGATGCGGTAGCGCGATTCCGCCGGCGCATAGTAGGCGCGGTCACGCAGCTCACGCATGTCCTCCACACCGTTATGGGAGGCAGCGTCCAGCTCAGTAACGTCGAGGTTGCCCGGCCCACCGGGGGCGAGAGAAACACAGGAATCACACACGCCGCAGGGCGTGGACGTGGGGCCCTGCTCGCAGTTCAAGGAGCGGGCCATGATGCGTGCCGAGGAAGTCTTTCCGCAGCCACGCGGGCCGGAAAAGAGGTACGCATGATTAATGCGCCCCGCGTCAAGGGCGGCGGACAACGGCGTGGTGACCTGCTCTTGGCCCACCACTTCCGCGAACGTTGCTGGACGATATTTCCGGTAAAGAGCCACGGTTAGTCAGTCTAGCGCCTCGCCCGGACATCCGGATCACCCCCAGATTCCTCGGCGAAAAGACGCCAACGCCCCGCTACTCGGAGCGCTGCCAGTCCAACAAATCGATGCCCTGCTCCGCCACGGCTTGCTGCAAAGCAGGCACGCCTTCATCGACAGCGAAGGCATATTCAGCATCAGTCAGCATGAGCAGCTGGCACACAAGGGTAAGGCGCTTGTCCTCCGCCACCTGCGGGGTCTGTCCTCCCCACAAATACGGCGCGATGAGCATGCCGTGGCGAACAGTGAGCGGCGCGAAACGCTCATCATCGTCGACAAAGAGCTTCGGTAACAGCAGGCCCGGCTGCGCAGGTAACACGCCGGCAGCTTTCGTGAGCAGGGCTGCTGCGGCACTCACCGCAGCAGCCACTTCTGCCTGACCAGTACGGGCCACGGCAAGAAGCTCGCAGCGCACGTCCACGCCTTGTTCGGCATGAGCCAAGCCCGTATCGACGTCCGCGAAGTCGCAGGAGACGGCGAGGGATTGGGCGTCGTCAAGCGCGGCTAGGCCCAAGCGATGCCCATCAACGTTCTTGAACTCAAGCTCAACCGGAATGACCTGGTCGAGCCAGTAGGACGTCTCGTCAGCGTTGATGGCCTAAGCCTCCAGTTTCTCCACTGCGGCCAGCAGCACACAGGTAGCCACGCCATCCATCGCAGCCTCAACCTCTTCCTGCGGCGGCAGGGACGGCGCGAGGCGGATGTTGTGATCGCGAGCGTCCTCGCCATACGGGAAAGCCGAACCAGCCTGGGTAAGCAGAATTCCGGCATCACGCGCCAGTTCCCACACGCGGGTAGCGGTGCCATCCATAACGTTGAGAGAAATGAAGTAGCCGCCCTTCGGGTGGGTCCATTCCGCCACGTCGTACTGGCTCAGACGCTTGTCCAAGATACGCAGAACCGCCTCAAACTTAGGGGCCAGCAGCGCAGCGTGGCGGCGCATGATGGCACGCACGCCCTCGGCGGAGCCAAAGAACTCATAGTGCGCAAGCTGATTGATCTTGTTCGGACCAATGCCGCGGATACCAGCGTGCTCGAGGTACCACTCAAGGTTGTCCTCGGAGGAACCGAAGAAGCTCACGCCCGAACCTGCGAAGGTGATCTTCGACGAGGAAGACATGGCCCAGAAACGGTCGGGGTTGCCTTCCTGTTCGGCGATGTCCAGAATCGGCAGGATCTCCGGGAATTCCTCGGTGAGGGTATGCACGGCGTAGGCGTTATCCCACACGATGCGGAAGTCCGGCGCACCAGCCTCCATACGTGCCAGGCGGCGGGTCTTTTCTTCAGAGATGACCGCACCCGTCGGGTTAGAGAACATAGGCACCACCCACATGCCCTTGACCTGAGGGTCCTTTGCCAGCTCCTCGACGGCCTCGATATCTGGGCCGTCCTCTTCCATCGGCACGGAAATGAGCTCGAAGCCGAATGACTCCGTGATGGCGAAGTGGCGATCATAACCCGGGGTAGGGCAGATCCACTTGACGGTTTCTTCCTTGTTCCACGGGCGCTCAGAGCTGTTGTTACCAAAGCTGTAGGAGCAGTGGATCAGGTCATACATGATGTTGAGCGAAGAAGAATCGGCTGCGACCAGCAGTTCCGGGTCAATGTTGGTTAGTTTGCCCCAGAGATCACGCAGCTCTTTAATGCCCTTCTGGTTGCCGTAGTTACGCAGGTCATTGCCAGCAGCGTCGGTGTAGTGACCACGGCCTGGCAGTACGAGCAGATCGTTGGACAGATCCAGCTGGGCCTTGGACGGCTTACCGCGAGTCAGATCGAGGTTCAGACCCTCGGCCTTGAGATCCTCGTAATCCTTGCGCACCTGGGCAGCAAGCTCGTTGAGCTCAGACTTCTCGAGATTAGAAAGCGACATCCCTCTTCCTTCCGGGACATGTTGCGGACAGATGGCACCCATAGTAACTCTCGTACGCTTCCCCCGTGCGAAAGACCGCATATAAAAAAGGGGACCCCGCGCACCCGCCAGAGCCTCCTGACCCTTGCTGCATTCCTGCCCTGGGGGAGTTCAGAGGATGGACGCCACGCGGAATCCTGCGGTCTAGCCTAGCGCGCCGTGCTTGCCGACGCCAAACCGCCAACCCCTCCCAGCCCGTCACCCTCGCCCGCCCCACACCGCACCACTCAGCGCCCCCACGAAGGAACCGCGATCCACAGTCCGCCACCCAAGAGGACACCAATTTTCGCACTGACCAGGCGATTTTGCTTCATTAGGGGGCTCATGTAATGTTTTCCAGCGGAGGATTCGACTAGCGGCCTATGTCACACGCCTGGAACGCGTGCGGGAGTCACATCCCTCAGGGGTTCAAATCCCCTATCCTCCGCCAGTGGAAATCCCGGCCACAGCTTCCGAGTTGTGAGCCGGGATTTTCGTATTTCAGGGAAACTCTGGGACCTCGACACCGTCCTCCTTGAGCCACTCCACGTGCGGCGGCGTGTTCATGCCCCACTCCGTGCGGGCGAGGAGAAAAGCCTCGGAGATTTCTGACTCGTCATAACCGCCATCACGCACGTATTGGCGGAAACCGCGGGGACCGGGCTCCTTGATCCACAGCCAGACAAAGTCCTCCAAGGTATGGTCCCCCAGGATGTCTTCCATACCTTCTGGCAGGAGTTCACGCCCGGCGCGTACGCGTTCTTCGAGGTCCTCATCAAAGAAGGCGTAAAGGTAGTCCAAGCCGTCCTCCAGCTGGGCATACTCAAAAGCGTCCATTGTTGCTCTCCTTTCGCTGCCGCATCAGCCGCGTTTTTTGGCGCCGAGGGACATACGGTCGACGTCGACAAGCACTTCGTCCACAATCATGGGATTGAACTCCCTATCGCGGCGCAGTCGCAGCAATTCCTGCTGTGCGCCGGCCAAGGCGGTCGTGCGCGCAGCCAAGGCCAATTCACGAGCCTCAATAGCCATCTTCATACGGGTCGTGGCATCCTCGCCATCCTCGTCCTCACCGAGCCGGTCCTCAAACCACTGCGCAATATTGGCGGCGATGTCGGGGTCCAGTTCCTCATACTTGGAACGCATCGCGGCAATGCCGGCCTTACGAGCACGGGAGGTAATCGTGGCCCGCATCTTATCGGTGGCGGCCTGCGAGTAGGTGGTGATGTCCAGCTGCCGCATGAGCCAGGGCAGGAGCAGGCCGGGGATCACCATGGTCATGAGCAGCACGACAAGGGCGATGACGGTCAACTCGTTGTAGAAGCTCAAGCCGCTCGGCACGGACAGAACCAGTGCCAGGGTGACCAGTCCGCGCATGCCGGACCACGACATGACGAGCACCTCTTGACGGCGCAGTGGCGCCAAACGCGGCTTACCCCGGCGCCGGTTGATGAGGTAGAAGGTATACATCCAGGCCATGCGCACAAGGAAAGCCACGAGGGACAGGATGACTCCGACGATGACTGCGTGCCACAGATCCGCGCCCACGGCATCAACCGCGCTGAAGACCGTCAGGCCGATAAGGCCAAAGGCCACACCAGTAAAGAGCAGCTCAACTGTTTCCCAGAAGGACTGACCGGAGAGTCGGTCCTCGGCCTGAACCGGGGCGCGAGAATGCAGCTCCACCGCAGCGATCACTACGGCAATCACGCCAGAGGCGCCAAGCTCCTCGGCTGCGATATAGACGGCGAAGGGAATCACCCAGGTCAACGCGTTGCGGGCGACGACCTCGTGCACCGCACCGATGAACCAGGAGGACACACGGCCCACCACAAGGCCCAGGATGGCAGCGACGGCCGCCGAGTAGAGGAAACGCATAACCGCCTGACCGGCATGCATCTGCCCAGAGCTCGTCACGGCCTCAAGGGCGAGGTGAAAGGCCACGATGGACGCGGCATCATTAAACAGGCCCTCAACCTGCAGCACCGAGATGATACGGCGGGGAATACCGGCGGGTTCTGCCACTGCCTCCACGGCCACCGGGTCCGGCGGGGCAATCGCTGCACCAATGAGGATGGCTGCGGCGATGCCCAGGCCCGGCATGAAGGCCCAGGCAGTGAATCCAACGGCCAGTGTCGTGGCCACGACGAGCAGCACGGAGAGAGCAAGGATGGTCATCCACTGTTCCCGAATCACGCCCCACGATGTCTTCCTTGCCAGAGCCCACAACAGCGGCGGCAAAAAGATTGGAAGGATAAGATCCGCGGGCACAGCGAACTCGAACTCACCACTCGAAAACGTGGCGTACACAAAGACAGAAATCGCCGTAAGGAGCGTGAGCAACACCGGCCAGGGAAGTCCAATTTTGTCCCCCACCGCCATGACAATGACGGTCAGCAGCATCAGACCGATGAGGACAAATAAAACTTCCATAGTGCGCTTCACTCCCCGTTGAAGGTGTTATGTTCTTAGAGTACCGCTGTGCAGGAGAAAAGGGAGCTACACAGTTCCATCCCATACGAAGGCCTTACGGATGAGAGACTCGGGCCGGAATCTCTCCAGGAGTTCAGCCGCTGACGTTGCCTCATAGCCCAATGAGCGAGCCAGGAGCTTGACGACGTCCCCCCTCCCCCGTCCCGGCTCCTCGAGCAGCTGGCGCAGGGTCACCGCCCCATCGCGTTTGGATAGGCGCACACCGTCGGCGTTAAGAACGAGCGGCACGTGAACAAACTCCGGCACCGCATAGCCCAGCTTGTGCGCGAGGTAAGCCTGGCGTGGGGCAGAGGAGAACAGATCGTCGCCGCGCACAATCTGGTCCACGCCTTGGAAAGCATCATCGACCACCACGGCCAAGTTATAGGCCCAGTCCATGCCCTGTGCAGGGTCGGATGGGCGCTGGCCGCCGCGGCGCAGGATGAAGTCATCAACCTCGCCGGTGTACTCACCCGCAAGGGCATCGTGGATGGTGTAGGTGGTGGTATCGGCACGCAAGCGGATGGCGGGAACGCGGTTCTGGGCGGCGAGTTCGGCGCGTTTGGCGGCGCGTTGGTCGTCGGAAAGCGCCCGGCACGTCCCTGGGTACTGCCCCGGGATGGCGTGCGGCGCGCGGGAGGCCTCCTGAATGTCCTTGCGCGAGCAGTAGCACTCGAAGGTGGGCAGCTGAGCCAGGGCCTCCTCATAGGCGGCGTAGCGATCGTGCTGGTAGATGACCTCGCCATCCCAGTCCAGCCCCAAGGTTGCTAAGTCCTCCAGCTGGCGCTGTGCCGACTCCTCTGACGAGCGCTGCGTGTCGATGTCCTCGACGCGCACCAGAAAGCGGCGGCCGCTGCTGCGGGCATACAGCCAGGCCAAGAGTGCTGTTCGGAGGTTTCCCAGGTGAAGATCACCAGACGGGCTCGGCGCATAGCGCCCGGCAGGAGTGAGAGAATCCATGGCCCCCAGTCTAAGGGCCGCACGTGGTGACGTCCTCTACTAGAATCGCCCCCATGGCTTCTGACGTGACCTATCCCCTGCTTGATTCCGCCGACGCTGAACGCATGCTGGCCTATGCACGCTCCCAGAGCCCGGGGCTGACGCTGCCCACGGTGGAATCCGCCAACATTGAGAAGCAGATTAGCCGCGTCCTCCCAGAGGATTCCTTCCTGGGCAGTGCTGAGGACGCCCGCCCAGCCGCCCAGTACCTTGAGGCCCGCGAAATCCTGCGCCAAGCTGCAGGCACCATTGAGAACGCCAATGATTCCTTCACCATTGCCGCCCTTGGTGCGCTGACCGGTCAGCCGGACCTCGTGGCTACCGGCTATGCCCGCGTTGCACGCGCCTGGTTGGACAACGGTTTCCCGGAGGAAGCGGAGAAGTTTGCCGCCAGGGCCGCCGCTGCGGGGGACCGCTCCGTGCTCGAAGAACTGGCCGCTGCACAGACCGCAACCAGCCACAAGGACTTTTCTGAATCTGCGTCTTCCTCCCCCGCTGACTCCGCATCCGCGCGTACCTCAACGCCCCAAGCGGCAGCTCCCTCCGCACCCGCCGAGAAGGCGCACTCCGGTTCCTCGTCCGCCCAGCCTTCGCTCGCCGAGCTCCGCGCGGTTCTCGATGCCGCCAAAAGCGGCGACGCCAAAGCCCACGCCGCCGACTTTGTGGCCATCAATGACGCGGTGGCGTCTGGGGCGTTTAATGGCTCGGGCACATCGCTTGGTGATGCCCTCTCGGTCATCCTCGAGTCCGCCGTCGGTGCCCTGTGGGCCTCCGATTCGACTGCGGACTGCTCCCGCGTGGCCACGCAATCCTTTGCTATCTTGTCCAATGCTCGCAGCGAGGCGGACTACAAGCAGCTTCCCTCCTCCATGTTGGCGCGCTTCTACAGCGATGCTGCCGCCAATTCGGGGGATAACACAGCGCAACGCGTGGCATGCTTCGAAGCGGCCGCCCGCGAATACGGCCGCTACGGGGACCTCGAAGGTGAATTGCAGTCCATCCTGAAGACTGTGGTTCTCGATGTCCGCCACCGCGATCCCAGGGAGGCCTACGACATTTTGGCTTCGCGCTACGTGGATTCCACCAAGTTGCAGAATCTTCCGGTGTCCGCCAAGTGGACGGTGCTCTACTCCGAGAGCCTACGCACCCAAGCTCAGGACATGTTTAAGTCCACGCAGGTCTTGCTCGATTTCTTGGAGAAGCACACGGCCGCCGAGGCCACCACGCCTTCGGAACAGAGTGCTCTCGCGGAGGTGGCTGAGCTCCTCGGTGACCGCTACGCCGCCGGAAACGTGGCCGACCGTGCGCGGAGCATGTACCACCTTGCTTATAACTTGTTCGACGCTGCCGGCAATTCCCGCGCGCTCGACGAGCTACGCAAGAAGGCCTAGTTCTTCACCCCGCCGAACCACTGCCGGTTCGTCGGAAGCCACAGCAGCACGATGACCACCGCTGAGGCAATGGACACGGGCATAACCGAATCCACCGGGATGAGCAGCACCAGAACTGCGCTGATGACGGTAAGAGCAATGCGCGCTGCCTGCTGGGCATGCACCACGTAGGCGGTCAGCACACATACGAGCAGCACCAGCAGGCCCAACAGCACACCGAACTCGGTGGATAGCTGATCCATGCGGGTGACCGCCGCGGGACTGTTCTCAAAAGCGACGAGCCGGCAGATGGTGAACACCGCATAGCTGCTGATGAACAGCTCGATGATTGCTGCAATTTTCAGCGGCCAGGGCGCCCACTGGGCCTTCATATCAGCCGCCCGGCGGGTTTCCCGGGCAGAGTCGCTGACCTGCCCATAGCGATAATCCCGGGCAGGCTGTGTCTGCGATGGATGCTGTGGCTGCGATGGATGCTGCGGCTGCGGGGCAGCAGGTTGTGGCGTGCCGAAAGTCATGACACGTCCTGCACAAACACGCCACGACGGCTCAGCAACCACCGAATCGGGTCCAGCACACGGTACGGGGCAATACCGCTGCGCGCCAGCTGGCGGCCCGTCGGCGCCTCACCCAACGCGGACACGACGAAGAAGCTTCCCTCATCTGTGCCTGCCGAGTACAGCTTGTTGATGAGGTCGTTCGCACCGAGGAAGCGAAGCAGCGACTCGGCTTCTTGGTGAACCATATACCGATCGGCATCGTTGAAATTCCAGCCGGTATCGCGGCGGAATGCCGCACCGCGGTTGGACATGAGCTTCTTCCAACGCACGTCATCCACCTGCTCAAGCTTTTGCACGGTATCGAACTTGGAAATGGTCACTGCCAGCGGCGGAGGGGTATCTGACTCGAGCAGATCAAGGAGGTTGTCCAGCACGCGCAGGGAATCCGCTCCCAATTCACCGATGTTGGGGATTAGTCCGTGGATGAAATCCTGAATCTGCTTCACACGCAGGGGATCAAAGAGGAAAATCACCAGGTCTGCGTGGGAAAAGAAAGCAAGATTCTCGCGGTCTGCCTCATTCTCCGGTGGGTTCTCAAGGTCCTCGCCTGCGACATCGCGGAAGACGAGGTAGTTCATACGCGGGGTGCCCTGCTGATCCGGCCAGACACCGAGCTCAAAAATGAGCGGATCGCGCTGGTAGGCATCCGTCGCCACGGCGCTCGGCGTGGGGTCCATAGCGCGCATCTCTTCAAAGAGCGGCTTCTCATAGACCTCCTCGTAGCGCTCACGCGTCGAGGCATCCGCCGGCTGCACAGACTTATCGTGCTTGTGCGCCAGCTGCTTGAGCTGCTTAATCATCACCGCGGTGTAGAGCGACTTACCGGAGTTTCGCGCACCGGCCATGGCAACGCAGTGAGTGACCGCATCGGTCCAGCCTTCGGGCAGTTCACGGTTGGTGTACGGGCTGACGGTCACGCCCGCCTCGAGCGGTTTGAACGTCCACGGGCAACGTGCCTGGGTCATGAATTCCTCTCCTTCAGCATGGCGGTAACGCGGTCGGTGAGCTCAGAAAGCTCGGTGTTTGCTCCGGTTTCCAGCTGCTTCGCCACGTCCTCATCGATGACCGCAAAAGCCACCTGGCGCGGCGTTCCGTTGATGCGGGCGAGCTCGAGTTCCTGGCGGCCTATAGCGCTCGTAATGAGCACGACTGTAGGCACACCCGTGGTGAGCATGGACGCCACCGGGGAATCAGTGACGTAGATGGCCAGCGAGGTTGAGGACGCAATACTCGGGCCGCGCCACGGACGCTGGCCTACGCGCTCGGCGCCGTTGCTAATAACCCCGCTGATGAAGCGGCTCAGCTCATCCACCTTGTGCGTCTGGATGCTGTCCTGGCCATCGGTGGCGCGGAAACGCTTAAACGCATCCGACAGCGCATCAATGTACTTGGCCGCAGCGTCAATGATCTTCGCATTAACGTTGACCTGCATGGAGGCGGAACCATCAACGATAACGGTGACGTCATCCAGCCCGGACACGTCCAGTTCCGCGCGGCGCATCTTGGAACGCACCTCGCGGGCAGAATCTGTAATGCCAGCCCCTTCGCTCGTACCGAAGGCATCAAGGCGGTAGCTTCCAGACTCCGGGGTGACTTCGGCGAGGCGCTCGGGGGAGTCCTCGGCGGCGTCGATAAGCACACGCGGGAAAGTCACCGAATCGCCCGCGTTGCTCACCGTAAGGCGTACCTCGCTGCGCTGACCAAAGGTGCCGCCACGCTTGGGCTGCACCACAATGGTGGCGCGTTCGGGAAGGGAATGAACCATGAGGGAGAGGTCGTGCACGCGCACGGCATCGACGCCCTCGCCCACGATGGCCAGCTCCATTGAGGCACCTCCGGCGCCCATCTCGAAGGCCTCGACGCGCAGGATGCCGTCTGAGCCGATGCGGCGGGACTCGCCGTCCCGCAGTGTGTATTTAGCCATGACGCTTCTTACCTTCTTTTATCTTGCCTATCGTGTGTTGCCTAAAATCCATAGCCTCTACCCCGGCCAGAGCCCTGATTCTGCCAGCCTGCCTGGTATTGCTGGGCCCGTTCTGCGCGCTCAGCGAGCATTCTCTGGACTTCATCGAGCACCATTGCGACACGGCCGGTGACATGCCGATCGCACTGCTCAAGGCGGAACGTGCCCACGAAATGGTCCGCGGTGAGGTTCGCAATGTGCTCAAGATCCCGGTTTTCCCACGGCCGCAAGGCATCGGCCGCAAGCAGCTCAAAGTCTCGGGGGAAGTAGAAAACCCACGAGGCGATAACCGCTGACATGAGCAGCTTGTCCAACCCATCCCCCAACGCGGTCTTGTCCAGGTAGGCCAACTGGATAGAACGCCCGCGGTGGACATCGAGGTATTCGATCCACCAGCGCGCATCAAAGGCAACAAGCTTCTGGTGCTCCTCTGCGCTCAAGGCGGGAACGACCGCATTTGTGCTGGGAAGCTTCCTTTCGGATGCCGTCTGCTCACCGTGCGCGGCTGCCGGTGTGGAAGGCGCGACCGGTGGTTGGGCCGAGGTGTCAGAAGACGCAGTGCTTGGCGGCACCCCTCCCACCGCAAAGGGATTGCCCGATGCAGCATTCAACGGCAGCCCGTCATCCTCAGTCGCTGCCAGTGCGGTGTCGCGCTGCACAGGGGATTCAAGTCCCTCCGACGAGTGCTGACTACCCAGGGGATTCGGCGCATCCAAGGGGTTGGGCGGGAAAGGTGAAGAAGTACCATCAACGGCGGCGAAGGGCGAGGCGTCAGAAGCGGGGGAACCAAACTCCGCTGCGCCGTCCGCAGCCCACGGGTCACCACAATTTGATTGCGTATCAGTGCCTTCACCAGCAGTGTTCCCCGCGGCCCAATCCGCCGTACCGGCACCGCAAGTGGACAGCGAGCTGGCTTCTGACTCTTCATGCAGAGACGACGATTCCGACGTGTACTGGGAAGGATCACTCAGTTCGCTCTCCTGAGTAGGGCGTTCAAAAGCGCTGACGTCTGGGAGGGCCTCATCCACAGCGAACACCACTGGGTTCCCGGGTATGGCGGTATCCGCAAGGCGCTGCTTCTCACTCGGCGGCACAACGATCATCGTGGAGGTGCTCAAAGGAAACTCATTGATGGCCGCAGCTCTTTCGAAGGTGGAGAATCCAAAGCCGTCCTCTCCCACTTCGCGTGCAGTGGCAGCAATCCATAATGCCGCTTGATTATCCGGCGCAACGAGAATGACAAGTCCATTGCGGGAATTGAGCACGGTCGCCATCGCGGACACAAGCGCGTGGTTAAACGTGGGATTCGGATTCGGGGTCACGGATTTAAATGGCGCGGGAAGCTTCTCCGGCTGACGGAACTCCCCCTCGAGGAATTCATCCAGCAACACATCCGAATGCAGCGGACCACGCGCCGAAATGCTCTCTGGAATCTGTACCTTGTCCACCTCATAGATAGAAAAAGGGGCAGGAATATCCGGGGAATACAAAACCGTCGAAGGCACCGGCGGGGTACCCGTCCGGGTAATGCTGGTGTAGGTAAACACGTTACCCCCGCGTCCCGTGGCATCGAGGCCAGCCGGAACCGACACCATGGTCACCCACTTGTCTGCTTCCGGAGTGAGCGCAAAAACCGCGGTACGCCGCACAAGCTCGGCACGCTGCCGGGCCGAGGGAAAATCCGGAATTGAAGTGCCGTTGTTGAGCGTGGTGGGCACGAAGGAAACGAGTTCAGCCAGCTCTTCCTGGGTAAGGTCGCCGACCTTCTGGCCCACTCCCCAACCACCAGCGCGGCCGTTGGCTCGGGAGAAGGACGCGTAGCTAAATGCGCCGCCCATGATTAGTGGCCTCCTTGGAAGTACTGGTCCTGACCATAGTTCTGGTCGTAGTTGTACGGAGGCTGCTGGTTTGTGTACTGCTGATTGTTGTTCTGGCTGGCGGCATAGAACATCAGCTTGTACGACACATCTTTTTCCACCACCACTGCCTTATCCGATGCGCTGAGCGTCGGTGATGCCTCGCTGTAACTCTCAGCGAATCCGCTGAAAGCGTCCTCACCACCGAAGCTGCCAAAGGAAGAATCAACGTGAGCATCGAAGCCCTCGACCGCGAAGAGGCGAATGAATCCTCCTCGCTGTGAGTACTGCCCCAAGGAAACCGTGAAGTCGGGGTACTGGCCGCGTACGGGGCCCAAGCCCTGCGCTACGTGAGTGGTGTTCTGCAGGTTGGTCTCGACGATGCCGAGCGCCTCACCGTCTTCGGGGAAGAGAGGGAGGCGATCGGCGCGGTACACCACCTGACAGGAGAACTGACGCTTGTCACCGTTGCCCAGGCTCCACAGGTACACCTGCACCTGGCTGTTGGACTCATCAAATTCAAAGTCATAGGTCACCGGACGTAGGCCCTCATACTGAATGACGCGCTCATCGCCCTCGGTACGCTTACCCGCAAACACTGCATAGGGCTTAAGACGTACCGTATCGCCATGCTGATCCAGGCGCATGCGGATGCCGCCTTGCAGGTCATAGTCCTCTTCGCGGATCTGGTCATGTTCGCGGTTGGTGGAGTATTCAACCGCCGTCGCTCCCTTTGGCCAGTCAAAGGTGATGAGCTGGCTGTCCACACGTTCAATAAGGCGGAACTGGTCGTCCCCAATGGACTGCACGCGCTGCAATACCTTGGATTCACCAACCCAAGCATCGGCATCGTTAAAGTTCACTGGGGTGATGTACACCTCGTACCAGTCTGGTGGCCATGGCACCGTGGTGGTTTGGAAGGAACCGGCCTCGGACACGCCACGGGTCTCACTGATCGCACTCGACAGCGCACTTTCGACGTACGTCTTTGGTACTGCCGAGGTACGCAGGTCTGCCTGCGGTGCGGTGGGCGTAAGGTAAATCTTCACTTCACCAGTCTTGGGCGAGTACCAGTCCACCTCGATCGAATCCTGCCCGTACTCGCTGCGGCGCTCGCAGCGCGAAAGCTCCAGCTTTTCCAACTCACTGGCTAGCTTCACGGAGCGCTGCACCGCGACCTCATCCTGGCTTTGCTCGGTAGCGCCATGGAACTCTGCTTGGCCCAGCAAAGAGATGACAATGGTCTGACCTGCCTCCTGCACGGGGATGGTGGCCTTGCGCCCAGAGCTGTCCACATCCTGCTCGAAGCGCGGTGAAAGGGGCTCCTTCTCGGTATCGCGGCAGGCATAGACCATGGCGCTGGTGTGCCCCGGCAGCAGGTCCCAGGAAACCTGAACAGCGCCCTTGATGGTCGAGACCTGAACGTTGACCGGTGGGAAAACTACGGCAGTATCACCCATGAAAACCGGCTGACTGTGGACTAGTTCCCGCAGGTCCGTCCCCTTATAAGCCCACACCGCGTAGTGGCGCAGGCCAGCTTCCCCCGGGTTGTGGTCACGGTAGGCCGTTCCCTTGGTGTAGACCAGCGTGTCGCCGGCATCTGGGGACGCGACCATCTCAGAATCGTCCGCCACAACACGGTAAAACACGACCTCATTCGGCTCATGCTCAAGCTCCGGCCACCACAGGCGCACGGGGTGGCGCTGGTCAGTGTCTTCCTCCGGCTCCGGTTCGACGCCATAGCTAAAGTCTTCGCTAGATTCTTCCCCGGTGTCGGTGTTCTCAGGGACCTCCACCTCGACATCAATACCGGGGGCTACCCAGTTCGGATCCTGGCGGTACTGGTATTCCGCGCGGATTCCGAAGCCCGGAATGGTGATGTAATCCTCTTCGTTGACTTGAGTCTTTTGTTCCTCCTCAGCCTGCAGCTGCTCCCACTCAGCGAAGAAGTCACGCGGAGCCGCTGCAGCGGGGGCTTCGGGCGCGGGGCGCGGCTCAGGCTGACTATGCGGCTGTGCTTGCGATGCCGTGACGTGCTGCTGTTTATCACGTGCCGCTGAACGCTCCGCCGCCGCACGTTCCTCAGCTGCCTGCTGAGCAGCACGCTCCTGCGCGGCAGCAGCGTTGAGGGACTCCGCGCTGAGCTCTGGGTGTTCTACCTCTTCACCATTGAAGGCAGCAGCGATCTGCTCAGCAAACTGCCGAAACGGTGCTGAAACGGCCGCGCGGACGTCCTCAGCGCTCACGCGCTTGAGCTCATGCAGCGTGGTGAGCTCGCTGAGCGGTACATCCTTAATCGAAGGTTTCGGGGTGTGTGTCATCAACGTTCCTTAGATCAGCGGTCTTTAGAAGGTTTCATCGAGGTCCGACAGGTCCGGCGCACCCGGCTGCCTAAAGACTGGGTTGGCGTTCGAGCCCTGCTGCCATGGGGAGTTCTCCTGTGCATCGGACTGGGATGGTGTGGCGAAACCCATGTGGCTAGTGTCATCAAGCTCATCGAGGGACAGAGCCGACGGGTTGTCAAAGGTGTACGCGCCGGATGCCGAATCAGGGATGAGGTACTTGAAATCGGTGATCTTGCCGTATTGCACCACCGTGACCGAGCGTGACAGCTGGCTGGTCAGGGCCGTCTGGCTATCTACCTCAACGATGCGGGTGCGGTCACCATCAATCTCCGTGAACCCTTCGGCGCCACCTGCACTGGTCAGCGCGTTAGGGCTGAAGGCTTGCAAGGCACCTTTGTCCTGGTTCATACCGGCAAGGAACTCGCTCGTGCTCTGACTACGGCTGCCACCTTCCTCGCGGAAGGTCACGTGGCCCAGGTACTGCTGAAGGCTGCGCGTCATACGCGGATCCGTGATGACCTTCTGCCACTCCTGCTGCTTCGCATCACGATCTTTCATGTACGGGTGATCCAGGCTGCGTGAAAGATTATCCAGCGGGGTGCTTGAGCCCAAGCCCGCCATGCCCCACATCTCATTAAGCGCCACAGCCGAGTGGCCCGTGCGGTTGCGCTCAAAGGTGTCGTTCATGTCATCCAGCAAGGACTTGAGGGACTTGTGCGCCCACTCCGACTGATAAATGTAGGAGCGAATCTCATCGGTCATGCGCACCGCATCATCGCGGCTGAGCACGGCCTGCGCAATGCGCGCGTTCTCTGGGAGGCCAGACTGCGGTGTACGCAGATGATCGCTCGAAGTTTCCTTGCGGCCAAACGGCGCGTAAATTGCGCGGCCCAATAGCGCCGACCAGCTCAGGAACTGGTTATAGGCATTGGAAATGCGTGAAATCTCTGCCGAGGCGGTGGCCAGGTTCTGGGCTGCAATCTCCTGATTACGGTTCAGCAGTTTTCGGCGCTGCACGTAATCAAAGATCTCTCGCTGAGCTTTTGTGAACACCGCCCACGAACACACAAGGAAGAGCACAATCGCCAGAATGAGGCCCACCACGTACCACGGCCAGTCGAACCATTGCAGGTACTCGCCTAGTGGCAGATCCGGGTTGTACCGGCCGGCCACCATGTACGTCATGAGGGCAAGGACAACGAAGAGCACAATCCACATTGTGCGCAGTTTCCTGGTCAGAGCTTTGTTCTCCGCGTTGAAGTCGCGGGCCTGGAAGCTGCTGGCCAGTTCTTGGAGCTCACGGGCCTTCGCATGGGCCTCGCGGTACTTCTGCTGGGCGTGGCCCACCGTGTCCCAGAGGCCTTGGCCCACCTTCCACGCGAAGGTAGTGCTGTTCTTCGCCCGCCACGAGGCAAACTCGTGTTTCTTGCGGCTTACGGCCTCGTTGCGGGTCTGCTGGCTGGTGTATTCGATATCAGCAGCAAAGCGCTCTGCACCGACTGGGTCAAAAGGAGCCACCGTTGCCTGTGACTCATGCGTGTACCCCAATGTGCTCGTCATGAGCGGGTGAAAGCCCTCGAAGGACGCGCTGACATCCTGTACCGACTGCCCGCCGTACTGCACGATGTACATGTTGCCTTGGTTATTGCGTAGGCCCTGAACATCAATGCTGTCGCGCCAAGAACCGTCAACCAGTCCCAGTGCGAAATCGTGGTAGGCCTCCCAGGTGCGCGATAGCTGCGGTTCCTGCCCCAGCGAGAAATGTTGCTCTTTAGCCACGCGCAGTGCATGCTCGCTGGCTTGGCGCAGCTCGTCAACACTCGTTGCACCGCTACCCTTGCCGGAGTGCCCCGCCAAGACGACCTCGACGCTGGAATTCTCGCCGTACAGCATCTTCTGCAGGAAGGTGGCCGCGTTCTTGTTTATGGCGCCGCGCTGGCCTTCGACCCAATCCTGTGGCTTACCAATAACGGTTGACCAGTACAGGCGAAGGTTATCCTTGAGTGCTGCCCAGCCACTCACCTTGTGGGACTGCAGCTCCTCATAGGCGGTAGGCGCGCTCACCAGTGGAGAAATCTCCTGGTCAATGAACATCTGTGCACACTGATCCGTGAGCTGCTCCGGGTTGGCGTAGTGTACAGCCCGCGAGATGTTGTTGACCTGTGGCTGCGGCAGACGCTGGGTGGGATCAAAGACAGCCTTTTTAACCTTGTCTTCAATGTCGCTGGCATCAATGGTCCGGTGGAACGCACGCACGAGACGGAAACGCTGGCGGTCACCGGTTTCGATAACGCGGTGCGTGTCAGGGTCGAGCACAGCAGGTTCTGGCATGCCGCGCCATAGGCCAAAGATGCTGGCCACGGCAGGAGCTGCGAACTGCGCGAGCTCGAAGCCATCCTTCGTCCGCTTGATCGGGCGGATGCGTGAGGATGCCGGGGTTCCGCCCTCCTCCGGAGACAGCACGAGATTGCTCCATCCCTGCAGTGGCATGATATCCACATTCTCTACCGGCAGGGCTGACAGCAAGAGGCGGACGCGCAGGTTCGAAGCCTGAATGAGGCGCTGGTCAACGGCACTGACCCACGCCGTGAGCTTATCGACGTCCTGTGGTTGGTCCGCATCCATCGGATCAATGGTGGCGAGGAGAACATCGCCGGTGAAGCTGCGGAGGGCCTCGTCCAACGTCGACAAGCGCGCGGTGCCCTCCTCCGTAAAGGAGCGCACTACCGCACTGCTGGTGGGGTGCGCGTAGTCAATCCATAGGAAGTCCTGCAGGAGACCGACGGCACGCAGATCGCTGAGCCGCGAGCGGATGTCATCCGCGGTCGCGCCGTGCCCGAAGATAATTACGTTCGTCATTAGAAGGTGTCATCCAGATCGTTGAGGTTGAATTCCGGTGCGGTGGTGTTCCCTAAGCCAGACTCGGAGCTGCGGACCTGCGGGGTCGGCTGCGCTACAGGGTTCTCCGCCACAGTCTTGGCTTGGTCCAAATAGTTGCGGATTACCGGGATCATCACAATGACATCCTCCGCCAAGTCACGGTAGTACGGCGTCATTGATGCCACCTCACGGGAACGAATCTCTGCGAACGGCTTATCTGTGCGTCCCTGCCCCGGCAGAGCATTGTTGTGGCCGGGGACGAAGTGATCCGCGCCGCGGGCGAACTTATCCAGCTCTGCCACGAAGGTGTCGTAGCGATCCTGAATGGAGGTACCCACGGTTCCACGGTTCGGCACCTCGCCCGATGCCAAGAACGTTGCCAGCCGGCGAACCACCGGGTGGGTGGAGGCACCGGAGTGAGCAAAATCGAGGCCGTCGTCGAACAACCCGCGTAGCAGCTGATAGGGGTACAGAGAGGATGCGAAACCGTGGGGGCCGTTCTCCTGCACCTTGGCGTAGGCAATGAAGATGGACTCAAGGACCGAGGACATCCAGTCCGACTTCTTGATCATGCGACGCGGCGAAATGAGCATGGGATTCGGGAAGTCTACCCAGTTGTTCACGCCGCCATCGGTGTCATCAAAAATGTGGGCCGCGGCGTTGCTGGCATCCGGGTTGGAAATGTACACGCGGCCGGTAATGCGGCCGATGATCCAGCCGGCCACCATCGCCTGACGCTCCGTTTTCGTCAGTGGCAAAGCTGCCGGTAGCGGGCGGGTACGGCGCTCGGACCACCAGGAACCATCGAAATTGTCCTGCTTCTCAATGTCCTTCGCAATGTAGTTGAACATGGAAGAGAAGACGATGGGCGAGTAATTCGGGTAAGAACCGAAAATCTCGATGTGCTGGACGTGATCCGACATGTTCAGCGAGTTGCGCAAAGCTACCGACGACGGTCCATCAATCTCTGGGCGGTTGAGCACGGACTCAAGCCGAGCCGCGATGCCGTTCTCTGCCGAACCAAGCTCGGCAAACGGGATATCAGAGAAGGAATAGGTGTACTGGACTGACTTGCCGTGAATGCGCTGAACCATGTCATCGTTGACAGCTGCCAGCGGGCGGGCATAGCTCAGAGCCAGCTGGAAGGCCTCGACGAAGCGGCGCTGGCGCTCTGCATGCTCAACCTCATTGATGTCCGGAGTCAGGGTGAGGTAGCGGCGCAGATCCACAGAGTTAAACTTCTGGAACTCATAATCGCGGCGGTTGATCCACTGACGGGAGCGCTCCAGCAGGTCCGTCGGGCGAATCTTGGCGTGGTAGTGCGCGCGCTGGGATTCACGGGATTCACCAGTCTGCGGGTGGCGCGACAGGTACTTGGATACCCAGCCGGCGCGGTTCGAATAGGCGTCATTGGTGCGCTTCTGTGGTGCCAGTGTGTCCTGCGGAGCCTGAGCTGCATCGAGCGATTCCCACTCGCCGCGAATAACGGCGCGTACTGCGAAGGGATAGGCCTGCTCATAGTTGGTGACATCCGCAGTGGACTGCTGGCCCTGGACAGTGCGCAGCATCTGGTCCTTGTAGTCAAAAATGAAGGAGTTGACGTCCGTGAGCATGATTTCGTTCTCAGATCCCTTGAAGCGGGATTCAACAACCTCATCAATCTCTGTCGGCCACGCGTTGACCTCATCCGTGCGCACATCGGCGAGTTTGTTGGTTTCCGCACGCTTGGACACTGCCTTCTCCAACACGGCGTGGGCATCGCCCAGTTCACGCTTGAGATGGAAGAGGTTCTCATCGGCGTAATCCTGAAGGACGTCCTTCAACAGGTGCGCGATGGCCATCAGCGCGTAGCTGTAGAACTGGTTGTAGTACAGACCCATGAGCGCGTTGACCGTAGGCGTCGGATCTGTCATCTGGCCCTTACCGGTCAGCGGGCTCAGGATGGGGTCTGCGCCTTCCGGCTTCGTGAGCACTCGCGTGTTGTGGTAGTAGCCGGAGTACTCCGCCAAAATCGGCATGAGGCGGTCAGAGTTCGTAAGCACATCCGTGATCTTGGAGAGCATCTCGCGTACATAGGGCACGCCGACGGCAGCGAGCTCGCCTTCGACGGTGGCCAGTACGCTATCGGTGAAGAAGTTGGCGTAGCGATACACGATGTCATAGGCAGCGTTGTTGAGCACGGACGCGATGGCCTGCTCATTGCGGGGATCAGCCAGGTTGCCCTCGAACTCTTCACGCCACTCGTTGACGTTGCGTCCCTGGCCTACCGGAATGTAGTTCTGCAGGTACTTCGTGGCGGTATCAGCGGCCTGCTGGGCTTGGCCACCGAAAACACTGTTGAGCCAGTTCCAGACGCTCCCACTATCAATCTGACCACCCCGTGCCCAAGACGGGTCAAGGGTGATGGAGCTAAAGGCATTGGGAAGGCGCTCTTCGAGCTTCTTAGCAATCTGCATCTCGCCCGCCTCAGGATTCTGCGGGTCGAGGTGACCGTTAAACAGGCGCTCGAAGGCGCTACGGGCGAGGCGCTGGGATGAATACTCGGCGAAGCGGTCGCGACCCATGGACACCTGGGCATACCCCAGTGAACCCCAAGGCAGACGGCCCCATGGAGTACCGCCGCTGGGACTGTCCCAACCGAAGAAGCGACGACCACCGTCACCTGCTGGGGTGTTGGTCAGCGCGTAGGACACAAGGTTGTCGCTAGCCTTGGTGGAGGCCATCAGCCCGGCGAGTGCACGGCCAAGGCCCCGGTAGATGGACATAGCGGATCCGTCGCCGAAGCGAGCGCTGGTGGTGCCCATCTTGGAACCAATCGGGAAAATACGACCGAAAGTCTGCCCCTCCGGCGGATTGCCCATATCGAAGGCCTCAAAAATGGCACGGTCATGGTCGCTAGAGTTGCCCATCTGAGCTGCAACGACCTCACCAAACATGGCCAGGGAGTTGGGCCACGCGCCGGCCATGTCATCAGCCTTGTTATCGGAGAAAATCTCCGGGGTGTACATGAAAACGAGTGTGCCCTGCGGATTCACGTTCGGGATAGTGGTGAGCACGCGGCACACATCCAAGAACATGGAAGCACCGGCGCCACCGGCCATGGACGACACCACGAGAACAACCGGCTCGGAGTCACCGGTATCGGACTCCAGCTTGGTCTGCTTGTAGTTCAGGCGGTTGAGTTCCTGGATGGCTTCCTGGGTGAACATCTCATCCACCGCCGCCTTGAGAGACTGACGAATCTCCTTGAGGTGCGGCAGGGTCAGCATGCGGCCGATGGCACGGTACTGGCCGGCGCCGTCCGCAAGCTTGACATCATTGGTGGACGGGTTACGGGTAGCCCAAGTAGCAATTTCACCGAGCTTGCCGGAGCGGCCAAGGATGCTGGAGACGCCTTCATCAAAGGTGTTGTAGTTCTGACGCGAACCGATGCCGACGTACTGTCCGCCGTTTTGGGTCACATTAGGCAGTTTCTGCGGGCCAGCTTCCTCCTCGAGAGGCACATCAATGTTGACGAACTGCCATGCTTTGGGCAGCTCTGTCATGTCTGGGTCAATACTGCGCAGCTCAGCCTTGAGCTGGTCCATCATGAACGCCAGGGTTTTGGCGCCGGAGCCACCGCAACCGACGACGAGGAACTTCTTCATCTTTAACTACCTTTCGAAGGGCTTCGCTTCTGTGCTGTTGTGTGGTGCTAAACCGACTTAGCTCTGAGAGCCAAACCCGGGGTTCGGGGGAAAGCCGCCGTTGTTACCAGGGGTACCAGGATTGTTCGGACGCTGCTGCCCTGGCTGGCCAAAGCCCGAGCTGCTGGGCCGCCCTGGCTGGTCTGGTTGGCTTGGACGCTGCGGCTGACCAAAGCCCGAACCGCCACCGAATCCCGATCCAGCGCCAAAGCCAGGCTGTCCGGTCTGACCAGGCTGCTTGGGCTGCCCCGGGTGATTTTCCCGCGACGGACCCGAGGGCTGAGAGGAGCCAAAGCCGCCATGCTGTGGGGCATTCTGCTGCCCACCGCGGAACGGAGCTCCCTGTGGACCAGGCTGAGGACCGCCTTGCGGGCCGGAAGGCCCGGGCTGGCCACCCGGCTGCTGAGGCGGCTGCTGCCCAGTCGGCGGAGGAGTCTGCTGCTTTTCTGCCGGGAACTCAACTTGGTCAAAGAGCGGCAGCGCCTGACGGCTGATCTCCTTGGATAGCTCGTCATAGTGGTGAGCCTGAGCCAACGTATCGACGGTCATGACGATCTCACCCGAGTCTCGGTCCTTCTCATTACCGACGAAGAACCACTCATTCTGGATAGCCAGCGGCAGCACCGCGCGGTAACCGGACTTCTTGCCCTTGCCGGAGATAGTGCCGTCGCGTTGAATCTCTACGTGAGCGGCAGTGAAGGGACTCAACCCCATTTTCACCTTGGCTTCATTGCGCCCCAGCTGCGCCGCGCGCGCCGATGCCTCCACCGGCACCGCGCCCTGGAACTCGTCCTTGCTGACTGAGAACGGACGGCCATTATCAGTGCGCACGAGGTTAGCGCCATCACGCTTCACCGGAATGGTCTTGACGAACATGCGTGGCTTCGCTGGAATGCGGCCGGAGAACCACTTCATGAAGTAAAGGATGGCCAGCGGAATCAGCAGTGCAAGCAGAACCGCGAGGACGAAAGCCAAGCCGAATGCAGATTTACTCAGTGGCGCGCTCATGGAGCCTTGCAGAGTGAGCGGCAGCTCCATCTGCTGGTTATCCTCTGCCGACTGGAGATTAATCACCGGCTCCACTCGCAGCGGGCCATCTGCAATGTTCTCAACGCTCAGGGTCACCGGAATGGTGGCCTTCTCATCCTTGGACAGTTCTAGTGCAGAGTCCTCGGAGTTGTTCTGGGAGGAGACGGCAATGGAGGGTACTCCCGAGGGAAGCATGCCGCTCGCAGAGTCCACTGTCTGGTCCGCTACCCAGACCTTGCCGGGGCCGGTCACTGGGACATCGACGGTGATTTCTTTCTCCGTCATCGTAATTGTCTGTGCCGAGCCAACAGTGGGCATATTAACCGGGGTAATGGTGAGAGGGGCCTCCGCATTGATGGGATCAAGCTTGGAGCCTGGGCGATCCTCCGTGCCCTTTGTAGTGATATCCACGCGGGTGACCAAGTGGCCCGACGCGGCATTCTCTACGTGTTCCAGCGGAATGTCGACTGGTTGGCCGTCCGTAATCGGGGCGTTGTCCACGAGAGTTACCGGTGAACCGTCTTCCGGAACAAACTCTGCATGCACTGTTCCCTCGCCTTCGAGGGTGCGGGGCTCGCCTTTGCCATCAACCAACTGGCCCTTGATGACCTGGTCAGAGTTGATGCCGCCGGCAGCCTTTGAACCGTCCTCACGTGTGAGGTTGAGATTAAGTCCAGGTACCATGACGACGGAAGCGAGATACTCGCCCTCAGCGCCCTCGGCCACCTTGTAGCCAAAGGTCCATGCGCCGGCCCAGTCATCGCCATCCTTTTCCATGGAAACATCCACCATGCCAGGAAGCTTGTTGTTCTCCGTCACGGAGACCTTCGCTCCAGCAACGTGTGTCGTATCAGCGTTAAGCTCAACCACCTCTCCGTTGGGCCCAGTCAGAGTCGGGGTGAGTTTTCCTTCTTCAACTGAGTTCTTCGGCACCGCCGACAAACGCACCGGGGAGACGGAGTTATCTAGAACAAAGTCAAACTGGTCCTTGAGGTTTCCGTCCTTGGTCACACCACCTGAGGTCGGAATGAGGTTTCGGAAGGCGGCGAACAATGCTGCTGGGTCCTCGCCTGCATCGAAGAATGCACCGTTCGGGGCCCCTTGACCACAGTCATCACCCTCCGCCATGCGGGTGAGCTGACGAATTTGGTCCTGTGCTTCCGCAGCCGGCACCAAGCCGACGTTGAAGAGGCGGATAGTGGAGTTACGGAAAGCCGTCACCGAGGAGTTAACCTCACACAGCTTATCCTGGGCTCCCTGCAGGTCATTAGCCTCAGCATCGGTGTAATACTTGCCGTCGGTGAAGAACACAATGGCGCGGCAGTTACTGCCCTGATGGGAAGCAAATTCCTTCAAGGCGCCAGAGTAAGCAGCGCCGTAGTTAGTCTCCAGATCGGAGACGCGGTCCTTGTGGCGGAACTTCTCCAGTTCGCCATCAAGTGCCTCAGCCTTACCGGAGACGTTGGTCCAACTACCATACTCAGCTGGATCGCTGTAATACTCAGAACCGAAGCCGGAGAGCTTCACGTTGATATCGGCGCCATTGTCCTCGCCCAGATTCGCCAGCTGCTTGATGATGTCCCCCGTGGCATCCACACGGAAAAAGTCGGCGTCCGTAGGCGTAGAACCTTCGTACCCCACCAGCGATGCAGACTGGTCCAGAACAAAGAGCAGGTCAGCGGATTTCTCGCTGGCGATACAGGAACCGAAGTCAGACAAGTTCTTCTGCGAGATCTCAGAGAGCTTGGACTCAGATCCAATACCTTCGCGGTGCTCCTGCGGGGCTGGAGCCTCGTCCGCATGAGCGCCCTGATCGTCGCCATGCTCTTCCGGGTGTCCCTCGGGAGCCGGCGCCTCGGGGGCTGGAGCGTCGGGAGCTGGAGCGTCAGGGGCTGGCGGCGCTTCCTGAGCCACAGCTCCCAAGCTTCCTCCGAAGCCGGCCAGCATCGCAGCTGCGGACAGGGCTAGTGCGCGGGTGAACTTCTTCATTAGGCTCCAACCACCTTTCCCACGTAGAAGGCGATTTCTACTGCAGCGGCGATGACGAGGAGGAAGCTACCGCCCATGATGATGCGGTAGAGCAGCGTCTGCGTGGTGTCCTCTACATAGAACGTCTCGGCCTGACGCTGCGTGTTCTTCAGCGTGTACAGGCCGAGGAGAACAAAGGCAACGATGCCTGCCAGCAACCAGCCCGCGATCGCGAGACCGAAATACAGGCCCTGCGTTGGAGAGGCAACGAGGGGCGCCAGCACCAGCACAATCAGGGCAATGACCGCTGACACACCACCGGCGATGAGCAGCGGCCACGGGCCCTTGGTGGGAACGGTCGGCGTTGCAACCTGGCGGCGGTAATCCGGAGCCGGGGAAGACTGACCAAAGCCATCCGACGAACCCGGCGCGCCGAAGGAGCTACCCGTGCTCGAGCCTGCATGTGGATTCGAGCCGGCTGGGGCGCCCTGGTTCGGTACCGAACCAAAACCAGAGCCTGAGCCAAAGCCAGTACCGGGGCCCGAGGGCGCTCCGGAGCCGGGACGTGGTACGGGGGCCTGGGCGGGGTCAGGCGCACCGAATCCACTGGGCCCACCGGACGCACCAAAGCCAGAACCAGCGTTGTGTCCCGCCCCTGCGTTTGGAGAAGGCGCACCGTGCGGCGGGCGCCCGCCAAACTGAGGTGACGAACCTGGGGAACCAAATGTCATAGCGATAACCTTCCCTATAACGGGTTATGCCCCAACTAATGCCCCCTTTCCCCTGCCTTAAGACACAGGAAACGAGGAATCAGCCGGAGAGCCGAGAGCCTTGAGATTTAAGGTAGTCGCAATCCCGGACACGCTCTCCTAGTCATGACGTGAAAATCGAACGCGCCCGAATTTCTTCGAGCGCTCATCAGACACAACAGACAGGAAACGCGCAGGGAACACGACAACACTGCAAGCAAAAGGATGCCATAATACAGTCATTTTTTCTGCCCACTTTAGATATCTTCTTGAATAAACACCCCAGCCATTACCTCTGAAAGCGCCTGCTCATCTGCGGTTTTCGTCGACTAGCTAGCCGTAGGGAGTACTCCCCAGTAGTAGTGCTTGGTTTACCCCATTTCTAGTTCCCCCATTTTCATGGAAAAATGCTGTTCCATGACAACTCAATCGGCAACCGCAACCACCGCAAAGGGTGGCGAGAGCATCCGATTCATCCCGGTACATTCCACTTTGTACCCGTGGCTGGTCGCGGTGTTCGTCGTTACCTTCCTCATCTCGAACATCAACGCGACCAAGGGCGTCCAGCTCGGCCCACTCATCACCGACGGCGCCTTCTTCCTCTTCCCCCTCGCCTACATTGTGGGCGACGTTCTCTCCGAATGCTATGGCTTCAAGTCCACTCGCCGCGCCGTGTATATCGGTTTTGCCATGGCTCTTTTGGCCGCAGTTTCCTTCTATATTGCAATCTGGCTGCCCGCAGCTGAGTTCTACGAAGGCCAGGAGGCCTTCGCCGCCACGCTCGGCCTCGTTCCGCAGATCCTCCTCGCCTCCCTCGTCGGCTACGTCGTAGGTCAGCTGCTTAACTCCTTCACCTTGGTCAAGATGAAGGCCCGCAGCGGTGAGAAGGGACTCATCGCCCGCCTTGTTACGTCCACCGTCGTCGGCGAATTCGGCGATACACTGCTGTTCTGCGCCATCGCAGCACCCGTCATCGGCATCGATTCCTTCAGCGGTTTCCTGAACTACGTCATCGTCGGCTTCCTGTGGAAGACCGCCTGCGAGGTCATCATGCTTCCGCTGACCACCCTGGTTATCTCCTGGGTCAAGCGCCGCGAAGACTACGTACCTACCGACGAGATCACAACCCCTACGGCAACGCCTTCTAAGTAGCCGCGACTTATCCCCGAGCTTTCACCCCCCTTGGCACCCACTGTGCTGAGGGGGTCTCTTTCTCCCTTCCCTTCGTTCTCCCCATAGAATACAATGTATTCACGTTGGTTAAGGAGGGAATATGGCTACGTTGACAATTCGCATGGATGATAACGACGCGGAACTCGTTCGGAATCTAGCTGCCTTTGAAGGCCGTACGATATCTGATTTTGCCCGAGCAGCGCTTTTAGAACGGGTCGAGGACTACTACGACCTTCAGGAACTGCGCGCAGCAATGGCAGAGGATTCTGGCGAACGGTTTAGCCTTGATGAGGTCCTCGAGGATCTCTAAAGATGTCGGAGAGAATCACTTCATATCACGTCGAATTCACGGCGAAAGCCCGCAAACAGCTAAAGAAGTTTGACCGATTCGATGCACGAATCATCGTGACGTGGATCCACAAGAACCTCGAGGGCTGCGAAGACCCTCGAGCTTTCGGAAAAGGATTGACTTCAAACCGTTCAGGTGAATGGCGCTATCGGGTCGGTTCTTACCGCATTCTGGCGTACATCCACGACCAGAAAGTAACGATTGAGATATTCGCTATTGGCCACCGGAAAGACATCTACGATGCATAAGCAGCGTCGAACGTCCCTCATGCTTGCTCTGAGCCTGGCCGCGGCCCTAAGCCTTGTGGCGTGCTCGGGGACCGAAGAAGACCCGTCACCTGAAACGACGAGCGACGCGGCCGCGTCGGAGTCGATGACGGTGAGCAGTGAGGCGTCGTCAAGCGCAGCGCCCACCCCACCCCCACTTAATGAGGGCCCGGCACCAGCACTGACCGGCACGTTTGAGATGGATGGCCCGGCCACGATCACGGGGGCGACCTATGACTCCATGCCTTTCGTCGTGCCACTCAACCCCGCCGGCCCGCAAGCCACGATGGTGCGCTGGGTCGACGGCTGGGGTGAGTCCCCCGCCACGGCTGAGCAGGGCACGACCTATGTGTTGGGGCATGCGTGGGGCCAGCAGAAACTCGTGTTCAATCCCTTCTCCGAGGTCGTCACGGCCAACGTGGACCTGAGCTCTCCCACCACGGTGGAGGGCCTCGACGGAGTGCAGGTGCAGCGCTTTGCGACGTCCACCCTCAACGGTTCCCACATCCGCATGACCTCGGCCGATGGTGCCGGCCGTGAGTGGGTAGTGGATGACGCTTTCCTCATCCCCAAGAATCAATTCGGTAGCGACGCCGACCTCATGAATACCGAGGTGCCCGGGCGCATCGTGCTCATTGCCTGCGCCGTCGATGGTTATACGGATTTGGAGTATAACGTCATCGTCACTGGTCACTTGGCGTAGTAGCGCCCCATGAATTCATCGCGGTAGGCCTCGTAGTAGCCGCCGTCGATAGACTCCCGAATGTTATCTACCAGGCGGATCATGAACTCCAGATTGTGGATGGTGCACAGCGTGCCAGCCAAGAATTCCTTGGCCTTGAGCAAGTGGTGGATGTAGGCGCGGGAGTAATTCTCCGACACGTAACCGCCGAACTCCTCATCCACACCGCTAAAGTCGCGCTTGAAACGCGCATTGGTGAGGTTGAGGCGGCCATCCAGGGTGTACACGCCACCGCGGCGCGCCAGGCGGGTCGGTGCCACGCAGTCAAAGGTATCGGCACCAGCCTCTACGGCGGTAAAGATGTCATCGGGTTCAGAGATACCCAGCAGGTGCCGGGGCTTATCGACGGGCAACTCATCGCACACCCAGCCCACAATCGTGCCCAGGTTCTCCTTCTCTAGCGCGCCACCGATGCCGAAGCCACCGAACCCGCGCTTACCGTTTGCTTCCGCACGATCGGAGAGCTCAACCAGACCGCTCGCGGCCTGTCGGCGCAGGTCCTCGTATTGCGCGCCCTGCACCACGCCCCACAGGGATTGGCGTGGCTTCTGCGGGCCGCGGGCCTGGGTCAGGCGGTCATGCTCATCCAGGCAGCGCTGCGCCCAGCGCCGCGTGCGCTCCACCGATTCCTCCTGGTAGGTCCGGGTATCCACCAGCGTGGTCAGCTCATCGAAGGCAAACATGATGTCCGCACCCAGACCATGCTGGATCTGCATGGAGACTTCCGGGGTGAAACGGTGAGAGGAGCCGTCGATGATGGACTTAAAATCCACGCCGTCCTCATCCACCTGCGCCATGCGCTCTTTCTTGGCCGCGCGGATATCGGACTCCGTCAGGTCCGCCACGTCCATGGCCAGGACCTTCTTAAAACCCACCCCGAGGGACATCACCTGGAATCCGCCCGAGTCGGTATAGGTCGGCCCATGCCAGTTCTCGAAGGTGGCAACACCGCCGGCCTCATCCACGATGTCGTGGCCCGGCTGCAGGTAGAGGTGATAGGCGTTGGACAAAATAGCCTGAGCCCCGGTCAGCCGGATCTGTTCCGGGGTCAACGTTTTCACCGTGGCCTTGGTGGCCACCGGGATGAAGGCCGGGGTCTGGATATCTCCATGCGGGGTGTGGATAACACCGGTGCGGCCGTGCTTTCCCGGTTGTGCTGGACCGCTTAAGTCCAGCTCCTTCTTCACGTCGAAGGAAAGGTCGGTCTCCAGCTGGGGCTTAGGGTGAGTCATAAGCCTTTAGTCTACTGTTTGCGCTGCCGTATCCTCTGTTTCACGCGAGGATGCAGCGTGTTCGCGCTCCCATTCCTCTTCCAGCGCGGTGCCCTCGATATCCAGCTGCGGGATTAGCTTGTCCAGCCACTTCGGCATCCACCAGGTCGTGTGTCCCATGAGGAACATGGTGGCGGGGACGAGGGACATGCGGACTAGGAAGGCGTCGAAAAGCACGCCCGCTGCCAGCGCGAAGCCGAAGATCTGGATAAAGGGCAGCGGCTGGTTGATGAAGGCCACGAAGACCGCAATCATGATGATGGCTGCGACCGTGACCACACGCGCACCTGCGGTAAAGCCCGCAATAGTGGCTTCATCGTTGACGTTGTACTTGCGGTACTGACCATCGGTGCCCTTGGGGAAGCGGGAGAAATGCTCGCGCATACGGGTCACCAGGAAGACCTGGTAGTCCATGGCCAGACCAAAGGTCACGCCGATGAGGAAGATGGGCATGAAGGAAATCAGCGGGCCCGGCGCAGGCACCAGGCCGGTGAGGCCGTCCTGCCACACCAGCACGGTCAGGCCGAAGGCACCACCGACGGAGAGCAAGAATCCCAGGCCCGCCACCAGTGGCACCAAGATGGAGCGGAAGACCGCGAGCAGCAGGACGATGGCCAGGCCCACCACGATGGCGAGGTATGGCCCCATGGCCCCCTCAAGGCGCTCGGTGATGTCGAGCTGCACCGCGGTCAGGCCCGTCATACCGACTTCGGCGCCGGTGATGTCCTCAATTTCATGGCTCGCGGCACGAAGAGCGGAGGCTGTACCAACCGTGGCCTCATCTGTCGGCGCTGTGGTGGGGCTGACCATGATCTGTGCCGCGGTGGAATCGGAATTCACGCCCACCAGCTGCGCATGTTTCACACCGCCCACTTGGTTGAGGCGCTGTGCCGAGTACATGAAGGAGGCCAATGCCGCCTTCTGTTGCTCATTCTCATCCCCTTCTTGAGCCTCCACCAAAGGCTTGAGAGCAGCGGAATCGGGGTTCGCTTCGGCACCGTTCACGATGACGAGGAAGGGGCCATTGATACCGGGGCCAAAACCTTCGGAAAGCAGGTCCGCCGCCTTGCGCTGGGTGGTATCCGGGTTGGACGTGGTATCCGCGGGCAACGCCAGCTCCATGTGGAGCACTGGGGCGGTCAAAGCACCCAGACCTAGTACCACCAACGCCATGACGACGCCCGGCGCGCGCTGGACGGTGCGTACCCAACGGTTACCCATCGTTGCCTTCGAGCGGCGTGGGCGGCGCTTTGTCGGATTTCCGGCCACGCCGGGAATGCGCCCGGCAAAGGCTTTATCTCCCAGCAGGCCCAGCATTGCTGGCACCAAAGTCAGCGCCACGAGCACGGCCATGAAGACCGTGCCCGCTGCCGCCAGGCCCATCGCCGTGAGGAAGCTGATGCGTGCCACGAGCAACGCGAAGAGGGCGATGAAGACCGTTGCACCGGCAAAGACCACCGAGGAGCCCGCCGTGCCGACGGCCATGCCGGCGGCGTCTGGCCCATCCATTCGGGAGCGCTCCTGCCGGTAGCGCGACATGATGAACAGGGCGTAGTCGATGCCCACGGCCAAGCCGATCATGACGGCCAGCACCGGGGTGAGGTTGTTGAGCTCAATCCAGTGGGTCGCAATCATGACACCCATCGCCCCCAGGCCCACGCCCACGACAGCGGAGATAAGCGGCATTCCGGCCGAAGCCAAGGAGCCGAAGGTGATGATGAGGACGATGAACGCCACGGCCAAACCGATGATCTCAGAAATGGAGTTGACCTGGATTTCGTCACCGAAGCCCGCGCCGCCGGCTTCTACCTCTAAGCCCACTTCGCGGCCAATGTCCATAGCCTCATGGACCACTTCTTTATCCGCGGGGTCTACTGAATAGGGGCTTTCCGCATCGAAATCGAAGGTGGTGTAAGCAATCGTCTCATCAGCATTGACCATCGCCAGGTTGTCAGCATCCGCCTGCGCGGTCTCCTCCGGCAAGCCCATGGAGGTGAACTGCTCGATGACCTGCTGCTGCAGCGCCGGCGACACGTCAAGCGGGTTGCCCCAACGCTGCTGGCTTCCCTCCGGAATATTCAAGCCCTCTGCAATGTGATGCACCACGTCTTTGATCGCGGCCTCATTCTTGGGCTCACTGAGCTTCTCCCCTTCCGGAGCCTTGAAAACAAGGTTGACCGACGGCGAATTGGCGGGGTTCCCGTTCTCTGGGAAGAGCTCCACCGCGCGGTGGGTAGCATCGATCGCCGGGGTGCCGCTGATGGAATACTCCGTGGTCATGGACTTCATGAGCCCCAGCGTTGCGCCACCTGCCGCCGCTACGATGATGATCCAGGCGATGATGACCTTCCATCGATTGATGTAAGACCAGCGGCCTAGGTGATAGAGCAGCTTTGCCACGGAATTTCCCCTTCACATGCGCGATTGTGAGTCGCGGAAGCTTTGGTGGTGGACACGAATGTGCACCAGTTTAACCAGTGGGGCTTCGAAGCCCTAACGACATCACGTGACCAGATAAGCACCAGCTCGTGATTACAGGGCTTCACCGCCAACAAGCCAATGACACACCTGCCATGCGTACTTCACTTCATCACAAAGAAACAGCACCCTCAGCCATATCTGCCGTACGCGGCGAACGCGCCACAGGCAAGGACGACGCAACAGCTGCGACTACCAACGCAGCTGCCAAGGCAACCGCCGCAACACCAGGATGAGAAGAAAGTGCCGCGAAAAGAATCATTCCAAGCGGGGTACCGGCGGTAAAGACCAGCTGATCCTTTGTAGCGAACTGGTGTACCAGACCATCATCTCCCAAAGACTGCCCGAGAGAATCCCACGCAATACCTGCCGCAGTCATCAACAAGGACGCAGCAGCACCAACTGCAGCGATGAGCACGAAGACAGAGGAGAATGCCAAAGCCAGGATCTGTCCGGCCAGAAGAATCAACATCAGGCTTTGCAAGGTGCTAAAGCGCACCCGATCTAATGCCTTCAGAATTGTTGCAGCTGAGCCAATCAGCGAACCGACCGCAAGCGCAGTTGCCATAAACCCCCAGGATCTTTCGTCGAAAGTATTCATAATCCATGTAGGGCCAGCACTTCCTAGGAAGCCGTTGACAACTGCCGCGACCAGCCAAGTACCGAGCCCTACCCGTGCCCAGCTAGGGAGCGTCGGGGACGTAAGAGGCTTGTTCGAAGCCGATGAACCTGCGCGGTCCGGTTCTGGTTCAGCCGCGGCGCTATTAGAGCTTTCTCCTGCTGGTTCTCTACGTACTGAGAGAAACGGAAGAACAAAGAGCATGGCCACGAGGAAGGTGGCGCCGTCGATAAGCAATACCGTGTTAAATCCCAAGGTGAGCACTGCCGCTGTACCGATGAGGGGGCCGGCGATAAACAGCACATCACCGAGCATCGATAGGGTTCCATTGACTCGGGTGCGCTGCTCGTCGGAAAACAGCTGCGACAAAAGGCTAAACCTTGCTGGTCCAAAGAATGACGAGGCACAACCGTACACGCAGCTTGAGAGCGCGAACGCAGCAATAGAATCGCCGCGCGCAACCACCCACGCTACAAGTCCCCACTGCGCCAGCATCCGAACGACGTCACTCCCCAGCATCCAGGTCACTGGCCGGTGTGGTGGCGGCAGTTTTCGGACCACTAAAGAACTAAGAAAGCGGCCCGCCCACAGCGCGATAAGCACCACCGTCAAGCCGCGGCCCGACGGATCTACTCGGTGCGCCTGAAGCGCAAAAGCAATCGGGATGAGGCCGTCACCCAACCCGGAAACGACAGCGGCTGCAAAGACGAGCGAGAACGTAGCTTTAAAAGAAAGACTATTCATTAATCACAACATCTTATAGTGTTACATGTCATAGTATTTCACTATAGAGAGTCAGGACACGCTCACTCCCTGTCCAGCCAGAGTTTTATCCACTGAAGTGCTTTAGGAGACCCCCATGTCAACTTTCGTCATTGTTGCCGTCGCGGCCATCCTTCTCATTGCCATCCCAGCGGGAATGATGAGCAGGCGGATTCACAAGCGTACGGAAGACCACGACCCTGAGGCACGCCAAGCCGCGCTGGATTTCCAAAGAGATGTTGATAGAGGGCGAGCCGGCTTCTAAAACATGAAAAGACCGGCACCCCAGAGCTTAAAACTGGAGTGCCGGATGTGGCGGTGGCGGCGGTGTCTGAGTTCACGACATATTTGACACCCTGTTCCTGCGAAGGCAGTCCTGATACTTGACAGGTGAGTCGCGACAAACTTGACATTAAGCCCACCCTTACCGTGTCGAATGATGCTTGACAGGTGAGTCGGGACATGTTTGACACCATGAACAGTCCCAACCGCAACCTCGCCATCGTCAAAGCAGGCTAAGGCCTTAGTATTGCCGTAGGACTAAGAAGCCCTTGCTCCACTCAGCGTAGGCGCCATCGTGCTCATGCTCGGACTATCCCGATACTTCTCGCGCACGCGGCAGGGTTCCTGCAAGGAGGGCCTCCAGGAACAGAATCAACCTTTCCAGTGCTCTGGGCAAAGCGAAACCGGCACCCCAGAACAAAACAAACTGAGATGCCGGTTTGTCAACGATGTCGCGACTCACCTGTCAAGCATGTCGCGACTCATGACATGGCGGTGGCGGCGGGATTTGAACCCGCGGTTGGGGGTTACCCAACAATCGCTTTCGAGGCGATCACCTTCGGCCGCTCGGACACGCCACCGCGTTCCAGATTACGGGAGTCGTCCCGAGCGACAAAATCGCTGCCCACGCCAGGCGGCGGGGACAGCGATTCAGCTATTTGAGGCTAGGAATTAGTCCTTGAGGTTACCGATGACCTCGTTGGCCTTATCCTTGATGCCCTCGACGGCGTCGGAGGCCTTCTGCTTAGCCTCAGAGGTGACCTGGTCGGCCTTGCCCTCGTTCTCCAGCTTCTCGTTGTCAGTCACGTCGCCGGCGGCTTCCTTGGCCTTGCCGACGAACTCGTCCTTCTTGTTCTCGAAATCACCCATAGTTTGCTCCTTTATCTATCAGCGTTTCTGATGTGGCCCCCAGCCTACACCCGGTTCGGGTGCGGCTGCAGCAACAAGAGCCCACATTCGCTCTCAGCGAAGTCCCCCGAAGAAATCGGTGAGCAGGTTCGCGCACTCTCCCTCCAGCACGCCGCCGCGCAATTGCGGGACGTGGAGGGCGCCGGGGGCGCGGAGGACGTCGACAAGCGAGCCACATGCCCCCGTCTTCGGCTCAAAGGCACCAAAGACCACCGAGGACACCCGGGAAGCCTGAATCGCACCCGCACACATTGCGCACGGCTCCAGCGTGACAACCAGCTCGCAGCCCTCCAACCGCCAGCGATCGCCATGCACGCGCACCGCCTGGCGGATGGCTTCCACCTCCGCATGCGCGGTGGGGTCCTCAAGCTGTTCGCGGCGGTTAACGCCGGTGGCGAGTTCTTTACCGGAGGCGTCATACAGCACGGCGCCTACCGGGATATCCCCCGCCGGCGTGGTGCGCGCCACCTCCAGGGCGCGACGCATGCGAGACTCCGCGCGCACCAGCCCCTCCGCCGGCTTAAGAGTCATCCGAGTCGAGGCCGTCGAGGTAGTCCTCCAACTCATCACCAAAGCCCAGCTCGCCGGCGATGCGCAGGAGCATATCGGAAGGCCAGTCCTCATCGTTCTCGATGATGTAGCCCACCTGATCCTCATCGAGGCCGAGGTCCGCGAAGATGTCGAAGTCACCGTCGCCGTACGGGTCGGCGTCCTCCCACTCATCTTCGTCCAAATCCGGGATATCGATGTCGCGCAAGTCCAGGAAGTCCGCGGCGAAGTCGTCTTCGGCGGCATAGGTGGCGTCGGAAAGCAGCATGCGTACATCCCCCGGCACCGGGCGGACCACGACGAAATAGTCATCCTCCACACATAGCAGCGCAAACGCCGCGCCCTCGGAACGCAGGTTGCGCACCGCCTTAATCGAGGTCTGGACATCGTCAAAGTCATCCTCGAAGGGGCGAATCACCCAGCCGCGCTCGTCACGCGCGACGGTGATGGAAAAAGACAGATCGTCATGGCTCATACCTCGTCAGATTAGTCGGGTTGTGCCACAATTGTCACCGTGAGTTCTCAAGATGTTCAACGCCCCGTCTGCATTATCGGTCTCGGCCTCATCGGCGGTTCCCTGCTGCGTGATCTCGCCGCGGCCAAGCACCCAGTATTCGGCTACAACCATTCCACGTCCGGTGCCCGCATTGCTGTGAAGCAGGGCTTTGACGTTACTGATGACCTCCCAGCCATCCTGCGCCGCGCAGAGGAAGACAAAGCCCTCATCGTCATCGCGGTGCCCATGGACGCGGTTGCCTCGGTTCTTGACGCTATTCAGGAGCACGCCCCAAGCTGCGGGTTTACCGATGTCGTCTCGGTCAAAGCCGAAATCCGCCAGCTCGTCATCGAGCGCGACATGCATCCTCGCTACGTTGGCGGCCACCCCATGGCGGGCACCTCCAAGTCCGGCTGGGAGAACTCGCAGACCGGCCTGTTTCACCGTGCCGCCTGGGTTATCACCTACGACTACGCCGCTGAATGCGACGCCCGCGGTGAGCGCATCCCTCTTGAATGGGAAAATGTTTTCGCTGATGTTGTCCGCATGACGCAGATGGTTCATGCGGAAGCAGTGCCAGTGCGCGTGGCCAACCACGATGCCGCGGTGGCTCGCATTTCTCACCTGCCGCACGTGCTGGCGGAGACCCTCGCGGTGGTGGGCGATAACGGCGGAATTCTCGCACAGTCATTGGCCGCCGGTTCCTTCAAGGACGGCACGCGCGTGGCCGGTACCCGCCCTGACCTGGTGCGTCAGATGTGTGAGACGAACGCGACGGCTTTGGTCAGCGCTCTGGATGAGGCGATTGAGTTGATGCAGTCTGCCCGTGACTCGTTGGCTTCAGATGAGCCGTCCATCGCCGAGCTTGCCGACGCCGGCTACAGAGCCCGCACCCGCATCGAAGCCCGATCCGGCGCTCGGAAGGAATCGGTCTCCCCGGTCAAGATTTCTTCCCGCCCGGTGCTGCGACTGCACCCGGGCGCTCCGAACTGGGTGGCGCAGCTGCGCCAAACCGAGTCCCTCGGCGGGCGCATCGAGATTTTCTAGCCGGTGGTTTCACCGCGCCCTCACCGCCGTGGCACAAGGTCCCTCTAGTACGGTCCCGTTACTCTGGTCCCTTTACAGCCTAAAGGGACCATGTACAAGCAATTTTCTATACCTAGATGGTCCTTGTGGTCAGCAAAAGGACCAAACTAAAGGGACCAATGTAAAGGGACCATCTGCGTCACTCTTCCGCTACCGCGCAGATAGCTGACCGTCCCGCCATTGGCGGTGATCCCAGAAGGCATCGCGCAGATGGCATTATCCACAAGGCGTTTTCTCGCCTGAAAACGCCATGTGGGCACTGCAGATGGCGTTTTCAGCCCCAAAGATGCCCTCTGGCAGTTGCCTTTTACACGATGCCTTTTGTGGAATGCCATCTAGTGATGAGCCGCATGACAGCGTGCGCGGTGGCGTGGAGCGGCGTGCGGCGGCGGGGGGCGCTTAGTCGCGGAAGGTGTCGTCGCGGCGCTTGCGGGCTTGAGACTCATCGCGCGTCATGCCGAGCAGCGGGTACCCCGCAAGACCTAGTACTAGGCCTACCGGCAACAACCACAGCATGCCGGAAGCCAGCCACAGCACCACGCCGAGGATGGCACCGGCGATAAGACAGGGAACGAGTTTCTCCTTCATGGAGTTTCAGCCTAGCTGGTGCGCTTTTCAGCGCTTGGCTTGCGGCCTCGCAGGCGCGAGAAGAAGGCGATTGCGATGAGCCCCACTACCGCGGCAATGCTCGCTGGCCATGCAACGGGAGCACTGACCTGCATCGTTGTCGGCGGCGCCGGGGAAGTATCAGCGTTGAGAACGCCGTCGGTATCGCGGCCGCTGGTGATGGCCTCAATCCAGTCGCGGACTTCGACCACCGAGGTGATGGCAGCAGTCGGGGACGGAAGATCCGGGTCCGCATTCGACGTGCCAGCCGTGGCCACGCCGACGAGCCGACCATCGACGAAGAACGGTCCGCCCGAATCACCGCCCTGCATCCCCTCACCGTTGAGGGCCTTCACGTCCATGATGGCTGCGGCAATCATCGGGGTGGATCCGCCAAGTTCACCAGCGGGAACGCTCTCCGAGCCGAGCGCACCCGCCGGGATGCTTTCCGCACCGTCAGGGCTAACCGCAATCTCAGGCATCTCACCGCCTTCCATGACCTGTGGCGTTTCGGCTTCCTCAGGAGGCGGGGTGCCGCCCGAGAGAAGCTCGCCCACTTCCATCTCCGCCATCGGCAGCTGGCCTGTGCGGGCCATCCGGGAGCTGCTGCTCCAACCGTAAAAGTGGCCTTTCTCGCCGGCAGAGGGCACTGCGTCCGCAAGCTTGGCAGGTGTGATGCCCTCGACGGGTTCGGTGAGGTGGATAAGGCCGGCGTCAATGGTGGGTGAAACCGCCCAGGAGTCAGCATCAAAGACTCGGTCACCGAAGCGCGCCTGAGTGCCGTCGTTGTTGACGGACTCCAAGCAGTGGCGGGCGGTCAACACCCATTGCTCGGCCACGAGCGTGCCGGTGCAGTCACCGAAGTTGCCAATTTTGCCCATGCGTAGAGCGGCTACGGCAGCGCTTTCCTCCGAGTGAGGTGCGGGTTGGGCGAATTCCAAGGCCATGGCCGGCGCAGCGCCTAGCCCCACGGCCACAGCGCTAGCCAGAACAGCAGTCATCTTTCGTGCCGTCATTACGCGGCCACCTCCTTGATTGCCCACGCCACGGCCCTCTCGGCCGGGCCTTTTCCGAAGAACTTTTTCCACAGCGCGCTCAGCACCAAGAAAGCGAGCACAAAACCCACTGCTGCCATCGTGTTGTGCAGCGAGACGTTCGCCTGCCAATAGCGAGCAGTGAAAATATGCAGGATATAGATGGTCAGCGACATCGACCCCAGCGCCGCGAAGGGGAAGAATACACGTGGCCACTGGCGGCCAAGGACCAGACACAGGTGCAGCACCACCGCGGTCACCGCAACGGAGAGAAGGATTTCACCAAGCACACCCGTATGCCCCGTAAAGCGCAGCCAGCCTGGAATGTCCGGGTTGAAGCGCTGCCACAGGCCGATGCCGGTGACAACGGCAGCCACCGCGGTCGTAATGGTGTGGGTGCGGGTGGGGCGGGTGAGGTAGACGTCGTAAAGCAGCATGCCCGCCACCATGTACGCCAGGAACGCCACGAGGGGGTAGACCTGCGGGAGGGTGTACGGCGCGTAGAGAACCGTCGCCCCCGCGGTGGCCAGCGCGAAAAGCAGTACCTTCCAACCAGTGGCCAGCGGCGGCACCCAGGCTGTCAGCGCCATGGCCGCGCCCATCACCACGAGCACCACCTGAATCTCACCGCCAACGGGCAGCAAAGCCACGCCAATAAGCATGATGAGGCAGCCGCGAGCCACCAGCTTCATGAACACCCGCAGCGAGTAGTCACGGGCAAGAATCATCATCGTAGTACCGGCGATGATGACGAAGCCGGCTGCCGGCAGCCCTGAGAGCACCACTTTGACACCCCACACCAGGTTGGCCATGTGCAGGATGATCATCCCGATGATGGCCAAGGAACGTGCAATATCGAGACCCACTATTCGGGCATGCGCTGACACCTATTCATCTCCTTGCAGTCGAAAACGTCGAAAGACCGACCAGGGGCTCTGGCCGGTCTTCTTATTTGTGTTCGTTTTCAGGTCTGCGTTTCACGCAGCACTGCGTGATGCGCGTCTCAGCGGGTAAGGGCGATGGCTTGATCCCCACGCACAAGGTAAATGCGCTGAGGCGTTGCGGAGGCATCGCGGTTCACCATTACCTTCGCCGGTTCGGACAGGAACACGGTGAAGGGAAGGTCAATCTTTCCTCTGGGACAGGCCATTTCCGTCACACCACCAAGCTCCACCCCGCCATCAACCAAGGTGAAGTTGCCTCCGTTACAGGGCAGCCACGCCGTCTGGTTCTGGAAATTCAGGGAGAAATCCTCTGGGCTCGCCTCAGACTCCCACCTGAAAGCAGTGATGTGCTCCATCTGCTCGTCGTTGGCCTCGACCAAACCTGCTGGCGCGTTCGTGATGACGCCATGCTTGGCGACGTTCACCGCCCACGCCTCCGAACTCCCCGCCAGCTCCGAGGAGCCCGCGCTAGAAAACAGCGAGGAGATAAATAGCAGAATGGCGGAGAGAATCGCTTTGATCATGAGCACCAGCATATCCGCCCTTGACCGGCTTGTCCTGCGACTCAATCCTCCATTTTTCGGCGCTTACTTGTCCAGGTCCGCCAGGATGCGCTTCGCCAGCTCCTCCGAGGACTGCGGGTTCTGGCCCGTGTAGAGGTTGCCGTCCACCACCACGTGGGAGCTCCAGTCCTCTGCGGCCTTGTCGTACTTGACGCCGGCGTTGACCAGCTCGCTCTCCAGGAGCCACTTCGCGTTCTCCGCGAGCCCGGTGGACTCTTCCTCCGTGTTGGAGAACGCAGTCACCTGCTTGCCGGCGAAGGCGTTGGTGCCGTCCTCGTTCTTCGCCGCCAGGATGGCGGCCGGTGCGTGGCACAGCAGCGCCAGCGGCGTGCCGGCGGCAAGGCGCTGCTTAAGCAGTGCGCCGGAGACGGCGTCGACCGCTAGGTCCTCCATGGGGCCGTGGCCACCCGGGTAAAAGACGAGGTCGTAGTCGGCCTCGTTGACGTCTGCCAGAGACTTCGGGGCGTCGAGCTCGGACTTGATGGAGTCGAGGTAAGCGCTAATCTTCTCCAGATCCTTGGGATCACCGGCGCCCTCCCCCAGGCTCATCTTATCCAGCGTCGGCGCTACCGCGTTAGGGGTTGCCACGGTGATGTCCCAGCCGGCGTCACTAAACAGTTGGTGCGGAACGGCCAGCTCCTCGGCCCAGTACCCGGTCGGGTGAACGGAACCGTCCTTCTGGGTCCAGACATCTGCTGCACTGACGACGAACAAAACGCTAGCCATGTTCTACTCTCCTTGAAATTCGCGGTTTCGGTTAGGTGCCCCACTATGTCAGAAAACGCGGCGGCGTGCCGTCAGCGTAGGCGGCGCGACTATAGGAGGAGATATGGACAGCACAAAGCCCCTAGCCGCTTGTGCAGCTAGGGGCTGAGATGTGGTGCGCCCGGAGGGATTCGAACCCCCAACCTTCTGATCCGTAGTCAGATGCTCTATCCGTTGAGCTACGGGCGCAGTCCGTTGGTTTGCAGTGCGTAACGCTGTAGCGTGTGCGCTCTGCTGTGCAACGAGGAATAACTATACCCACGCTCTGGAAAACTGACAAATCACGACGTCACAGCAGGTTTTTCACCCTTTACGGCGGGATCTAAATTCACCCGCCGTTTACCTTGCACGGCACTGCCTTAGCTAAGCCATGAAGGCTAGACGGACAGGCCGAAGATGGGCACCGCCAGTAGGTAGATGGTGAGGGTGATGAGGAAGATGCCCAGGATGTTGAGGCCGAAGCCGCCCTTGATCATCTCCCCAATCTTGACGTAGCCGGAGCCGTACGCGATGGCGTTCGGCGGGGTGGCGACCGGGAGCATGAACGCGCACGTTGCCGCCAGCGCGACGGGGATGGTGAGCAGGAGGACGTTGATGTCGCCGTCGGCAGTCAGGCCCACGCCAACGGCGACGCCGCCCATGATCGGGATGAAGGTCGCGGCCGTCGCGGTGTTGGAGGTGATCTCCGTGAGGAAGAGGACCAGAGCCGCCACGGCGGCCACGATGAGCACCACCGGCAGGACGCTGAGCCCCTTGGCCATCTCACCGATCCACAGGGACAGACCGGAGGAGTTGAATACCGAGGACAGGGACAGGCCGCCGCCGAAGAGCAGAAGGACATCCCACGGCATCTCGTTCGCGGTCTCCCAGTCCAGCAGGCGGATGCGGCGCTGGTTATCTGCCGGGAGAATGAACAGCAGGATGCCGGCGGCGATGCCCACGATGGCGTCGTCGTAGTTCTCAAACTCCGAGAGCACCAGCGGCAGCGTCACCCAGGCCGCGGCGGCGAGGACGAAGATAATGCCCGTCATGATCTGGGGGCGGGTCCATGGGCCGAGGGCCTTGATTTCATCGTCGATAAGCTCGCGCCCGCCCGGGATTTCCTTCATCTCCGGCTTGAAGATAGTAATCAGCAGGAACCACGCGATGAGCAGGAACGTCGCCGCCAGCGGCACGCCGACTGCCATCCAGCGGCCAAAGCCCAAGGTCACGCCCCAGGTATCCGCCATGTAGGCGTTGAGGAAGGCATTGGGCGGGGTGCCGATGAGCGTGCCGAGCGAGCCAATCGACGCCGAGTAGGCAATTCCCAGCATGAGCGCAGTAGCGAACTTCTTCTGCTTATCCCAACCGCCCACAGTCTCCGCGGTAAGCGCCAGTACCGAGGTACCAATCGGCAGCATGACCACGGCCGTAGCGGTGTTGGACACCCACATGGACAAGAAGCCGGTAGCCAGCATGAAGCCCAGAATCAGGCGCTTGGGCGAGGTGCCAATCACCTTCACCACGTAGAGCGCCAAGCGGCGGTGCAGGTTCCAGCGCTGCAGCGCCAGGGCGATCAGGAAGCCGCCCATGAAGAGGAAGATGGTGGCGGAGGCGTACGGCGCGCCGACCTCCTTGATGGTGCCCACGCCCGCCAGCGGGAAGATGACCAGCGGCAACAGCGCGGTGGCGGCCAGCGGGATGGCCTCCGTCATCCACCACACGCCCATAAGGATGGTCACCGCGGCCACCGCGCGCAGTGCGCTCTCGGAGTACTCCGCCCCTTCCTTCGCGCCCGGGGATTGCGCCACCGTATCGACGGCGTTGCTGGGGAAAATGAACCACACGATGGCCGCCAGCACCAGGCCGGCGAAGAGCCCGATGGCCATGCGGCGCCAGTCTTTGCGGTCTACGCCGTGGTCGTCCTCGCCCTCCGTGTGCGCGGTAGAGACGTGAGTGTGCGGGGTAGTCATCTGCCCCTCCTTTTCTTGGTTAGCCAGACCCAAGTTAGTGCTGAAAGTTATACGGGTCACCGAATAGGCTTGCAGCCTCAGACTATCGAACCCCACACACAGCAAACAACTAGTTCCGCACTATTACCCCCGCTAAGCGGCTATATCCACCCCTACACGGGCTGATTTATGTACTGCAGCTACTTCCCCGTTCCAGGTCTGGGGATCTGCGAACGGGAGGGGCTACCAGACCGCTATGAACGCCACCGCGCCCAGCACCATCGTCCCCGCGGTCACCGCGGCGAGCGCCCAGGCGCCAGGCAGCGGCGCGGCCTGGGAGAGGGCGCTATCGGCGTGCCGGAGCTTCGCCGTGGCCAGCCACAGCACCGCGGCGGTGACAACGCCCACGATGACCGTGGCCCACAGCGCCGCCGAGCGCGCCACGAGCAGGCCGGCTACCAGGGCGGCAAGGCCCGTGCGCTGCCACGCTAGGCGGGTGCGTTCCGGCTGCAGGCCGGGGTCATAGAGCTCACTCACGCCAGTAGCTCGCCCACCAGAATCATGACGCCGATGACAATCACCACGCCCACGACCAGCGCCAACGCGGGGCTGGCCGGCAGGGGCCGGGAGTGCCGCATCGCGCGCTCCGCCGCACCCCAGTGCAGCCAGGCCACGCCCGGGAGCACAATGGCCACCGCCAGCATGACGGCGGAGATGACGCGGGTCAGGGTCGTATTCAGCGGCAGGTCGAAGGTCTCTAGGGCCACGCCACCGGCAATGAACGCGAGGGAGGTGCGGATCCACGCCAGGAACGTGCGCTCGTTGGCCATGCTGAAGCGCGGATCGGGCTCCTCACCGGAGCCGTACACCGAACGGGGGAAGCGGTCCTTCGTCATACGCGCCACTGTAGCGCCACTTCCAGCCGTGTACCTCTCGGGCTAGGACTGCGAGAAGGCTTCCAGGTCCGTGGGGCTGCCCGCGACGACGATGAGGTCGTGGTGGGTGAGCTCGGTGGCGTCGGCAAGCGGGCGCCACTCCCCCAGCCCCTCCCGGCGCGAGATGAGCTGCACGTGGTGCTGCTCCCACACCTGATTCAGGTTGAGGGGGCGGCTGCTTATCGACGCCGGCGGGGCCATCACCGTCACGCCATAGTCAGCGGCGATCTCCGCGAAGTCCTCGAAGCGCCCGCCCAGAAGGTGCGCCACGCGGCGGCCGGTCTCCCGCTCCGGGCGGATAACGTGGTGGACTCCCAGCTGCCGTAGGATTCGCGCGTGCGCGTCGGAATCCGCCTTGGCCCAGATGTCCTTAATACCTAGCTCCACCAGGTTAGAGGCGGTAAGGATGGAATCCTCGAGGTCCGAGCCGATGGCCACGACGACGCGTTCCACCTCGTCGACGCCCAGCTGGCGCAGGGCCTCCGCATCGGTGGTATCGGCGCTGACCGCTTCGGTGAGGTAGGCCGCGTGCTCGCGCACGAGCTTCTCTTCCGCGTCGATGCCCAGGACTTCCACGCCGTGCTCCATGAGCTCGCGGGCCAGAGAGGAGCCGAAGCGGCCGAGGCCGACGACGACCACCGGCGGGATATTGATGGAGCTCTTCTCGCGCCGCAGGGCGCCAAATAGGTTAGCCAATGAACGGCCTTTCTTCGGGGTAGCGGAAGCGCAGGCTCACCGTGCGCGCGGCCAAAGCCGCCACGAAGGTGGTAGGGCCGACGCGGCCGACGTACATGATGAGGCACAGCATAATCTGCGAGGGCGCCGACAGGCTGGAGGTAATACCGGTGGACAGGCCCACCGTGGCGAAGGCGGACATGACCTCGAAGGTGACCTGGTCCGCGGTGAATTCCGGATCCCACACGCGCAGCGTGGCCACGCCCAGGGCAACGAGGATGATTCCCGCCGCGGTCAGCGCCAGGGCCTGGCGGAACGTGGACAGCGGCACGCGCCGGTGGCCAATCGCCGTGTCCTCCCGCCCCAGGAACTCCGAGGCCATCGCCGCCGCCAGGACGCAGGCGGTGGTGACCTTGATGCCACCGGCGGTACCGGCGGAGCCGCCACCGACGAACATGAGCATGTCTGTGACCATGAGCGTGATGGGATGCGCCTGCCCATAGTCAATGGCGTTAAAACCCGCCGTGCGGGGCGAGGCGCTCATGAAGAACGCGTTGAGCAGGCGCTGTCCCACCGACATGCCACTCAACACCCCGGCGCGCTCCGACAGGAAGAAGAATGCCATGCCGCCGAGGAGCAGGACTGCGGTGGCCGCAAACGTCATCCGGGCCGTGACGGACATGTGGTAGACGCGCGGCTGGCCGCCGCGCCAGCGCGCGATGCGGCCGCGCGCCCGGCGGGCCAGCTCCGCCAGCATGGGGTAGCCCAGGCCGCCAGTGATGAGCGCGGCGGCCAGCGGCAGAAGGATCCAGGCGTCCCCGACGAAGGGCACGAGGTTATCGGAGTAGGTGCTAAACCCCGCGTTGTTGAAGGCGGAGATGGCGTGGAAGACGCCCTCCCACACCGCTTGACCGGCTGGAACGCCGTGGGCGGTGGCCAGGCGGACGGCGATGATGCAGGCCACCACTGCCTCGCAGATGAGCGTCACGGCGAAGGTAAACAGCAGCGTGCGCCGGATACCGCCGGAGACAATGGGGCGCCCCTCGGCCGCGGTGGTGCGGCGCGCCTTGAAGCTGATGCGGCCAGTCAGCAGCATGCCGGACAGGGACGCCAAGCTCATGATGCCCAAGCCGCCCAGCTGGATGAGGACGATGATGACCGTCTGCCCGAAGGGCGTCCAGTAGGAGCCGGTGTCCTCGACGATGAGGCCGGTGAGTGAGACTGCCGACGTCGCCGTGAACAGCGCCGGCAGGAACGGCGTCCACTGCGGCACGTGGGCGGAGATCGGAAGCATGAGCAGGCCGGTGCCCACGAGGATGAGCAGCAGGAAGCCCGCCGCTGTGAGCTGTGCCGGGCCTTGCAGGCGGGGCCGCGAGGAATGACCGCGTTTCACAGGAGGAATCCTAGACCCGCGCAGGCAGGCGGTACAAGGGGTGCGTGCCACACCCAACACCCCCGTAACCTGTGAATATTTATTGTCGCTAATGTAAGGCACGTCACCACGAGGTAGTTTCTTGCTATGACTAATGGAGACACTACTGCCCCCACCCCCAAGGTGGAATGGCGCACGGTAAAGGCAATTCTGGCGGCGTCGAGCGGCAACCTCGTCGAATGGTTTGACTTCTATATTTACGCCTTCTTCAGCGTGTATTTTGCCGATCAGTTCTTTAGCGGCACAGGTGAAACCGGCGCGCTCATGAAGTCCGCCGGCGTGTTCTTTGTGGGCTTCCTCATGCGGCCTATCGGCGGCTACATCTTCGGGCGTATCGCGGACCGCTACGGCCGCAAGCAGTCGATGCTTATCGCCATCATCATGATGTGCGCGGGCTCCCTGCTCTTCGCGGCGTTGCCCACCGCCGCGATGGTGGGTGCGTGGGCGCCGGTGCTCATGCTCATCGTGCGCTGCATCCAGGGCCTGTCCGTCGGCGGCGAGTACGGTGCCACCGCCACCTATATGTCTGAAATCGCCTCTTCTGGGCGCCGCGGTTTCTACTCTTCATTCCAGTACGTCACCCTCATCGGCGGCCAGCTGCTGGCCAGCCTCCTCGCGGTGATCATGACCTCCACTTTGGGTGAGGAAGCCATCACCAACGGCTGGTGGCGCCTACCCTTCGTCATCGGCGCGCTGGCTGCCGTGGTGAGTATGTGGCTGCGCAACGGGCTGGAAGAGACGACGTCGACAAGCGAGCGCAGCGAGGAAGGCGCCGGCACCCTGCGCCAGCTCATGGCGCACCCCCGCTCCTTCTGGGTAGTCCTAGGAATTACCGCCATCGGTTCCCTGACGTTCTACACGTACACCACCTACATGCAGAAGTTCCTCATTAACACCGGCGGTTTTGCCAAGGGTGACGTCGCCCGCACGATGACGGTGTGCCTCTTCGTTTTCATGCTGCTCCAGCCGCTCACCGGCCTGCTCTCGGACAAGATTGGCCGTAAGAACACCATCCTCATCTTCGGCATCGCCTCCACACTGGGTACCATCCCCGCCTTCATGCTGCTCAACCAACAAACCACCTTGCTAGGAGCAGGTGCCGTCATCATTCTGATCTTCGTCTTCGAAAGCGGCTACACCTCTATTTCCGGCATCCTCAAGGCCGAGATGTTCCCCACCTACATCCGCGGCCTTGGCGTCGGCTTCACTTATGCCGTGGGCAACTCTCTCTTCGGCGGCTCGGCTGAGTACGTGGCCCTGGGTCTCAAGAACGCCGGGCACCCGGATGCCTTCCCCGTCTACGTCACCATCATGGCGGCGCTCGGCGTGGTGGCCATGTTCTTCCTGCACGACAGTCGTACGCACTCCACCATCGACAACCCGGAGGGCTCCGCCTACGCAAAGAGACCCGCGCGTTAGCGGGCCTCTCAGTACGTCGTAGCGCTCCAGATCTGCAGTACCGGAATGCTGAAGTGCGGAAAGCTGCTACATCAGCTTGGTCTTCTCCAGCGTTTCCACCCAGCCGTTGGTGAACTTCTCCAGCGGCTTGTGCAGCAGCACGCCCAGCGCCAGCATGGGCAGGACGAACAGGAGCAGGCAGAACAGCGACAGCCAGAAGTCACCGTGGTACGTGCCGGCGATGGCCGCGCGGAAGGCCCGGATGGTGTAGGTGACCGGCAGCCACGGGCTGATGTTCTGGAACCACTGCGGCAGCACCTGCAGCGGGTACGCGCCGCCTGCCGACGACACCTGGATCACCAACATGAGCACCGCCAAGGCCTTGCCGGCGTTCGCAAACGAGACCACAAACGTATAGGCAATGAGCATGAACACCACCGAGCTGAGCCAGCCGGCCAGCAGCATGAGGAACGGGTGGGCAGGCTCGATCCGCACGAAGAAGATCAGGCCCAGGATGAGCATGGTGGACTGCACCAGTCCCACCGCGGCGAAGATGCCGAAGCGGCCAAAGTAACGCTGGATCGGTCCGTACTTGTCCTTGTTGACCACATCGGTACGCACGCTCACCGCGGTAAGCAGCGCGCCCACCCACAGGGCCAGCGCGGTGTACATCGGCGTCATGCCCGCACCGAAGCTGGTGACGGGGAACACGGCCTCGCGGTCGATATCCACCGGGGCCGCGATGGCGCTGGCCAGGGCGTCCGGGTCGGAGCCGATGAGATCCGCCAGCTTTTTCAGGTCACCGGATTCCACTGCGGAATCGATGTCCTTCTTCAGGTCACCGAACTCGTTGGCCTTGTTCTGCAGGCTCGCCGCCAGGTTCTGCACGGCGGTCTGGGCATCGGTCAAGGAAGAGGAGTCAATGGTTACCGGCGCATTGATGGTGTCCAGGTCCTGGCCCACCCGGCCCAGGGAATCCTGCAGCGCAGAAATGGATTCCCGCAGGCCGGAGGTGGAGATGCCGTCGATGGACTCCTTTGCCGCGTCGATGCCGGAGAGATCCGGCTTCGTGGGCTCCGGGGCGTTGGCCGCGGCCTCGAGGCGGGAGTGCAGGGCGCGCTCGTTGGCGATGGCGTCCTCGATGCGGCTGAGCGCCTTCTCCTTGTCCGCCGCGGGGATCGGCAGGGCCTCCACGTGGCCGTGCAGGTTCTGGTACTGGGCGATCGTGCCGTCCACCTGGTCCGCCAACGTGTTGAGGGTGGCAACGCGGTCGGCGCGGGAGGCCGAGGCGTCGTCGAAAAGCGCGTCAATGCGTTGGCGCACCACGTCGTAGCTGGCCTTCGTCGCGTCTAGGGACTGCTGCAGCGCATCCGTGGACACGTTGAGGGACGTGGACTGGACCTCCGGGAGCTCCAGGTTGGCGGCGCCAACGATGTTCTCCGCGCTCTCCATGAGCGGGACCGTGGTCTCCACCAGGCCCGCCAGGGAGCGGGCGGTTCGCGCGCCCATGTCCAGCTGGGACTGCACGCCGTCCGCGCGGGCCTGGATGCGGTCCAGGACCGCCTTGGTATCGCCCTGGCTCATGAAATCAGACAGGCCGGCCACGAGGTCGAAGGACACATGGCCCACGGTGCGGGTAAAGGTTTCCGCCACCTGGGCGGACACGCCTTCTGCGCCCTGGTCGGTGATCTTCGGTGCCAGCGCGTTCTTCTTCTCGTTGGTGTACAGCGACAGCCCCGCCGGCTCCGAGCCGTCAGTGTAGAAGGTCATCATGTCATCGCTGAAGTTTTCCGGCAGCACGATGGCGGCGTAGTACTCGCCGGACTTGGTGCCCTCGACGGCCTCGTCGGGGGTGGTGACTACCCAGTCCAGCTGGTCGTTGGCGCGCAGCTGATTGAGCACCTGGTCGCCCACGTTGATGGGCATGGGCAGCAGGTCGCTTTCGTAGCCGGTGTCCTCGCTGGCCACCGCCACCTTGAGCTGGCTGGTGTTGTCGAAAGGATTCCAGCTGGCCAGCACGTTGAACCACGTGAACAGCATGGGGATGACCACCAGGCCAACGAGCATGACGATGCTCATCACGCTGCGGCGTGCCGTGCGGATGTCCTCGAGGAAAAGATCCAGTGTTCCGCGCATTACTTCTCTCCCTCCGTCTCGGCCGGTGCTACCGCGGCCAGGTCGTTGTCCTCGTTGCGGGCCGGGTGCTTGATGTCATCCTCATCCAGCGTGAGCAGCTCCGCGGACTGCTTCAGGCTGATGCGCAGGTACTCGAGCGTGACGGCCGCGCCCACAATGAGCAGGCACCACGCGGTCCAGATGCCCAGGAGCAGCGGCTTCTGGGAAGGCAGGAGGCCGGAAACCAAGATGAGGATGATAACCCCCACCACGCCGGCGACGGCGACGAGCTTGAGCCAGTAGCTCCAATCGTGGTCGCGGTGGTCCAGGTCCTGCTTGAGGCCGCTGCGGCTGTCCAGCGCCTGGATGACGTCGGCGATGCGGTAGCCGTTGCCCATGACCTGCACGTTCTCGTAGTCGAAGAGCTCGGTGTCCTTGAGCTCCTTGTTGAACAGCGCGTTGAAGTGGGACAGGGCCTTGCGCAGCAGGAGGCCGCACACGAAGAACAGAAGGAACATGAAGGCCAGCACGCCCATGTACTTGAAGTAGTGGGCGCCGTAGAAGCCGCCGATGGTCTCACGCATGGCGTCGATGCCGTAGGTGAACGGCAGCAGCGGGTAGATGGCGTGGAAGAAGCCCGGCAGCAGCTCGATCGGGTACAGGCCGGATGCGCCCGGGATCTGGATGATGGCCAGCACCACGCACAGGCCGCGGCCGAGGTGGCCCAGGGAGGTCGATAGGGCGTAGATGATACTGAGGTACGCCAGCCCGATGAGCACGCCGGTGACGATGAACGCGGCCGCGTTGACGGTCTGGACACCGATGAGGATGTCGCCCGCCGTCACCACGACGGCCTGAATGACCACCATGGCGGCCATGAGCAGGAAGCGACCCAGGTAGGCCTGGTCCACGGTGACGCGGCGGAAGCCCTCCTTGTCCACCTCAACCTTGAAGATGACCATGAGCACGAAGGCGCCAATCCACAGCGAGAGGTTGGTAAACAGCGCCGCCATAGCGGAGCCGTAGGAGTCCACCGGGTAGACCGTGACCGACTCGACCTCGATGGGCTCGGCGAAGAACTGGCCGATTTCATCCGCATCGAGCCCGGTGACGTTCTGCAGCACCTTGTTGTTCATCGTGGCCTTGAGCGAGCGGACATCACCCTGGATGCTCCTCAGGCTGTCCTGCAGCGCGACCAGGTTGGTGTCGAAGTCCCCCAGCGTGTCCTTGGTGGCGAGCAGCTGTTGGGACACGCCGTCGAGGAGGCCGTCGGCCTCCCGCATGGTTCCCTTCTGTGCTTCCAGGGTGGCGCTGAGCGCGCTCGCGGTGGAGCTCAGGTTGCTCATCGCGCGGTTGATCTCCGGCACGGAGGAGGTCACGGTATCGCGCAGGGTCTGGGACGTGGCCTTGGTATCGGCCGCGGCCTGGTTAATTGCGTCGGAGCTGGACTTCACGGAATCCGCGGCGGCCTGGGTGTCCTTGCTCAGCGCGCCCAGGTTACCCAAGAGGCGACGGTTGGATTCGTTGCCCTCCTCGAGGCGCTGGACGGCGTCGTCAAGCTCCTTCGTGGCCTGCGGGGAGAGCGTGGCGGAGTTGAGCAGCGCCTTGAGCTCGGCGATGGACTGCGCGCTGGCGTCCACGGCACCGTTGGCCTGTTGGGTGGCGTAGTCGAAGCGCTGTCCCGCCTGGTCCAGGCCGGCGGTGAGATCCGCGATGGATTCCTGCGCCTGCGCGGTGCCGTCGGCGACAGCGGTGGCGCCGTTGACGAACGCCGAGGTGGACTGGTCAGTGAAGTCACCGATGCCGCCCTGGGCCTGGTTGACCAGGGAGCTGACCTCGTTGAGCGCGGCTTGGGCGTCGGTCAGCGCGGCCTCCACGTCCGCGACGGTACCCTTGGCCCCGCCCATGGACTGCGAGGCGGTGTCGAGCTTGGCCTGGATGTCCCCCAGCTTGCGGCGGCTATCGTCGATTTTCTGCGCGGTTTCACCGAAGGAGGTGCTGGTGTTGTTCATGGCGCGGGTGATCTTGGTTTCGAACTCCGTGCCGGAGTCCTTCACCTTCTCCGCGGCAACCGTGGCCACCTGCTCCTTGAACGCGGCGGTGATCTGCTTATCCAGACCCTTGGCGCCGGTGTCCGTGATCTTCACGGCGATGGCGTTGTTCTTCTCGTTGACGCGGTAGACCAGCTGCGGTTTGGTGAACGTGCCGTCGAGCATGCTCACGAGGTTCTCGCTGAAGTCCTCCGGGATAGTGACCGCGGCGTAGACGTCCCCCTCATGCAGGGCTTTGTCTGCCTCGTCGGCACCTAAGAACTGCCAGCCCAGCTGGTGGTTATCCTGCAGCTTGTCGACGACTTGTTTACCCACGTCGACGTGACCGGTGAGGTCGTTATTGGCGCCCTTGTCCTCGTTGACGACGGCAACCTTGATGTTCTCGGTATTCCCGTACGGATCACGGAAGGCCGCGATGTTGACCCAGGAGTACATCGCGGGGGTAATGACGAGTCCGATGAGGATGATCCACGCCCTGGGGACGCGGCCAAGCCTGGCTACATCTCTTAAAAATATTTTCCAACTTTGGCGCACTGAAGGGAGTGTACCCTTTACACCCCAATGTCTCTAGCCTGCCGAAATACATAAAGTAATTTAAATGATTAACAATTAAACTTTAATATAGTTTGCCGAATCAAACCCCTGGCTTGACTTGATACGGTTGGAACCTAGACTTCAAGTAGTTGAACTTTTGATACGAAGGTGCTCATGCGCAAGACCTTAATCAGCCTCACCGGCCCCGCCTTCGTTGCCGCGGTGGCCTACGTCGACCCCGGCAACGTGGCCGCCAACATCAGCGCCGGCTCCCGCTACGGCTACCTCCTGGTGTGGGTACTCGTCGTGGCCAACCTCATGGCCATGTTCATCCAGTACCACTCCGCCAAGCTGGGGCTGGTCACCCACCGCTCCCTGCCGGAAATCATGGGCGAGCGCCTCCCCCGCCGCGCGCGCCTGGGCATGTGGGCCCAGGCCGAGATCATCGCCGCAGCCACCGACCTCGCCGAAGTCATCGGCGGCGCCATCGCTCTGCAACTCCTCTTCGATCTCCCGCTGCTCGTAGGCGCGCTCATCATCGGCGCGGTGTCCATCGTTCTCCTCATCTTCCAGAAGAAGAACCAGTGGTTCGAGGGGCTCGTCATCGGCCTGCTCCTGGTTATCTGCATCGGCTTCCTTGCCGGGCTTGCCATCGCCCCGCCCGACCCTGCCGACGTGGCCGCGGGCCTCATCCCCCGCCTAGAGGGCAAGGACAGCATCCTGCTGGCCGCCTCCATGCTGGGTGCCACCGTCATGCCGCACGCCATCTACCTGCACTCCTCCCTGACCAAGCAGCGCTTCCCCGACCTGGAAATCCCCCACGTGCTGGCCGGCACCCGCGCAGACATCGCCGTGGCGCTGTCCATCGCCGGGCTCGTCAACATAGGCCTGCTGGTCCTGGCGGGCTCGGCCCTCTACGGCGTAGACGGCACGGAGACCATCTCCGGGGCGCACGCGGCGATTGCCAGCCACCTCGGCCCGCTGGCCGGCGTTCTCTTCGCCGTCGGCCTGCTGGCCAGCGGCCTCGCCTCGACGTCGGTGGGCGCCTACGCCGGCTCCGAAATCATGGACGGTCTGCTCCACATCAAGGTCCCGCTCCTAGTGCGCCGCCTGGTCACACTCATCCCGGCGCTGGTCATCATCGCCTGCGGGGTCGACCCCACCATGGCGCTGGTGGTCAGCCAGGCGCTTCTTTCCCTGGGCATCCCCTTCGCCATCATCCCGCTTTTCCGCTACGCCGGCTCCCGGGACGTCATGGGTCAGTTCGCCGCAAAACCTTGGTCTATGGCCGTGGGCTGGACGCTTGCCGCTCTGGTCATCGCGCTCAACCTCGCCCTCGTGGTCCTCCCACTGCTCTAGGCCGCCTACAATCGGCAGCCATGATTGAAGTCGCAGCCGTCGTCATCCGCAACGCCGCGGGCCAGGTCCTCACCGTGCGCAAGAAGTCCTCCACCAAGTACCAGCTGCCCGGCGGCAAGCCCGAGGAGGGCGAGGCGCTTGTCGACGCCGCCCTGCGCGAAGTTGCCGAAGAAGTAGGACTCACTCTCGACGCCGAGAGCCTCAACGAGCTCGGCACCTTCGACGCCCCCGCCGCCAACGAGCCGGGCGAGGTCGTCGTGGGCACCATCTTCACCTACGCCCGCGCCGTCACCACCGACGCACCCCACGCCGCCGCCGAAATCGGCGACACCGCCTGGGTCAACCCGGCGCACCCTGACCGCGAGCTTGCGCATCTGTTGCGGGACCGCGTCTTCCCCGCGCTGGCTGGGTAGGTACGTTTTCGTAGATAGCGCCTCGAAGCCACCGGTCTCATCGCCTGTCCTACGCATCCGTAGCAGCGCACCTCCGCGCCCATTTTCTCGGCTCATCAACATAAAACAGAGGCAGGTCCGCTGAAATACCTACCCCTGTTCAGGCATTTACTTCTTCCCGCTGGGAAGAAACACAAGGAAAATGACCAAAGCTGCTAGAGCAATCGTGACCGCATACGGCCATTGAACATAAACGGAAAGAGACATCAGAATAACGCCAACAGTGGCCAAGATTTTTTCCACATAATTGATTCTCCCTAATTGGCAGATTCTCTTTGGCTGCCTAATAGACAGTTCAGCAACGATCATACGGCAAAGTTCCAATCACGCTACCCTTAGAACCCTCACTGCTTAGCGCAAAGATAATTTATTGAAAACCAACCCGCCGAGAAAGTGCATTAGCTGGAGCGAGAACTGTTGCTGCCGCAATCAGCACCGCCCGGGGCGCACTTTTCTTAGGGCGATACATGCCCTGAGCCCTTTTGCAAGAAGACGGCTGAAAACTCGGAGACCCCTAGAGTTACATGTAGTCGACAAATTTGGTAGCAAAAATGGAAACCGTAGACGAACGTATACACCTCCCCATAATTCATTGCGCGAGCCCGCAGGAAGGCGTATCGTGTTGCGGTTTCCCCTGCAAACATTTAGCCTTCCTAAAACTTCGGTCTATCTGCTACTTCAGTAATTGTCGGCACCATCTTCACCTGCACCCACACCGTCACCGACAACGAACCCCGCGCCGCCGCCGAAATCGGCGACATCGCCTGGATTGACCCGGCACACCCTGACCGCGAGCTTGCCCACCTGCTGCGCGACCGCGTCTTCCCCGCGCTGACCTAGCTGCAATCACCAACACTCTGACGCTATTGACCCTGAAACTGCCAAGCGCTACTCTTTGAACATGTTCACTGAACACGTTCATTCTTCACGTTCGGCCGCCAAAGCTGGCACAGACAGCAAGGTCCTAGCCACCGCCTACGAACTCTTCCTCACCCAGGGCTACGCCACCACCAGCATCCGGACTATCGCATCCGAAGCTGGTGTCAGCGTGGGAACCGTCATGGGAGTCGGCGACAAACAAACGCTGCTCATCCGCACTATTGGCCAACATATTTCAGAACTCCACGACGACATCCGCGGACAATCCGATAGCCTCCTCGACGTCCTGAGACCTTTCCTCCAGATGTTTACTGGCCACGAAGAGCTTTCTCGCGCCTTTGGCGCGGCACTCATCCAACAAGGCAACCAAGGCGAAGCACTCACTGCGCTCAAGACGCTCCTGACAGATGAAATCACCTTGCGCCTCGGCTCCGGATTCAGCAACGAAGATGCGACCGAGTACTCCAACCTGCTGTACAACGTCTACCTTGGCTTACTCATCGGCTGGGCCGCAGGCCTCTACGACACCGAACACCTCACATCTCAAGCCGCTTCATCGATCGAACGTCTCAACACCGCATTCGGAGTAACCCAATGATCCTAGAATCTTCCCCAGCCTGGCCCTCCCTACTACTAGCAGCCATTCTGCTTGGCGACGCCGCTCTCTCCCTCAAACCAGTCCCCTTTATCGAAGCCTGCCTCAGCGGCGTCAAACTCCCCAAAGACTGGTGGTGGGCACTCATTGTCATCAAATGCCTCGCAGTCACAGGACTCATAGCCGGTCTCTGGTACCCCGGCGTAGGTATCGCAGCCATGGTTGGAGTCATCGCATATTTCTGCGCAGCCGCAGCAGCCCATGTCCGCGCCCACTTCCTCGGCAGCGCATTCTGGATCAACTGCTTAGGCATGCTCGCACTCTCCATCGGAGTACTGATCCTGACGCTCGCACTGAATTAAGACACCAGTCAACCTTTCACGGCTTCCTGAAGACAGATGCATCATTACATCTCTTGATTGATGACTTGATGCTTTCTATCCTAAAGGTATGCGCACCACGATAAACCTCCCCCCGAAACTCCTTGAAGAAACGAAGGTCCAAGCCAAAGCCAACAATGTCACTTTGAGCTCATACGTCGAAGAGGCGGTCCGCGCTGCCCTCAAGAAGAAAACCCGCATCAGTACCGAAGACACCCCCGTTAACCTGCCCTCCTTCGATTGCGGCGGACCGGCTCTAGTCGATTTCAGCGACAAAGAAGCTGTGTGGGCGGTGCTCGATGATCATTCCTGATGTCAACATTCTCGTTTATGCCTTCCACTCCGCTGCACCGCAACATAAACCCGCTCAACAATGGCTAAATAGTGCTCTGAATTGAAGCGTCCTGGGTTTAGTTCTTACCTCAGGTAAGGAAGGATTGAACTATGCCTAGAAAGTATTCCGTTGAGTTCAAGGAGAAGGCGGTCCATCAGATCATCGAAATGGTCCGCCTGGAGTCTTGCTCACTGCAACGCGCCTACACGGAGGTCGGTGAGCTGCTTGGAGTATCTCACCACACGTTGCGGGCTTGGTACCGTGACAGCGCTTCAGTACGTGATGACTCTGACGCTTCAGGCGGCGAAACAATGGAAGAAGAGCTCAAGCGTCTGCGCCGCGAAAACCGTGAGCTGAAGCGAGCAAACGGGATTCTTAAGACTGCTTCGGCTTTTTTCGCAGCGGAACTCGACCGACCCACGACCAAATGATCTCTTACATCGACGCGTATAAAGATCAGTTTGGGGTCGAGGCCATCTGCCGAGTCCTTAAACAAGCAGATCGTGGATTCATTACTGCCCGCGGCTACCGCAAAGCCACTACACGTGTACCCAGCGCAAGAGCCTTAAGCGATAGCCTGCTTATCCCAGAGATTCAACGCGTGCATGCGGAGAATTTCTCGGTTTACGGTATCCGCAAAATGTGGCACGCGATGAACCGTGAAGGCTTTCATATCGGTCGTGACAAGACTGCACGTCTGATGAAGCTAGCAGGTGTTTCCGGCCGCAGACGTGGGCGAACCCCTGTGACAACGATTAGCCCGAAGACACAGGATCATCGCCCGGACCTTGTACAACGAGACTTTCGTGCACAAGCACCAGGCAGGCTGTGGGTTGCCGACATTACCTACGTTCGCACCCTGTCAGGATTCGCCTACACCGCGTTTGTCGTGGATGTATTCAGCCGAAAAATTGTTGGTGTTGCTACACGCTCGACGATGCGTACCGGTGCGCTGCCCATGGAGGCTTTGGAACATGCGTTAACGACTGCAGGGCGAATTCATGGAAACCAGCTGATTCACCATAGTGATCGGGGCAGCCAGTACGTGTCACTGAAGTATTCCACCGCGCTAGCGGAATCCGGTATCCGGCCGAGTGTCGGAACGGTCGGTGATTCTTATGACAACGCTCTCGCCGAGACAGTCAACGGTCTCTACAAGGCTGAACTCATTCACGCCCAAGGCCCGTGGACATCGGTGGGGGAAGTCGAATTGGCCACCTTGCGGTGGGTGCATTGGTGGAACACCAAGCGACTTCACGAAGCATTGGACTACGCCACCCCACAGGAAGTAGAAACCGAGTATTATCTCACCCAGCCCATCAACACAGGGCCGTAAAAGAAGCGGAACTAAACCCAGGACGCTTCAAATCGGCATGAAACAATTGGACTCCTGGATGTTGTGGCAACGGGCTTTCTTCGAGTCATGACGAACCACAAGTTATTTCACAAACCACTTACCACCCAGCAAGCGCTGATTGCACTCAATACCATCCTAGAAGCCCCAAACGGCACCTTTTTAAGCTCCAGCCCAGGGACCTGGACGACCTTCACTGAATTGGTGCGCTTGCACAAACTTAAAGCCAGCGACATCCCCGATGCCTGGATAGCTGCGGCCGTAATAGAAGAAGAAGCAACCCTACTGAGCCAAGATCAGGGCTTTGCCCGCTTCCGAGAGCTGCGCTGGCACCCACTTTCATATTGACAACAACAAACGCAAAACCCGAGCCACCGGCGAACGGTGACTAGGGTTCTACAGGCTGAAGCAACGAAATCAAGCAATTAATACACCAACAAGCCCTCGACTTAAAGCTGACAATACCTCCCGAAACAGGGGCTATTAGCGTCATCAAGGGTAAGAAGACTCCTATAAACGAATGGATTTAACGTCGCCCTTCTTGATGAAAAACAGATCTGAGAGAATCAAGACCAAAGCAAAAAAGGCTACTGCTGTCAATCCTCCGAAGTGCTCGAAGAGCACGCCGGCAAGTGCGTTTCCGATAGGCATGGTTACCATCGCAGATGTTGACAGAATCGCAGTACAACGTCCTTGAAACTCTTGCGGTACTGATTTTACGAAAAAGCCACTGCACGGCGCATTGAAAACTGGCAAGACCAATCCAGCCAAAACCATTCCAAGAATAATGCACGTACTATTTACCATGGTTACTGCAAGCGCTACAGTGAACAAACACATGGAGTAAAGAATTAGCCTTCCGGCCTGCACTTTTTCAACTAGCTTTCCTGCAATCATTGCTCCCATTAGGCCTGCTAATCCAATTGCAGCCTGATATATTCCCAATGAGAATGAACTGAAAGAAGCATATTTTAAACTAAGTAGCGAAAGTGTTGTTATTCCAGCGAATGAAAAATTCATCAACGGACTATACCAACCGATGGAGAAGAGCTGCTTTTGACCACGTAGCCAATCCCATGCTGGGCGTAGCGGAGGTGTTTCGCTGGGGGTATTCGAAGAGTCTGTTTCGCTTGACCGGAAACGAATAAGCAAAAGGCAAGCTAGAACCCAGCAGAATGAAGCTGCATCAACCCAAAAAGGAGCTTGCGCCGAATGCGAGATAAGCAGACCGGCAATTGGTGGCCCAAGTAAGGTTCCGATCGAGTATCGACCTTGATTAACAGCCATGGCTTTTGCTAGCAAACTCGGGGGGATTAGTTCTTTAAGAAATGCGCGTTCTGCCGTACCAAAAGCCGAGGAGATACCCCCTAGCAAGAAAGCTGAAACTGCAAAAAGAGATATCGGATAATGTCCATTGGCCGCAAAGACGCATAACAGGGAACCAACGACGCCAAGTGTGGCGGAAATTTTAAGAATTACTAATCTTGAATATCTGTCCACTAGGCGACCGATTGGCAGCCCCAAAACAACCATACTTAAGACAAATAATCCTGACGAAAAACTTGCAGCGGATGGAGAGTTGGTAACATTAAGAACTACAAGAAATAGGGCGAAAGTAGTAATTTGATTACCGACTACATTTACTGTTTGCCCCGACATTAGCAATTTGTAGTCTCTATTTTTCCAAAGCGACAACACCAACTCCTTTATGGGCGCAAGTTTCGAAGTTAGGTACTTCAACTTTGTTTATCGTCATTGATTGCATAGAAAACCAATACTCTACGTTTGTTTTTATACAAGGAACTCCCGTGAGTAGACTAATTATTCCGTGCGCGAGAAAGGCTGCTGAAATTGAGGAAGAAACGGAATTACCCGCTTGCCTTAGAGGACGTGAGTACTCTCGGATGTGCAGATCACGGTCGGCACGCTCGATCGTCTGATAGTCTTTTATGCATCTAAAACAGGCACCACAGCTATCATGAATACCTAGGATAATCTCGGGACCTTGGTACCCGCAGTGCGCCCACGGCATTTCATGACGTAATGCAAAGTCATTCGCCGTGAATCTTATTCTCTCAGGGTAGTCCGCTGACAGTGCGAAAGTATCTACCGAATTCAGCGTACGCTCGAAGTCACTCGTTGTACATAAGCTTTTCTGCAAGCAGTCTATCTCTGTCTCAAGTCCAATTTCCGCTATTTGACTAGCTAACGCCTTACTCTTTGCATCTCCAATATCGGTAAATTTGAAATGCTGGCGAACAATATTTGTCGGCTCAACTGTATCTGGGTCAATAAGGACGAGCTTTCCAATGCCAGCTCGGGCAAGAAGAACGGCCACTTCTGACCCGACTCCCCCAAGCCCTACTATGGCAGCTGCGCTATTTGATAATTTCTCCTGCACATACCATGGATGCTCTCGCAACTGGTTATCCATCCCTTGATACAGGTTTTGCGCTCTAGACCATAGTTCGAACCTAGTATCAAGTTCGGAGGGATACTCCGACTCTTCAAGAAATCCAAAGTCTGCAAGTGCGGAAACGAGCTCCTCGACAAATTGATAGCTTAGCGACGGAAAGGACCCCTCAAGCTCGAAATAGATCTGCTCAAGGGTCCTAGTTCCATCTAACCGAGTTAAGATCGCCTTGATTCTCCCATCGGAATCCCTTACCTTCCTAGAGCTCCCGTAGGAAACTCCGCCAATGATCAAGGAGTCCTTACCAACAGCGAGTGGCCTATGAGCGTATTTCAGACGATACATACTCAACTCTTTCTGGGATTATCCGTCGGTACAGCAACCGCCGCATAACAATACGAAATCTTCAGCTTTCAAGTTTTCGAAAGTCAGGCCTTCCATTTTCACTCCCTTCAGGATAAATAACTGTTACAACCGCCTAGCCTACCAAAAACTTTTGGATACAGAACGGGTTTGTATACAAAACTGGAATCGGTCGTGCGATTTCGACCAGGAGGCTCATCGCTCCTCAGACATATGGGGCTTAGCCGTTCCCACTTTTGCAGCCCAGAGGGATACCCAATACGTTGGCCTCATATTGTTAGGACCACGTATTTAGTAACGCCGTGGTGAGCAAGCAGTAACGCCCGGGTGAGTATTGAGTAACACCCGGGCGTTGCTTATGAGCAACTACTCTGCGTTGCCTTCTAGGCGCATGTTGGGTCCTTCCAGTGTGATGATCTCAGCGCCAACGACAAGCCGATTCAGTATCGACTCGGCGATGACAGCATCCGGGATGGATTTGTACCACTCGTCGGGCGTGAACTGTGAGGTCACGATCGTTGATCCCCGGTGTTCACGTTCCGCAAGAATATTGAGTAGCTGGTGTGCTGTGGCTGCATCAATCGGGGTTGTTAGGAAGTCGTCAAGAACGAGTACGTCTGCCAGGTGTAGGTCTTGAAGAAATTCCATGCGTGCTGCGTCATTATGGCGTAGCACCATCAGCTGGTTGGCTAGTGTGTCTGTGCGGAAGAAGCGGGCGGAGTAGTCGTTTCTGCACGCGGCGGTTAGCAGTGCTTGGGCCAGGTAGGTTTTGCCGACGGATGATTTGCCGAGGATGACAATGCTTTGCGCTTTTTGACACCATTGGCAGTGAGCGAGTCTGGTGATTTGCTCTTTGTTGAGGTTGCGGCCGGGTGCGTAGGTGATGTCTTCGATACATGCATCAAGATTTGGCGATCGGGATGCTTTGAGTAGTTTGTTGACTCGTCTCTCACGCTTGGCCGCGACTTCTTTATCGAGTGCGTGGAGCACCTTGTCAGAAAAGCTCCACGAGTCGAAGACGGGATCTGCGGCAATATCAATCACGGTTCGGCCGAAGGCCGTCATTCGCAGATCGGTAAAGACCGGCAGGACCGATTCATCTAGAAAGCGTGCTGATGCCGATGCTGGTTGTGGCTGTGTCATGACTGCGAAGGTCCTTTCTTCCTAAGGTTTTCCATGCTGAACTGAGCAGACCCACCCAGATACGCGCCGCGGGTATCACGTGCGTGTACTGCTGGTGGTGTTTCAGGCGGTGTTGTTGGCAGAAGATCATGGCCTGTCGGGCGGGTGGATTGGTCTTTGCGTACCGCAGCCATCATGTTTTTCACCGCGGTATACGACACGGCCCTCCTTGCGCCATCAGGTGCGATCAGGCGGGCACAGGCTTGTTCCAAAATCGCCTTGTTGGCGTGCTTGCCCATATTTAGTACGTTTCGACACGACTGATATGCCTGGGCAGGGATTGCCTTTGCGCTGATGAGTTCTGCGATGACTTTCTGGGTCGCTGGCCCGATCTTGGCTGCTTCACGGTAGAAGTAGTCACTGGTCCACAGTCCTGTGGTATCAGCCATGGTGGCAGGAATATGATCCACGTCAGTGACATAGATCCCCCGGGCTTGGGCTAGCTGGTGGGTGGCAACACGCTGCCCAGCGTCAAAGACGGTTACTTCGTTGCCGGTGATGCGTACATCGACAGTGCGGCCGACGAGCTGGTAGGGCACCGAATAGTGAGCAGTATTGACGGTGATGTGGAAGTTGGGGGCGACTTTCGCGCGTTTCCATTCGGTATGCTGCCACGGTGATGCGGGAAGTTGGCCAAGCACATCACGTTCAAACTCATTAAAGAGCATTCTTCTGCTGGTGCAGGTGCCACGAAAGGGTACCGCGTCATTGATACCGTCAACTAGGCTGCGGATGCGTGCATTGAGTTCATCGAGCCCAACGCATTGATGCCCGTGGAGGGTATGGATGACTTTTTGGGTGATGATCTTGACTGCCGCTTCCACGTTCGCCTTGTCCTTCGGACGCCGAGCGCGAGCAGGCAGCGCGGCAGTGTTGTAATGCTCGAGGAATTCCTCGTAGGTGGAATTAACCTGCCGGTTGCGGTCAGCAGCACCGATTGCGTGTGACGCTGTCGAAGCATTATCAGGCACAATGACTTCAGCGACGCCACCGAAGTATTCAAACGCTTGGATATGCGCCCACAGCCATGCTGCTTGCCGCTGGTTCGGGCAAGCACAGGCAAACAACATTCCGGAATACGGCAGTGACGCCACGAAAATACTGACTTTTGCACCCCGGGCATCAATCGGGTCAAACAGCCGCATTGTGGTACCGGCCCAGTCGACTTGCATAGTGTGTGCCGGGATATGCGTAATGCGTGCGGTAAGTCCTGTGGCATCAACGTGTTCGGCGACAAGCTGGCGGAACCGCTCGTAGCTGTAGTAACGCTGAGACGGACGGGCAGGTTGGGTGGTGTAGCGGCCCCACAAGACTTGGAGAGTGACTTTGTTTCGGCCGGTACGTGCTTTGGCCACCGCGTCGAAGTCGATGGGCACGAAGTCTCCTTGGGCAAGACTTCGACCATCAACAAACCATGTGGCCATTTCTTCGTCGGTGATGCCGGCGAGTTGTTCATGGGTTGTGATCTGGTGTGCCGCCATTGTCTGGCGGGCCTTTTGGACTGTGGTATGTGAGCAACGCACAGTCGAGCAGATTTGACGGACGGACCAGCCTTGTAAGACAAGGTCCATCACGGCCCGGTAATCAGTCACGATCGGACTCCTCTGATTATGCCGCGAGCCCTTTTGTCACGCGGTCAGAAGAATCTTCCCCCAAAGTGTTACTCGATACTCACCATCCCGTTACTAGATAGTCACCACGGTGTTACTAGATACCCCCGCGCAACACTCATATCTAGGGCGATCAGGACCACTGCTTCATTAAATGGGCCTGCACTCCGAGGCAATGGAACCACATATGCTCGCTAGGTAGCGACACGAACTTGGAGCCAGCATCATGGTAGAGAGTGGCAACCTGGGTAACCTTCGACACTTGATACCGTTGGTTACCTGCTTAAACAGCACGGTCCAATTAGCAGAGTCCTGTGTACCATCCGCACTTCGACCTACCGAGAGCAAGGCCTTTAGGCTATCCAGCTCCCTTAAGCGGCGGGGTATTTCAGGAAAACTGGATGAAGCGCATCTGACCGCATTAGGGGGGTTCAACGCAAAACCGGCACCCCAGAACAAAACATGCTGAAATGCCGGTTTGTCAACGATGCCGCGACTCACTTGTCTAGCAGGTCGCAACTCATGACATTTGCGGAGACGAGAGGATTTGAACCTCCGGACCTACGCAAGTAAGTCAACTCCTTAGCAGGGAGCCCCATTCGGCCGCTCTGGCACGTCTCCAGCGATTCGCAATGAATCGTCCATCACTCTACCTGAGCGCTTCCCCTAGGAACAAAATGGGGCTTCACTTTTCTTTCCCTATAAGGGCCGCGTGCAGCTTAAGGGCCACATACAGTGCAGCGCAGCGCCAGCCGTCATCCAGTACACTGGGCCCGAGAATGTCGCGCACGCGGTCTAGGCGGTAGTGCAGCGTAGCGCGGTGAATATAGAGAGCATCGGCGGTTTCAGACACGTTGCGAGAGTGCTCAAAATAGGTAAGGAGAGTCTCCCAGTAGGAGTTGCGGGGCTCGTCGAGAAGCACAGCGGCATCCGGGCTTATCTCCTCTACCGTCTCTGGAGTCAGCTCCCACCCGCGCAGCAGCCGCCAAGCACCAGCTTCATCCCAGCTCATAGCCTCGTGGCCACACAACCTGGCCACATCCGCCATGAGTCGCGCCTGCCGAGCAGTGGGCGCCGACCCACGCGCCACGACGGCCGCGCCAACCACGAGGGCAGCGTTGTGCAGTTCCTCCATCAGCGCTTCCGTGTCCAGCACACTGCGGCGGCATTCGATGAGAACGAGGGAATCGTGGGAGTCCGCTACCAAGAAAGGCCGGCGAACCAAGGGACGCGAAAGCTCCACAGCAAGCGCGCGCTGATCACCTTCTATCAGCACGCGGTGTATGGTCAACTCGCCATCGGAGGGCAAGAGGTCACGTTCCCGGGCTGCCGCCAGCGCGGCAGGATCGCCCGCGAGGACTTCGCGGGCCATGTCACCTAACTGTTGCGCATGGGCGGCCAGTGGAGCATCGTGTTCGTCGATAAGCCGAGCCAAGCGGGTAAGAAGAGAGCCGAGCTTGACCACGGGGGCATCACCCAGCGCGGGCTCATCAATAGCCCACAGATACCCCACCAGTCTCCCCTGGTGACGCAGCGGAATAACCAAACGAGGCAACATGTCGTAGCGCGGGTTGGCGGGCAGGCGCACCGGCAGGACCGCTTCCTGAATGCCGAAGCTCAGCATCCACGGAATCGGCTCCGGCGGTGGCGTGCGGTTAAGGATGGACCGGGCACGATTGTTGTCGATGGCGCCGATCTGAGCGCTGGCAGCAATCACGGCGATGGTGGGGGTAGTCACCTCAACGGAGCGCTGCAGGATCTGGGCGCAATCGTCGACGATGTCCTGAATGTTCGTCAGCTGCGGGGGAGACACTTTTGACATATGTCAAAGATACTTACGAAAATTGTCTAGTGACAAACAAAACTGTGGTGGGCGATAATCTCCTACAGTTCAATGACACTCGTCACACATATACGTTCATGAAGGGCGTCTACATGACCACAACCAATAATTCCGTCAGAGCACAGGACGTGAACACCGGTACCAGCGCTGGTGCAGACGACGGCCTGCAGCGCGGCATGAAATCACGCCACCTGCAGATGATCGCCTTCGGCTCCTGCATCGGCACGGGCCTCTTCCTTGGTTCCGGTGCCTCCATCCAGGAGGCCGGGCCAGGCGTTATCGCCGCCTACGCCATCGGTGGTTTCATCATCTTCCTCATCATGCGCATGCTGGGTGAGATGGCCGTGGAGAATCCCGTCGCGGGTTCCTTCAGCGCGTATGCCCGCGAGTACATCGGCCCCATCGCCGGCTTTGTCACCGGCTGGAACTGGTGGTTTACCACCATCGTCGTGGGCATGGTGGAGCTCACCGCGGCCGGCACCATTATGGACTTCTGGTTCCCCGGCATCCCGCACTGGCTCACTGCGCTCATTGCGCTTGTCATCGTCACCGCTATTAACTTGGTGCACGTTGGGGCTTTCGCCGAAGCGGAGTTTTGGCTTTCCCTCATCAAGGTGGCCGCACTGATCCTCATGATCATCGTCGGCGTCGCCATCGTCTTGGGCCTGACCCCAGAACCCGCACTGGGCCTAAGCAACATCACTGAGCACGGCGGCATGTTCCCCAACGGCGCTAGCGGCGTCATCTTCTCCCTCGTCGCGGTGATCTTCTCCTTCGGCGGCATCATCTCCATCGGCACCGCTGCCGGTGAAGCACAGGATCCTTCCGAGTCCCTGCCCAAGGCCATCAACAACGTGATCTGGCGCATCCTTATCTTCTACATCGGCGGCATCGGCATCATCGTGCTGCTGGCTCCCTGGAATGAGTTGGATACTTCCACTTCGCCTTTCGTGCGCGCGCTGAGCACCCTTGGCATTGGCGCCGCCGCCACGGGCCTGAACCTCATCGTGCTGGTGGCTGCCGTATCAGTGTTCAACACCATGACCTTCTCCGGTGCGCGCATGTTGCGGGATCTCTCCCGCGGCGGCCAGGCCCCGCCTTTATTCGATTCAGTCAACGCCAAAGGCGTGCCGGTGCGCGCTCTGCTGTTTAACGCCCTGCTCATGGGTTCGGCGGTGCTGCTCAACTTCCTCTTCGAGGGCAAGATCCTCATCATCTTGCTGGCCATCATTGTGGGGGCGGAGCTCATTTCGTGGTCCGCCATTGCTATTGCGCATCTCAAGTTCCGTCGCCGCTACCCCAACGCTGCCTTCCGCGCACCGCTGTATCCCTTTGCGAACTACCTATGCTTAGGCTTCTTTGCCTTCGTCATCGTGCTGATGTTCTTCCTGCCCGATTACCGCACCGGCGCTATTGTCTTACCCTTGTGGATTATGGCCCTGGGACTGATCTGGGTAGGCAAGAAGCGCCACGACGCACGTAAAAAATAGAAAGGTTTCCTCCTATCATGCAGACCACCATTGGTGATTTCATTATTGACCGACTCAAGGCCATCGGCATCACGGAGATCATCGGCGTGCCCGGTGACTTCAACTTAAGCTTCCTTGAACAAATCGAGGCTGCTGACGGCATCCGCTTCGTCGGCGCCTGCAACGAGCTCAACGCGGCGTATGCGGCAGATGGCTATGCCCGCCAGAAGGGCGTGGGCTGCCTGCTCACCACCTACGGCGTGGGCGAGCTCTCCGCCCTCAACGGCATTGCGGGGGCGCGCGCCGAGCACGTCCCGCTGGTGTCACTGGCTGGCGCGCCGCCGCAGTACGCCACGGAGTTCCGGTGGAACCTGCACCACTCGCTTGCCGACGGCGACTTTGCCAACATGCTTGACTCCATCGCACCGTTTACGGAAGTTGCCACGCGCGTTTCCCCGATGAACGTGGTCGAGGAGTTCGACCGCGCCCTGCATGCGTGCCTGCGCGAGAAGCGCCCGGTGCACATCCAGATCCCCTCCGACATCACGCACCTCACCGTCGAGGTGCCTGATGAGCCTTTCTCCACCGCTCTCATGCCCTCCGATCCGGAGCGCTTGGAAGCCGCCGCGAATTACCTGCTCGAGCACCTCGCAAAGGCCAAGGATCCCATCATCCTCATCGACCAGGACACCAACCGCCACGGTTTCACGGAGAAATTCCGCGCCATCATCGACAAGGCCCAGCTGCCCTACTCCCAGCTCTCCTCCGGCAAGGCCATCCTGTCGGAGCGCCACCCGCTGTTCATTGGCACCTACAACGGCGCCGCATCTGCCCCGGGCGTGCAGGAGCGCATTGAGAACTCCGATTTCCTGGTCACCACGAACCCGCGTTTTATCGAGGTGAACTCCGGCTCTTTCACCCACAACCTGGCGAACGCCCGCGTCTACAACTTCGGTGACCAGCACCTCAACGCCGATGGTGAGTTCTTCGTGGGCATTCAAACGCTGGAGCTTCTCGACGTCCTCCTTAACCGCATCCCGGAAGCCGAGACGTCGCCAAGCACTGCTGGCTTCGAACCCGAGCCCTTCGAACCGAACCCGGATGCCCCGCTCACCCAAGAGCGCATCTGGCCACAGATGCTGAGTTTTATTCAAGAAGATGACGTGGTCATCGCCGAAGCCGGCACCTCCAACATCGGCCTGGGTCAACAGCGCATGCCCGAAGGCGTGCAGTACATCAACTCCACCATCTGGGGCTCCATCGGTTTCACCCTGCCGTGCGTGCTCGGCTCCCAGCTAGCGAACCCGGAGCGCCGACATGTCCTCTTCATCGGTGACGGCTCCTTCCAGCTCACTGCCCAGGAACTATCCACCATCGTGCGCCAGGACCTCAAGCCCATCATTGTGCTGGTCAACAACGATGGCTACACCATTGAGCGCTTCATCCTAGGCATGGAACGCGAATACAACGAGATTCAAATGTGGGACTACACCGCCCTGCCGAAGGCCTTCATGCAGGACACGACGATGCAGACCTACACCGCTGCCACGGAGGGCGAGCTCGCCCACGCCTTGGAGGATATCGCTGCCCACCCGGAGCGCGGCGCCTTCCTCGAGGTTCGACTCGATCCTCTCGATGCCCCTAAGGGCCTGCAAGCCTTTGGCCCCCAAACCGCTGACTTCGACTTCGGGCCACGTGGCCCGCGCAACGCCTAAGGTGGAAAACATGATTCGCCCAGATCTTTCGTCCCTGCCCATCTATGTTCCCGGCAAGAATTCCGAGACTGCCTTGAAACTCTCCTCCAACGAGGCAACTCAAGAGCCGCTGCCGGGCGCGCTCAAGGCCATGGAAGCCGCCGTGGCACACGTCAACCGCTACCCAGACATGGGCGCGGTGGAAATCCGCAAGGCCCTGGCGGAGAACCTCGGTGTCACCCCGGAGCAGGTCACCACTGGTGCTGGCTCCTCCGCCATTTGCCAAGAGCTAGTGGAAATCACCTCCGTGCCGGGCGATGAGGTCATCTTCCCTTGGCGCTCTTTCGAGGCCTACCCCATCTTCGCCCAGGTCGTGGGCGCCACCCCGGTGAAGGTGCCGCTCACCGCCGACCACCGCGTGGACCTAGACGCCATGGCTGCAGCAATCACGGAGAAGACCCGGCTGATCTTCGTGTGCAACCCGAACAACCCGACTGGCTCCATCATCACCAAGGAGGAGTTCGACGCCTTCCTGGCCAAGGTTCCGGACAACATCATCGTGGCGCTCGATGAGGCCTACATTGAATACAACCGCAATGATGCCATTCCGCTGGCCACGGACTACGTTCACACCCACGACAACGTCATTGGCCTGCGCACCTTCTCCAAGGCCTACGGCTTGGCCGGCATTCGCTTGGGTTATGCCTTTGGCAATGAGGAGATTATCTCCGCCCTGAGCAAGGTGGCCATCCCCTTCTCGGTGAACTCGGTAGCGCAGGCGGGTGCCCAGGCCTCGCTGGCCTCCCAGAAGGAGTTGCGCGAGCGCACCGATGAGACCGTGGAGCAGCGCGACCGCCTGGTGCAGCACTTCGCGGATTATGGCGTGCCGGAGTCCCAGGCCAACCACATCTGGTTTGCCACGGAGAACATCGCCGCGCTTGGGTCTCCGCAAGAGGTCGCCGAAAAGCTAGCACAGCACGATGTCCTCGTCCGCGCCTTCCCCGAGGGCGTGCGCGTCACCGTCACCACGGCGGAGGAAACCGAGACGCTGCTCAAGGCTTGGGACGCAGCCTTCGGTGCACAGAATTAGTTTCCGCGTTAGAGTGCAGTTGTGAAGACATTGATCAATTTTGCACTCAACGTCATTGCCGTCGCGGTGGCCTTCTGGGCCGTGGTGGCGATTGTCCCCGGAATCGATATCGTTCCCGCGACCACCCAGAATTTTCTGCTCATCGCGGCGGTCTTCATCATCGTCAACGAGGTGGTCACACCAGTCCTCCGCTTCCTCGGCGCCCCGCTGACCTGCCTGACGCTGGGCCTCTTCGCGCTCGTCATCAACGGTGCGGTCCTGCTGCTTGTCAGCGCGCTGATGGATTCACTCGTCATCGACGGCTGGGGCGCCGCCATCATCGGCGCGATTGTCCTCGCGATCGTATCCGGCGTGGTGAACTTCTTCACCAGTCCCTTGCGGAGCCGAAACTAACCCCCTGCGAAGGGCGGGAGGACGTCGACGCGGGAGGCGTCGGAAAGCACTGCGTCCTCCGTAGCTCTCGCGCCATCAACGAGGAATGTGCAGCGTTCCAGCACTTGCGCAAAGCTCATGCCGGCCTCCGTGCTGCCGGTGTGGCGCTGGCGCAACACGTCGAGCAGCTCCCCCAAGGTGGACGCCTCCGCTGTGTCCTGCGCGCGCCCCGCGGCGGCGCGGGCTGCGGCAAAATAGTGAACATCAACCATGGCTGCTACTATGCCAGCCTCTGCGACAGGAAGGAACCCGATGCGCACTTATGAGGAGCACCTCGCCGCCGTTCGCGCGGCTCTTCCGCAGCCGCGGGCTGTCTCCACTCCGCTGACCAGCGCCTTCGGACGCCGCGCTGCGACCACCTACCGCGCGGAGGCGGACCTGCCGCCCTTTGATAACTCGCAGATGGACGGCTACGCGCTGCCCACGTGTGACGGCGGAACCTTCACCGTGGGCCGCACCATCGCGGCGGGAAACGTTCCTGGTGAGCTCACGGACGGCTCCGCCCTGCCCATTATGACCGGCGCCAAAGTTCCCGCGGGCACCGCCACCATCGTGCCCGTCGAGCACTGCGAGCCCCCGCACTTCCCGGAAGAAGGCGCTACCGTCACCGTGCCGGCAGCTCCCGAGCAGTTCATCCGGCGCGCGGGGTCCGATGTCCAGGCGGGGACCATCCTCATCAACGAGCACGCGCTTCTCGACGCCCCCTCCATCGCCACCCTCGCCTCCCAAGGTCTCACCGAGGTCCTCACCTTCGCGCCCGCCCGCATCCTCATCTGCACCGGCGGCGCTGAAATCGGTGGCGACGGCGAGGCCACCATCCCCGATTCCAATGCGCCGATGCTCGCGGCCCTGGCCACACAGTATGGCATCGACGTGGCCGGCTTCGTGCGCACGAATGACGATCCTTCTGCCCTGCGCGCGGACCTCGCCGAAGCAGTTATCACCCACCGCCCCGATGTCATCGTCACCTCCGGCGGCATCTCGCACGGAAAATTCGAGGTCATCCGCCAAATCTTCGAGGAAGACGGTTGGTTCGGCCACGTGGCGCAGCAGCCGGGTGGCCCGCAGGGCCTGTCCCGCCTTGGCGACGTCCCCGTAGTCTGCTTCCCCGGCAACCCCATCTCCACGCTGGTGAGCTTCCGCCTCTACTTGGCACCCGTCCTTGGCCGCACGCCGGCTCCTTTTCACGCGCACCTTACTGAGCCCGCGGATGGCCTTAACAACCGCGAGCAGTTCCGCCGCGGAACTATCAGCATCGCCGATGGCACAGCCCACGCCTCCTTCCTCGGCGGCACCAGCTCCCACCTGATGTCCCAGGCCATCGGCGCAACAGCCCTTATTCGTATCCCCGCCGGCTCACAGCTTTCAGCCGGCGACCTCGTGGAGGTGTTTCCGCTCTCATGACCCGTCGTGCACTCGTTATCGTTGCCTCCAACCGCGCCGCCGCCGGCGAGTACGAGGACCGTTCCGGCCCCATCTTGGTGAACTTCCTGCGTGAGCAGGACTTCGATACCCCGGAGCCTGTCGTCGTCGCAGACGCCGACATGGACGCCGCCTTGGCCACCGCCTTCGCCGAGGCCCCCTCCGTCATCCTCACTTCCGGCGGCACGGGCATCAGCCCGGATGACCAGACTGTCGAAGCACTAACCCCACACCTCGAGCGCGAGCTCCCCGGCCTGGCCCACGCCTTCTACGCGCACTCCGCCGCCATCCCCACCGCGGCACTCTCGCGTACGGTTGCCGGAGTCACCGGGCCCACTTTCGCCATGGCCCTGCCCGGCTCCACGGGCGCGGCCAAGGACGGCTGCGCGGTACTCGAACCAGTTCTTCACCACATCATCAACCAGTTGGAAGGCATTCATGAGCACTGATTTCGGCCTACTCGGCGCCCACATCAGCGCTGAGCCCATCACTGCCCCCGACATCGCCACCGCTGAAACCGGCGCCGTCGTTGTATTCGACGGCATTGTGCGCAACCACGATTCCGGCCGCGGGGTCAAACTCCTGACCTACACCGCGCATCCCAGCGCCCAGCAGGAAATCGAGCGCGTGGCCGCTGACGTCGCCGCTGCCTTTCCCGCCGTGCGCCTGTGGTGCACGCACCGGACTGGAACACTAGAAATTGGCGAATCCGCTTTCATCGTCGCCGCCGCCTCCGCACACCGCAAGGACGCCTTCGAGGCCGCCTCGACCTGCGCCGACCGCGTCAAAGCGGAAGTCCCCATCTGGAAAGAACAGCTCCACACCGATGACACCACCACGTGGGTAGGCTTGGAATGAACCGCTGTATGCACTGTCAGCATTCGGTGTGGACGGGAAATGGGCTTAGATTCAGAAAGTGAAAGCGCAATGCTCATAGCACTACTTCGAAAACTCCTAGCGGTTTACGCTCTAGGCGTCTGTGCACTTGTCGTTTCTTCGTGTGCGCAAGAGCGTTCACAAACATCGAAATCTTTTGCCACTTGGGAATGGGGTGGGATCGCTAGAGCTGTCTCTGCAGCTCCTTCCGCAAGCAATCCCAATTATGTTTTTGGAACGAGCACTGACGAGGTAGGCTCTCTCGCTGAACTTGCATCGGTGTATAACCCTTCGATGGAAAGACTTGGTGAAGGGTATGTAGCTCCAGATAAGGATCAGTTGGTTGTCTTCGATTCAGATTTTCGCAAGCAATCTGAGAAACCACTCGAAGGTTTAGGCCTACCAACCCAAACAACTTCTGCTGGTTCTGTGGACAATAAAACAGCAGTATTTGTTTTTAATGAAAGCACGAGTGATAGTCCGTATTCGAGCCGCATTGTGCTCGCAACTAAGGAAACTACAAGCGCGGTACCTCGCGATAGGAGACCAGTCGCGTTAAGGGCTTGTACTAATGAAACAGCTGTCTGGCTAGAACGTGATGAAGATGACGGAAGCGGATTAACACTTGTGCGTATGGGAACCGACGGGTTGTTGTCTGAATCTCGCCTTGATACGCCTGCCGGAACAGTCGCATCCGAATACTTCTCTACTCTTGGCTGTGGGAAAGAAAAATCATATATTTCATTTCCTGACGATATTGGCGGTGCGGACGTTGTCTCGGTTGGTAGCCCGAATGAAAAACCAACTTTGATGCATGAAGGAAGGATCGAAGGGCTGCCGATACCAGGCGTAAATAGGTCATCTCGCTACGAAGAAGGAAGCGTGTCGTACTTTACAAGTCGAGGAACGATCGTGGCAGTTGATCTCGAGCATCAGGAAGTTAAAGAAACTGAACCCCTAATCGGCACAGATCGCCGTCCTGTATCTGCAACGATCGACGGCGGAAATGTACACATCGTGACTCAGCCGATTGACGGTGCTGAGGAGCTTCGCGTACATTCTTTTTCATTCAAGGACCCAGTTGCGGATAAGGATGGCACGCATATCGCGAAGCTTAGCCAGCTTATGCAAGGTAGTACTGCACATGGGGCATACACAATTCCGATGTCTATTTACCCTTTCGATAAACGGACGGATTAACGTCTAGAAGAGCATTATTTTTCGGCCTGACTTAGGTCATGGGTGGGTGAGTAACGTCACTCTTGACACTGTTACCTGTTGGTTTTCATCGGCGGGGAGGAATTTTTCCGCACTAAGTGGGTAGTGCCGGGGGTGTTCAGTAGTCTGATTTTTGTGAGTCCTTATATTCGCACCGTCAAGACCGCTTCTGGGGCGACGGCGGTGCAGGTGGTGTTCTCTGAACGCAAAGGTGCGAAAAGGATGAAGCATATCGGCTCAGCACATTCAGAGTCTGAGCTTGCGCTTTTAAGAGCTGAAGCTCAACGCATCGTCGATGGTGACCAACTCGCAATGGACTTCGGCGAGGTGAAACACATCCCACCGGCAACAGGCAGCGTTTCCAACCCGCTGCCGGTAGTCGGTCAGCGTGCCGGATACTTGCTGGACTGTATTGATGCGTGTTTCAACGAGTTAGGCCTTGCTGCAGCAAGCGGTGATGATCCGGTGTTTCGCGATCTGGTGCGTGCCCGGATCATCCATCCCGGCTCAAAGCTGGATTCCATCGAGACTCTTGCCGAGGTTGGCATCACCAGCGCAAGCTACCGCACTATCCAGAGGCGTCTTCCCACCTTCGCGACCGAATCGTTTGGGGAGACACTAACCCAAGTGTTGGCCCATCATGCAGGTATCGGGCCAGGCGCATTCATCTTGTACGACGTGACCACCTTGTACTTTGAAACCGATACTCCTGATGAGCTTCGCAAACCCGGGTTTTCCAAAGAGCGCCGTGTAGAGCCACAAATCCTTGTCGGGCTGCTTACTGATGCCACCGGGTTTCCACTGCATGTTGGCGCGTTTGCTGGCAACTCGGCAGAAACCCACACGATGCTGCCGATGATCACACGGTTCCAAGAGGCCTACCAGCTCGACGAGGTCACCGTCGTTGCTGATGCAGGCATGTTTTCAGCAGCGAACAAACAAGCACTCATTGACGCAGGGCTGCACTACATTTTGTCGGTGAAAACCCCCACCGTGCCAGAGGTAATTGAAACCTGGCGGCGGGAAAACCCCGGTGAAGACTACACCCACGGCCAGATCTGGACACAAGCCTCGGCAAGCGATGGGCGCAAACACACAACCCCAAATACGGTGACGCATTACCAGTACTCCCACGACCGGGCCAGACGCAGCCTGCGCGGAATCAAAGAGCAAGTCGCAAAAGCCAAACGCGCTGTTGACGGCGATATCGCTATCAAGCGCAACCGCTATATCGATCTTTCCGCCCCGAACAAGAAGGTCAACTACGCTCTTGCTGCCAAACACCGAGCCCTAGCCGGAATTAAAGGCTATGAAACCGACCTGACCGCTCTTGACGCCCAGGAGGTTATCGGGCATTACCGCAGGCTATTCAACATTGAGAAATCGTTTCGGATGTCGAAATCAGACCTGAAAGCACGCCCAATCTACGCCAGGAAACAAGACTCGATCACAGCACATCTCCATATTGTGATGGCAGCACTAGCCGTGGCCCACCTGATGGAGACCCGCAGTGGTCAATCCATCAAGCGCCTCGTGAGAACACTCAAGAAATACCGCAGCTTTCAACTCGTCATTGGCAGCGAAACCATTCACGCCGCCGTACCACTCCCGCCCGACCTCACCGCCACCATCCAGGCAATCACCGGCCACGAACTTCCGCACTAAATTGGCCTAAGTCAGGTTAGATTCAGAAAGTGAAAGCGCAATGCTCATAGCACTACTTCGAAAACTCCTAGCGGTTTACGCTCTAGGCGTCTGTGCACTTGTCGTTTCTTCGTGTGCGCAAGAGCGTTCACAAACATCGAAATCTTTTGCCACTTGGGAATGGGGTGGGATCGCTAGAGCTGTCTCTGCAGCTCCTTCCGCAAGCAATCCCAATTATGTTTTTGGAACGAGCACTGACGAGGTAGGCTCTCTCGCTGAACTTGCATCGGTGTATAACCCTTCGATGGAAAGACTTGGTGAAGGGTATGTAGCTCCAGATAAGGATCAGTTGGTTGTCTTCGATTCAGATTTTCGCAAGCAATCTGAGAAACCACTCGAAGGTTTAGGCCTACCAACCCAAACAACTTCTGCTGGTTCTGTGGACAATAAAACAGCAGTATTTGTTTTTAATGAAAGCACGAGTGATAGTCCGTATTCGAGCCGCATTGTGCTCGCAACTAAGGAAACTACAAGCGCGGTACCTCGCGATAGGAGACCAGTCGCGTTAAGGGCTTGTACTAATGAAACAGCTGTCTGGCTAGAACGTGATGAAGATGACGGAAGCGGATTAACACTTGTGCGTATGGGAACCGACGGGTTGTTGTCTGAATCTCGCCTTGATACGCCTGCCGGAACAGTCGCATCCGAATACTTCTCTACTCTTGGCTGTGGGAAAGAAAAATCATATATTTCATTTCCTGACGATATTGGCGGTGCGGACGTTGTCTCGGTTGGTAGCCCGAATGAAAAACCAACTTTGATGCATGAAGGAAGGATCGAAGGGCTGCCGATACCAGGCGTAAATAGGTCATCTCGCTACGAAGAAGGAAGCGTGTCGTACTTTACAAGTCGAGGAACGATCGTGGCAGTTGATCTCGAGCATCAGGAAGTTAAAGAAACTGAACCCCTAATCGGCACAGATCGCCGTCCTGTATCTGCAACGATCGACGGCGGAAATGTACACATCGTGACTCAGCCGATTGACGGTGCTGAGGAGCTTCGCGTACATTCTTTTTCATTCAAGGACCCAGTTGCGGATAAGGATGGCACGCATATCGCGAAGCTTAGCCAGCTTATGCAAGGTAGTACTGCACATGGGGCATACACAATTCCGATGTCTATTTACCCTTTCGATAAACGGACGGATTAACGTCTAGAAGAGCATTATTTTTCGGCTCTTCACCTCGCGTGGAAATCGCAAGTCTACTGCCTGGCTGATGCGCCTAGCCGGCGTTCCTGGCAAAGGTAAACTCGTCATCAAGGTCAACACACTGATGGCCATCAAGGGCGTGGATAACGTTCGAGTGAGCGTCGAGGTAGGACGAAGCACGATTCCGCCGAAGCTTAGAATATCGACACCAACCGGGATTGAAACCGAATTCTTTAATCAGAATCCGCTGCAGGAAACAATAGAAATCAAGGCAAAAGCCTAGGAAGAGCTCGGAGCACTTCAAAATGAGTTCACGCTACGCACGACAGGAAGCCCTCTGGGGAACCTCCACACAGCAACGGCTTCACACTTCCACAGTCGCCGTCATTGGTGCTGGCGGCCTCGGCTCACCTGCCCTGCTCTACCTGGCAGGCGCGGGCGTGGGGCGCATCCTGCTTTTCGACGACGACCTCGTCTCCCTCTCCAACCTGCACCGCCAGGTCATCCACACCACGGCGACCGTGGGCCAGCCCAAAACCGAATCCGCCGCAGCAGCCTTGAACGCTCTCAACCCGGAATGCACCATCGAGCAGTTCTCGCGCCTCACGCCTGATACCGCCCTGGCGCAGCTGCGCGGGGCCGACCTCATCATCGACGGCACCGATAACTTCTACTCCCGCCACTTGGCTTCCTGGGCCGCCCACGAACTGGGCATTCCACACGTGTGGGCCTCGCTCCTGGGCTATGACGCGCAGCTTTCCGTTTTCCACTCCGGCCACGGACCGGTCTATGAGGATCTCTTCCCCACCGATCCGCAGGTGCCCTCCTGCTCGCAGGCCGGCGTATTGGGTCCGGTCGTCGGCGTGGCCGGCTCCGCCCTGGCGGTAGAAGCAATCAAGCTCCTCACGGGCATCGGCACCCCGCTCATCGGCACGCTGGGATACTACGATTCCCTCGCCGGGACCTGGGAATACATCCCCGTGCGCGCAAGCGGCGTCATCCCGGCGCGCCCGGCCAACCCCACCGACGTCCGCGACGTTCCAGAGGGCGCCACGCTCATCGACGTCCGCACCGCCCCCGAGCGCGCCGCTTCCCTCATCCCCGGCTCGCAGCACCTCCCGCTCGATGACATCCTCACCGGCCACAACCCGCCCATCGACCCCGCCGACCTCGCCGTCCTCTACTGCGCCAGCGGCCTGCGCTCCGCCCAAGCCGTCGAAGCTCTGCGTGCCCGCGGCTTCAGCAACGTCTACTCACTGCGCGGCGGCATCGACGCCTGGCAAGAATCTCATCGCGATGGGGTCTAGACATGGGACTTCACCTCGTGTAATCATGTTTACATGAGTAGTTCAGTTATCAGTTTGCGTATTGACGCAGAGCAAAAGGAGCGCCTTGATTCTTTGGCGTCCAAGACTGGACGTTCTGGCGCGTTTTACCTCCGAAAGGCACTTGACGCTTACTTGGACCAGTTGGAATACGTCTATGCGCTGGAGGCCGAGGCCGAGGCCGCACGCCGTGGCGAGCTAGAGACCATTTCTCTTGAAGACCTAGAGGCTGAATGTGGCGTGGAGAATTAGCTTCACGCCGCGCGGTGCGAAAGCCTTCCGAAAGTTAGACAAACCAACGCAGAAGAGAGTCAGCAGGTTTCTTCGCGAAGTGGCAGAACTCGAAGACCCGCGCTCGCGCGGCAAGGGTCTCGTGGGGGATAAATCCGGTCTGTGGCGCTGGCGAGTCGGGGACTACCGCGTTATCGCGGCAATATACGAAAACACAGTCACTGTCACTGTTGTTGACTTAGGTCACCGACGCGAAGTCTACGATTAATCAGCCAACGGGTCGGTTCCGCCGAGCTTCATCTCGAAACGCTCGTAGTCCTCTAGGTTCGCAAAGTGCCGCGAGTAGAGATCACAATCGCGATCTACATAACCATAGAGGGCTGGCGCGACGTCCACGATGTGCCGTACCTTCACGTCCTCACCATCAGCCTGCTCGTTCGCCATCGCTTCAACGCGTTCTCGAGCCTTCTCGTCCGACTCCGCATACACAATATAAAAGTCCTCGCGGAAGAAGCTTTGGGCAGATGAACTGGACTTCTTAGCAAGCTCCATCACGACAATTCCAACATAAGGTTCCATTGCCGGCTACTGTCCTTTCCGGTTCTAGGTCAGATTGGACTCGACTCTACCTGCTCACCCAGACCATGTAACGCGGAAAACTCAGCCGGCCGCCTTAAAAGCTCACTGTCATGCAGACCCGCCAGTATTACGTCGCCACCACTGCGGTGTGTGCTCTTACGCTGGGGCCAAACTGCGGCGCAAGGACTCGGCCCCAGGTCCCATCCCTGACCGCTTCGATCCGAAGTCTGTCCTCAACGCAACGGCTCTGATATGCGCTATAGCGTTACCGCTGCAGGTGTCACCATCTTCTACTCCGCGCAAGCAGTCGACGCCCTGCGCGCCCGCGGCTTCAGCAACGTCTACTCGCTGCGCGGCGGCATCACCGCCTGGCAAGAACACATTTCCGAGCTTGAGTCCGAGGCCGAGGCCGCCCGCCGCGACATTCTCTAACCCCTCAGCCGGCGGCTCCCACCATCTCTACGCCGCCGTGCCACATGGTCCCTCTAGTTTGGTCCCCATACTCTGGTCCCTACTCACTGCAAAGGGACCTTTTACAGCCAGTTTCCTGCGCCCAGATGGTCCTTTTGCTCAGTGAAAGGACCAAAGTAAAGAGACCACTATGAAGGGACCATCTTTGCCCCCTTCATCGAACAACCAGTCACCCCCTTTGTAAGCTCACTGCCATGAGGATCCGCCAGTATTACGTCGCCACCGCTGTGGTGTGTGCTCTCACACTGATGTACATTCTGCTGCGCTGGGACTCGGTCCCCGATCCCATCCCGGTCCACTTCGATGGCTCGGGCAACCCGGACCGCTTCGAGCCCAAGTCTTTCTTCAACGCCACCGCTTTGGTGTGGATCGGCGTTGTATTCGCCATCGCGCTGCCGTTGTGCGTGCCGCCGATCTCGCTGGCGCGAAAGACAGTGCAGGTTCCGGCGGAGTCAGCGCTTCCTTTCTCCGAGGCCACCGCACAGCGCGCGGAGCTGCTCGCTGAAAAGACCGCCACGTTCATCGCCCAGACAGTGTTTGCCATGACGATCTGTTTATGCCTTTCCGCCGTCGGTACCGTCATACCGGATATCCCCTTCTCGGGCTTTCTCCTCGTGACCGCGTGGGTAGGCTTCACCCTGTTCATCATGATTCAGGGCGTCCGATTGACGCTGACATCCGCGAAGGACGTGAAAGCCATACCCACCGACCAGGATGAACACGTTCGCAACGAAGCACTCCGCCTTGCCGGTGGCATGGGAGTCTACAAAGAACCCAAAGACCCGATGTGCATGGCAGTCTTTTCCATGAATCCTTCGAAGCTGCAGATCAACACCGCGCACGAACCGGGCCGCCGCTACCTGTGGCGCATGGGCATCGCTCTCGCCGCATCCATAGCATTCTGCGTGCTCATCACCGTACTCTAGATGCATGGAGCACCTGTTTGAGCGCGCGCACTCGATTCTTTCTGATGCCACCCACGTCGAAGTTTTCACCGGCGCGGGCATGAGCGCGGACAGCGGCATCGCCACGTACCGCGATGCGCAGACAGGGATCTGGGAGAACGTGGATCCGGTGGCGATGGCGTCGATAAGCGCATGGCGCAGCGATCCTGAGCCGATGTTCGCCTGGTACCTGTGGCGCGCCCAGCTGGCGCAGCGGGCGGAACCCAACGCTGGGCACCGCGCGATTGCTGCCGCACGCGGCATGACGGTGACCACCCAAAACATCGATAACCTGCACGAGCGCGCCGGAAACCAGGACGTAGTCCACCTGCACGGCTCCTTGTTTGCCTTCCGCTGCACCGAGTGCGATACGCCATATGACGAGGACATTGCGTTCCCAACAGAGCCAGTTGAAAGCATCACGCCACCCGAGTGCCCCGTGTGCGGCGGCCTCGTGCGCCCGGGCGTGGTGTGGTTCGGTGAGGCTTTGCCCAACGACGAATGGGCCGAGGCCGAGCGCCGCATGTCCACCGCGGACGCGCTGCTCATTGTGGGCACCTCCGGCGTGGTCTACCCCGCCGCCGGCCTGCCACAGATTGCCCACGCGCGCGGCATCCCGATTGTGGAAGTTACCCCGCAGCCAACGGATCTCTCACCGCTTGCGGACGTCATGGTCACCGCCACCGCGGCGGAGGCGCTGCCACGCATCTTAGCGGGGCGGATCGATGGCAAAGACGAGTAGCAGCCGGAAATACCGCGGCTCTTGCCCACCGAAATGTACAAGATGTACATTTTCAGTATGAAAACGATGTCAGTGACGTCCAGCCAATTCCGCCAATCCCAAAGCCAAATTTTCGAAGAGGCACAGCACACACCCGTCGCCATCACTAGTCGTGGAAGCCGTGTTCGCGCTTTTGTCGTCTCTCCTTCATTTTTCGCCCGCGCAGTCGAAGCACTGGAAGATCGTGAGGACGTTCAGGCCGCTGAGCTTGCCCGAGGAGAGTCCGTAGAGATTTCACACGAAGACCTTAAAACAAAACTGGTTCCACCCTGCCAGAAGGTGAATACTCCACTTCGATTGGAAGATAGTTCTTAAACATCCAGATCGATGTCGTGCTCCTTAGCCTTCCCGTCCAGCACTTGCTCATAAGACTCCAATAGCCGGCGAGCATTGACTGGGGAGCCGAAAAGATAATCAGTCTCTACCCACGCCGAATAGCTATCCTCTGACATCACGAAACCGCCTTCCTTACCACAACCATTATTCCCCCCGGGAGGAGATGAATCCATGCTCTACCTTGTTCCAGGAGCCCTAGCCGGGATCATCTTTTACGCCATCCTCACAGTAGTGAGCTGGGCAATCGGGAAAGCCTGGCCACAACGACGTCTAGGCGCACATAGCCGGTTGGCCATCCACTGCTTAGTTGCTATCGCGTTTTCGATCTTTCTCGCCGTTGCTGGCGGCGGCGGGAACTGGGCCACGCACCTGCAAGTTAGCGGATTCCTATTGGCAGGATGCGTTCTGAGCTGGGTGACTGCAGCGAGGAGCAGCCGAGAGAATTCCTGAATCCGTGGAGCGATAACTTCCCTTAGTCGTCATTCCTCACATCCCTTATGGACACAAACCCTGTGAGTTGTTCTCCTGGAAGGCATATGGGCTTCTTCCCTGCATTTTCTCTTCGCTCATTAACGGAGAAAACGAATTGAGCGAACTGGGGAACAATCTGTACCGATGGAAAAAGCTCCCTTAATTGGTGAGTAATACGCCATCCCGCGTCGTACCATCGAAATCTATCGAATTGGTCCTTCCAACGCGGACGCTGGCGAAAGCTATCGGGTTTCTCGAGGAAATTCTGATGAAACTCCTCCGTCCACTCAAGGATTTCGCGCCCCAGATCGGACTCAATTCCTAAGTCTTCAGGCAGATAAAATCCGACTCTGTTAGCCCCAGAAACTATGAGTTCTTCAGACGGCCACAACGAACTTGGATGGCTGAACTCTGGGCGGAGGAATATTTGCCGATTGGCCATGGCACTAGAATAGCCCAGCGTCACTGCTAAAAATACGCAAGATTTTGGCGGAGGCGGCGGGATTTGAACCCGCGGTGAGTTTCCCCACGCTGGTTTTCAAGACCAGTGCATTCGGCCGCTCTGCCACGCCTCCTCGTCACGCGTCAGCATGCACCGCGCGCAACACGTTCAGAGTACTAGACTCCGCCGCAGGAGAAGAATTCGCCCCAACCGCGCACTGCAGTCTAGTGAGAAGCATCCGAAATCGTATGACGTCGAAGAAAAGCAATTGAAAAACTCCCTGCATGGTTTAATCGGGCCCATGCAGACAGTCGATACCCTCATCATCGGCGGTGGCGCGGCCGGCCTTCAGGCAGCCCTGGTCATGGTCCGCGCACGCCGCAGCGTCCTCGTTGTTGATTCCGCCACTCCCCGTAACCGCTTTGCCCATGAAATCCACGGAGTTATCGCTCTCGAGGGCACACCTCCGCTTGAGTTCCAGGAGCGCGGCAAGGAGCACGTGCGCAACTACGGCGTGCAGATCGTGAAGGCCACCGTGGATTCTGTCACCGATAATGACCGCACGTTGACCGCAACATTGAGCAACGGAGACACCGTCGCGGCGCGCTCCATCATCGTTGCTAGTGGTGTCGAGGACGTGCACCCAGCCATCCCGGGCCTGGAAGAAAACTGGGGAAATACGGTCCTCCACTGCCCCTATTGCCACGGTTACGAGGTGGCGGACAAGAATCTTGGCGTTCTCTGCATCGGCGAGTTCTCCCTGCAGCACGCGGCAATTCTGCGCCAGTGGTCGCAGAACATCACCTTCTTCACCAACGGCATGGAGCTCAACGAGCAACAGCGTTCACACCTCACCCGGCGAGGCATGGCGCTTGTCGACGGCCCCATCACCGCCTTCCACGACGGAAAAGTCCAGGTTGGAGACGACGACCATGCTGTTGATGCGCTGTTCTACATGCCTATCCCCCACCCGCACGATGAGTTCCTCGCTGACCTCAACCTCGAGCGCCACAGTCCTCCGTCAGGGATGGGCGGAAGCCTCATCAAGGTGGGCCCAGCCGGCGCCACCAGCCACGCGCGCATCTGGGCCGTGGGCAACGTGGTAAACCCACCAGCACAGGTGGCGATGGCCATGGGAGAAGCGAACGCCGCCGCCATCGCGGTCAACGCTTTCCTCGTCGAGGATGATTGGATTTAAGTACGGTGGTGGCATGAAAGCCATCATTCAGACCAATCTGGAAGACCCAAGCTCGCTGGAGCTGGGGGACGCTGATAAGCCGCAGCTCAAAGACGGCGAAGTGCTGGTCCAGGTCAGGGCCGCCGGCGTGAACCGCGCCGACCTGCTCCAAGCCCGTGGGCATTACCCGCCACCGCCGGGTGCTTCAGAAATTATCGGGCTGGAAGTCGCCGGCGAGGTCGTCGATGCAGGTGATACCGACATCACAGTTGGGTCAAAGGTCGGCGCACTTCTGGCCGGCGGCGGCTATGCCGAGTACGTGGCCGTGCCGAAGGGCCAGCTTGTGCCCATCCCCACCGGCTACTCCTTTGCCGAGGCAGCTTCCGTCGTCGAAGTGGCCTGCACCGTGTGGTCCAACATCGCCATGGAGGCCGGCCTCACAGAAGGCCAGACCATCCTCATCCACGGCGGTGCGGGCGGCATCGGCACCTTCGCCATCCAGGTGGCCAAGCAGCTGGGCGCCACCGTTGCCGTGACCGCCGGATCCGATGAGAAGCTCGAGACGTGTAAGGAGCTCGGCGCGGATATCCTCATCAACTACAACGAGCAGGACTTCGCCGAGGAACTAAAGAATCAGTGTGATGTCATTCTGGACATCATGGGCGCGAAGTACCTCAAGAAAAACCTCATCGCGCTGGCCAAGGGTGGCCACATGGTTACCATCGGCATGCAAGGCGGCACGAAGGCTGAGCTCAACATGGGGATTCTGCTCAACAAGCGCCTGACCCTGCAGGGCACGACGCTGCGCTCCCGCTCGGTGGAGGACAAGGCCGCCATCGTGGCCGACACCATCACGAATGTCTGGCCCTGGCTGGAGGACGGCAGCGTGAAGCACCACCTCCACGGCACGTACCCGCTTGCCGACGCCGCCAAGGCCCACAAGGCCCTCGACTCCGGCGAGGTCACGGGCAAGCTCGTCCTCGAGGTCTAGAACTTAAGCCCTAAGCCAGGGAGGCCACGACACGGGTCAAGTGCTCAATGTCGTGGTAGGTGCTGAACGGGCTCAGGGAAACTGTCACGGCGCCGCCGATTTCCTCCACACCCATCTCCGTCAGCAGAGGTGTGTGCGGAGCTGTCGTGGTGACAAGGCCGTTGTCGAAGAGCCGGCGGTGAATGACTTCCGCCGGAACGTCGCGCACGGCGAAAGTAAGCCGCGGGAGGCGGTCATCGGAGGCATCGGCAGCCGCCTCGCCTGTTACGCCCAAGATGTGGACTGCCGGCAGGGTGCCCAGCAGACTATAGAGATCACCGCAGAGCTCCTCCATGTAGGACGACAGTGCATCGAGCGAGCGTCCCAAGCGCACACGCCGTGAGCCGCGCTCGCCGCCGGCCAAGGCAGCTAGGTGATCCGCCAGCGGCCCCACGCCACCGGCCAGGCCCGGCGATACCGGGCCAACCACTAGGTCATCGAGGCGGCGGAACATTGCGGTATCGCGGAAGACCAGCGCCGCCAGCTGCGGCCCGCCCAGTTTGCCTAAATCTACGCCGAGGATATCCGCGCCCACAGAGTCGAATTCGATGCGACGGTAGGGGGCTACCGAGGAGACGTCGACAAGCGCCCAGGCCCGGGAACGCTCATGGACCGCATCAATAATGTCCGCCGTCGGCGTGACCGTGCCCAGCAGCTCATGCGCGGCGGGGAAGGCCACGAACCGCGTGGAACCATCGACCAACTCGGCGTACTGGAACGCCGGCAGCTCACCCGTGCCCAGGTCTGGCTGGGCCCAGCGGATGTCTGCGTCGAGGTGCGCGAATGCCCTGGACAGCTCCGGAGGATCGAGGCGCGAGAGCACCACTGAGGACTGACGGCGTACAAGCGGACGTAACGCTGCCGCCAGGGACTGGTAGAGCACCGGCAGGGACGGGCCGAGGATAACGCGCTCTGCCGTCGCACCCGTGAGGTCGGCCACGGCACGGCGCGCAGAAGAATACATGTCATCCGCCAGCAATTCGCCCGGCGCGCGGCGAGCCGAGTGCGCGCCGACGGTATCCTCCTGCGGCTTTACCGTAGCGGATGTACGGAAGGACCGCGCCACGCCCGAGGCCACGCGCTCCGCAATTTGCGGTGAAGAGTGGGCATTGAGGTAGGTCCATCCATCGGACAGACCAGTGTAGAGACCTCGCACACTGGCGACGTCATACTGTTCTGTCATGGTTAACCCTTCCTCCTCAAGCGGATGATCGCCTCCCTACTCTATACGTCTCACGTAAATCTTTCCTAACCCGTGATTTCCCCTGCTCGTCACCGTTTTCGCTGGTTACGGGCGTGTGTCTAGGTGTTTAGGTATCGTGCGCGCTAGGGTGAAGGGCGTGCAAGACAAGAAAAACCTGCGTGACGACGTCGCCCGCATGACCACCGCGCCTGCACCCGGCGAGGAGCCGGCCTCGCGGTCAATGACCATGTCGGCGGCTTTCGCCGACCTGCTGCAAGGCGCTCGCCAGCGCGAGCTGTGGTTCAAGCTGGGCATTCAGGACATCAAGCAGCGCTACCGCCGCTCGGTGCTGGGCCCGTTCTGGATTACCATCGCGACCGGCGTCATGGCCGCCGCTCTGGGCCTGCTGTATTCCATGCTCTTCCAGATTCCCGTGGCGGAGTTCCTGCCCCACGTCACCGTGGGCCTGATTATGTGGAACTTCATCTCCGGCGCAATCAAAGAGGGCTCGACGGTCTTCATTGATAATGAGGGCCTGATCAAGCAGCTGCCTGCCCCGTTGTCGGTCCACGTCTACCGCCTAGTGTGGCGCCAGACTTTGTTCTTGGGCCACAACCTCATCATTTGGTTGCTGCTCATCATTATCTTTCCTCGGCACCTGGGGTGGGAGTTCTTCCTGTGCATCCCGGCGCTGGCCTTGCTGCTGGTCAACGGCGTGTGGGTAGCCATGTTCTTCGGCATTATCGCCACCCGTTTCCGTGACGTTGCCCCGCTGCTGGAGGCTCTCACCCAGCTGCTCTTCTACGTCACGCCGATCGTATGGATGACCTCTACCTTGAAGGACCAGGGTGAGGCTGTTGCCAGCCGTGCGCGCATTGCGGAGCTCAACCCGCTGTATCACTACATGGAGATTGTCCGCGGCCCGCTCATTGGTGTGCACGTTCCCGCCTATCACTGGTTCATTGTCCTGGGCTGCACGGTTGTGGGCCTGCTTATCGCCGGTCTTGCCATGAAGCAGTGGCGCTTCCGCGTCTCCTATTGGGTCTAGAAAGGTTTGTCCATGGTTTCCATTGATACGTACAACGCCTGCGTGGACTTTCCCATCTTTGACGCCAAGTCCCGCTCATTAAAAAAGGCCATGCTCTCCACCGCCGGTGGCTCCATTGGGAAGAATGACCAGAACGTGGTCATGGTTGAAGCCCTCAAGGACATCAACCTTCACCTGCGTGAAGGTGACCGCGTGGGCCTCGTGGGCCACAACGGTGCCGGTAAGACGACGTTGCTGCGTCTGCTCTCCGGGATCTATGAGCCCACCCGCGGCGCTGCCGATGTGCGCGGGCGCGTGGCTCCTGTCTTTGACCTCGGCGTAGGCATGGACCCGGAGGTCTCCGGCTACGACAACATCATCATCCGCGGCCTCTTTTTGGGTCAGACCATCAAACAAATGAAAGCCAAGATGGATGAGATTGCCGAGTTCTCTGAACTGGGTGATTACCTCTCCATGCCGCTGCGCACCTACTCCACCGGTATGCGCGTGCGCCTAGCGCTGGGCGTGGTGACCTCCATTGAGCCGGAGATCCTGCTTCTCGACGAAGGCATTGGCGCCGTCGACGCCGCCTTCATGGCCAAGGCCCGCGTGCGGCTCCAAGACCTGGTGAAGCGCTCCGGCATCCTGGTCTTTGCCTCCCACTCCAATGACTTCCTGGCCCAACTGTGCGATACCGCCCTGTGGATCGACCACGGCCAGATCCGCTCGGTGGGCGAGGTCTCTGACGTCGTGGGCGAGTACGAGGGCCCCGAGGTTGGCGAGTACGTGCGCGACCTGCGTCGGCGCTTCGACAACGAGGAGAACGCCTAAGTTTCCGTGAAAACAGGCAACTATTCACTTGTTTTCACGAAATCCTCGCTGTTCCTACTGCCCTAGCTGCCAATCTTGCCGGCCCTCAGCGAATGGCTGACCAAACTTTCGTCACTTAGGGCACCTCACCCCGAGCATCGCACCCAGCTCCTCGGTCATGCCACTGACAGTCACTTCCGGCCCCGGATGGTAATCCTCTTTGCGCAGCACTGCCTTGTTGCCTTCGATGGAGTAGCGCAGCTTGCGTGATACCGCCTGGGAAGCCGCGTTGCCGGGATCCCACTCGGAGCACAACCGATGCGCGCCCAAGTACTCAAAGCAGAAGACCGCAGCCGCATGGCGAATCTTCGTGCCAATGCCGCGTCCTTGGAAGCGGCGGTAGATCCACGATCCGGTTTCGACCTCATGGTTATCGGGAAAATTCTTCGCCCGCAGATCTACCGAACCAATGACCTCACCGTCGAGGTGGACACCGAAGTCCAGCGACCATTCTTCCGGGGACATCTGAGCACGGTGCGCCCACCGGAAGCTCGGATCAGGTTTCTCCTTCAGCCACGGGAAGGTGTACTCCGGTAGCGGCTCTCCAAAAATCTCAGCAGCCGTGACGCCATGGATGGCGGCGATGTCGCCATCACGCAACACCCGCAAAGTCAGGTCTCCTACTTGTAGGGAGAGCTTAAAAGGTGCCCACATGTCTTCGACGCTTTTCACAGTCATGGCAACATTGTATTGAGCTATGCGGGTGGCACAATGGAACGCATGACTGCCACCCTGTCCCCGGCCGGAACAACGGCCGCTGTGATCGTCACCCACCAGCGCGTAGAGCTGCTGCGCGCCTCGCTTGAGCAGGTGGTGAACCAAACGCACCCAGTGCAGTGGGTCATCGTGGTGGATAACGGTGCGGAGCACGCAGTAGAGGATCTGCTCCACGAACTGGCGGGCGAGCGCGCCGTCTACGTTCCTTCGGAAACCAATCTAGGCGGTGCGGGCGGCTTTGCGCTGGGCTTTCTGACTGCACTCGCCCTGGGCGCGGACGCGGTGTGGTGCGCGGACGATGACGGCCGCCCCGCCGACCACCACGTGTTGGAGGAGCTCTACCGCGTGGCTGAGAAGAACAACCTGCACGAGGTCTCTCCCGCCGTGTGCAACATCGATGAACCAGCCAAGCTCGCCTTCCCGCTGCGCCAGGGCCTGGTGTGGCGCCGCTACATGAGCGAGTTGGAGGGGGACTTTCTACCCGGAATCGCCTCCCTCTTCAACGGCGCGCTGATCTCCGCTGAGGCGATGGAAATCATCGGCGTTCCGGACTACCGCCTGTTCATCCGCGGCGATGAAGTGGAATATCACCGCCGCCTGGTCAACTCGGGATTAAACTTCGGCACCGCCCTGACCACGAGCTACCTACACCCAGACGGTTCCGATGAGTTCAAGCCCATCCTCGGCGGCACGATGCACACGCAATACCCGGAGGGCGAGTTCAAGCGCTTCTTCACCTACCGCAACCGCGGCTACCTGCTGTGGCAGCGCGGAATGCGCAAGCTCCTGCCACAGGAGTTCGCGCGCTTCGGCTGGTTCTTCCTAGTCCAGCAGCATGACGTCAAGGGCTTTGTGGAGTGGCTGCGCCTGCACAACCGCGGCCGCAAGGAAGATTTCCGCCGCCCCTAATCCGCCGCGCCCTCAACTGCGGAGCTAGTCCACCTGAAAGGACTTGCGTGTGCTGCGGAAAATAACCCAGCGTTGAACAAAGAAGTTAATGAGCGTGGCCGTACCCTGGGCAATAACAAAAGCCATGGCCAGCGCCCACGAGGACGGCCATTCCAGGTTGTGGTCAAAGAAGGGAAACGCCCAGCGATACAGAAGGATATTGATCGCATAAGTCATGGCGTAGGTAGCGATAACGGCCGCAAAGCGACGCTTCGACGCATTCGCGTTGAAGGTCCACCGCCGATTGAGCAGGTACGCCACCAAGGTACCGGCCACAAAGCCCAAGGTGCGCGACGTTACCCCGCCGAAGAGGTCTAAGCCGATTTGAAAAAGCCACGTAATACCGACGTCAATGACCGCAGAGATTGCGCCCGTGATGGCGAACTTTGTTCCCTGCGCCTGCAGGGAGTTCGACCGGGAAAGGCGTTCGGCATGGTTGGGCATGTCAGGAATTTTACTTGTCCTTAAAAATGAACACGCGCTGAATAGCAAAGTTCGTTACCGTTGCCACACCCTGCGCAATGACGAAGGCAATGGTGTCTTTGAGCGCTCCCTCAAAGCCCATGCTGATGAGCGGAGCGTTGAGAACCCAATACAAGAAATTCTGAACCGCAAAGGTGGCGAGGTACAGCATGCCCACCGCGCCCGCGGTGCGACCGGACACGTGGGCACCGAAAGTCCACCGAGCGTTAGCGATGTAGGCGGCGATCGTGCCGAAGACCCAGCCGATGGCCTTCGCCAACGAGCGATGCAGGCCCAGATAAGTAAGGAATAGAGTGAGACCATAATCAATGGCCGCGGTGAACACGCCGACGGATACGAAGCGCACGAGCTGCGTCTTCAGAGTGGAGTCACCGGTAGAGGTTGGTTTAGTCACGGCGCAATACTCTACCCGCGCACGAGAGCCCGGTAAATGTCTAGGCGATCAACCGGTGCGGCGGCATCGACACCATAGGCCCCCAAGGACGCCAAAACGTCGAGAGACGCGGTACATAATTCCCGGATGTCAGAGCCATGAAGCTCCTCGCCGTCATCATCCACCCAGCCCAATGCTGCCATAGAGGTCTCCACCACCGAATCAGTCAGTGCGCGCCCACCCATACAGGACAAGGCCAACGCCATGGACCAGAAAGCATCCTTACCCTCATTGGTGACCTCTCGCGGCAGGGTGCGCAACTGGTTGAGCGTGGCGCCATCGACGTTAATCCCACGGTGCAGGTCAAGTGCTTGAAGGAGCGGTACGAAGTCATAGAGCCGCGAACGCTCAATGAGCGCGCGAATGGGAGCGGCAACGAGGTCAAGGACCTCATCGATTGTTTCTTGGCCGGTAAGTTCCGCATTGACGGCAGTGAGATCGAACGGAGTCTGGAAAGAACCAGAACCGCCCACACAGAGGGCTTCTGGCGTGCCGCCATCGCGCGGATAGGTCTCGACCACAACAATCTCGAAATCCCACAAGCCCCACGCATAATCAATCTGTTCACCCTCGCGGCGAAGGAACTCACGCACGGTATGGCTTGGATCAATGCGCTGGCCCCGAGCATCGCGGTGTTCAAAGAAGTGCCAAGGGGAGCTCTCTTCCGGCAATCCGAAACACACCTCGAGGATGCGGTGGAGCTCTTCCAGCGTCAGCGCATCGGAGAAACCAATCTGGCGGTGCACCTCGGCTTCCGCACGGACATTAGAGACTTGGCAGAGCAAGGTGCGAGCGGCGTCGCCACGATCGGCGCGGACCTGCGCCAGATCTGTGACCTTTGAGCTCATGGGCCCCACCATACGCACTTTTAGCTGTGGGCGGCGTGCTCGCGGGCCTCCAGCTCACTGAAAAGGAAGGTTAGAGCAGCACCAATGGCGCCCCACAGGGTCCACGGCTTGGACACGCCGCGGCGGCGGGTGAAGCTCACGATGCCCTGTTGGATCTTGATGTTCAACCAGCCACCGAGTACCAGAATGGCAAAGGCTACGGGGATGGCCCACGCAGGGACGTCGGGAAGCTCCGGCTCTGGTCGGTCCTCGTGGCTTTCTGCATTAGTAATAGCCACCAGCGCGCCGAATCCGAGGAAAGACAAGATGTAGGCGCACACAAGCGCGGTCTTGTTCTTAATCCAATCCGGGAATGCCGTCATAATTCCTACTGCAGCGGCCTGTGTAATGCGGCCGGGCAGGGTGTCATCCAGCGCGTAGTTGTCAGTCTTGGGAGTAGTCATATCGCCCTACTGTAGGCGGGCGGTAGGCTACCGTGCATGTACTCCTCTAAAAAAGAGCACCTCACCCCAGCACAGCGCGCGGCTCACGACGACCGCGCCGAAGATGACAAGCGCCACGGCCACTTCCTGGCCACTGAACACACCGCGCTGCCTCTCGACGGCTTCATGACCAGGCTCATTGCTGAGGAACTGCCGATCCTCGATTCCGCTTCACGCGGCCGGGTGTACGAGATTCTTCGCGAATATGAGGGGCCCGAGATCACTACTCAGGAGGAGCTCCCAGACGAGATTCGGGACATCATGGATCTGCACTAGCCCATCACCACACCCCACACGATCAGACAGTACGCCTGTCCGGTTTGTTTTGTATGTGTACCTAATCTCACGTTTTCCCTCACGCCATCTGTCTCTCTTGCTATGTAGGGTGGAGAATCGACCCATCACATCGAGTCAAAAGAAGAAGAGATGGAACTGCATACTACTGAGAAGTCCCTCTACGGTTGGGGCCGCACTGCGCCGTCAACCGCCCACGTCCTGTCCACCCCGGACATCGACGTCATCAAGTCCGCCGTTGCCCAGGTTGCTGAGGACAACGCCGACAAGCCTTCCCACCTCCGTCGCGGTGTCATCGCCCGAGGCATGGGCCGCTCCTACGGTGACCCCGCTCAAAACGGCGGCGGCTTGGTCATCGACATGCAGGCCCTCAACAAGATCCACTCCATCGATCCGGAGTCGGGCATCGTTGACGTCGACGGCGGCGTCACCCTGGACCAACTCATGAAGGCTGCCCTGCCGTACGGCCTGTGGGTACCGGTTCTGCCGGGCACCCGCCAGGTCACCATCGGTGGCGCCATTGGTCCGGACATTCACGGCAAGAACCACCACTCCGCCGGTTCCTTCGGTAATCACGTCACCTCTATGGAGCTGCTCGTTGCCGACGGTCGCGTCCTCCATCTGACCCCGGATGGATCAGATGAGGATCCAACAGGAGAACTCTTCTGGGCCACTGTTGGTGGCATGGGCCTGACCGGCATCATCCTGCGCGCGCAGATCAAGATGACCAAGACGGAGACCGCGTACTTCATCGCGGACACCGACCGCACGGATAACCTTGACGAGACCGTCGCCTTCCACTCTGACGGTTCGGAGCACAACTACACATACTCCTCCGCGTGGTTCGACGTCATCTCCCCGGAACCGAAGCTCGGACGCTCCACTATTTCCCGTGGCTCCTTGGCCACCCTGGCACAGCTCGAGGAGCTGGCCCCGAAGCTGGCCAAGGATCCGCTGAAGTTCAATGCTCCGCAACTCATGACCGTTCCGGACATCTTCCCGAACTTCACCATGAACAAGCTGTCTCTCATGGCCATTGGTGAGGCCTACTACCTCATGGGCTCTCCAGCCCGTAACCAAGTCAAGAACCTCACGCAGTTCTACCAGCCGCTGGATCTCATCGGCGAGTGGAACCGCGGCTACGGATCCAATGGCTTCCTGCAGTACCAGTTCGTCGTGCCGATGGACGCGGTCGAGCCTTTCAAGGACATCATCCGCGACATACAAAAGTCCGGCCACTACTCCGCGCTCAACGTGTTTAAGCTCTTCGGCCCGGGCAACAGGGCCCCGCTGTCCTACCCGATGCCGGGCTGGAACGTCTGCGTGGACTTCCCCATCAAGCCGGGCTTGGGTGCCTTCCTCGATGATCTGGACAAGCGCGTCATGGAGTTCGGCGGCCGCCTCTACCTGGCTAAGGAGTCCCGCACCTCGGCGGAAAACTTCCACACGATGTACCCAGGCCTGGAAGGTTGGCTCAAGACCCGCAACGACATCGACCCGACCGGTGTCTTCGCCTCCGACATGTCCCGCCGCCTCGAGCTGCACTAGAAAGGAATCACCTCATGCTGAATGCAGTAGGCCAAGCACAACACATCCTCCTTCTCGGTGGTACCTCCGAGATCGGCCTGGGCATCGTCGAGGAATTCCTCGATCGCGGCCCCGCCAAGGTCACCCTCGCTGCTCGCCCGGACTCCCCGCGCATCGCGCAGGCACAGGCCACCCTGGAATCCCGCGGTGCTGACGTTGAGGTCATCGATTTTGACGCTACGGACTTCGAGGCCCACCCGGGCGTCATCAAGCGCGCGTTTGAGCGTGGTGACGTCGACATCGCCATCGTCGCCTTCGGCACCTTGGGCGACCAGGAAGAACTGTGGCAGGACCAGGCCAAGGCCGTGGCTTCTGCGCAGACCAACTACACCGCACCGGTGTCCCTCGGCGTGCTCCTGGGGCAGAAGTTCAAGGAGCAGGGCCACGGCACCATCGTGGCGCTGTCCTCCGTCGCGGGCATGCGCGTGCGTCGCTCCAACTTTGTCTACGGTGCCTCCAAGGCTGGTGTCGATGGCTTCTTCATCAATCTCGGTGAGGCCCTGCGCGGTTCCGGCGCTAAGGTGCTTGTAGTCCGCCCGGGCCAAGTCCGCACGAAGATGTCGGCGGATGCCGGCGAAGCTCCGCTGACCGTCAACGTCTCTGACGTGGCCAAGGCCACCGTCAAGGCCGTTCTGGACGGTAAGCAATCCATCTACGTGCACCCGCTCTTCGAGTACGTGTCCTTGGGCTTCAAGTTCATCCCACAGGCGATCTTCCGAAAGCTACCGTTCTAAAGTTCCTCTAAGTCCGTGGCGTGTGGGAGACTTGTAGCATGACTGAGTCCCCCGCCATGGAATATGACGTCGACCGTCTGTCACGTCGCGCCTGCCTCGTGGGCATCGTCGCCGCCGCTTTCGGCGGCGGCCTTGTCACCCTTCTAGGGTTCTTTGCCTTCAAGACGGTCTCTCTACCGGCGTTTAGCACGTCCATGGTCACTCGTGCGTTGAGCACGACGGGCACGGTGCTCACTGTCGGTCTCGTCGGGGCTCTGTGCGTGTGGTGGCTCTTCGATGAGCACAAAGATGCGGTCAACCAGCGCCCGCGCTGGCGCACCTGGCTCACCACTGCCGTGTGTTACCTCTCCCCCGCGCTCCTCACCCTGGCCACCATCGGCCTGCCGCTATCAGCCTCGCGCCTCTGGCTCGACGGCGTCCAGGTGGACCAGGTGTTCCGCACCCAGTTCCTGACGCGACTGACGGAGACAAGCTCGTATGCGGACATGAACTACGAGGGCCTGCCCACCTTCTACCCCCTGGGTTGGTTCTGGATGGGCGGCCGCTTGGCCAACCTTCTCTCTATGCCCGGCTGGGAGGTGTATCAGCCATGGGCGCTGATCTCCCTGTCGGTGGCCGGCTGCATCTTGGTTCCGCTGTGGCAGCGCCTAGTCGCTTCTCTGCCCGTGGCCACCGCCATCGCGCTGACCACCACTGCAATCACGCTCACCATCGGTGCTGAAGAGCCCTACTCGGCGGTTATCGCCATGGGCGTTCCAGCCGTAGCCATCCTGTGTTCCCGCGCATATGACGGCTCCTGGCTTTCCACTCTTGCCATTGCCCTCTACCTGGGCATCTCCGCGTGTTTCTACACGCTGTACACGGGTGCTGTCGCGCTCACCATCGTCAGCCTCATCGCCCTTGTCGTCTGCGTCTCCGAGCGCACGTGGCAGCCCCTCGTGCGCCTCGCTGCGATTGCCGCAGGCTCGCTGGCCATCGCAGCCATTGCCTGGGCTCCCTACATCAACGGCGTCCTCCGTGCCTCCGCGCCCTTAGAATCCGCAGCGCAGCATTACCTTCCGGAGGAAGGCACCCAAATCCCAGCGCCATTCCTGTCGCTGTCCGTCATCGGACTGCTCAGCATCATCGGCCTGGTCTACCTCGTGCTGCGCATCGATGAGCCAGATCTCCGCGCACTGAGCACCGCGCTCGTAGGAACCTACCTGTGGACGGTGGCGTCCATGGTCATGACGCTGGCAGGTCACACGCTGCTGGGATTCCGCCTCGAAGTTATGGTGGTTGTCCTCTTCGCCACAGCCGGTATCCTCGCGCTCGCGGACGTCCGCCTCATGGGCCTTCCCACGCTGTATCCGGAGCGCTTCACTGAAAGCATGAGCAAGCGCGTTACGGCGGCCTTTGCCCTCATCTTGGGCATTGGTGGCATTTACTACGCACAGCAGATTCCGGCCACCAACGAGACAGCGCTGGATCATGCCTACACCGACACCGACGGCTACGGCGAACGCGCTGACCGCTACACCAGTGATTCTGCTGCCAACTACGGCAAGATTCGCCAGTTTATCGATGCACAAGGTTACGAAGCCGCGGACACCGTGGTGCTCACGGATGAAAAACTCTTCATGGCGTACAACCCCTACTACGGGTTCAACGCATTCACCAGTCACTACGCCAACCCGCTCGGTGAGTTCAACACCCGCAACCTGCAGATTGAAGATTGGGCTAAGCGGTCCTGGGAGCAGAACCCAGAGGAATTTGCGAAGTCTCTCGATTCATCTCCGTGGCGTGGGCCGGATGTCCTCATTTTCCGCGGCGATCTGGAAGAGCCGGGCGATGGCTACAAGACGCACTTGGCGGAAGACATCTACCCGAACCAGCCCAACGTGCGCTACCGCGCCGTCTTCTTCAACCCAGATGTCTTTGAGAAGGGCTGGGAAACCACCCAGATCGGTCCCTTCATTGTGGCGGCACGTTCCTAAGAGCGTTTCTCAATAAGGCGAGGCAGTGACGTAGACTGATCGCCGTGTCAGATAGGAAAACCTCAGCACCGCAGTCCCTGCGGCTCACCGCCATCATTGCCGGACTCATCGGCTTCCTGTGCTTTGTAGCCACGCCACTGCTGCCGGTCAATCAGACCCAGTCCTCCTTCGACTGGCCGCAGCAGGACTCCCTGCAATCCATCAACGCACCGCTCATCTCAGTGGCGCCGGAGGAGATTGAAGCAGAGATCCCACTGGGGGCCGTCGACAAGCTGCGCGATGGCCAGGACCTGCTCTACGGCACCATCCCGCCGGAGTCGAAGAAGGCCTCCAACCGCGGCATGTTCGTCCGTGCCGGCGAGGATGGCTTGTCGGTGACCAGCCTCGATGAAGTAGTGTTCTCCCTTACCCCGGAGCAGGTGGCCAAGCTGCCTGACGACGCCTCCCTCCGCATCGATTCCACCGAAGAGGCCACCACTGTCTCACTGGGCACGTACTCGAAGACCTCCGAGGAGGACCTGCGCCCGCAGGTCACCGGTGTCTACACCGAGATCGATAACACTCCGGAGAACCTGCAGGCGCTGGACAGCGACCTGCGCATCCACGTGGAGGTCAACTCCCGCTTCACCTCGTCACCAACAGCACTGAAGCTCATCGCCATGTGGCTGGGCTTGGCCATGGTCGTGATCAGCCTTGTATGTCTGTGGCGCATCGACCGTCTCGACGGCAAGCGCTTCGGCTTTATGCCGGAGACGTGGACGCAGATTCGCCCGCTCGATGGCGTGGTGGCCGCAGTCCTGGGCTGGTGGTACATCTTCGGCTCCAACACATCCGATGATGGCTTCATCCTCACGATGGGCCGCGTATCGGATCACGCGACCTACATGGCGAACTACTACCGCTGGTACGGCGTTCCTGAGGCACCGTTTGGCGCGCCCTACTATGACCTCGTCGCCTGGCTGGCGCAGCTGTCCAGCACGTCTGTTGTTGTGCGCCTGCCATCGCTCATCTCCGCGCTCATCATTTGGTTTATCCTCTCGCGGGAGATGCTGCCGCGCTTTGGCGGTCGCGTCAATGACCGGCGCCTCGCGCACTGGACCGCGGCGTTAATGTTCCTGGCCTTCTGGCTGCCCTACAACAACGGCATTCGCCCCGAGCCCATCGTGGCGTTGGGCGTCATGGTGACCTGGGCTTCCTTTGAACGCGCGATTTCCACGCACCGCCTTCTGCCTGCTGCCGTGGGCACCATCGTGGCCAGCATTACCTTGGCGGCAGGCCCCACGGGCCTCACCGCTGTGGGAATCTTCCTGGTCTGCCTCCCGGCGCTCTTCCGCATCATGGGCGAGCGCGCCCCGCAGGTGGGCTGGCTAGCTCTCATTGCGCCTTTCCTCGCCAGCGGCACGGCCGTTATGGTGGCGGCCTTTGGTGACCAGACCCTGGCCAGCGTCCTCGAGTCCACACGCGTGCGCTCCCAGGTCGGTCCCTCCCTGCCGTGGTATTCCGAGTTCGTGCGCTACGCCACGCTCTTTGAGCCTTCCGTGGATGGTTCGCTCACGCGCCGCTTTGCCATGTTCACCATGATCTTCTGCTTGGCGCTCATCATCTACGCCTTCATCAAGAACCACCGCGTGGTCGGCGCGGAGGTCGGACCTACCCAGCGCCTGCTGGCCATCATGGCGCTCTCGGCTTTCTTCCTCATGTTTACCCCAACGAAGTGGACGCACCACTTCGGTATCTATGCAGGTATTGCCGGTGTCATCGCCGCGCTTGGCTCCGTGGTGCTCTCCCAGATCGCCCTGCGCTCGCCCCGTGCGCGCACCTTCTCCATCGCCGCGGTCATTTTCCTCATGGCTATCTCGTTGGGCGGCTGGAATGCCTGGTGGTACGTGTCCTCCTTCGGCATCCCGTGGTGGGACCGCACCGTCCAGTTCAAGGCTATTGAGGCCAATACCGTCGTCCTGGCCATCGGCATGGTGGTACTGGCGATTGGCCTGTACCAGTCACTCATCCACGATTACCGCAAGAACAAGGCCGAGGCCAACGGCACACTCGAAGACTTTGAGAAAGCGTCCGCGGCCAAGGTTTCGCGCTGGGCTGGTGCTATGTCAGCGCCGATCGCTATCGCCTGCGCCCTCATCGTGGCGTTCTCCTGCGCTTCCTTTGCCAAAGGCTATGTGGCCCAAGCAGATTCCTACTCGGTGGGCAAGGGCAACCTGGCGTCCCTGCGTGGAGACACCTGCTCACTGGCAGATTCCACCCTGGTGGAGACCAACACCAACGACGCCTTCCTCACGCCCGTCAAGGGAGAATTCAAGGATTCGCTCGTTGACAAGAAGGAAGACAACTACGGTTTCGGCCCCAACCTGATCAAGGAGGATATCGAGCCGGAGAACCTCAACTCGGCGTCGGTAGGCGCCATTGCGAACAGCACCGGGGATAGCGCCGCCACCTCCAATGAACAGAAGGAGGCCACCACCACCGGCACCGCCGAACACGAGGAGAAGGCCACCGAGGTCACCGATTCCTCCGCGGGTGGTGTGCGTGGTACCCGCGGCGTGAATGGTTCGGAGATGCACCTGCCCTTCAACTTGGATTACACGAAGGTCCCGGTCATGGGCTCCTATTCGGAATCCCAGCGCTCCACCGCCACCATCACGACACAGTGGTACAACCTGCCGGAGGAGACCGAGGATACCCCCGTTCTGGCGGTGTCCGCCGCCGGCAAGATCTACCACCATGATGTCAACGGCGTGGAGCAGGAGGGCACCGAACTCACCTTGGAGTACGGCACGCTCAAGGATGGCACCGTGACGAACAAAGGTGAAGCCGAGCTTTCCGACGTCGGCGCAACCCCCAAGTGGCGCAACCTCCGCATCGCCCGCAAGGACCTTCCTGAGGAGGCCAACGTTGTGCGCCTCGTTGCGGTTGATGATTCCACCGACGAGGACGACTGGATGGCATTTACCCCGCCGCGCGTTCCGGAGCTGGCCTCTATCAACTCGCAGTTCAATGCCGAGACCCCGGCCCTGCTGGACTGGTCGGTGGCGCTGCAGTTCCCATGCCAGCGGACCTTTGACCACTATGCGGGCGTGACGGAGATTCCGGAGTTCCGCATTCTTCCCGACGCCGCCGCGCAGACCTCCCTGACGGACTTCCAGTCCTTCTCCGGTGGCGGTGCGATGGCCACAGCGGAGGCCGTGAACTATTCCTACGAGATCCCGAGCTACCTCAACAACGATTGGGCGCGCGACTGGGGCTCGATTGAGAAATACGAGCTGCGCACCAACTCCCTGGGCGAGGCCCCAGCGGAGGCGGAAATCGACCTCGAGGTCATCCAGCGCTCCGGGCTGTGGAAGAACTCAGAGATGAAAATTCGCCCCGAGTGGGAGCAGTAAATCTCGAGCCTCTTAGACGGCGGACTTCAAAAACTCCGCCGTCTCTGTAATGCGCTGGCGAGCTACCGCTGGGGTGGAGATGCGGTGCATCGACACGTACTCGGCTGTTTCCGCCCCGGGGATCTCCACGCGCTGAGCAATCTCGTCCTGCAGCGCGGTCTGCACAAGGATGCGCGAGTAAACACCGGGGAGCTTTTCCACGTCAATGGCGTAGTTATTGCGGATATCCTCCGGCAGCTTGGCTAGGGCGCCAAAGTCGGGGTAGGTGGCCAGGAGGGCGTCGGCAGGCACCAGCGCCGCAAGGGCCGCGCCGGAAGAATAACCCCACACCGTGACGTGCTCAGCGCCCTGGGCGCGGGCATAGTCGATGGCTTTCTGAACGGACTCGACCATCTGCGCCACGGTGTGCTCGGGCGCGAGCGGATAGTCCACATCAATGATGGTCGTGCCCGACAGCTGCGCCGCCGCGGCAACCTCAGGGCGCCACTGCATCTCCAGTGCCTGCCCATCACCGCGCCACCAGCCACCCGAATGCAGGGATACCGCCCAGCGGCTGCCGTCAGCATCGGACGGGGTAAAGACCGCGCCGACCTCAGACTCCGTGACCGTCACGCCCTCCGTGAAGGCGGTTCCGGGCAGCGAATGATCCACCGCAGAGCCCAGCACCATCATGGAGGCCTGCACGATACGGTCCGGCAGCAGTGCGCAATAGCGATCCGCCTCCGGCGAGCCACCACCGGCCCACGGTGGGCGGAAGTCCGGCAGCGGGTAGTGCACCTCCATGTAGGAGGAGAGCTGCTCCAGCTGCTGTTCCGGCGTTAGCTGGCGGTCTTGGCCGCCGATGGTCCACTCACTCATGGCCCCCAAGGGTACTACCAGATAGTGACGCGCTCCTCCGGCGCGATGCCGCCCTCCACATCGAAAGCCTCGTAGAACTCATCAATGTTGTCCGCAATAATGTTGCAGCGGAACTCCGCCGGGGAGTGCGGGTCGATGGCAAGGTACTGGGTCGCCATCTCTGGGCGGATAGCCGTGCGCCACACCCGCGCCCATGCCAGGAAGAAACGCTGCAGGCCGGTGTACTCGTGCTCCGCCAGTTCCGGCTCGGCACCCTCGGCCTCGAACGGCGCAACCTGGCCGTTGATGTCTAGGCCCTTGTCTGCGCAGTAGTTCTTGTAGGCCACCACGGCGATGCCGAGTCCGCCCAGGTCACCGATGTTCTCTCCGAGGGTAAAGCTGCCGTTCACACCCGCGGAATCGGTGCCCTCAAGCACCTTCGGCACCTTTCCCTGATACTGATCCACGAGCTTGGCGGTGAGCTTCTCAAAAGCGGCGCGGTCCTCCTCGGTCCACCAGGAATTGAGGTTGCCCTGGCCGTCATACTGCGAGCCCTGATCGTCAAAGCCGTGGCCGATTTCATGGCCGATGACCGCGCCAATCGCGCCGAAGTTCTCCGCGGCATCTGCGTCCGGGTTATAAAACGGCGGGCGCAGGATGGCGGCCGGGAAAGTGATGTCATTGACCACCGGGTTATAGAAGGCGTTGACGGTTTGCGGGGTGGAGAACCACTCATCGCGATCAGCCGGCTTGCCAATCTTGGCCAGCTCATAGTCGTGGTTCCAGGCGCTACCTGCGCGCACATTGGCCACAAGGTCCGCGCCCTTCGGCGAGAATTCCAGGTCAGAGTAGTCGCGCCACGTGTCGGGGTAGCCAATCTTGGCCTTGAACTGGGACAGCTTCTCCAACGCGCGCTCGCGAGTGGCAGGGGTCATCCACTCCAGCTGGGAGATGCGCTCGCGGTAGGCAGCCGTGAGGTAGTCCACGAGCTCATCCATCTCCGACTTCGAGGAGGGCGGGAAGTGCTTATCCACAAAGACCTTGCCAATTTCCTGGCCCACCATGTTCTCCGCCAAGCCCACGGCGCGCTTCCAGCGATCGCGCTGCTCTGTGGCGCCAGAGAGCGTGGTGCCATAGAACTCGAAGTTCTTACGGCCAATCTCCTCGGTAAGGTACGGCGCGCGGGAGAGCAGGATGTGCCACGTGGCCCACAGCTGCCAATCCGCCATACGGCCGACGGTAAACAGGCCCTCGAGGTGCTCAAAGTAGGAGGGCATCATGGCCACCACGCGGTGCTCGGGCAGGCCCCCACCGTTCAGGATGGCACGGGTAATGCTCGGCAGCTTATCGACGTCCCCCGGGTTGTACGTCTTCACCGCATCGCGGGCGGCCACCACATCCCAGTGCCCGGCCGCGATCTCCTTCTCCAGAGCCACGATGCGGGTTGCAGCTGCCTCCGCGCCGAGGCCGAAGAGGCGCGCTGGGTCAAGGAAGCCCAGCATGGTAGCCACGTGCTTTTCATAGGCATCCAGGATCTCCGCGTGGGCCTCCTCGCGGTAGTAGGCCTCATCGGGCAGACCCAGGCCAGACTGAATAATGTAGGCCACCGCCTCCTCGGAGCCGGAGTCCTTCTCCACCCAGAACGTCACCGGAGCGCCAATGCCCTCGCGCTCGAGTTTGCCCAGGTTGTGGGCCAGCTCTTCCGGGGTGGCGGCAACCAGCTTGTCTAGATCGGCGGCCAGCGGTGCGGTGCCAGCAGCGTTCACACCCTCGGTATCCATGTGGGAGGCATACAGGGTGCCGGGGCGTCCGGTGTCCTCCTTGACAATCTCGTGGACGAGCTCCTCGGCTTCGTCGCGCAGCGCGTGGAACGTGCCATCGACGGCGCGGTCATCGGGGATCACGTGGGACTCAATCCAGGGGCCATTAACAAATTGGTACAGATCCTTCATGCACTTCACTCTATGTCAGAAGCACGCGTTAATGTGGTGCCCATGACTTCCTATCGTTTCCCGCCGGCGAAGATGACAGGGCCCTTCTTCGCGGTGCTGGGCGCAACCGTCCTCGTCCTCGGTACGCCCGCAGTGCTGAGCCTGGCCCTGCCAGAACAGGAACCTGAGCTTGAAGACGTGGTGCTGGATGACCCCGACTGGCGCCAGCCCATCGACGGCCTCAAGTGCAGCGTCAACCATGATTCCATGGCCAACCAGGCGTGGGACTGTGGCGATACCTTGGTCGAGGCCTATGTGACCGAGGGCGTCGATGACGATGCTCTCGCCCTGCGCCGAGGGGTACGCGCCACATCCTTTGGACGCATGCCGGCGGAATCGGAGGTCACGGATCAGGACGGCATCCTTGTCCTTGGAACGTATGACGTCGTTCCGATCTACGCCTTCAGCGTCGCCAAAGGCGACCTCAACTATCAGATCATCTTCTCCGATGGTGAGCCCACCGATCTCGCCGAACAGTTTATGGAGGCCTTCCGATGAGCAAGATTTTCCGAGTCACCCTGTGGATCATCATTGGCCTGTGCTTGCCGTGGTCACTGCTCAACCTAGCCGTGACCTTCTTCGTCGCGCCGCTGCCAGGCCTAGTCAGCGTGCTCATCGGCGTGGGCTTCCTCGCACTGGGCCTTTTCCTGTGGAGCCGGAGTCCGATGTGGGCGCGGCCGGGGAAAGGGTGGGCGTCGGCAAGCGTGCTGTGGGGCGCCGGCGCCGCGGTATCTCTCGCGTTACTTACCGCCACACCACTTACCGATCTCAGCGTCGGCATCGGCTGGGAGGAGTCCATGATGTCCTGGGGCGGCGCCTATCCGGAGGAATTCGCCAAGGCCCTCGGCGTGGTTTTCGTCCTGCTGAGCTTCCGCCAGCTCAACCGCCCCTGGCACGGGTTTATCGTGGGCGCGCTCGTGGGCTGGGGCTTCGAAGTCTTAGAAAATACCCTCTACGCTTCCATGGGCGCCTTGATGCACCCCACCTCGGACTGGATTGGCATGCTGCAAATGTGGGGCCTGCGCCTCGTGGCAGGTCCGTGCCTGCACATGAGTTTTACGGCCATCGCCGGTTTCGGCATTGGCTGGGCTATCTATGCCGCCCATAAGCCCTGGTGGTGGCGCCTCGGCATCGGCGTGGGCGCGCTGTTCGTCTCCTTCTGTCTCCACTTCGCGTGGAACTACATGTGGGATGCGACCTGGCAGCTGATTACGCAGTACATCCTGGTGGCACTCATCATGTACCCGTTGGTCATCTACCTTGGCATCCGCGCCCACCGCCTTGCCAAGGCCGATGACACCTATTCACACTCGCCGGGAGCAGTGAGCCTGCAGTGACTTAGTCGAACGGGCCCTGCACAATCGCCGCGACGGTGGCGGCGATCGTGGTAAGGGAGCGCAGGGGTTCCTTCAGGACTGTAGGGCGTCCCCCGGCGCGGCGCGGCTGGAGGGTGAAAATCACCCGGGCGAACATATATTAGGTTCGTATGATTAGCACACATGGGAGGAGCTCGGTACACGGCGCTTGAGCTCCTCGCAGGCTCGATCGCGCAGGTCCTGCGGCGTCGGCGCGGCTGGTGGCGCGGGCACCTGGGGTGATGCGGGCAGGACCTCGACGGCCCCAAGGACATCCGCGGTGAGGTCGGCTGGGGAGCCATAGGTGTTCGCCGCCACGGTATAGCCCGGGCCAAAGGAAGCGGTGGCATGCACCTGGCGGTCATCCGACCAGCCAAACTTCGTCCCCAGAATGCCGGGTATCTGCGCGGTGCCGAAATCTTGGCGGTAACCATCGGCCGCTGCGGGCGCTGCCGTGGCCATGCCCTTCATAATGGGAGCGGCAGCCGGATCCGTTGAAATAACGCCCACGAAGCGCGCGAGATCCTCTGTTGACGTCGTGGTCTGACCCCAGTAGCCGTTGTGGTGGGTCTCTCCCAGGTGATACTCCGCGATGATGGACGGGATAGCCTGCGGATATTTCCGCTCCAGGTCACCCGCAGTGGCATCTTCGGAGAAGCGAATCATGTTCTCCACGCGGGCTTTGTCCTCCGGCGCACCGTATTTGAGCACCCACGTGCCCAGGTACAACTTCACCAGGCTCAAGGCTGGGCGTGACTCGTGGCTGTTGGGCGTGGAGACGACGTTGCCGTCGGCATAGCGCACGGTCATCTGCGTGCGCGGCGGAACCTTGTTTGGGTCAAAGGTCATGCCCTGGGCTGCTGGCGCAGCAGCGAGGGTGGCGGTGAGGGCGAGCGCGAAAGCTCCAGTTTTTGTCAACACCCGTCACAGCCTAGTCCTCGCCACAGCGTTTACCCCATGTCCACAAGGAGTACTCCCCCAATAATCAGCGCCACGCCCAGTCCTTTGAGCCACGTAAAAGGCTCGCGGAACAGCGCATAGGAGGCCAGCGCGGTGAGCGCGACGCCGGATGCGGTCCAGATGCCATACGCTACGCCGAGCGGCATCCCCTCCCGCAGGGCCAGCGAAAGGAAGACGTAGGAGGACACGTACGCCACCACGACCCACGCAATCCACGCCTTGTGGCCGTGTACGGCAAGCATCCGTAAGCCCAATGTTCCGGCCACTTCAATCAGGATGGCAAGAGCAAGCCAGATCACGGCGTCACCTCCGTCAGCTCAGGCTTCGGCTCGCGCCCGCCCATCTCCACGCAGGCCACGCCAGCGATGATGCAGCCCATGCCCACCACCATGAGCGGTGTGAGCTGCTCACCGAAGAAAAGCGCGGACAACCCCGCGGTAAGGACCACACCCGTGGCACCCCAGATGCCATAGGCCGCGCCCACATGCATGCCGCAGCGCAGCACCTGGTGCAGCGAAGAAAAGGCCACGATATAGCCCACCACCACGACGCCGTAGACCACCGGGTGCTCCAGCGCTACTTTGAGACACAGCGTCGCGGTGACCTCGCTGAGGATGGCGACGGTGAGGAAAAACCAGGCGCGCATCACGTGTCCTTTCACTTATGGGGCATGCTTGCCGACGTCCCCCAGATCCCCCGCATCCAGCCCACACTCCGCCAGCACTACACGATTTCCGTTGTGTGGAATCCCCTCCGCATCCCAGTGGTCCTGGGCAGCAGAAGAGTGGGTACGGCCTGTGCTGTTGACCACGCGCCACCAGGGCAGGTCAGCTCCCTTCGACATCACCCAACCCACATAGCGTGCGCCCACGCCAGCCACCTTGGCAATTTCGCCGTAGGTGGAGACGTTGCCGGGCGGGATGCGGCGCACGACTGCCCGCACATCATCCACGCGCGTATCGGTGCTCATTTTTTGTTCTTTAGATCTCGATGGGCTCGTCGGGGGCGTCCTCGACCTCGCACAAGGTCAGCGTGGCACCCGTCGAATCGGCGATGAGGCACAGGCGGCCGAAGGGGGACTCATAAGGTTCACGGATAACCTCACCACCATTGTCCACGGTGGCCTTGGCTGCCTGGTCCACATCCCGCACGCCCAGGTAGGTCTGCCAGAAGCTGGGGAGGTCCTCCGCATGCCAGAACCCGGCGAAGGCGGCACCTTCTTCTTCAGCGACGGCGTAGTGTTCATCGCCGCGGATCTCCCAGTCAAAGAGCTCACCGTAGAAGTCAACAGCGGAACGGAGGTTCTCCGAGACTGCCAGCTCGTGCCACACCGGGGTACCCGGCTCACCACCAGCCACGAAACGATCGAGCTCCGGCTGGACCAAGCCGAACATGGCGCCGCTGTTATCGAGCACGAGGGCAAGCGGCGCACCCAGCGCCAAGATCTTTCCACCGAGCTTCTCCACTCGGGCACAATCGGCCTCCAGATCGCGGGAGAGGAAGTATGTAGCCCACGTGTCCTGACCAGGAACAATCTCCGCGATGGGCAGGCCTTGCAGGCGGGCGATGCCCTCCTCAAACTCCCAGCCCAACACGGCCGAGTAGAACTTCTCCGAAGCCTTCACATCGGAGGACGCCAGAGTAATCCAGTAGGGCATTCCCACTTCTGCTTCAAAAGCCGGCATTAGAGGTTCCTCCACTTCTCCGGGTCAAAGTCATCGTCGGCGGTGGCTTCGTCGAAGTAATCATCGTCGTCGTCCTCGGCGGCGACGCGGACGCAGGTGTCGGTGACACAGATGACGTCGCCAAGCGCGAGCGTGGCCCCGCGCTGCGTGACAACCTCGCCGTTGACCGTAACCTGGCCTTGCTCGATGAGCTCCTTCGCCTCGCCGCCAGTGGCGACCAAGGAGGCCAGCTTGAGGAACTGGCCGAGCTTGATGGATTCTCCCCTAATTGAGACGTCTAGCATGCCGCCCAGCATACCCAGCCACCAGTGCGCCTAGAGAGCCAGGACCCCGCGAATGCCCTCTGCCAAAATGATCACACCAAGCAGCGCGAACACCACGCCACTGAAGATATCTACATTAGCTGAGTTCTTCGACATCCACTTCGACACCGCACGGGTGCACAGCGCGACGCCGACAAAAATCATGAGGCTTTCAACGATAAGCACGGAGCCCACCACGGCGTTGGCGCCGAATCCCATGCCGGGGTCAATAAAATTGGCAAAGATAGCGCCGAAGAAAATGACCACCTTGGGGTTAGAGAGATCACTGACCAAGCCCATGCGGTACGCGGTACCAAGTTTGATGATCCCGTCCGGGGTAAATCCGCGCGGCTGTGGGGCGCTCTTTTCGGTGCTCACCACAGTCGCCGGCGCCCGACGCTCCTTAATGCCACCGCTAATGGCAGAAAAAGCCATCCACAGCAGATAGCCACCACCAGCAACCTGCAGTGCTACGAGGATGACAGGATGCGCCGAAATCAGCGCGGTCAACCCCGCCAGCGAGGCCACCGTCCACACCACCAAGCCCGTCGTACTGCCAATGGCTGCCCATACGGCAGCACGCGTGGAACGCGCACCTAAACGAATTATCTGCACCACATCCGGTCCCGGCGAGGCCATCGCCGCGAACCACACACCCATCAAGGCCACTAGGGCGCTGAGAGCCACTTAACACCCCCACGTTCACATGCGTTGATATTTACGCACGTCAGTGTAGGAAGCATCTCACCTGCAGCGAAACAGATAATTTAACTTTGCGTGCGCGGCTTAATGGTCATGGTGTCAATGTTGACATGTTCCGGCAGGGACGCCACCCAGCGCACAGCCTCGGCGATGTCCTCCGCGGTGAGATTAAGTTCGCCATCGTAGACGGCCTCCGCGCGCGCTTGGTCACCGCGGAAGCGGTTGAGGGAGAACTCCTCCGTGGCTACGCGTCCGGGGTCAAGCTCGGTAACGCGGACGCCATGCTCCTCAATGCGCAACGCACGAGAAATCACGCGCACGCCATGCTTCGCGGCGTTGTAGCCGGACCCGCCCTCGTAGACATTCCAGCCGGCGACAGAGCCCATGTTGATAATGAGGCCACCCTCCAGCTTGGGCATAAGCGCCTGAATCATGCGCACGGTGCCGAGGACGTTCACCTCGTACATCCACTGCCAATCCTCGATGGTGGTCTCCACGAGGGGCTCTAGGCCCTTGGCGCCGCCGGCGTTGTTGACCAGTAGATCAACATGATCGAGGTGGGAGGCAAACTCCGCCACAGACTCGTCTGAGGTCACGTCCAGCGCATAGGCCTCGCCGCCGATGTCCTTGGCTAGGGCTTCAAGGCGATCCACGCGGCGCGCGCCGACGATGACATGCCAACCATCGGCAGCCAATGCTCTTGCCGACGCCTCCCCAATCCCCGACGATGCCCCTGTTACGACCGCGACGCGTGCTGTATCTGCCATGCGTTTTAGGATAGGGCTTCTTCCAGCTCGGCGCAGATGTTTGCCACGATCTCAGACTTGAAATCAGCCGGGGTGAACTCGCCCTCCGTCATATCGGTGGCGAGTGAGATGTCGAGCTGGGTGCGCAGCTGCGTCATGGAGAAATTCGCCATGACGAGGCGCCAGGCCTCCACCGCACGGATGCCACCACTGAAGCTGTAGCCTACGTAGGCAATGGGCTTGCCTACCCACTCGGCGCCCAGGGAATCAACCGCGTTCTTGAATGCGCCCGGCACGGAGCGGTTGTACTCCGGGGTGACGAAGATATACGCGTCACAGGCATCAATCGCATCGGACCAAGCCTGGACCCTCTCATCGTCATAGTTCTTGTTGGCCGCCATCGGAATGACCGACGTCGTGAGAACAGGGACATCGAAGGCCTTGAGATCGACGAGCTCATACTCCACGTCGCCGACGTTGCGGCCGTGGGCCAGGTCAGCGACCCACTGAGCAATAGCCTGCCCGGCGCGGTCCTCGCGGGTAGAGCCAAGGATGATGCCGATTTTTGCCATGTCAGTGAGCCTTTCCGCCCTCAAGGTGTGCCCCCACTAGGTAGTGGGCACGTCAACGTTTGTTCTGCCACGAGCGTACGCGGATATGTCGACGCAATCGACACGTCGCCGGGATATGTTTAAAATTTCGGAAAAAATCGACATATCCGCCCAACATGTCTATTCTTTTGCCATGGCAACCTACAGTCCAGAAATTCCCTACAACGAGCTTCCTCCCCTCCCGCCTGCGGACGTCGTGGAAACTGTCCCGGTGCTGAAGGCCATCATCGACGCCAAAGAAAAGCTCGCTGAACTGCGTACCGCGTGCCAACTCATCCCGAATCCGGAGATCATCACCTCCACGATCCCGCTGCGCGAGGCGCGCGCTTCCTCCGAAATCGAAAACATCGTCACCACTAACGACGAGCTCTTTCGTGCAGCGTGGCAGGTCGATACCGAGCCCTCCCCTGCCACGAAGGAGGCTCTCCGCTATAACTCCGCGTTACATGCAGGTTTGTCCTCGTTATCGCAGCGTCCACTATCAGAAAAGACGGCAAAAATCGTATGCAGCACACTTCTGGACACACAGGCCGAGGTGCGTTCCCTGCCGGGAACTTTCATCGGCAACCCCGTCACGCAACAGCGGCTTTACACGCCTCCCGAAGGCAAGGAGATTATCGAAGGTCACCTCGCGGCATGGGAGGACTATATCTATTCCACCCATAACGTGGATTCGCTAGTAAAAATGGCGCTCCTTCACTATCAATTCGAGGCAATCCATCCCTTCTACGATGGCAACGGACGCACCGGCCGTATCCTCAATGTCCTCCATCTCATCCAAGAGAAACTCCTTGAACTTCCAGTCTTGTATTTGTCCGGTTATATCGTCGGCAATAAGGCTGAGTACTATCGCTACCTCAATGCCGTGACGGCTGAGGGAGCGTGGGAGGACTGGCTCCTTTTCATGATCCATGGCGTGTACGCGGCGGCGGACGACGCTTCCTCGATGATCACCCAACTCCGTGCCATCCAGGAGAACACCGCACATGAAATACGCGCTGCGGGTGTCATTAGCCAGCCACACGAGATGGCTGAACTAATCCTCATCAAGCCTTACGTCCGCATCTCGGACGTGGTGGAGATGGGCGTCGTCAAGCGCCAAACCGCCAGCGCATGGTTAGCCCACTTGGTTGACCTGGGAATTTTGGAAGAGATTCAGCAGGGCCGCGGGAAAGTGTTCATTCACCGCGCCGCCCTTGAAGTTCTCACCCGCGAGTAGGGCAAAACAATAGGATGGTGAGCATGACTCACCCTGATACCGGATCCTTTGAACGCATGGCCAGCGGGCAGTGTTTCATGCCAGGCGTTAATGAGGAGGTCCGCGCGGAGCACCAACGCGGCTTTCGCTTGGTCAAGGAGCTCAACGAGTTGCAGAACACCGACCATGAACGCGCGAAGGAGATCCTGCGCGCGCTGCTCTCGCCCGAGTCTGAAATTCCCGGCCTCCATGCACCGCTCAACCTGGAGTTTGGTCGCAACGTCACGGTGGGCCGCGGCGTGTTCATCAACTTCGGGGCCACTATCCTGGCCCAAGCACGCGTGACACTGGGAGATCGTGTCATGCTGGGGCCGAACTGCTCGCTCATCACGGTGGGCCACCCCGTTAATGATCATGAAATGCGTGCGGACGGCTGGGAGATAGCCAAGCCCATCACCATCGGGGAGAACACGTGGTTCGGCGCGAACGTCACGGTCCTGCCGGGTGTCACCATCGGTGAGGACTGCGTTGTGGGGGCGAATACGCTGGTGACCACGGATATTCCGGACAAGTCGCTGGTGCTGGGCTCCCCGGGGCGCGTGGTGCGGAAGCTCGAAGGCTAGAATTCCACTGTGTTTGACCTCGCCACCATCGGCCGCGGCCTCCCCGTCCTGGAGACCATCGATTCCCTTCCTGCCGAGGGCCACGTGGTGGTCCAGGCCCCGCCGGGTACGGGTAAGACCACCCTCGTTCCGCCGGCCTTGGCCAACCAGGTACACGGCAAGGTACTCGTCACCGCGCCGCGCCGCGTGGCGGTGCGTGCGGCGGCCAACCGCCTCCAGGAGCTCTCCGGCCAGCGCATCGGTTATGCCGTGCGCGGGGATTCCCGCAAAGGCCAGGACGTCGAGTTCGTCACGCCCGGCGTGCTGCTGCGCCGCCTCCTGCGTGATCCGGAGCTCGAGGGTGTTGCTGCCGTGGCTATCGACGAGGTCCACGAACGCCAGCTCGACACCGACCTCGTCCTCGGCATGTGTCTCGAGTTGTCGCAGCTGCGCGAGGACTTCCGCGTCATCGCCATGTCTGCGACTGTCGACGCCGCCCGTTTCTCCCAGCTCATGGGCGGTGCGCCCATCCACACCACGGAGGCTGTGACCTACCCGCTCGACATCACGTATGAACCCGTGCCCGGCCGGGCGGCGGGGGATAGAGAATTCTATCGAGGCGTGGCAGACATCGCGGCGAGGCAGCACGAGTCCACCCTCGTCTTCGTGCCCGGCGTGCGCGAGGTGAACCTCGTCTGTGAGGCGCTCGCCGGCCACAACGCTTATCCCCTGCACGGCCGTCAGACCACCCAAGAGCAGGACGCCGCGCTCTACACCACCGAGCAGCGCATTGTCGTCGCGACCTCCATCGCGGAGTCCTCGCTCACCGTGCCGGGCGTGCGCACCGTCATCGATGCTGGTCTTTCGCGCGTGCCCAAGCGCGATGCGCAGCGCGGGATGAGTGGGTTGGTGACGGTGTCGACGTCGAAAAGCAGCGCGGATCAGCGCGCCGGCCGTGCCGGACGTGAGGCGCCCGGCACCGTCATCCGCTGCTACTCACAAGACGATTACCAGCACTTTTCCCCGCACGTTACCCCGGAGATCCTCTCCGCTGACCTCACGCAGGCAGCACTTTTTATGGACTGCTGGGGCGCGGGCCCGGACTTCCCCCTCCTGGATCCCCCTCCCGCCGCCGCGCTTGCCGACGCCCACCGCACCCTCTCCTCCCTCCACGCCACCGAAGAGCTGGCGCTGCTGCCGACGCACCCACGCTGGGGAGCCGCGCTTCTCCAGCACGGTGCTGGTGCGGCCAGCACGATTGCGCGCCTGGATGATTCCGATCCGAAGCGCCTCGCGCGCCTCGTGCCCAACAAGGGTCCGGTGGACCCAGGCGTGGTCGTGGCCACGGCCTTCCCCGAGTTCGTGGCCAAACGTGTGGCGGAAAAGGAGTACCTTCTGGCCAGCGGTACTCGCGCCCGGCTTCTCGATTCCGCTGACGCACGGGGGCTTCGCGGCCACGAGTGGCTCGCCGTCGCCGAGGTCTCGCTGTCCAATGCCGGCAACGCCATCATCCGCGCGGCCGAACCTATCACGGAACAAGACGCCCTCGATATCGTCGGCGTCACCGAGGAGACCCGCGCTTTCCTCGACGGCTCCAAGGTTCGCGGCGTGCGCGTGCGCGCGGCGGGCGCCATCGTGCTTTCTGAAACCCCGGTGAAGGTTTCTGGCGACGAAGCCGTGGAAGCCCTGCGCAACTCCGGCCAGGGCCTGGGCCTGTTCCACTTCAGCGAGAAGGCCCAAAACCTGCGCGATCGCCTGCGCCACCTGCGGGCGGCCTATGGTGAGCCGTGGCCGGACGTCGAGAGTAATAGCGCCAGCCTAGAGTGGCTCGAACCGGAACTGCGCCAGCTGGCCGAAGGGCAGAAGCCCGACATGTACCCCGCCCTGCAGCGCCTCCTGCCCTGGCCGGAGGCCAGCCACCTCGACGAGCTCGCCCCTGAGCGCCTGCCTGTGCCCTCGGGCCGCGATGCACGCATCGACTGGTCCGGTGAGCGCCCCGTGGTGTCCATCAAACTGCAGGAATGCTTCGGCCTGGCGGAATCCCCCGAATACTGCGGCCACCGCGTGCAATTCCACCTGCTCTCCCCCGCCGGCCGTCCGCTCGCTGTCACCGATGACCTTGCCAGCTTCTGGGCCGGGCCCTATGCCGGCGTGCGCGCCGACATGCGTGGGCGCTACCCCAAGCACCCGTGGCCGGAGGACCCGTGGAACGCAGTGGCCACGGCGAAAACGAAGAACCGTCTCTAACCCCACTGCTGCCAGGACAGGTACACACTCATCACGACCACGAGCGTGAGCAGCGCGTAGCGGATGAGCTTCGCACCGCCTCCCAACACCGTGTGGGCGCCGACCTGCGCGCCCACGATATTGGCCACCGCCAGCACTATCGCGAGCGCCCACTCCACGTGGCCACCCGCAATGAAGACCACGAGCGCACCGACGTTGGTGCACGTGTTGACCACCTTCGCCATCGCCGCGGAGGTGAGGAAATTCTGGGAGAAGATAGCGGTAAACGCCATGATGAGGAACATGCCGGTGCCGGGGCCGAAGATGCCGTCATAGAAGGCGATGGCCGCCACGGCCCCGAGTGCTGCCCACGTGCGCCAGCCACCGCGCCGGCCCTCCCCATCGCCGCTGCCGAAATCCGGGCGGAAGGCCACGAAAATACCCACCGCCACCATGAGAACGATGATGAGCGGGCGCATGACGTCCTTGTTCATGAGCGCGGCTGCCACAGCACCCAGCCCGGAGCACACGAGCGCGGTGAGCCCCATTCGGATGAGTTCACCTTTCGGCGGGCGAACCTTCTTGACCAAGGTATAAGCCGCCGACGCCGTTCCCGACACCGCCGCCACCTTGTTTGTCGCCAGCGCCGTCGCCGGCGCAAGCTGGGGTGCCACCGCCATGATGAGCGGGATAAGCACGAGCCCGCCGCCGCCAATCACGGCGTCAACCCAGCCGGCCACGCCCGCGCCGATGGTGAGAATGGCCCAACCGCTCAATCCAAAGTCCATGGCCACTATTAAACTCGACGGCATGTCTATGCGTGCACGGTGGTTCATTGTTGCCCCGGGGTCTGCAGCCCTCGGGGCGCTGTTCAGCTACGTGCACGTCCCCGCGGCGTGGATCCTGGGCGCCATCGTGGTCTCCGGAGCCATGGCCCTGACCACGGGCACCGAGCTCACCGTCAATGACCGCTTCTACGCCATGGCCCGCGGTTTCATCGGAATGATGGCCGGCATTCCGCTGACCCTCGTGCCTGCCTCCACGCTCCTCGGCTTCGTGCCGGCGGCAGTGACAATGTCCCTCATCACCGTGCTCATCGGCGTCAGCGGTGGCGTGCTCCTGCACCGCGCACAGCCCAAGGACATTTCCTGGGAGACGGGTATTTTGTCCATGCTGCCCGGCGGGGCCTCGCTCATGCCAGCCCTGGCCAGTGAGCTCGGGGCGGACTATCGCTATGTCGCGCTGACCCAATACCTGCGCCTTTTGGCGGTGTCGGTGTCGCTGCCGCTGGTGGTCTCGCTTCTCGACGCCCCCGCTGGCCACGGTGTCGACATGAGCATCGAGGGCGAGGTCACCTGGTGGATTGTGCTGCTCACCATCGCCATCGCGATCCTCGGAGAGCGCCTGGGCAAGCTCGTCCGCCTGCCCGCTTCCGCGGTGTTGGGCCCGCTGATTCTGACCGTGCTTGTCTCCCAGATCCTGCCTGCCGGGCACACCTTGGAACCGCTTTTTGTGTTCAAGATTATGGCGTTCATGTCCATCGGCTGGGTCTGCGGCGGCGGGCTCTCCGTGCCGGCACTGCGGTCCTTTGCCAAGCAGCTTCCCGCCACGATCCTCTTCATCGTCGTCGTCATCGGCGTCTGCGCGCTCACCGCGCTGCCGCTGACCGCGTGGCTGCACATCACCTACTTCGAGGCTTACCTCGCCACCTCGCCCGGCGCGCTGGAAACCGTCCTCGCTCTGTCCGCGGAGGGCGGCGCCGGCCCCGCCGTCGTGGCGGTGCAGATCATCCGGCTCATCATCGTCCTCGTCGTGGCCGGCTACTTGCCGCAGATCCTGGGCCTATTCCGCAAGCGCCGCTAGTGGAACTACCCACACTCCATCGGATCGTTGGAATGCCGGACCGCTAGGAATCACCACGATGAGAGCAGCCGGTGACGAGGACACCTTCTTTGCCACTCTTAACAAATGCGCCGCCGCTGCATCGACCTCGTTGTGCGAAAGTTTCGCCTCAAAGCCCACCCACGAACCGTCCCGGAGTTCCACTATCGCGTCAATCTCCTCGCGCCCCTTCATATCCCTCAAGTGGAATACTCCGCGTGCCCTTAATGCTTGCGCATAAACGCGCAGATCGTGCACTAGTTGCGCCTCAAAGAGAATCCCCAAGGTCTCTAAATCACCAAGCAGTTTTTCTGGCCCAACCGCCAACAATGCAGCTGCCAAACCAGGATCCGCGAGCTGACGCTTCGGCATTTGAACCATAGTCGTCTTAGATCGCGTCCTCGGCGACCACGCAGGTTGGTCTTCAACTAGGAACAGGCGTGTAGCAAAATCATGAATAACGTTGACAGTTTCTGCTGCCGGCATGGCGGCAGCACTGCTGAGTTCGCCAATGCGTTTGCGAATCGCTGCAGCGGTGGCCGGTTGGGCAACTAGCCCCGCATACGCGCGAAGAAAAGACTGGAAGCGGCGCGGATCGCGGCGCGGACCGCCAAGCTCTGGGTAATCGTGCTCGCTCATCTCCGTGATATAGGATTCCATCGCCTCTTGGGCATCTAGAGGATCAAGGCCGAAAAACTCCGGGAAGCCACCGGCAACAATCCAGCGAGCATAGTCTTCCACAGTGGCGTCTGTCCCAGCGGTAGGATCCTGACTGCCATTAATGATCGCGCCCAGTGATACGCGTTCAGCCAAATCTCCTCGCTCTGCCAAGCTCAACGTACGCAACTGGATCGAGCGAATACGCCCAGCCCCCGAATGCCGAGCGGCATCATCCTCAGGCGTCGAAGAACCCGTGAGGAGGAACTGCCCCTTTTCCCGCGACTCATCGACCGCATGACGCACCTCGTTCCACATTGCAGGAACAACCTGCCATTCGTCGATTAGTCGCGGCCGTGCGCCCTGAATCCCCAAAGCCGGTTGCATGCGCGCAAGGTTTGCTTCTGGAGTGTCACGGTCAAGTTGGATGACAGACTTAGCAAACTGGCGTGCCGTCGAAGTTTTTCCGCTCGCACGAGGGCCTTTCAGGAAGAGAGCTCCGGCGACGCGAAGCCCTCTCTCGACTTCGGCATCAACGATTCGGGGAAGGTACATGCCGAGTAGTTTATCCAAAAGATGGATAAAGTACAGAGCCACTAGTGGATAAATCCAAGAGTCAGGTGTGGATAAATCCAAGAGTCTGACAAAACTTAGTCCAAGATGGTCTCGCGCAGAATGGACATCGGCACCGAGCCCAACGCCAAGGCCTCAGAGTGGAAATCACGGACCTCCATGCCCTGCTCCACGGCCGCATCACGCGTCTGCTTCCACAGGCGCTGGCCCAGCGCGTAGGACGGGGCCTGGCCCGGCCAGCCCAGGTAACGGGTGACTTCGAAGTTAAGGTTGGCGTCATCCATCGCGGTGTTCTCGCGCATGAAGGTTTTGACGTGGGACTTATCCCAGGTGCCGGAGGTGGTGCAGTCCGGCAGCGCCTTGCCCAAGTGAAGTCCGATGTCCACGACGACACGGGCGGCGCGGAAGCGTTGGGCGTCGAGAAGCCCCATGCGGAAGCCCGGGTCATCCATGTACCCCAGCTCCGCCATGAGCGCCTCTGCGTATAGGGCCCAGCCCTCGCCGTGGCCGGAGTTCCACGTCACCGCGCGGCGCCACAGGTTCAGGTCCGGCTGCGTGAGCGCGGCACCAATCTGCAGGTGGTGGCCCGGCGCACCTTCGTGGTGGACGGTCGTGAGCTCCTGCCAGGTGTGGAACAGTTCCTGACCAGCAGGAACCGACCACCACATGCGGCCCGGGCGGGAGAAATCATCCGACGGCGAGGTGTAGAAAATGCCACCGGTCCCAGCCGGATCGATGCAGCATTCAATCTCGCGCACCTCGTCCGGAATGTCGAAGGCGGTGCCGTTGAGGTCCTTGATCACACGGTCCGCCGTGGACTGCATCCACTCCACCAGCGCATCCGTGCCGTGGAGCTGGTAACGCTCCTCCTCGTTGAGCTTGCGCATCGCCGCACGGACCGTAACGTCAGCTCCATAGAGCTGACGGGCAATCTTCTCCTGCTCTGCCTTAATGGAGCGCACCTGGTCCAGGCCCCAGTCGTAGGCCTCATCGAGGTCCACGGCGTCACCGACAAACAGCTTGGAGAAGCGCTCGTAGCGCTCGCGGCCCACCGCATCCTGCGACGGGGCCTTCGGCTGCAACTCATTGGAGAGCCAGTCGGCGAACTCACCGAACGCTTGCTTGGCCTTGGTGACCTCTGCAGAGTCAGCGTCGAGGCCAAGGTCCTCGAGCATGGAGCCGGCGTCAGCAAGCCGCTCGCACTGCACGAACACGTCAGAGATCTGGCGCTGCGGTGCCACCATGCCACGCGACGCCGCTTCAATCAGGGAGTCCTTGTACCCGTTAAGTGACGCCGGCACCTTCGACAGACGTGAACGCAACGCGTCGAGCTGCTCCGGAGTGTCATGCGGCATGAGCATGAGCGTGTCGCGGATAGTCTGCACCGGGGAGGCGATGTTGTTGAGGCAGCGGATGTCCTCACCGGCGTGGTGCAAGTCCATGTCCAAGCAGAGACGATCGCGCAAAACCTCGGCGGTGACGTAATCCACCTCGTCGAAGTCATCATCGTCATCAGACTCGTCGGTGGTGTCATCGAGGGCGTCGAGATCCGCCAGCATTTCACGGGTGCGATCCGCCACGGCGGAGTAGTACTCCGGCGAGAAATCCTCCAGCTCCCCATCGAAGCCGGGAATGCCCCACGCGGTGGCGTCGGTAGGCGTGAGCTGCGCGAGATCGTGAACGAAGTTATCGCACGACGCGTCCAACAGCGACGGCTGGCGCTCTGCGTTCTGGTCAAAACTCATAAGGGCGAAGTCTAACGAAGAACCTCCCCATTCGCCCAACCCAGCCGCGCCTTTTTACCAGGTTGTTAGCTAATTGTTGCCCCATTTGCTGCCGGGGTTAGTCCAGGAACCGAAAGCGTCCAGCACACCAACCGGCGTCGGCTCCACCACGAGGGCATCAAGGAAGCGCTGTTGAACGAAGCCCTCCTGCACCATCGCCGAATACATGTGCACGAAGGGCTGCCAAAAGCCCTGCACATCCACCAAGCCCACCGGGCCGTGAATGTTGCCCAGTTGCTGCATGGTGAGAACCTCCGTGAGCTCCTCCAAGGTGCCCACGCCGCCCGGCAAGCACACGAACGCATCCGCGAGTTCCTCCATGCGAGTCTTGCGCTGCGCCATCGTGTCCACGACCTCGAGCTGCGTGATGTGCTGGTGGGAAACCTCGAAATCAACGAGCTGCTGCGGAATGACCCCGATGACGTGTCCGCCCGCCGCCAGGCACGCGTCCGCGACGATGCCCATAAGCCCAACATCGCCGCCGCCGTAGACCAAGGTGAGGTCTCGGCGTGCGAGCTCCTCCCCAAGATCGTGAGCAGCCTGTGCATAAGCTTCCGAGTTTCCGGCGGCCGAACCGCAGTAGACAGCAACAGATTTCATGACTTCAACCTTATCGCAGCCCCGCCCCTAGACCATGATGTCTACTGGAACCCAATTTCTATTAGACAATGCGGTCTGTTGAATTTATACTTGACGCCATGATTAAGTCCGGCCCCGTGTTCACCCGCCCCCGTACCCCTGCGGCGAAGTGCCTCCACATCATTCGACTCAATCCTGTCGTCACCCGCAGCGAGCTGGTGGAAGCCACTGGGCTCTCCCAACCCACGATTACGCGCGCCACCGCTGCGCTGCTGGGCGCTGGGTTGATCCGTGAACGCACTGACCTCACTCAGTCCCGGGGGCGTGGGCGCCCGACCGTTCCGCTGGAGGTTGCGGATAATGACTGGATGCTGGGCGGCATCGCGGTGGGCACGGCATTTACGCGCATCGCTTTCTTCGACACCAAAGGCCGCACGCTCTGCGAGGAGGACGTGGCGACCCCGGTTTCCCGCCTCAGCGAGGGCGACATCATCGAGCACATCATCGCAGGCATGAACCGTCTGATGACTGGCGTGGACCGCCGGCTCGTGTCGGTCGGGGTGACCACGTCCGGTAGCGTCGACGAGTCTGGCCACGTCACCGCCCACAACCTGGGTTGGGACAGCATAGACATTACAAGCCGCGTGCAGTACCAGTTCGGCGTGCCGGTGGTGGTCTCCTCCGTCATCCCCGCCATCCTGGGCTCGGAGACGCAGTCCACGGAGATGGGCGCGGAAAAGCCTGTCATGGTGCTCTATGCGGATGACACGGTAGGTGCGGCGCTTACCGTCGGCGATGAGATTGCCCCGCTGGAGCTCACTGCCCCGGATTCTCTGGCCACCCAGGCCGTGCTCACCGCGGCAGGCGCAGAGTCCCTCCCGGACGCGGTGCAGGACCCAGATGCGCGTGCGCTTTTCGACGACCGCGCCCGCTCCCTCGGCACCATCGCCGCCTCCCTCGTGGCTGAGCATGCACCGGACACCCTCGTGGTCGCAGGAGGCGCATTCTCCGACGATCCGGCTGCCCCGAAGCTCTTCGCCTCTGCCGTGCGGCACAACACCGACCAAGCGGTGGAACTGCGTATGATTCCTTCGCCTTCAGAGATCGTGCGTGCGTGCACTCGTGCTGTGGCTTTGGATCCGCTGCTGCGCGTGCCGCTTGAGCTGGGCCGCGAGGCCAAGGCTGCCTAAAGTTTTCCTCTCCGGTTGCGGGGTGGTGTGTGGTGGTTTAGTGTTCTGGGTCATGGGGGATTTAGAGACCTATTTCTCCTTCCGCAACTCGGGGATTTCTTTGGTGGAGCAGGCGGTAGGAGGAGAACAACACCTACGCGCACGCGGTGCCGCACCGGCTGATGCCGCCGAATTAGCACGCCTGCACCACATCTACTTCGGGGCTACCAAGTTCACTGGTAAGCAACGCACCGCGCGTGCGCGTGCCCTGGACCAAGGCCACGATGTGGCCACGCTAAGCCTTATCGAGTCCTACACGTCGAAACTCAAGAATCAGTTGGATGCCTGGAACCTAAGGCTTAGACTTGCTGGCACCGACGCACACAACATCCCAGCAGTAGCCACCAAGCGCTTAAAAGAGCTCAAGCCCAAGCATGTGCCAAAACCTGGGGTGCGCATGACCTACCGTAAGCAAGGCCCGCACTCGCTGACTATTACTGGTGATGCGTTGATGATTACTGAGATGCACGGCACCTTAGAATCCATCAACCACACCAACCTGCTAGAGGCTTGCAAACAGGTCTTCTTCACCAACAACCATGGTGGAACAAAGCCTGCGGTGCTCACCAGCGTAGTGGTGACCTTGGATAAGCTTGACAAGATTGTCTCCGGTGACGGTGACGACATCATCCTGGAGTTAACTAATGGTGGGCGTATGACCGGGGCTGAGTTTTTGAACTACAAGTTTGCTGAAATCGGCTACGTCACCCTAATCCACCCCACCATCGGGCCGGTATGGCTACACCGCATGCAACGCTTCGCTGGGTTTGAGCAACGCATGATGGCTAGTGCGGAGCATCCCACGTGTGCGAGGGAAGGTTGTAATAAGCCGGCTGATTTTGCCCAGGTGCATCACCTGGTGCCGTGGAAGGCCGGTGGGGAAACTAACCCGCCGAATTTAACGATGTTGTGTGCCTATCACAATGGCGTTAATGATGATGACCCGGATAAACCCACCGGGGCTGGCTATGTCTTCCGCCTGCGCGGCGAGGTTGACTACATCCCGCCCTGGGCAGAACCAATCACCACCCAAGCTGCTTATCAGCAAGCCCGCAACAACCTGCCCCGGCCAGGCTAAAACCCCCAAACGCCGCCCACGCGGACGCCCACTCCAGGGCCCTCCGCGATATCGGCGATCGCAGAAACAGCAACCGCAGAAACGGGGATCCGGAGAAACGGCGATCCGAAGACTAAAAGCGCACCGAATCGATGCCCGTAAACACGTGGGCGTTGAGTCCCACACGCTGAGCACCCTCAACGAAGTCAGGGCGATCGTCGAAGAAGTGGGTGTCCTTGGCGTGAGCGCCGAGGGCGTCGACAGCCACGAGGTACGCCTCCGGGTCAGGCTTGGCCACACCAATATCGCAACTCAGCGTCACTGCGGCACACTCCTGAAGCCACGGCTGCGCTTCACGCACCTTGGCGCCTAAGGCTGCAGGCACATTGGACAAAATACCCACGCTGTGGCCCTCTCCGATGAACCCTAAAACCATCTCCACCATGTCCTCGTCGGCGGCAAGCAGGTGGTCAGTATCAAGATCCACCGCGTGGGAGACCTCAAAAGGCCCTAAGTCCGTCAAGGCGCGGATACGGCCCCAATACTGCGAATCACTGAGTTGCCCGGCGTCATAAGCGGGGCGAAACTCCTCGTAAATAGACCAAAAGTGATCCGAATCAGCGGGGCGGACGTAATCTTCAAGCTCAGCGTGTCCGGCGGGCGTGGCTGAGCGCATGAGCACGCCGTACAGATCGAAGAGCAGAGTGGCCATGCGCCCAGTGTAGCCACACTGCCACCGCACCCGTCAGCGTGCCAACAATGAACAACGGCAGGGAGACACTGACACGGCCCCACGGCAGCGCGCCCAACGTAGAAATGGCACCCACCAGGAATAATCCCCCCACACTAAACAGCGATCGGCTCAGCGCCGTCGACGCCGCCGCGGCACACACCAAGAGAGCCACGCCCGCAAACGGGCCCAGCATGATCGCCAGCGCGAAGAAGAAGGTCCCCAACGCCACATTCGTAGCAGCCAGCCAGATGCCACCAACGAGCGCCACCGCCAACCCAGCAAGGGCAGTACTCAAGAGCATCAGCCGCGTGTTCGTCATAAAAGCAATTCTCCCATCAACCGCGAGGGCTGTGGGAGAATTCGCGCGAAATTATATGGCTTCGTTACCGTTCTGCCAGCGTGCTGTCGATGTTCAGCAGGCCAGCGCCGTCGTTGCCAACAAGCTTGAGCTGGTCAATGACGCCCGATACGTTAGCTTCTTCCTCCACCTGCTCATCGAGGAACCAATTGAGCAGCTGGCGGGAATCCAGGTCCCCCACCGAATCGGCCGTGCGCACGATCTCACGAATCTGCTCCGAAACCTTCTGCTCGTGCTCCAAGGAGGCCTCGAAGGCATCCAGCGGGGTAGCCGCCTTCACGGCGCCAACCTCGATAGTCTCCAGCTCCACGCGGTAGCCGCGGTCCAGCAAGTGCTCCGCAAACTTCTCCGCGTGCTCGCGCTCTTCCTCCGCCTGCTTGAAGAACCATGCGCTCATCCCCGGAAAGGACAGGTTTGCCATCTCGTAGGCCAGCTGGGTGTAGATCGCAGCTGCGCCGTACTCGTTGTTGACCTGGTCATTCAACAGGGTCTGCAGTTTCTCATCCATGGGTGAATCCTTTCGCATCAACCGTCTGTGTGATGCCCACCATACAGAAAGATTCTCGAACTACGTCTTCAATCCGTGACTCAAACGGCGGTACCGTTGCTCATTCCCCGCATCCAGCCCACGGAAGGACACCGTGACTCCGCGCGCAGCGTATTTGCTCTCCACGGAGTCGAGCACCGCAACAGTCGAGGCGTCCCAAATATCGGCCCGACTGAAGTCCACGATGACCTCCTTCACCGGCAGGGTGTAGTCGAAGGAGTACACCAAATCATTCGAGGAGGCGAAAAAGAGCTGACCCCGCACCTCGTACACGGCCGTCGAACCTTCACTCGACACCAAGTCAACCGACACCACGTGCGCCACCCGTCGCGCGAACGCCACGGACGCCGCCACGACACCCAGGACCACGCCGACGGCCAGGTTGTTCGTCACCAGCGTGCCAACCACGGTCACCAGCATGACGATGGTTTCCGCCAACGGCATGCGGTGCAGAGTGCGCACCGAGTGCCAGTCCACCGTGTGGAAGGACACCATGAACATCACGGCCACGAGCGCGGCCATGGGGATACGTCCCACCGTATCGCCCAGCACGAGCATGAGGATGAGGAGGAAGACGCCGGCGAGGAACGTCGACAAGCGCGTGCGGGCCTGGGATTCCTTGACGTTGATCATGGTCTGGCCAATCATCGCGCACACGCCCATGCCGCCAATCGCAGCCGCCAGCATATTACCAATGCCCTGGCCCACGGATTCGCGGGTTTTATCGGAGTGGGTATCGGTGAGGTCGTCGACAAGCTTGGCGGTGAGCAGGGACTCCATGAGACCCACCAGCGCCACGCCGAGGGCATAGGGCAGGCACAACATGAAGGTATCCATCGTCCACGGCACGTCCGGGATCACGAACCCAGGCAGCGACGTGGGCAGCTCGCCCTGGTCCGCCACGTCGGGCACATCCCAACCGAAAGCCACGGTGAGCACGCTGACCACGAGAATCGCCACGAGCGGGGCGGGCACAGCCGTCGTCACCCGCGGCCACAGCACCATGACGACCAGGCCCAGCGCCACGAGCGCATAGACCAGCCACGGCACGTTCCACAGGTGGGACAGCTGCGCGGTAAACATGAGGATGCCCAAAGCGTTGACGAAGCCCAGCATGACGCTGCGGGGAATGAAACGCATGAGCTTAGCGACGCCCAACAGCGCCATCACCACCTGCAGAATTCCCGCCATCCAGATGGTGACGAGGACGTACTGCAGGCCATGCTCATGTGCCAAGGGCGCAATGACCACGGCGACGGAGCCCGCCGCGGCGGAGACCATGGCGGGGCGCCCACCGGTGATGGCGATGGACATCGCCATGATGACGGAGGCAAACAAACCCACCTTGGGGTCCAGGCCGGCAAGGATGGAGAAACTTAAAACTTCCGGAATGAGCGCGAGCGCAACAGCAAGCCCGCCAAACACTTCCTTGCGGAAGCGGGCGGGCGAGGTGAAGGCCGCGCGGAAAGATCCGGCGGAGGCTTCTGGCATTAATGACCTTCCTTGTAGGAGCCATCGCGGGTAATGACGGGCAGGACGGACCACGCAAAGTTGATCCACTGGTCGGTCTTCTTCCACGAGAAGTCTGGCTCGAAGATGGTGGTGGGCTTGGTGTAGATGACGGCGGACTTGACCTCAGAGGCGGTCTTCTCCAGAAGATTCACCACGAGGTCGAGGGTCTTGCCGGAGTCAGCGACGTCATCGACGACGAGGACCTTCTTGTCCTTGAGCGAATCGGTATCCAGCTGCGGGTTGAGCAGGATGGGTTCGGGGAGGGTCTCGCCGATATCGGTGTAGAACTCCACGTTGATCGCGCCCATTTCCTTGACGCCGATGGCGTAGCCGATGGCACCGGCCGGGATGAGACCACCGCGGGCCACACCGACGATGAGGTCGGGGAACCAGCCGGAATCCACAATCTCCTGGGACAGGTAGCGGCTGGCCTCGCCGAAGACCTCCCACGTCAGGTTTTCGCGTTCCGGGTTCCACCAATCCGGTGTGCTCATCGTCTAGGTCTCCTTCGCCAGAGTTGTCATTTCCACCAGTTTAACCGCCAACCTCAGCGGAACGGAACCTCCGCTACCGTTCGGCGCAACTTGCGGGTGCGCAGGCGCTCCGGGTTTTCCGCCAGAGCCTCCACCGCGCGGACCGCACACATGACGTGAGCCTCCTTGGAGTTGGAGTAAAAGGCCTGCGCCTGGGCCGGAAGCTTGGGCACGGCATGCAGCGGAAGGTCCGAGACCGACAGCAACGTGCCGTAGGGGATGCGATAGCGATAACCGTTGGCGGCCAACGTGCAGGATTCCATGTCCACGGCCACGGCGGTGGAGTGGCGCAGCCACTCCCACAAATCGCGGGAGGTGCGCCATTCCCAGTTGCGGTCATCGGTGGACAAAACCGTGCCGGTGCGCATGAGCGAGTTATCTTCGCCATAGACCGAGTCCACGGCGGCCTCCAGCATGCGCTGAACCTCCGGGATGGCGGGAATAGGATTACCTGCAGCCACGGTGCCATCGAGGATGTGGTCCTCGCGCTGATAAGCGTTGCCCAGGATGAGGTCACCAATGCGCATGCGGCCATCGAGCCCGGCACAGTGGCCGATCATGATCCACGCTTCCGGACGCAGCACCGCCAGGCAATCCGTGATGGTCTTGGCATTCGAAGGGCCCACGCCGATGTTGATCATTGTGATGCCATCGCCGCCTGCCGTGATGAGGTCGAAGCGCGGCATTTGGTAGCGGGAGGTGAGGGTGAGCTCGTCGACGTCGAGAAGCACGGCGTCATTGGGATGAATCGTCTCCCCCGTGGGCAACACCAGCGCCGTGTAGCGCGAATCCTCCCGCGCGAGCTCACGCAGGCCGAACTTCACAAACTCCGTGGTGTGCATGGCATAGTTGGTGAACAGGATGTACTTCTGGACCGAGTTCACCTCGATGCCGGTGTAGTGCTCGATGCGCGCGCAGGCGATGTCGAAGCGCTGCGGGCCAAAGTGGAACAGCGGCTTCTCCTTGCCGTGGAAGGCCTTCCACGCGCCATCGACGATGCCATCGTGCACCGCATCCAAGGTGGGACGGGGAATCTCTCCACGATTCTCCGGCAGGGGTTCAGCACCCCGGATGTATTCCGGCGGGATGCGCTCATCCGATTGGCCCACGTAGATATCGCAGGGGTAATTGCTGGTCAGCCTGGTCAGCTGCTCAAGCAGGTAGCCGCGGATGAGCCACGGCTTGGAAATGACCGCCGAGTAGCGGCCCTCCTGGTCCACATAACCGAAGGGTTCGGAGCGGTCGATGGGGCTCCAGTCGCGGACCTGCACGATGATCTTGGGGTAGACCACGTGACGGTAGGCGTCGAGGTCTCCCGAGGCCAGCGCTTCGCGCGCCAGATCGCAGGAGCTGTCATAGAGCTCGCAGAGGCGGTTGACCGCCTCGGTGACGGAGTGGGCATGCTGCAGGTCAGTCATGCCGGCCAGTCTAGTGCGGATACTCCATTTGGGAGGCGTCTCCGGCGTCGCGGACAATCTCCAGGGACTCGCGGAACTCAACAAGGTCCACGCCGGACTGGCGGTACTCGTTGAGGATGGTCTCCGGGATGCACACCGCGCGCGGTTCGAGGTCAATGCCCTTCTGGGTGATGGTGACCTTGCCGTCTTCGACGGTGGCCAAGCCGGACTCCTGCAGGCCCTGCACGAGGCCTTCGTAGGTGCCGGTCTCCGGCTGGAGGCGCTCCTCCATGGCCTCCAGGGTGATCGGCTCCTTAACTTCCCACAGAATCATGAGCATGAGGTACTGCGGGTAGGTGATGTCGAGCTCCTTGAGCAAGGGATCATAGGCGCGAATCACCGAGCGCGCGGCACGGTACAGCGAAAAACACAACTGGTCTTCAAGGTGGAGAGACATATCAGCAAGGATACCTTAAAGATTTTTTCGTGCGCAATGGTCTGAACTGAGAAAAGGTGCCCGTGTGCTCAAGAAACGCCCCGTCACAGGCGAAATCAAACCTTAACGTATGTGCAGAAGGCGGTACATACAGGCAGGGAGTGGTGCGGGCGATCCGGAGGTGACAAGGCGGGCCCGTCGCCGCTCGGGTGTAGCGGGGTGGCACAAAAGGCGTAAAATGTATCCACATGTCCACTCCCCCGCTTCCCCTCGGCGCCCGAATGCGCGCCCGCGGCGTGTGTGAAGACGACTGGTCCGCGCGCCCCACCGCCGAACGGTCCTGGCCTGTCATCCTCATCCATGGAACGTGTGACACGAAGGGCGTGTGGCAGGTCCTCGCCGGCATGCTGAGGGAGGCCGGCTGGGCGGTCTTCGCCCCCGATTACGGCACGCGCGCCACCGGCCCCATTCCGGATTCGGCGCGGCAGGTGGATGCCTACATTGATGCTGTCCTGACGGTGACCGGTGCTGAGAAGGTCATCCTCGTGGGCCATTCCCAGGGCGGTTTGCTCGCGCGCTACTGGATGCGCATGCACGGTGGCGCGGGGCGCGTCCACCACGTCGTGTGCGTCAGCGCGCCCAACCACGGCACCACGCAGGGCGGCATCGCCAGCCCCCTGTTCAAGAGTGAGCGCCAGGAGGACGTGGTGCGCTCGCTTATCGACGGCTGGTTCGGCCCCGCCGGCATGCAACAAATCGTCGGCAGCGAGATCGTGGAGGCCACGAACCGCGAGAGCGAAGTGGAACCCGGCGTGAGCTATACGTGCATTGCCACGCGGTCCGACGCCGTCGTGGTCCCGCCCACCACCTGTTTCCTCACCGGTCCGAAGGTGCGCAATGTCTTTGTCCAAGACGTCGAGCGGCGCGCGCTCATCCGACACGAGGACATGCCCATGGACAAGCGAGTGTGCGGGATCATTCTGGAGGACCTAGAGCAACTCGCGGAGGCGAGTGGTGCGAGAAACGATTAGAGGTCGAGGGCGTCGAGAAGCGCATCGAAAGCCGGACCCACCTGGGTGCGCCACAGCGTGTCCACGCGGTCATCGGCGCGGCCCGGCCCGCCGTTGATGGTGGCCACGCGCTTGCCCTGCTTCTTGGCCTCAAGCACGAAGCGAAACCCGCTCATGACTGCCAGCGAGGACCCCGCAACCAGCAGAGACTCGGCGGCCGCGACCATCTCATAGGCGGCGTCCTTCTTCGCGGTGGGCACGGGCTCGCCGAAATACACAACATCCGGCTTGAGGCGTTGCGAGCCGCAGCGCACACACCCGGGCATCACGAATTCCGCAACCGCTTCCTTGCTCAGCGCCACGTCACCGTCCGGGTTCACGTCCGCCTTATCCACGACCCACCGCTGCAGGAACCCCGGATTCGCCGCGGCGGCGCGGGCATCGTAGTCTGCCCGCCTCTCCTCATAACCACAGCTCAAGCACACCACGTGTTGCATATCTCCGTGCAGGGTAATGAGGTTGCGTTGGCCCGCCTCCTCGTGGAGGCCGTCCACGTTCTGGGTCACGAGGCCCTCAAGCAACCCGGCGCGCTCAAGCTCCACGAGCGCGTAGTGCGTGCGGTTGGGGGCGGCGGCATTCATGACGCGCCAGCCCACAAAGGCGCGGGCCCAGTAGCGGTGCGAGGCGGAAGGATCGTGGAGAAACTCCTGGTACGTCATGGGCCGGTGGCGGCTGAGCGAGCCTTGCGGCCCGCGATAGTCCGGCACGCCGGATTCCGTTGAGACGCCAGCACCCGTGAGGACCATGACGTTGCCGTTGCGGAGTTGGCGGGAGACGTCGGCAAGCGCCAGCTCCGGTGGTGTCGGCGTCGCTATTTCGGAGACGACGCGGGAGATCGAGCGCAGCGCGGACTGGTGGGCGTGGGCGACGGCGGGATCCATGGCGCCCACTCTAGCTAGCCCAGCGTCTCCTCGTAGATATCGTCAGAATCGAGCTCGCCGTGGCGCGAGCAGCGTGCGCTCCAGCCATCGGGGCGAACCTGGACCACCATGCGGCGCCCGCACAGCTGGCAGTAGCGCGGCACGTCGAGGCCGGCCGCCGCCGCTGGGTGGAGCGGAAAATTCTCACTGAGCGGCTTGCCGGTGTTGGGGTGAAACAGTGGTTCCTCCCCGGCGAGGACCGCGGCGACGAGCTCGGTCGACTCGCTCCGTGAAGGGGCCATTAGAGGGCCTTGATGGGCAGATCGATGCGGCCGAGCATGTCGACGTCCTTCTCAATCTGCTTGCCCAGCGTGGTGAGGTAGTTGCCGGCGATAATCGCGTTGATGCCGCCGAGGAGGCCCTGCTCGGTGCCATCGTCACCGAGGGAGAGCTCGCGGCCACCTGCGAAACGGAGGGTCACCGACGGCATGGCCAGGCGGAAGGCGGCCACCGCGCGCAGCGCTTCACCCAGCGGGACCAGGGGGCGATCCGCAAACGGGGTGCCCGGGCGCGGGTCAAGGAAGTTCATCGGAACCTCGCACGGCTCGATCTGGGCCAGCTGGTAAGCGAACTCGGCGCGGTCCTCCAGGGACTCACCCATGCCGATGATGCCGCCGGAGCAGACCTCCATGCCCACGGCGCGGACGTTGTCGAGGGTCTCCTTGCGCTCTTCCCAGGTGTGGGTGGTGACCACGTTGGGGAAGAAGGACTTGGAGGTCTCCAGGTTGTGGTTGTAGCGCTGGGCGCCCATGTCCTTGAGGCGCTGCGCCTGCTCCAGGGTGAGCGTGCCCAGGGACAGCGAAATTTCGATGTCAACCTCATCGAGGATGGCGGGGATCGCCTCGGCGACCTGGGCCAGGAGGTTTTCATCCGGGGCCTTCACCGCGGCAACAATGCAGAACTCAGTCGCACCAGACTTGGCAGTCTTCTTCGCGGCCTCCACCAGCTCCGGGATGTTGAGGCGGGCGGCGCGCACGGGTGACTCGAACAGGCCGGACTGTGAACAGAAGTGGCAGTCTTCCGGACAGCCGCCGGTCTTGATGGAGATGATGCCCTCCACGGATACGTCCGGGCCACACCACTTCAAACGGGTCTTGTGGGCGATGTCAGCGATCTCTTCCAGCTGCTCATCGGGGATCTGGAGGACCTGGAGGAGTTCCTCTTGGTTGAGGCCGATGCCCTGTTCGAGGGCCTTGTCACGCGCGATATCTACGATGCTCATGACAGAAACCTTACTTGAACGGTGTTCAAGTTGTGGAAAATCGCCGCCTTTTCCTTCAGCGGACTACCCTTGAGGGCCATGACTCTCTACGACGACACCCTGGCCCTCCTCCAAGAGCTCATCCGCAATGCCTGCGTCAACGATCTCACGCCGGATTCCGGCCACGAGGTTCGCAACGCCGACACCCTGGAGCGCTTCTTCGAGGGGACACCGGTGGAGATTCAGCGCTACGAGTCCCATCCGGGCCGCGTCACCCTCGTCGCCACCGTTCCGGGCGACCCGGACAAGGAGCCGCTGACCCTCATGGGCCACACGGATGTCGTGCCCGTCGACGAGCCAAAGTGGACCAAGCCGCCCTTCGACGGCGTTATCGAAGACGGCAAGCTCTACGGCCGCGGCGCGGTGGACATGCTGTTCATTACGGCGACGATGGCGGCGGTAACGAGGGATGTGGCCAAGCGCGGCAACCCCGGCGGCACCCTGGCGTTTGTGGGCATGGCGGACGAAGAGGCCCGCGGCGGCCTGGGTTCCATCTGGATGGACGAGCACCACCCGGAGGCGTACTCGGTGCGCAACTGCCTGTCGGAGACCGGCGGCAGCCACCTGCCCGGCGCGCTGGGTTTCAACGTGGGCGAGAAGGGCGCCGGCCAGCGCCGCCTACACGTGCACGGCGATGCCGGCCATGGTTCAACGCCGTTTGGCAAGGATTTTGCCATCGTCAAGATTGGTGAGGTGGCGCGCCGCATTGCCGCGGCTGAGCCGCCGGTGGCTACAGACGAGGTATGGCAGGGCTTCGTCAAGACCTTCCGCTTTGACCCGGAAACGGAGGCCGCGCTTCTCGACGGCTCCGCAGACCCCACCCACTACGAGCAATTCGGCAACCTTGCCGCCTATGCCCACGCCTTCTCACACACCACCATCTCCCAGACGGTGCTGCGCGCCGGTGGCGCCATCAACGTTTTGCCCTCCCATGCCTACCTGGAGATGGACATCCGCCCCTTCCCTGGCCAGACCCAAGACGAGCTCGACGAGTTCCTGCGCGACGCCCTTGGTGACATGGCCGACGAGGTAGAAATCGAGCACCTTATTACTGAGGACGCCACGCAGTCTTCCACCGATACTGAGCTGTGGCGCTGCATCGAGGAGACAGCCCACGAGTTCTTCCCGGATAAGGAAGTGCTGCCGGTGTTGGCCACGGGTGGTTCGGACCTGCGCGTGGCGCGCCGCCGCGGCGGCAACGCCTACGGCTTTGCCCTGCATGCAGAAGACCGCGATATGGCCAGCGCGAACTCGCAGCTGCACAGCCACGACGAGCACCTCTACCTAGAAGACTTGGATTTGACTGTGAAGGCGTATTCTTCGCTAGTAGATCGCTTCCTGGGGCAGGAGCACTAGCGCAAAAGTGTAAAAGGTGTGGCACAATGTGGCGCATGAGAAACAAGCTTGTCCTGTGTTCCGCTGCTGCAGCCGTCACCGTCGGCCTTGCTAGCCCTGCTGCCTCGGCCGATATGGTCGATGACTACCTGGCCAAGGTGCCGGCTGGCCAGATCTCCTGTGAGCAGGCATCGAAGTACTACACCAACCCGTCCGACTACAACAGCAAGAAGTCCCAGGCCCTCGCTGCCGCCAATTTCCACCCGCGCGGCGGCGAAATCCGTGACGCCATCGCCCGCGCCGACGAGGCCATCGCTCGCTGCGGCCTGGGCGGTGGCGGCGGCAAGACTGCCCCCGCGAACAACAACCAGGGCACGCCAGCCCCCGCCCCGGCCAACAACCGCGGCAACAACACCCCCGCCCCAGCCAACAACGGCGGCAACAACACTCCAGCCCCGGCCAACAACGGCGGAAACAAGACCAACGCTCCGGCTAACAATGGTGGCAGCGCCCCGACCGCTTTCCCGACGATTCCGGTGACTTTCGGCTCCTTCACCATCTACGTCCCAGACATCGTGGCGTACCTCAAGACCCTTGTCGAGGGCACCCCGCTGGCCCCGCTGCTGCCCTAAGCAACAGCCTTAAGCAACTAGCGAAAATACGTCCCCGCGTGTAGCGCGCAGCCGGTATTGAAGGCATGCCCGCACGCGGGGCATTCGTATGCTGGGCTTGCTTCATCGCCGGCATACTCGGCATACGTCATCTGACGTCCGCACGCCCCGCACATGACGCAGAGTTCGTATTTCGGCATGGCGCCAAACTCGTGGTCAGTTAATTCCGCATGGCACAGGGAACACGCGAACCAACCGGTACAGGTGCGGCACTTGTTCGCGACGACGTCGACAAGCGTGTGCCAGTGCCGGCACCGCCCTTCCGCGTCGATGGCTCCCTGGATCATGGCCACGACTCTAACAGCCGCGCCATCGCCCGATAGGCCGGCGTGACGTCCATGCGCAGGCGGCTCTCCAGCATTTCCGAAGGGAAGTCAGCGGGAAGAAGCTCTGCAGGGAAGGGCGGGGTGTGGCGCAGCGCCGCAAAGACGGCAGAATGGCGGCGCGTGGTTTCGACGACGACGCCAACGTCATCGGTGGGCAGAGGGGGGACGTCGCCCAGCGCGCTAATGCGGGCAGCGCTCTCCTCAAGGTCCCACGCGGTGGCAATAACGTCGCGGGCGGTGTCCGTATCCACGGACCAAGTGCCGACAAAGGTTTTCTGCGCCCACTCCCCCGGCGCGTGGGCACCCACCAGGACTCCGGGCCGTAGCTGCCGGAAACCGCTGGCCTGCGCGGCGCGCAGGAGGGCATCCCTTTCTGTACGGCGATCCTCGCCGATATCGAAGATAACGGTGTGAAACGCCCCGTCCCATTGGAAGGCGCGCGGCGAGCCTAGGTGACGAAACTCCGCAAGGTAGTTCCCCACCATGGAATACACGGAGTATCGCCCGGCTCGGCGCGAGGATAGATCGCCCGCGCGCACCATGCGGGACAGATAGGTGCGAACGCCAGCCGGCGACAGACCCAGCCCAGTAAGGATTGGTGTCAGCACGGGCCCGGGGAGTTCCTCACGGCGAGCTAATCCGCAGAGATATCCAAAGGTTCCTGGTCCAACGTCAGCCATGCGCCAACCCTAAGGATTTTATGTGTCACAAACAAACCGTTACGTATGTTTTGTGGCACACTATGTGGCATGAGTCTCAATCCGCGCCTGCTCAACTTCCTCATCCTCGGCGTCTTCGACGTCGGCCTCGCCATCCTCCTGTTTCAACTGGTTGACTCCGCAACCGGCAACCACGTCTACGCCTACCTAGCCGCCAGCATCGGCCCCCTCATCGGTGGCATCATCCAGCACGTGCGGCAAAAATCCTTTTCTGGGATTTCTGCACTGATCTTTGCATTCAACCTTGCCGCGGCCTTAGCCACGCTGATCGGTGGCACCGATGAGCGCCTCCTTCTAGTTAAAGGCAGCGTTATTACCGGTGTTTTCGGCCTGCTCTTCCTTGGTAGCCTTGCCCTGGGCAAGCCCCTCGCCTTCTACTTTGGCCAGCGCTTTGGCACCGATGGCACGAAGGAAGGCGTGGCCTACTGGAATGGGTTGTGGCAATACCCGACCTTCCGCGCTTCCCAGCGCTACATCACTATCGTGTGGGGCGTAGTGTTCCTACTCGAAGCAATCATCCGCATCGTCGCCGCCTATTCTCTCCCCTTCACCACCGCCTACTGGCTGTCGAATGCGTTGCCTTTCGTGGCCCTCGCTATCTGCTTGACGGCTACCTTCGTCATTGCCTCACGCACCCGCAGGTCCGCGCCGACCCCGGCCTAGCGCGTGAGCCCCCACACGATCAGCTCGTGTACGCGCGGATCATGGGGCAGTTTTCCGTGCTCGACCGGAACTGACTCCACGTTGGCCACGTCCGCGCCCGGAACTGCAGTTAACTGCGAGGTCTCATTCGGCGTCACAGTGTTGTCTGCGGGTGAATAGATAGAGGTGTAGGTGATCCCCGGCGCGGTGTCCGGCAACTGGTTGAGATTCTCCATAAAGTCCGAACCCTGCAGCTGCTGGATACCGGCACTGGTTCCAACAAAATTGGTCACATCGGGCGCGATTTTTGCCGCCGTGCTTAGGGGCGTTGCTCTGTCGCCCCATGTTGTCCCGTGAAAGTTCGCGCCAATCGTGACCACGCGGCGCACCTCATCGGGTGAACCATAAAGCTGTGCATAGGACTTGGTGTGCAGCCCACCCTGGGAAAAGCCCACGAGGTTTACTTTCTCTGCCCCAGTAACGCCGCGGATGTACTCGATATGCTGGGCGATTTCACGCCCGGAGGACTCTAAATCCGCAATGCCCTTCATGTACGGGTAGGCGTTCTGGAAGGCCAGGTCATCCCCACCGTAGTCGAAGGCCCACACGCACATGCCCTGCTCGGTGAGCTTAGGGATGAGATCGTTCCACTCGGCCGAGTTCGCCGAAGTGCCGTGGAGAAGGACGACCGGCTCGGTGACGGGTCCTGTGGGCTGGCATTCTGGGTCATTGATGCCGAGCTCCAAGGAGGCAGACGTCTCCATCGTTTGAGCATGGGCTGGAACGGGTGCAGAGGTACCGAGGAGAATGGCGAGGAACGCGCGCTGCAGAAAGCCGTGTTTCATGAGGAGCGAGCATATCGCCCTAGTCTGGGCGCATACTGTGTACTCGCTGTTAGCGCGAGGAGAGGCTGCTCAGGCTGCTGCTGCGGTCTTTCTCTGGCTGCTCGGTGCGCTCTTCGGATGGCTTTTCTGCGGGAGCTTGGCGGCGCTCTTGGGCGCGGGCTTGGCGCACGATGGCGGCCTCAGTCTCCGCCAGACGCGCGGCCGCTTCCTCCTCGTCGTAGCTCTTCATCAGCGCGGTGAGGTTGTCCACATATGGGTAGATCTCGCTGTGCCACATGAGGCGGCGCGTGCCGTCCTCGCAGGACTCATTTTCCTCGCCACCGGTGTGTACGGCGAAGATGGTCTCGTCCTGGTAAAGCGGGGCGCCGGAATCACCGCTGCAAGAGCGCGACGCGAACAGGGAATGGGATTTAAGCAGGTTCTCAAACTCGTGGTTTTGGATTTCGTAGGTCACGCCGGTTTGCTCAATGCGGGACACGGCCTCCGAGGCGAACGTATGGGAACCGCCGTAGCCCACGAGGAAAAGCTTTTCGTTGACGCGCAGGGGGCGGTCGGGAAGCTCGAAGGCCTCAGCATCCATGGGTTCCGCTTTGAGCAAAGCAATGTCCGATTTCTCCGCCACCGGAGTCGACGCAACTACCTTGGCGCTATCCCCGTCTGTCTGGGTAAGACGCAGGTTGCGGCCTAAACAGTGCGTGGCCGTAAGCCACCAATCATTGCCGATGTACCCCGCTGAACATTCCCTCGCGCCATTCATCCACACCGCGGCTACGCGGTCATCGTTCACAGCGACCTGGCTCGTGGCCTGCAGGACCTCGGATGCTGCGGAGTCACCGGAGCCGTCCGAGGTGCCGGGTGCGGCATGGGGAACCCCGAACACGGAAGCTACCGCTACGAGGACGGACAGTATGGATGCGAGAAAACCTGAGAACACAAGGCGTTACTTTATCAGCGGTACCACAGAAACGCAGCGCGCTACTGCACACCTAGGCGTTCGGCCAGTCCGGTGAGGAAGACATCGACGAAGGCGTCGAAGGAAGCGGCGAGGAAGTTCTCGCCCGCCGTGCCAGAAGGCTGCTGGCTGTCGAGGGAAGCGAGGAGAGTCAAGACAGAAGGGGCTCCTTCTGGCGGGACGGGGATGGGGGAATCGGGCACCTCGGCGTGGCCGGGCGTGGGGGCAACCTCCGCCAAGAGGTAACCGTTGAGCGCGCAGAAGAATGACTGAACGCTAAAGAGCTGCTGCTCGGGAGGGATTCCTGCCTCGTCGAAGACTGTCAACGCCGGCGCGATGTGCGCGATTTCCGCCGGTGTGGAAATCGGACGGGTAGCCACGAGCACGAAGAGATTGGGGTGGCGCAGGGCGAGGGCGCGGTAGGCACCGGCAGCGCTGCGCAGTGCTGCCTCCCAGGTTGGGGACTCCGCGGGGAGGGTGAGTTCGAGGATGAGGTGTTCGTGGATGGCGTCGAGAAGCTCGGCCTTGTTGCGCACGTGGTGGTAGAGGGACATCGCCTGCACGCCCAGGCGGCCCGCGACGGCACGCATGGACACACGCTCGAGGCCCTTTTCATCACCAATGGCGATGGCTGCCTCGACGATGGCATCGCGCGTAATGATTTGTGACACGTGACCTCCTTCTGGACGGCCGCCGGACTACGATAAAAGGTGAAACTTACAGTGTAAGGGAGAAGGGACATGAAGCACCCGTTTCGCTGGCTGCTTGGCGGCCAAGCCATATCCGCACTCGGTTCCCAGGTTACGTTCATGGCGCTGCCGCTCATTGCAGTCACGCTTCTTGATTCTAACCCGCTCCACATGGGCATTCTCGGGGCCCTGGACAACCTGCCCTACCTGCTCTTCGGCCTGTTCGTCGGCTCGCTCGTGGACCGCCGCCGGCGCCGCCCGCTCATGATCGCCTCCGACCTCCTTCGTGCGCTGGCCGTCCTCACGATTCCGGTGGCATTCCTTGTCGGTGGCATCACGTTTACCCACCTGTGCCTTGTCGCTTTCGCCGTTGGCCTGGGCAACCTGGTCTTTGATGTGGCCTGCCAGGCGCAGATGCCGGACATCGTCGGTGAGGACGGCGACCTTGTGCAGGCCAACGGCGCGCTGCAGACCACCTCCGGCATCGCCTCGCTCACCGCCCCGGGCCTCGTGGGAGTCTTTATCGCCACGGTAGGTGCGCCCCTCGCCATGCTTATCGACGCCTTCTCCTACCTCATCTCCGCCGCCAGCCTCCGCATGATTGGGCCCGATTCCTCTACCGCCACCGCCGACGCCACCGTATGGGAGGACGTGAAGACCGGCGTGGGCTCCGTCGTGCGCGATAACCGCTTGCTCGGCCTCACCGGCGCGGGTGCGGCCGTCTCGCTGGGGATGAACGCAGCTTTCTCTGTTCTCATGGTGTTCCTCGCACGTGAGCTGCACGTCAGCACCATCGGCATCGGGCTGGTTTTCCTCGCCATCGCTCTGCTCGGAGCCACCGGCGCGCTGACAGCACACCACCTGGCCAAGGCTGTGGGCGCTGGACGGGTGCTCCTGTGGGGGCCTGTGGTGGCAGCCGTGGGACTGGTGTGCATGGCGCCTGCCGGCCATGTCACGACCCCGCTGCTCCTCATCTACCTTGGGGCAGGCTTGTGCGGCTGGGGCATCATGACCAGCCAAGCTCTTGCCGCCGGCCTGCGCCAAGCCTTCGCCCCTGAAGAGATTCGCGGCCGCGTACTAGGCACGATGCGCTTTGTGGAATGGGGCATCATGCCGGTCGGCGCGCTCCTCGGCGGCTTCGCAGGCCAGCTGCTCGGGGTGGCCCCGGCCGTCGCCTTCTCCGGTGCACTCGTAGCCACCGGCTCCGTGTGGGTCCTCACCACCGGCCTGGCGCGCCTACACAGCGTGCCGATTCCCTGACTCGGCCCACGAACAATGTTGCTCACGGTAAATAGCACCAAACCGCCGGTGGATACTTGGCGCTACGACCGCATCATTGGACTTGCTGCCGTGCGCGCTGACGCATACTCCAATCCCGTCGACTCCTGGCGCACACTGCTCAACCCTGCTGTGGGGGTTACTCGTAGCGAAGCGAGCTGACCATCCCGGTTTCCATGTGATAGGCGTTATGGCAGTGAAATGCCCACTCACCGGGATTGTCAGCGATCAGGTCGGCGATCATGGTTTCACCGTGGCGGAGAAGGACGGTGTCCTTGCGTAGCCCGCCGCTGCCGGGCAGCGCCCACGTGTGGCCGTGGATGTGCATGGGATGGGGCATCATGGTCCTGTTGCGCATGACCATCCGCAGGCGCTGGCCCTCCTGCACGGTCGCGGAGGAGGATTGACCGTCGGTGAGAATGCTCCATTCATACGGCATCATCTGCCCGCCCAGGTCGATGCTGACTTCTCGGTCTGGTGTGCCCTCGGGCAGGAGTGCACGGTCTGCTGGCTTCAGGGAGGACAGAAGCAGTCCGGTGGACGACAACTCGGGGAAGTCGACATCGGGGTGGGGGGCCTGGCCGCCGGCGGTGCGGATGACGGCGAAGGCGCGGTCGTCCTTACCCACCGCCAAAGCCGTGAGCGGGAAGATGCCGTCGCCGAGGATGACCTCGACGTCGACACGCTCGCCCATCGACAGGTAAATCGATTCGGTCTCCCAGGGCTGGACAGGGAAGCCGTCGGTGTGGGTGACGGTCATGCGGTGACCACCGAGGGCCACCTTGAAGATGGTGTCACCGCCGGAGTTGATAAACCGCAGGCGGGCCTTGTCGCCCGGGCGAGCCTCGAAGGTCCGGTGAGCACGGGGGATACGTCCGTTGATGAGGTAGTGCGGATACATCACATCGCCGGCATCCCCGCCCAGTACCCGGTCCGGGGTGCCGTGCATCATATGGCCGTGACCTCCCATTCCCATCCTCCCGTTATGGTCGCCCGAACCCATTCCGGTGAGCTTGTCGAGCTCATCGTCGGGAGTGCCCTGAATGCCATCGACCCAGTCGTCGAGCACGATGGTCCACTCGACGTCCTGGTCCTCAGCGTCTTGCGGGTCACGGATGATCAGTGGGGCGTGAAGGCCGCGATCAAGCTGCAGGCCGGAGTGGGAATGGTAGAAGTAGGTGCCACCGTGGGGGACTTCAAAAACATAGGAGAAAGACTCGCCAGGTTCAATGGGGTCCTGGGTCATGCCGGGCACACCGTCAGCTGCGTTGTGGAGTGCGATGCCATGCCAGTGGATGGAGGTGCTATCAGGCAGTTCATTGGTGATATCGACCTGGAGGACGTCGCCGGCGGTAGCCTCAATGGCCGCATCCCCGGTGTCAGAGACGTATCCCCACGTCTTGGCTTCGATGCCGCCGATATCCAGAGAGAGGGGCCGGGCGGTCAGTGTCCGGCGCACCGTCGGCTCACCGAGCGCAGTGGGGGTGGGAGTGGGGCGAAGGGAGGAACCTGGTGCCGAGGCAGCAGGTCCAGGGTCGCTGGTGCAAGCGGCCACGGCCCCGGTGCCGGCGAGGACGAGCCCGCCGAGCAAAAACTGTCGTCGGGAAAATCCGTTCATCATGATTTAACCTTCCTTAGTGTTAGATTTCAGTGACACGGGAGACAGGCGCAGGTGAGGACCCTGCCCCGCGTGAGGGCCGTGCCCTCCACCCATTGAAAATATACCCCCCTGGGGTATATTGAAACTATACCCCAGGGGGGTATACGCTAGAAAGCGGCATCGCCGCACCCCACCGAACCGAAGGAGCTTTCCCATGATCACCTCCCCGCCCCGCCTCTTGCCGCTGGCCTCCCACGGCTGCAGCTGTTGCGGACCTGCCTCGCGTGCCGACACCGCCTCCGTCCCTGCCACCAGCGACTCGTCAGCAGGAGGGTCCTCCTCTAGCTATCAGGTCACCGGCCTGACCTGCGGGCACTGCGTGAAAAGCGTGACCCAGGCCCTTCAGGCCCTCCCCCAGGTCGACGACGTCCAGATTGATCTCGCTGCTGGTGGTGTTTCCACCGTCACGATCACCGGTGCCGTACCTCCGGAGATGGTTCGCCGGGCCATCGAGGAGGCCGGCTACACCGTCTTATCCTGATTAGTTTTACCCATCATCTCGACCCCCGACCGGGTTGAGCGAAAGGAACGTCATGAGCACTCCCCACCATTCGGGTGATCACCATGGTGATCACCCCGCTCCGGAAACAGACCACACCCACCACCCGGATCATGTCGGCCACGAACACCACGCAGATGCCGACACCCACGGCCAGGCGATGCCCCACGATCACCCGCACTCCGCCCTGGACGATGACCACCACGTTCATGGTCACGGCGAACACGCCGGGCACAGCACCGCAATGTTTCGGGACCGCTTCTGGTGGTCGCTGATTCTGTCCATTCCCGTCGTTATTTTCAGCCCCATGGTCGCCGACCTGCTCGGCTACCGCCTCCCGGCATTCCCCGGATCCACCTGGATCCCCCCGGTGCTGGGCACGATCATCTTCGTCTACGGCGGAACGCCTTTCCTCAAGGGCGGATGGAAAGAACTGAAATCCCGCCAACCCGGGATGATGCTCCTGATCGCCATGGCCATCACCGTGGCGTTTGTCGCCTCCTGGGTCACCACTCTGGGGCTGGGCGGTTTTGAGCTGGACTTCTGGTGGGAGCTGGCCCTGCTGGTGACCATCATGCTGCTGGGCCACTGGCTGGAGATGTCCGCTCTCGGGGCCGCGTCCTCCGCGCTTGACGCGCTGGCTGCCCTGCTGCCGGATGAGGCCGAGAAAGTCATCGACGGGACCACCCGCACCGTGGCCATCTCCGAGCTGGTCGTCGACGACGTCGTGCTGGTGAGGGCCGGTGCCCGCGTGCCGGCCGACGGAACCATCCTCGACGGAGCCGCCGAATTCGATGAGGCGATGATCACCGGCGAATCCCGTCCCGTCTTCCGCGACACCGGTGACAAGGTGGTCGCCGGTACCGTGGCCACCGACAACACCGTCCGCATCCGGGTGGAGGCTACAGGCGGGGACACCGCCCTGGCCGGGATCCAACGCATGGTTGCCGACGCCCAGGAGTCCTCCTCCCGGGCCCAGGCCCTGGCGGATCGGGCGGCGGCGTTGTTGTTCTGGTTCGCGCTGATCTCCGCTCTGATCACCGCGGTGGTGTGGACCATTATCGGCAGCCCGGACGATGCCGTGGTGCGCACGGTCACGGTGCTGGTCATCGCCTGCCCGCATGCCCTGGGCCTGGCGATTCCGCTGGTCATTGCGATCTCCAGCGAGCGAGCCGCGAAGTCCGGGGTGCTCATCAAGGACCGGATGGCGCTCGAGCGGATGCGCACCATCGACGTGGTGCTCTTCGACAAAACCGGCACCCTGACCGAGGGTGCGCACGCGGTCACCGGTGTCGCGGCCGCTGTCGACGTCACCGAGGGCGAGCTGCTGGCCCTGGCCGCCGCCGCGGAGGCCGACAGCGAGCACCCCGTGGCCCGCGCCATCGTGGCGGCCGCGGCCGCCCATCCCGAGGCCTCCCGTCGGCAAATGCGTGCAACTGGATTCAGCGCCGCCTCCGGCCGGGGGGTCCGGGCCACTGTCGATGGCGCTGAGATCCTCGTGGGCGGGCCGAACATGCTGCGCGAGCTCAACCTCACCACCCCGGCCGAGCTCACCGACACCACCAGCGCCTGGACCGGGCGTGGGGCCGGTGTGCTCCATATTGTCCGCGACGGTCAGATCATCGGTGCGGTGGCCGTCGAGGACAAGATCCGCCCCGAATCCCGCGCCGCCGTGAAGGCCCTGCAGGACCGCGGGGTGAAGGTCGCGATGATCACCGGCGACGCCCAGCAGGTGGCCCACGCCGTCGGTCAGGACTTAGGCATCGATGAGGTCTTCGCCGAGGTCCTGCCCCAGGACAAAGACACCAAGGTCACGCAGCTGCAGGGCCGGGGTTTGAGCGTGGCCATGGTCGGTGACGGTGTCAATGATGCCCCCGCTCTGACCCGCGCGGACGTCGGTATCGCCATCGGTGCCGGCACGGATGTGGCCATGGAATCTGCCGGGGTGGTCCTAGCCAGCGATGACCCGCGGGCAGTGCTGTCGATGATTGAGCTGTCCCAGGCCAGCTACCGCAAGATGATCCAGAACCTGATCTGGGCCTCTGGCTACAATATCCTCGCTGTGCCGCTGGCCGCCGGAGTGCTCGCCTCGATCGGGTTCGTGCTGTCCCCGGCCGTGGGCGCGATCTTGATGTCTGCCTCGACCATCGTGGTGGCCCTGAACGCCCAGCTGTTGCGCCGCATTGATCTGGATCCGGCTAACCTGGCTCCGACCGAGTCGAAGGACGAACACACCACACCTACTCCGGCATCCACCGCCGTCCACTGATCCACCACTTCTCTCCGCTGCCCCCATATGACCCTGAACAGGTGCTGTTGCAAAGTTGGGGCAGTAGGAAGGGCGACGTGAAGTAATCACAGCCATGGGTATCTTCTCCGGTCGTCATTTCCCCCCGTGACATCATTCTGTGGGCAGTGCGGTGGTACTGCCGCTACGGGGTGAGCTACCGCGATCTGGAGGAAATGATGACCGAACGGGGCGTGCTGGTCGATCACACCACGATCTACCGCTGGGTCCAGAAATACGCCCCTGAGCTGGACAAGCAAACACGGTGGTACCGGCAGGTACCTGACTGGCAGGCCAGTTTTTGGCGGGTGGATGAGACCTATATCCGGGTCGGCGGCAGGTGGTGTTACCTCTATCGGGCGATCACCGCCGGTGGCCAGACCCTGGACTTTTACCTCTCTCCGAAGCGAAACGTGGCCGCAGCGAAGCGTTTCCTGGCCAAGGCCTTCAAATCCAATGCGTCAGCCGGGTACCCCAGAGTGATCAACACCGATAAAGCACCCTCCCTAGCCAGAGCAATCGCCAAGTTGAAGTCAGAGGGAATCTGCCCGCCAACAGTGGAACACCGGCAGGTGAAATACCCCAACAACATCCTGGAAGGCGACCATGGTCGGCTGAAGCGGGTTCCTCGGGCCGAAAGGCGCGTTTAAGAACCGGACATCTGCATATCGGATGTTGAAAGGGATGGAGGCGATGCACTCATTGCGGAAAGGACAAGGCGCGATGTTTGCCAACAGGCAACCGAACCCGGACGCGGTGATCGTCAACCAGGTCTTCGAGACGGCCTAACAACGCCCACACGCAGCGGCCACCAGGGAATGAGAAACTGAGTCTTCGCTGCTCTCCCCCCAACTTTGCAACAGCACCTCCCCTGAAACTGCAGGTTGGAATGAAGCAAAATCCAAGGGGGTTTCGGATACCGGAAGCCTCCACAACCAGATTGTGTTTCACCCGCTATCTCAAGTCGCCCGAGTTAAGCCTAGTTGGAACTTGGAGGATTGGCGCCCTGATGTTGGACTTCCTAGAACAACAGCCGAACGATGTAATCTGGGTGGGGGAGACAACTAACCATACAAACCCGTGCTAAAACAGCAAACATGTGTTGAGGAGGGTGGCATTGATGCGTAAACAGAAAAGCGCAGCCTACTGGTGGAGCGTTAGTGTCGTTGTAGTGCTGTTCATCGCAACGCTTGTAATCAATTATCTAGCAGGACTAAGTGCTGATGAATCATACTTTGGAGCACATTGGTGGCATCGTCTGGCGTGGGTTACGCCACTGTTGTTCTTGGCTTCTTTGATTTGGGCCTGGTTCGAGCACAGGAAGGAAGCGCAAAGGACACCTAATGCCAACTCACAATAAAAAGAAGCTAGCCATCTTCACCCTCGGTGTCTTGCTTGCCGCCATCGCCATACTTTTTGCTGAATGGTGGGTTGTCAAGACGACCGTTTCCCAATCCCCGGCGCAAGTGTTCGCAGCCATTGCAGCAATAACCGCCGTAGTATTTGGCACCGTAGCCGGTCGAGCTGCAAGGCCCTGGTTGCGCAGTGATAGCGACACGGAATAATCGCCTACACGAAAAGGCAGATTAACACTTGGCTGCCGCCCCGCTCCGGAAGATGACTACAGTCGCTTACGCTCAACGAGATGGCGAGGACGTTACAGCATGTGGTGTTATTTCTGCCCGCTGTGTGGGTCACGATAGATTTTTACCATTGGAGCTCTTTGGTGTCGCCGATTTACCCAGTCGCAGCGTTGTCTGCTAGGTCTCCGTTGAATACCCAGCCAACAAGAAATGATGGGAGATAAAGTGCGCGTGCGGCAGTCATATGCAGAGCGTGCTTTCGAATACGTTGCGGCGCTAGGTGATGTCGACAGCATGGATCCACTAGACGTTAACCTTATAACTGATTGGGGGATGAATATTCATGGTCCTTTGCTTGATGCTGGTTCAGGGCCAGGTCATTGGACTGAACTCCTGCGTAGTTTGGGCTGTGACGTCACGGGTCTCGATATAGTTCCAGAATTTATTGACTCGGCACGCCAGCGATTTCCTCTAGCCACCTTCGAGACAGGTAACCTTTTGGATATGCCGTTCGAATCTTCTAGATTCGACGGGATCCTTGCTTGGTATTCACTCATCCATATGACACCAAAAGAACGCCGCGCAGCTTTAAGAGAGTTTTCCAGGGTCCTCAAACCGAAAGGAACTCTCCTTATCGGGGCTTTCCTAGGGCAGCAGGGCGTTTCGTTTAACCATGCGATCACAGAGGCCTTCTACTGGTCGGAAGCGGGATTGGTTACCTATTTGGAGTCTGCGGGTTTTCAAGTGATCTCCGTCGATACTCGTGATTCCGAAGGTAGGCGACCTCATATTTCAGTGCTAGCTCGACTTCCTTAGGAAGACTCATGGAGCACGGATGGGTTCTTCGTGTTTGGCATGATCTGTTCTTGATCTACAGGATTCCGATAGAACGTGAGAACGCCAAGGAGAAAAAGCAGCACGCAAGGCTTGGGCGAAAGAACAACTTAAACGACGCGGCCACCCAGACGGGCGACCTGCCACATTCGACACCGGCATCGACAACGAATGGAACCCCAGCTTAGGCATAAGAAAAGGCTGGGCCGGACGCGCCTAAATCCACACGAAATGTCCCTTAACGCGACACGCCGCAAATCCACACGAAATGTCCCTTAAGCCAGAAAAGATCTATTACAACAAAAAAGACAATGAACTTAACCCCCAACGGGGGCTTAAGGGACATTTCGTGTGGATAAACCGATACGAATTCCCGGGGCAACCTGGGACAATGCGGTGATCTTGATTTTGAATCGGTTCCAACAGCCCGATCTGAGAAATCAACACCGGATAGTCCTAGGTCTGTGATAGGGGGACTGCAGCTGGTGCGGTAAGGCCAATTCCTATGGCTAATAGGAATCGGCCGTCGTGTGACATGTGCGGCCACGGACTGGTTAAGAACGGCAAAACCGCGGCAGGAACCCAACGCTGGCTATGCCCTCATTGCAACGCATCTTCGATTAATACCCGGGTGCACACCAGCGAGATTCGGCACTTCAAAATCTTTATTGACTGGATTCTTTCCGGCGAATCCGCAGACCATCTCGCCACACGTCTCGGGGTATCAAGACGCACCTTGACCCGGTGGTTCACATTGCTGTGGTTTATCACCGTGCCCACGTCTACTGACTCCTATCGTGTCTACGACCAGGTCTTTATCGACGGCACCTACTTTCACAAGAAATGCCTGCTGGTAGCCTGCACCGACACACACGTCATCGCCTGGCATTGGTGCCTGCGTGAAACCTCATACGAGTACTTAAAACTGCTCGACAAAATCGCGCAACCACTCATCGTCACCACCGACGGGGCAGGCGGAGCGCTCAAGGCACTGCGCATTAAATGGCCCGACGTGAGAATCCAGCGCTGTCTTGTTCACGTCCAGCGCAACACCTTTGCTGATATCAGCCGCAACCCGATTCACCCAGCCCATAAAGCAATCCGAAAGCTGGGCTACATGCTCGTCCAGGTACGCAATCCCGAAGATGCTGCACGGTTTACAGCTGCAGTCCACCACACCCGCATCACCTTTGCCGATTGGCTTAAACAGCGCACCTACCGCAGTGCTATACCGGCAGGCCAAGTACCGAAATGGGTCAGCCCTAACCAGAAATGGTGGTACACCCACCGCAATGCCCGCAGGGCTCTAAAACGGTTAGAAAAGCTCATCCACGCAGGACACCTATTTGCCTTTCTTACCCCGCCTGATGGCCTCACACAGGACTTAAAAGCCACCACAAACCTGCTGGAAGGCGGCATCAACAAACAACTCAAAGACTTAGCGGGCAATCATCGCGGCATGTTCGATGAGCATCAGCGCATCACCATGGACTGGTGGCTCTACACCCACACCGAAGACCCGGTAGCGCCACTGGAGTTGGCCAAGCAACAAGACTTCGGACGCCAAGGAGAAAAGGCAGCACGCGCAGCCTGGGCGAAAGAAGAACTTAAACGACGCGGCCACCCAGACGGGCGACCAGCCACATACGACACCGGCATCGACAACGAGTGGAACCCCAGCTTAGGCATAAGAAAAGGCTGGGCCGGACGCTCCTAAATCCACACGAAATGTCCCTTAACGCGACACGCCGCAAATCCACACGAAATGTCCCTTAAGCCCCAACGGGGCAACTGAAAACGAAAAATCTCGAGACACCGACCGGAACGATGTCTCGAGACTTCACATGGTGCCCGGGGCGGGACTTGAACCCGCACGTCCTATAAGGACACTGGCACCTGAAGCCAGCGCGTCTGCCAATTCCGCCACCCGGGCAGGGTTTAGATGTCTTGGCGACCAGCTAACTTTAGCACGCAGCCCCGTTGAATCGACAAATCCGCTGGCAAAGCCGAACTTTTTCCTGAATACACAGGGAACTTTGGGCCGCGCGTCTACGTTAAATAGGGAAAAGCCACCTATACTGATCGCTGCTATATCGCTGTATCCCACCGTCGCGGTGAGATATTTCCCTGGAACATCCTGAAAGGAGGACGGCACTTCCCCATGGCATTGCTCGAGAAACTCGCCAAGCTGGATTCCTCCCTGCAGCGCGGATTGGACAACGGCATGGCCTTTGTCTTTGGCGGCAAGGTCGTCCCCGCAGAGATTGAGGAACTCCTCAAGCAAGAGGCGCAGGACAACCTGTCCCGCGGTGATGACGGCAAGCTGTACAGCCCCAACGTCATGACCGTCGGTGTGTCCTCCAAAGACATTGAGAACCTCTCCCAAGACCGGGATATTCCTTCGGATTTGTCTGACCAACTCACCCGCTTCATTCGCAACAGTGGCTGGTCCTTAGCTGGGCCGGTCATCGTGCGAATTGCGGAGGAGTCGGGACTGCGCACGGGCCAATTGCGCGTGTCTTCCTTTTTGGACCACGAGCCCACCGAAGAAACGGGATTCGACGCGATTTTCCACCACGACCATGGTCAGGAGGACTCTATGACCCAGCCGCACAACGCCGACGAGGCAAAGACCACCGCTTTCATGGTGCCGAACCCCAACGAGCCGGCACCAACCCCGCAGGGCCCGGCGGTGACGCTCATGCTGCAGGACGGTTCCTCCCGCGTCTACCACGTGCGCGAAGGCTCCAACATCCTCGGCCGCAGCAACGACGCTGACCTGCGCCTGCCGGATACGGGTGTCTCCCGCCAGCATGCGGAAATCACGTGGAATGGCCAGGATGCGGTGCTGGTGGATCTGCAGTCCACGAACGGCACCACGGTCAACGACACCCCGATTGAGAACTGGCTGCTTGCCGACGGCGACGTGATCACCCTCGGCCACTCCCACATCGAGGTCCGCATTACCGGCCTTGAGAACCAGAATTATTAAACCCCAGTTCCCCCTAGAGTAAGGACCTTCCATGGACTCGGTTGTGCTGCTGTCGCTGCGCATCGGCCTGCTGGTGTTGCTGTGGCTGTTTATTCTGGTCGCACTCAACGCCATGCGCCGGGACGCCAACAAGGCGGCCGGTGTGTACCAGGCATCGGCCCCGGTGAAGGGGTCACAGAGGCGTCGCGAAGCGCCGCGTGAAATCGCCATCGTGGATGGGCCCCTGCGCGGTTCCCATATGGAACTCGGCACCCTCGAAGACTGTACGATGGGCCGCGCACAAGACTGTGACTTTGTCACTGGTGATGATTTTTCTTCCGGTCACCACGCTCGCCTGTTCCGTCGGGGCAGCGAGTGGTTTGTGGAGGATCTGGAGTCCCGCAACGGCACCTTCGTCGGTGGCGCCCGTATTGACCAGCCGGAACGCGTCGGCGTGGGCTCGGATATCAAACTTGGTCGAACGACCGTGAGGTTGATGGCATGACTTTAAGCCTGAAATTTACTGCAGTAACGGACCGCGGCTTGGTCCGTGGCAACAATGAGGATTCCGCCCACGCGGGCCCACATTTGTTGGTGCTGGCGGACGGCATGGGCGGTCACGCCGCTGGTGAGGTGGCCTCCACCACCATGGTGGAGCACATGGCTTCTCTCGAGCGCGATCCAGGCGACAATGACATGCTGGCCCTGCTTGGCGCGGCCGCCGAGGATGCCAACGCTGCCATCCGTGCGCACGTGGATGAGCATCCGGAGACCGAAGGTATGGGCACCACCCTCACGGCCATGCTCTTCAACGGTTCCACGTTCGGCGTGTGCCACGTCGGTGATTCCCGTGGTTACCGTTTGCGCGATGGCAAGCTATCCCAGATCACGAAGGATGACACCTACGTCCAGTCCCTTGTGGATGAGGGCAAGCTTGACCCGGAAGATGTGTCCTCCCACCCGCAGAAGTCCCTGATCCTCAAGGCCTACACGGGCCGGCCGGTGGAGCCGACGCTCTTTACGCTGGATGCCCAGCCGGGTGACCGCATCCTGCTGTGCTCGGATGGTCTGTCGGACCCGGTGACGGCATCAACCATTGAGCAGGCGCTGGGACAGGGCTCGGTGGAGGAAGCCTCCATCATGTTGCGTGATCTCGCGCTGCGCTCGGGCGGTCCGGACAACGTCACCATCGTGGTGGCGGAGGTAGTGGACGCCGTGCTTGACGACGCCTCCCCCATCACCGTCGGCGCCATCCAGGGCGTAGTCCCGGACCCGACGCACCCGGATTCCTCCGCGAGCCGCGCAGCAAAGCTGGTCTCGCCCCCAAAAGCGAAGGCCGCTGAGGTCACGCCCCGAGAGGATTCCGAGGAAGAACCGCAGCGGCCGCCGCGACGCAGCCGGGTGGGCTGGAAGGTCATCGCCTCCCTCGCTGTGGTGCTGGTCATCGTGATCAGCGGCGGGTTGTGGATGAAAAATCACCTGGCCAACAACTATTACGTGACCACGGATGAGGAGGAGGTCCTCACCATCCAGCAGGGCGCGGATTTTGAGATTTTTGGCCGTCCGCTGCACCACACCTATCAGCATGCGTGCCTGAGTGAGAAGAATGCGCTCAAGCTCGGCCGCGATGACTGCGGGGGTGACTATGCCCCGTTTAAGCTCGCGGATTTGCCGGAGTCAGAACGCGCCGCGGTGGGCAATCTGCCTGCGGGGTCCTATGACGAGGTGCAGACGCAGCTGTCGCGGCTGTCGGAAAAGGCGTTGAAGCCCTGCGCGAAGGCGACGTCAAAGGAAGCGGAAGTGGGCACAAAAAAGAGCACAGATAAAGGCTCGGCCACGGACACCAAGAAGGACGCCGCCACGCCCGCACAGGGCAAGTGCCGGGAGGTGAAGTAGGTGAGCAAGCTCTTTTCTCGTGGAACGGAGTTCGGCCTACTCGTCCTCGCCACGCTGGTCTTTGCCATCACCTTGGTGAGCTTGGAGCTTTCCCAGGGCAACGTGCTGACTTTTGATGTCCTCTACCTCATTGGTGGTTTCATCGGCGTCTTCGCTGTGGCGCACGTTGTGCTGTGTTTCTTGGCGCCCTATGCGGACCAGATCATGCTGCCCATCGTCGCGATCCTTAACGGCATTGGGCTCATTATGTTGCAGCGCCTCGATCTGGCCAGCGGTGGTGGGCTCGCCGTGCGCCAAGTGCTGTGGACCGTGGTAGGCCTTATCCTCTTTGCGCTGGTGCTCGTCCTGTTGCGGGATCACCGATCGTTGACCCGTTACTCCTATATTCTCGGCGCGCTCGGCCTCATCTTGCTGGCGCTGCCACTGGTGTGGCCGCAGCCGCCAGGCGTAGAGGCCCGCATCTGGCTGTGGCTCGGACCCTTCTCAATTCAGCCGGGCGAATTCTCCAAGATACTGTTGATCTTGTTCTTCGCCATGCTGCTTAGCCAGAAGCGCTCCCTGTTTACGGTGGCCGGCTATAAATTCTTGGGCCTGTCCTTGCCGCGTGTGCGCGACCTTGCCCCCATTCTCATTATCTGGGGCATCGCCATCGTCATCATGGGCATCTCTAATGACTTCGGCCCGGCTCTGCTGCTCTTCAGTACCGTGCTCGGCATGCTGTTTATGGCCACCAACCGCGTGAGCTGGCTGCTCATCGGCGTCATCCTCGTGGGCATTGGTGGCTTCGGTATCTACCAGGTTTCGGAGAAAATCCAGCAGCGCTTCTCCAACTTCCTTGACCCGCTGGGCAACTATGACACCACCGGCTTTCAGCTTTCCCAAGCGCTCTTCGGCATGTCCTCTGGCGGCATTACCGGCACCGGCCTGGGCCAGGGCCACCCGGACATGGTGCCGGTGGCGCACTCGGACTTTATCCTGGCAGGCATCGGCGAGGAATTCGGCTTGGTCGGCCTCGCCGCGGTACTCATCCTCTTTGCCATGCTCGTCTCCCGCGGTTTCCGCACCGCGCTGACCTGCCGTGATACCTATGGCAAGCTGGTGGCCTCCGGGCTCGCGCTGACGCTGGCCGTCCAGGTCTTCGTCGTCACCGGCGGCATTTCCGCCCTTCTGCCCATGACGGGCCTCACCACACCGTTCATGTCTGCCGGCGGCTCCTCGCTCATGGCCAACTACATGCTCTTGGCGCTGCTGCTGCGCATTTCCAATGCGGCACGTCGCCCGGCGCGCGAGTTGACCTCCAACGCACCGAGTGACACGTCCATGTTCCCCGCCATCCAGGAGGCCACCCGATGAATAAATCGATCCGCCTCGTCTCCCTCTTTGCAATCCTCCTCACCGCCGTACTCCTTGTGAACCTCACGGTGGTGCAGGCATTGTCGGAGGATAAGTACGCACATAATCCCAAGAATGTCCGCGGTTACCTTGAGATGCGCACGACGCCGCGCGGCCAAATCTTCGCGGGCGATACCGTGCTGGCGCAGTCCACCGCCGATGAGAATGGGAATTATTCCCGCTCCTACCCCACCGATTCCCCAGCATTTGCCACTGTCACCGGCTACCTCTCGGAGCGCTTCGGCGCCTCCCAGCTGGAGGCTTCCCAGAATGGCATCCTCAACGGCAAGGATGACTCGTTGCTGGCCCGCAACTGGCTCGATATGCTCTCCGGCAAACCGCAGAAGGGTGCGAACGTGGAGGTCACCATCGATCCGGCTCTGCAGCAGGCGGCCTATGATCAGCTCGCCGGCCCCGGCTACAACGGCGCCGCCGTGGCTCTCCAGCCGTCCACCGGCAAAATCCTGGCCATGGCGTCCTCTCCCAGCTTCAACGTCTCCGATCTCGTCGGCGACAGCGCGGCAGAGACCTGGGAACAGCTGCAGAATCAGGACGGCAAACCGCTCGTTAACCACGCCACGCAGGAGACCCTGCCACCTGGTTCTATTTTCAAGATCATCACCACCGCCGCGGGCCTCAACAATGGCTTCACTCCGGATTCCTCGCTGACCGGCGCGGCGTCCATCACGCTGCCGGATACGGTCACGGAGCTGACCAACGACGGCAACCGAGCCTGCGGCGGCGCGGAGAGCGTCACCCTACATACGGCCTTCGCGCTGTCCTGCAACACGGCTTTTGCGCAGATGTCGGAGAGCATCGGCGCCGATGAGCTGCGTAAATATGCGGAGGGCTTCGGCGTGGGTGAGAAGTACTCGCTCGGTGTGGAGACTTCCGCTGGTGCGCTGGGCGATCTTGGCGACGGCGCCCAAGTCGCCCAATCCGCGATCGGCCAGCGCGACGTGACCATGTCCGCCCTGCAGGCGGCCATCATGGCCGGGACCATCGCTAACCAGGGCAAGCGCATGGAGCCCTACCTCATTAACCGCATCACCGATGCCCAGATGAATGAGCTTCGCACGACTCAACCACGTCAGGCAGCCGAAGCTGTCAGTGAAGAGACGGCCAACACCATCAAGGACCTCATGTTTGCCTCCGAGCACAGCACCTATGGCTATGACGGGAACGGTTTTGCCTCGAAGACCGGTACCGCCGAGCACGGCGAGGGCCTTGCCCCGCACGCGTGGTACGTGGCTTTCGACCCGGACAAGGATATCGCGGTGGGCGTCGTGGTCAAGGACGGCGGGCACCTAGGCCAGAATGCCTACGGCGGCCAAGTCTCCGCGCCCATCGGCCGCGCCATCCTGCGCGCATACGGAGGTGAGCAGTAGTGAACAGCGCTGATAATAAGGAACACCTACAAGCACTCATCGGTGAGGACTACCAGCTGCAGTGGATCGTCGGCCACGGCGGTATGTCCACCGTGTGGCTGGCGGATGATGTCCACAACGACCGCGAGGTAGCCATCAAGGTCCTGCGCCCGGAATTCTCCGACAACTCCGAATTCCTCTCGCGCTTCCGCAACGAGGCCCAAGCAGCAGAATCCATCACGTCGGACAACGTCGTCGCCACCTATGACTACCGCGAGCTCGAGGACAACGGCCGCGCCTTCTGCTTCATGGCCTTGGAATACATCCGCGGCGAATCCCTCGCCGATCTGCTGGCCCGCGAAGGCGCGCTGCCGGAAACGCTTGCGCTTGACGTCATGGAGCAGGCCTCCCACGGCCTGTCCGTTATCCACAACATGGGGCTCGTGCACCGCGACATCAAGCCCGGCAACCTCATGATTACCCAAAACGGGCAGGTCAAGATCACCGACTTTGGCATCGCCAAGGCAGCCGCAGCCGTCCCGCTCACCCGCACCGGCATGGTCGTGGGCACCGCCCAGTACGTCTCCCCCGAGCAGGCCCAAGGCCTCGACGTGGGCCCGGCTTCCGACGTCTACTCGCTCGGCGTTGTGGGCTATGAGATGCTCGCCGGCAGTCGCCCCTTCAGCGGCGATTCCTCGGTATCGGTGGCGTTGGCGCATATTAGTCAGGCGCCGGAGCCCTTGTCGACGTCGATAAGCGCGCCCACCCGGGAACTGATCAGCCTAGCCCTGCGCAAGGACCCGGGCACCCGCTTTGCCGACGGCAATGAGTTCACCAACGCCATCTCGGCCGTACGCCAAGGCCAGCGCCCGCCGCAGCCGAAGTCCGCCGCGCTCGCGCCCCCGGCCGCCGAACCCTCGCCCTCCGCCTCGACGGAGATGCTGGCCAACATGGCCAACCCGACCACGGTGCGCCCAGCCGCCCAACCCCCGGCCAAGAAGGGCGGATTCGGCACCGGCCTGCTCATCGCCGTGGCCATCGCCGCCCTCGTGGCAATCGGACTCGCCGGTTATAAATTCTGGAACGACAACTCCACCGACCCAGTCCCAACCCCCACGGAGCAGCCGACGGAAATCATCGTGACGGAAACCGTGACCCCAGAGGTTACCGAGGAACCCACCTATCGCTCCCCGAAACCAGTGGAGACCACCATCGTGGAGGAAGAACCCCCGGCACCCGTCACGGTCACGAAGACACACTCGGTCATGCCTGCGCCGACACCAGAGGTCACGACACACCAACCCACGCCCGAGGTTGCCACACCCGAGGAGACACAACCGCAGGTCAATGACGCCCCAACGGACACACCCGAACTAGACTCACAGGGCACACCCACCGAAGAATCCGCACTACAGGGAGGCCAGTAACTCACCATGGTCAGTGATCGGTACCACCTCCGCCAGTCCATCGGCACTGGCGGTATGTCCGAGGTCTACAAGGCCGACGACACCGTCCTGGGACGCACCGTCGCCATTAAGATGCTGCGCCCCGATATGGCGCGCGACGTCAACTTCCGCGAACGCTTCCGCCGCGAGGCCCAGAACTCGGGCAAGCTCAACCACCCCAACATCGTGGCCGTCTTCGACACTGGCGAGAAGGACGTCGACGGCATGACGGTGCCCTATATCGTCATGGAATACGTTCAGGGCCGCACCTTACGTGACATCGTCCGCGAGGATGGCCCCATGCCGGTGGCGGAAGCCGCGCGCGTGCTCAAGCCGGTGGCCGATGCTCTCCAGTCCTCCCACGAGGCAGGGATCATTCACCGCGATATCAAGCCGGCGAACATCATGCTCACCAACACCGGACAGGTGAAGGTCATGGACTTCGGCATCGCCCGGGCGCTCGATGACTCGACGTCCGCGATGACGCAAACCTCTGCGGTGATTGGCACCGCGCAGTACCTCTCGCCGGAGCAAGCTCGGGGCAAGCCTGCCGACGCCCGCTCCGACGTCTACGCCCTCGGCTGCGTCATGTACGAAACGGTCACGGGCCGCACCCCGTTTGAAGGCGAGACCCCGTTCGCCGTGGCCTACCAGCACGTGCAGGAGGACCCAACCCCACCATCGGAGCTCATCACTGAGTCACTGACGGAGCAGCAGCGCCTCGGTGTGGATGCCGTGGTGCTCACCGCCATGGCTAAGCACCCGGCGGATCGTTACCAGTCCGCGTGGGAGATGAGCGATGACCTCGACCGTTTGGCCCAGGGTCAGATCCCGGAAGCGGCGCGCTCGCACGTCCCTGACGAGGATCACCCCACCACGATGGTGGCTCCGGTCTCAGCGCAGCACCGAGCCCCGGTGGCGTCGACGAGGCCTAGCGAAGAGGATGAAGGCGGTGGCGGCCTGAAATGGCTCGCTGCCCTGTTGGCCGCGTCTCTCATCGCCATCATTGGCTACTTTGCCTGGGATTTCTGGCAAGGTTCCCAGCAGGAGGCCCGCGAGCGCGAGCAGGCCCAGGAAGAGGCTACACAGCGCGCGAACATGGTCGTGGTGCCCAAGGTGGCGAATCGGCCGCGCAACGAGGTCGTGGAGGAGCTGGAGAAGCTCGGTCTGCTCGTGACGGTCAATGAGGAGCCGAGCCCTGATATTGCTCGCGGCAAGGTCATCCGCGTGAACCCGGCGGAAGGTTCTGAGCTGCAGAAGAATTCCTCGGTCACGGTGACGGTGTCCTCTGGCAAGGAGATCACTGAGGTTCCAGACCTCACCGGCATGACCGTGGAGGAGGCCACGCAGGCGCTTGATGACGCCAACCTCGAACTCAACACCGACGTTGAGCAGGTCCACGACGAGGCTCCACGCGGACAGATCGTGTCCCAGAACCCGGCGGGCGGCGCGCAGCTCTCGAAGGGCTCCAAGGTTCACATCACAGTGTCGAAGGGCCAGCGCGAGGTCAGCGTTCCCGATGTCTCCGGTATGGATCGCGATAGGGCCGTGGAGATGTTGAGCTCGATGGACTTCGATGTCACGGTGTCGACGGTGGATTCTGAGCTGCCGGAAAATCAGGTCATCAAAATCGCTGAAAAAGACCAGAAACTGCCTAAGGGCGCCCCGGTCACCATCGAGGTGTCGAACGGCATGATGATTCAGGCACCGGATTTGTTGCACTCCACGCAGAGTGAGGCGGAGTCGGCGCTGCACGCTAAGGGCTGGACGGGATCGCTGGACGTCGGTGAACCTATTGCTACGTCGAACCCGATCGACAGCGACAAGATCGGCTGGGCTTCCGCCAGCCGCGGTGATGTCATCCGGAAGGATGCCGTCATCCGGGTTCGCTTCTGGGAATTCGACCCAGCCGCGCTGCTGCCGCAGTAGCTGCTAAGGTATCCCACAGATTAAACCCCCTATTCAAAGGTGTAGAAATGCCAAAGTCCAAGATCACGACGGAGGGCTCCGCGCTCCCCCAGTCCTCCAGCTCTGCTACTAACCGCACCCCGGTCAAGATCAACTCTGAGGGCACCCCGAAGTGGTACATCGCCATCATGCTCGGCCTCATGCTCATTGGCCTGCTGTGGCTCGTGGTGAACTATCTCGCCGGTGAGTCCATCCCGTTCATGCACGAGCTTGGCCCGTGGAACTACGGCATCGGCTTCGGCCTGGCCATCATTGGCCTGCTCATGACGATGGGTTGGCGTTAGTCTCCCGCCTCATCTCCTATGAACTCCTCGAGGTTCTATAGCGTCGCCGGGGTCGGGTGCATCATTTTGGTGATGCTCACCGTCACGGTGGATGCGTCGTTCCTCACCCCTGGCGCACTTGTGCTCGCAAGCCTCGGTGTCGCGCTGACACCGCTGGCCATCCGCCGCCCGTTCGTGGCGGCTTTCGGGTACGGTGCGCTTTTTGCATTCGCCATCTGGTACCCGGAATGGCGATCATTTCTGCTTCTGGCATGGAGCCCCGTCATCGTGGGCATCGTGGCGTTTCAGAAGCGCTGGTGGTGGGCGATCGCTCCCGCGTTTTTGTACACTCTTGTCGTTTCCACCGACCCTTCGGGCCGGACTCTGCGCATTTCAGATCCACTGAGTATCTTGCTGCCCGCCATCCTCTACGCGATCGCCATTGCTATCGGTGCGAGCATTCGTCGAGCCCGCGATCAGCGCCTTGCTATCGAAGAGCGTGCAGCAGCCGAACGTGAATCGCTGATGACTGCTCTCCATGATTCCGTGGCCGCAACGTTGACCTCTGTTGTTATGCGTTCCGAAACCCTCGCGCTGACGCAAACGGAACCTAGCGCCGCCGACTCTGCGGAAGCAATTGCCGACGACGCCCGTAGAGCCATGGGCGAGGTCCGGGATCTCCTCCGGGTGATGAAGAACGAAAGCGTCACCCACGGCGTTAAGTCGGTGGAGGACGACCTTGAAACCATGGTGAGCTTCTTGGGCAGCCATGGATTTCAGTGCGAGGTACATATTTCTCTAGGGAAAGTTGGGCAGCTGGCGCTTCCGGATAAGCTGTCGTTGGTGTTCTCCGAGCTTGCCGTGAATATCCTTAAGTATGCCCAGCCCGATTCACGGGTGACGATCGAAGCCACGGGGACTTCCAAGAACCTCGACGTTCACATCACCTCTATGATTGCTGCGCGCCAATCCCGTGAATATATGACGACAAACCTGGGCTTGGGCGAAATTGCTCGCCGCGTCCGCCGGATGCAGGGAAGCTTCGGGAGCGGCAAGGAGGCTGAGCACTGGGTCACACGCTTGTCGCTTCCTACTGCTTGTTTGAGAAAAATATAGTAGGCTTTGTCCGTAAACATTGCTCCTTGAATATAAAAGGCACACTATGCGTACTTCCCTTGCCATCGCCGCCGCGGCGCTTGCCCTCTTTTCCGCCCCGGTTGCCGGCGCGTCTGAGATCACTGCAACCAACGCCGACGCGGAGTCCACCAGTTTCGGCTTTTATAGCTCCTTCGCTTCGGACTTTGCCGATGAATTCCGTTGCTCCACCAGCCCGCAGCGCTGGTGGTGTGGTGGCCGCTGGGACTAACCCAGGGCACTAATGGGAATCCGAGTCTTCCTTGTGGATGATGACGAGCTTGTTCGCTCATCCTTCCGCGTCTACTTCCAGACCACCGAAGACATCTCAGTGGTCGGTGAGGCAACCAACGGGGCGGATTGCCTAGCCCAGATCGAGGAGGCTAAGCCCGACCTCGTCCTTGCCGATATTCACATGCCGCAGATGGACGGCATCTCCCTGCTCAAGCATCTCAACTCCGCGCCGAACCCGCCGACGTTCCTGGCGGTAACTGCCTTCGACTCGGATGACACGATGCTGAAGATTCTGCGTGCGGGCGGTGCTGGTTACATTCTCAAGAACCAACGTCCGCGCTCCATCATCGAAGCGGTTCGCGCTGCCGTGGAGGGCGGCACGGTTGTGGCGCCGTCCGCTATGCACCGCTTGGTGGACTACATCGGCGAACCCACTACTCCACGCGATCCCGTGGCTGCGGCCATCGAAGGACACGAGCTTCACGACGCCGAAATTGCCGTCCTCAAGCTACTTCTTGCCGGCAACTCCAACTCTGAGATTGCCGCTGCCACAGGCTTTTCCGAGTCCGCCGTGAAGAAGCATGTGTCGCGCCTCATCACCACCTTCGGCGCCACGACGCGCCTGAACCTGGTGACCAAGATTCTTGGCGGCACTGGCTTTTAATTTGTTGTAGTGGATCGCCGATGTCGCGGATGCCTTGTGGGGCGTCCGCGTGGGCGGTGTGGCGTTGGGGGTTAGCCTGGTCGGGGCAGGTTGTTTCGGGCTTGCTGGTAAGCGGCTTGGGTGGTGATTGGTTCTGCCCAGGGCGGGATGTAGCCAACCTCGCCGCGCAGGCGGAAGACATAGCCGGCCCCGGTGGGTTTATCTGGGTCATCATCATTAATGCCGTTGTGATAAGCACACAACATCGTCAGGTTCGGCGGGTTAGTTTCCCCACCGGCCTTCCACGGCACCAGGTGATGCACCTGGGCAAAATCAGCCGGCTTATTACAGCCTTCCCTCGCACACGTAGGGTGCTCCGCACTAGCCATCATGCGTTGCTCAAACCCAGCGAAGCGTTGCATGCGGTGTAGCCATACCGGCCCGATGGTGGGGTGGATTAGGGTGACGTAGCCGATTTCCGCAAACTTGTAGTTCAAAAACTCAGCCCCGGTCATACGCCCACCATTGGTTAACTCCAGGACGATGTCGTCACCGTCACCGGAGACAATCTTGTCAAGCTTATCCAAGGTCACCACCACGCTGGTGAGCACCGCAGGCTTTGTTCCACCATGGTTGTTGGTGAAGAAGACCTGTTTGCAAGCCTCCAGCAGGTTGGTGTGGTTGATGGATTCTAAGGTGCCGTGCATCTCAGTAATCATCAACGCATCACCAGTAATAGTCAGCGAGTGCGGGCCCTGCTTACGGTAGGTCATGCGCACCCCAGGCTTGGGCACACGCTTGGGCTTGAGCTCTTTTAACCGCTTGGTGGCTACTGCGGGAATGTTGTGTGCTGGGGTGCCGGCAAGTCTTAGTCTTAGATTCCAGGCATCCAACTGATTCTTGAGTTTCGACGTGTAGGACTCGATAAGGCTTAGTGTGGCCACATCATGGCCCTGGTCTAGGGCACGCGCACGCGCGGTGCGTTGCTTACCAGTGAACTTGGTAGCACCGAACCAGACGTGGTGCAGGCGTGCTAATTCGGCGGCATCAGCAGGTGCCGCACCGAGTGCGCGTAAGTCTTTTTCATCCCCTGCCGCAAGCTGCACCAATCTCATCCCCGAGTTGCGGAAGGAGAAATAGGTCTCTAAATCCCCCATGACCCAGAACACTAAACCACCACACACCACCCCGCAACCGGAAGGGTGTTAACACCTTGGGTAGAAAGTTATCCACAGGGTGGGGATAACTCTGTGAAAATTGATTTTCACAGCTTTTGTCCACAGCCTGTGGATAAGTGTTTTCACGCCCCTCACAGGGCGCCCAAAAACTGCAATCGAACGCGATTCACCTGCTGATCTGGGGAAATCTTGGCCCACACGTTCGGTAAATTACAAAAATGTAGTTATCCACAATGTGGATAACTCTTGTGGAATCTTTTCGCACAGAGGTTTTGGTGAATAACACGCCCGAGTTATCCCCAAAGCCCAGCTCGCAGCGCTGCCGCAATGGCCGCGGCTAGTGCGATAATCCAGATTCCCAACCAGCGAAGCCACAGGCGCTGGCGGAAGACAAACGGTGCCAAGAGCATCCCCGTAAGCAGGCCTCCCAGGTGTCCCCACACCGACACGTTGTCCGCGATGAAGCTGTAGGCAACGTTGGCCACCACGAGGACGATTGGTGCGCGCAGGTCGAGGCCACGGCTCCGGTATACACCGATCAGAAGCCCCATGAGCGCAAACAACGCACCAGAGGCACCCACGGTGGGAGTGTCAAAATCCATCCACAACACCGCGGCCGACGCGCCGACCACGGAAATGAGGTAGACGGCAACATACAGCACGCTGCCGAGAGCGCGTTCCACTTCCCTGCCCACAAAGAAAAGCATCACCATGTTGACGAGAAGATGGCCGGCGTCGAGGTGCATGAACCCGGCTGTTATCACCGTTGCCGGGTGTGCGGTGACATCCGGGCCCCACAGAGTCCAGTCCTGGGCTAAGGAACTGCGGTAATACGGTGCGGCGAGAGTCTTGGCCTGTGCAGCTGTGGCCAACCACGCACCGATACACAGCACCATGAATACGAGGGTCGCCGGCATTGACTTCAGATAATTCTTCACAAAGACTCCTTATACGCAACAAACCCGCCACCACGTCATGTGGCAGCGGGCTCGAAAGAAAAGGTGAGAGCGCTTAGGCGATCTCGATGGACTCGATGACGACATCCTCAGCCGGACGGTCCATGCGGTCGGTGGAGACCTTAGCAATCTTGGACACGACCTCCTGAGAGGCGGCATCGGTAACCTCACCGAAGATGGTGTGGTGGTTGTTCAGGTGCGGGGTCGGCGCCACGGTGATGAAGAACTGGGAGCCGTTGGTGCCCGGGCCGGCATTCGCCATGGCCAGCAGGAACGGGCGGTCGAACTGAAGCTCCGGGTGGAACTCGTCCTGGAACTGGTAGCCGGGGCCGCCGCGACCGGTGCCGGTCGGGTCGCCGCCCTGGATCATGAACTGGTCAATGACGCGGTGGAAAATAGCGCCATCGTAGAACGGGCCGGACTGCTCGCCCTTCGCGTTCTGAGTGGTGTAGTCCTTCTCGCCCTTTGCCAGGCCGATGAAGTTCTCCACGGTTACCGGTGCGTGGTTACCGAACAGGTCGATAACAATGTCACCGTAGTTGGTGTGCATCGTTGCAGTTGCGGTCTTCTGAGTCATGCCTGCCATTGTATGGAATTTTCCCTCATCGCGTCGTTCCGGCGCGACGCTGTCAGCGATCTGCGTAGTCTGGCGAACATGATTCGCGCTATTCTTTTCGATCTTGATGACACCCTCATGGACCACACTGCGGCAATGCAGGCAGCCGTCGAGGAGTGGCTTCCTGGCGGGCATCAGCAGCGCTTCGCCGACATTGAAAAGAAGTGGTTCGCCGCGTTTGAGCGCGGCGAGGTCAGCCATCAAGGCCAACGCGTAGGACGCTGCCGCGAGTTCTTGGGACGGCCCGAGATGACGGAGCAGGAAGCACTGGCGGAATATGACAAATATCTGAGTGCGTACGCGAAGCACTGGTGCGCGGTCGAGGGCGCTCGGGAAGCACTTGAGTATGTCCTCAAGTTGGGGCTCAAGGTCGGAGTGCTGACGAACGGGGCGCGTGAGATGCAGGAGGGCAAGCTGCGCGCGGGCGGGCTCGACCTGCCCGGGGTGGAACTGTTCCCGACCGTCGAAATGGGACACCCAAAGCCGCAGCGCGAGGCTTATCTGGAGGCGTGCCGCCGGTTAGGTGTGGAGCCTGCCGATGCCCTCATGGTGGGTGATTCGCTAGCGAATGACGTGGACGGCGCACGCGCGGCGGGGCTGAAAGCACTGCACTTCGACCGAGAAGGGCGTGGGGACCTTGCCGCGCTGGCTGATCTGCAGAGCGTGAATTTCAGGGCGCTGTAAAACGGGCGAAAAACGGGCGAAAGCCCTCCGGGAAGGGAGGGCTTAGGGCCTAAGGTTTACGCGCGGACTTAAAGGCTGGCGCGGACCTAAAAGCTGACGCGGGACTAAAGGCTGGCGCGGACCTCATCGCGGGCAAGGACCAAGTTGCGCAGGGAAGCCTCGGTCTCCTCATAACCGCGGGTCTTCAGGCCGCAGTCCGGGTTGACCCACAGGCGCTCCACCGGCACGTTCTTAAGAGCGGCGCGGATGAGCTCTGCCATCTCCGCCACAGACGGGATGCGCGGCGAGTGGATGTCGTAGATACCCGGGCCAATCTCGGAGTGGAACTTCTCGTCGATGTCCTCGAGGAGCTCCATGCGGGAGCGGGCTGCCTCGATGGAGGTGACGTCGGCGTCGAGGCCGGCGACGGCGTCGATAATCTGGCCAAACTCCGAGTAGCAGAGGTGGGTGTGGATCTGCGTGGTCGGCTTAGCCTCCAGCGCCACGAGGCGGAAGGAGCGCACGGCCCACTCCAGGTAAGCCTTGCGGTCCTGCTCACGCAGCGGCAGCAGCTCGCGCAGGGCAGGCTCATCGATCTGGATGATGTCGATGCCGGCTTCCTCGAGGTCACGGACTTCGTCGGCAAGCGCGACGCCCAGCTGGTCAGCAGAGACGGACTGGTGGACATCATCGCGGACGAAAGACCAGGCCAGGATGGTTACCGGGCCGGTGAGCATGCCCTTGACGTGCTTTTCGGACTGGGACTGAGCGAACTGTGCCCACTCGGTGGTCATGGCCTCCGGGCGGGAGATGTCGCCGACGACGATTGGCGGACGGGTGCAACGAGAACCGTAGGACTGGACCCAGCCGTTCTCGGTGACGACGAAGCCGTCGAGAAGCTCGGCGAAGTACTGCACCATGTCATTGCGCTCCGGCTCGCCGTGAACGAGGACGTCCAGGCCCAGACGCTCCTGCAGCTCGATGACGGACTTCACCTCGTTGCGCAGGGCTTCGGTGTAGTCGGCGTCGGACAGCTCGCCCTTGCGGTGAGCAGCACGAGCGGCGCGAATCTCGGTGGTCTGCGGGAAGGAACCGATGGTGGTGGTCGGCAGCTGCGGCAGGCCGAGGGCCTCCTGAGCCTTGTTGCGCTCGGCGAACTCCGGCTGACGCTGTACCTGACCCTCCGGCAGGGCGGCGGTGCGATCCTGCACAGCCTGGTTGTGGGTGCGGGAGGACTCAGCGCGCGTGCGCACGGCACGGTCCGCCTGAGCGTAGGCCTCCGGGGCATCGAGCGGGCCGGCGGCCAGGGCGACGACCTCACGGACCTTCTCATCCGCGAAAGCAAACCAGGTGGCCACATCGACCGGCAGGGAGGTCTCGGCCTCGACGGTGTGCGGCACGTGCTGCAGGGAAACCGAGGTGGTCACGGAGACACCCTCCCCCAGGGACTCGAGCTTCTCGCGCAGGTCACGCAGGTTAGCGGCCCAGACGTTGCGGCCATCGACAAGACCAGCGGCGAGGTGGGTAGCATCGGCGAGCTTCTGAACGCGCTCGAGGTAGGAGTCATCCAGCGCCAAGGTACCGACGGAGAGGTCAACCTGGGTTGCCTCCGGCTTAAGCTCAGCAATGGCGTCAAGGCCGGCGTTGAGGGAGCCGTACGGCGTGGTGAGGTAGACCTGCGGGCGCTTCTCAGCACCGAGGATGCGGCCGTACGCGGACTTAAGAGCGGCGGCGAGGGTGGCGTCGTCAGCCGCAGCGAGGTCAGCCACGAGGGCCGGCTCGGTGAGCTGGATCCACTCCACATCGGCGTCGTGAAGCGCGGCCAACACAGTGAGGTAGGACTCCACCAGCTCATCGAGGCGGTCGAGCGGCTGCGTGGTGGCGCCCTCCGCCTGCTTGGACAGGGCCAGGAGGGTCACCGGGCCAACGAGGACAGGGCGCACGGTGTGACCAGCGGCGCGGGCCTCCTCCACAATCTTGAGCACGCGCTGCGGGCGGGCGGTAAAGGACTGGGTATCGGCGATTTCTGGGACGATGTAGTGGTAGTTGGTGTCGAACCACTTGGTCATCTCCAGCGGAGCGGTGTCCTTGTTGCCGCGGGCCAGGGTGAACTCGTCATCGAGGGTCTCACCCTGAACCGCACCCACGGTCAGCGCGGTCTCGAGTACGTGGTCGTAGTAGGCAACGTCGGCCGGGATGGCGTAGTCCTCGCTGAGGCCCAGGTCCTTGAGGCGGGCGTAGGTCTCAAGACGCAAGGAGTGCGCAGCGGACTCGAAGGTCTCGGCGTCGATCTTGCCGGACCAGTAGGACTCCAGCGCACGCTTGAGCTCGCGGTGCGCGCCTACGCGGGGGTAGCCCTCAATCGTGGCCTTGGGGAAAGATGCGGTCATGGGGTGACTCCAATTCGATTAAGCAGGTCAGTCGTAATGTCAGGATTGTTGTGCGTGTAGATGTGCAGTCCGTCAGCGCCGGCGTTCAACACCGCCTGTGCCAAGGAGGCTGTAATCTGCATGCCTATTTCTTGTTCTTCCTCGGGTGAGGTCGCTGTCGCGAGCTGGTCAAGGACCGCCGTCGGCCCATCCAGCCCGGACAGCTGGCACATTCGCTCCACCCGAGCACGGCTAGTCATGGGCATGATCCCGGGGATGAGCGGAATGCGCACACCCGCCAGCCGGGCGCGTTGGGCAAAGCGGACGTAATCCTCTGCGTCGAAGAAGAGCTGGGTAATGGCGAAGTCGGCGCCGAGGCGCTGCTTGGCCAGAAGGACGTCGATGTCTTCGTCCGGCGTGGTGGACTCGGCGTGGCCGCTGGGGTAGCACGCCACACCAACCGCCAAGCGTCCGGCGGCCAAGCGCGCCACACGGGAGGACTCCCAACGGCGAATGAGCCGAACCAAGGAATCAGCATGCGGCAGGTGGCCATCGGGCATGCCGCCCTCGGGGAGGTCGCCGCGCAGGGCGAGGAGGCCGCGCACGCCGGCGTCGACAAGCGTGTCGATCCACTCCTCAAGTTCCTGCTCTGTACCGGCGGTGCAGGCCAGGTGGGCCAACGGGCGCATGGAGGTATCGCGGGAAATCTTCTCAATGAAGGCGGCGGTACCCTCCAGCCAACCCGAACGCTGGGAACTCGTCACGGCGATGTAATCCGGGTTATACGCAGACAACGTGGCAAGCAGACGGTCGATTTTGGCGGCATCTGCGTCGTGGCGCGGCGGGATCACCTCGAAGGACAGCGCGGTGCGCTCGAGGCGCTCGGGTGTATCTTCGCTGATTTGGTCTAGTGGCGCGGACGCGGAAAGTCGCGGGGACATGGTCACCTCCTCTGCAGGTTATCGGGGTAAGTCTTCGGTGCTGTTGGTGAAAACGTACCAAGCTGTTCATTTTTTCGGCACCCGCATCTCGAATGATCACACCATTCCACCTCACCCAGCTGCGTCGTTACCCAAAACCCGAGGTGAATAAAAACGTCCCCCTTCCGTACAAAGCTGTCTATTTTTGATGAACTGCTTGATGCTTCACACACCCAGTGGCGGGGCGTGCGCGGCGCCACTACGCTGAAAGGGAGAACCCAGCGATAAAACAAGCTCGAGTAACACTCGGGGAAGAAACGCACTGTGAAGGAGCACCACTCCCTATGAACCCCACCGCTTTGTCCACCACCATCAAGCTTGCGTCCTCCCTGTGGGAGCGCGCTAAGGCCTACCGCGAGGAGAAGTCCCGCGAGGCGTACTCCGTCCTCGAGACCGCCGCTGCCCGCATGGAAGAGCGCGATAACGAGTGGTTCCCAGAGGCCCGTCGTGAAGCTGGCGCCGTCACCAAGGCTGCGCACTCGCGCCTTGAGCGCGCGCTGGAGGAGCTCAAGGAACGCAGCGAGGAGACCGCTGAAAAGCTCGCCGCCGCTGCTGAAGACGCCCAGAACAAGGCCTCCTCGAAGCTCAGCAAGGTCCAGAAGCAGGCCGACAAGAAGGCGTCGAAGGCACGCAAGCAGGCGGAGAAGAAAGCCTCCAAGGCTGAGAAGAAGGCCCACAAGAAGGCCGCCCTGGTGAAGAAGAAGGCCCGTAAGGCCGCTGGCAAGGAGAAGAAGGGCTCAAAGGTCTGGCTCATCTCCGCCCTCGTGGCCGCCGTAGCTGCTATCGCTGGTGGCGTCTACTACTTCTTCACCCAGAAGAAGAAGGAAGAGTCCAAGGTTCCGCCGCGCGTGGAGGACTTCGCCACCCCGTCCACCTCCGCACCGCAGGGCTCCACCTTGGTCTACACCTCCACCACTGAGGATGACACCAAGGTTCCGGCACAGGGCTCGGATCTGGCTGAGGATGGCGTCGTCGAGCGCGATGAGGAGCTGCTGGGCTCCCTGGATGAGCAGCTGGCCAAGCACCGCGAGGAAGAAACCGCCGTCCAGGACGCTATCGAAACCGAGATTGAGGTCAGCAACGCCGACTCCGAAGGCGTTGACACCTCCCGCATCACCGATGATCACGAGTCTGAGGGCAAGCACCGCCTGCGCACCGAGGACGAGAACTAAAATTCACTTCCCATACAGCCCCCTCCCCCGCCTTTGGGGGGAGGGGGTTTCGTTGTCTAGATCTCACTACTTTGCTCCTGCGCGTGCGAGCTGCTTGAATCAGAAGTTAATTGGCATCGATCGTGGACGATCGGTGCCCGCGCGCAGTTTTCGCACTGCAGTTGTATTGGTCATAGCACCCCCAAGGAGATGAAAACATGAGCTTCGAATCACTCATCGTCAAGCTCAAAGGTGGCGACACCTTTTACTTTCCAGCAGGTGCCGTTGCGGGCGACCCGTCATCCCGCCTAGACAACCTCCGCTTCGCCATCGAGAACGGTACGCAGTTCAGCTCCGTGGATGACTATGGCGTAGACCGCGAGTTCAACGGCTACGACGTGGACAATTACCACCTCTCCTAAGACTGTTATCTAAGTCACCACGCAGCCCTGCGGAGCGATAAGATGAGTCTTTATGACTCACTACCCGCGCATGAAGACGTGGTCGTGGTACCTCCCAGATGAGCCTCCCACCGGGGAGGTTTCTCTCACTGATACCACCGATTTTTCTCACCCCGGTACCGCCACGTGGCGTCTGCTTTTTGCCCAGCGCCCTGGCGTCTTCGGCATCTTCATCAGTGCCCTCATCAATGCCCCGCTGGGCGCGTTGGTCTCCGTCATCATCGGCCAGACCACTCAGTATGCTTTCTCTGATCCCTCCTGGCGCACGGTAGCCCTACCCATTGTGGTGACCGCGCTGATTCTCTACATCACCTATATCAGCGAGGCCACGACGGATGCCTTCACGGATCTCAGCCAGGCACGCACCACGCACACGTTGCGCCTCAACCTGCTGGACCGGCTCTTGGAGGCCTCCACCGCCGGCCAGAGCCCCGGGCGGTTGCTCAACACGATGGATGAGGATTCGCATTACATCGGCCAGCTCAAGCAGATTCTCAACTTCCCGCTCATCATGGTGGGCTACCTGCTCGGGGCCGTCGTGAGCCTAGCGCCCATCTCCTGGACGGTCTCCGGGGTGCTCCTCCTTGGCGCGCTGGCCACCGCCCTGGCCTCGTGGGCCACGACGAAACCCCTAACCAAGGTTGCCGCCCGCCGCCGCCAATTGGAGAACACCGCCCTCTCCCTGGCCACGGATTTTGCGCAAGGATCCCGCGTGGTCAAGGGGCTCGGCGCGAGGGACATCGCACGCCAGCGCTTTTCCGACGCTGCCCAGGACTCGCTCACCGCCATGCTCACGGAGGCCAGGCGCGCTGCCGTGATGTCTTGGTTCCGCCAGATCGTGCCCGCATCCTTCGCCATAGGCCTGTTGGCGTGGACCTCGTGGGAGACCTTCGAGGGCCGTATCTCCCCCGGCGGCATGATGGCCATCACCATGCTCGTTCCACCCTCCCTGACTGCACTGGGCGTCTCCCTGGGCCTGCTCACGGAAAACTGGGCCCGGGCGCGCGCCTCCGTGGAGCGCGTCGGCGAGCTACTGAGCGATCTCTCCGCCAACGCCACTGGGTCTGTCGGCACACCCATCGACGTGAAGCCCGGCCTGCACGTGTGGATGCCCACCACCGCCGCCGGGCGCAGCACCGTGGAGTCCTGGGTAGGTTATCTGAACGCCCAGGGCGCGCTGTGCCCACCGCATCGCATCTCCGTGCTCGAGGGCACTCTGCAAGACAACGTCGACCCCCTCCGCACGGCCAGCGCCGCGCAGCTTAGCGACGCCCTCCATGCCTCCGCCTGCGAGGACATCATCACCCGCCTCGGCGGGGTGGGCCCCAACGGTGAGCTACCCACCGCTCCCATCGGCGAGGCCGGACTCAACCTCTCCGGCGGCCAGCGCCAGCGCGTGGCCCTTGCCCGCGCGCTCGCCCGCGATCCCGAGGTCCTCGTGCTCGATAACCCCACGACGGGACTGGACTCGTTGACACTGGCGGACGTCGCCCAGCGCGTGCATGAGCTCCGCGCCGGCAAGGTCACCGTCGTCATCACCTCCGCCTCCACCTGGGCGGCCAACGCCGATGAGGTGCGGGAACTATGAGCCAACAAACCACCAACAAGGGCCGCGCCGATGCCCTCGCCCCCGCCTCTCCGAAGGAATGCCTGCGCTTTCTGAAAACCCTGCCCAGCGCCCCCACCAGGCGCGGCATCGCACTTTTCTTCGCGCTCTTCACCGTCACGGTCATCATGATGAACCTGGTTTCCCAGGTCCTCGGCCGCGTCGTGGACATCATCCAGGGCATGGAATTGCCCGTCCTGGGCACTGGCCGCCGCGCCATGGTGGGCGCACTCATTATCATCGCCCTTGGCTTCCTCGTGGAGGTCACCGGCCGTGCGGTGGCCCGCTACTTCATCACTTCTACGACCCGCCGCCTCTCGGTGGATCTGCGCACCGCGGCCCTTGATTCCACCCTTGGCGCCCCCGTACCTGCCGTCATGGAGCTGGGCACCGGCAACATCATTACCCGCCTGTCCAAGGACATCGACACCGTGGTGATGTCCATGTCCATGATGGGTGAGCGCCTTGTTCTGACGCTCTTCATGCTGCCGCTCACCGCGCTCGCCATGGTGTTCATCCACCCCGCCTACGCCCTCCTCTTCCTCGTGGTGAGCCTGCTCCTCTACCCCTTCATCCGCGCCACCATGCGCGATATCCCCACCGTGGCCAACGAGGTTTCCTCGGTGGAGGCCTACCGCAACAATGTGCTGCTGGACACCATCCGCGCGCTGGAGACCCTCCGCCAGTTCTCCCTCAAGGATTGGGCACACACGCGCATGGAGCGCTACTCCTGGGACACGGTGCAGGCCTGGGGCGATAAGGTTCCACTCATCAACCGCGTCCTGGGGCAGGGCTCTCTGGCTTTCGGCGTTCTCTTGCTGGGCTCGGTGGCCATGTCCGTCCCCATGGTCATGGCCGGCTGGGTCACCCAGGGTCAGGCCGCCTCAGCGGTCCTCCTGGTCATGCGTTTGGAGGTCCACGTGTTCAACATCCTCTTCTTCGCCGGCGAAATCCAGCATTCCGTGACCTCCCTCGGCCGCGCCGTCGCCCTGGCCACTCTCGACGCCGCCGCCGGCGCAGGACGCCACAAGGACACTCCGCGTCTCACCCACGCCCCCACCATCACCATGAAGAACCTCTCCTACAACTACCCGGGTGGTGCGCCTGTGCTTCGTGACGTCTCCCTCACCCTCACCGCCGGCACCACCACCGCCCTGGTGGGCACCTCCGGCGCGGGCAAATCCACCCTGGCTTCCCTCGTCGCCGGACTGCAGTATCCCACCCAGGGAAGCATCAGCCTCGATGGCATCGACACGTCCACCGTTCCCAATACGTGGATCACCGAACACGTCGCGCTCATTACCCAAGAGGTCCACCTTTTCTCCGGCACGCTGCGCAGTGACCTTCTCCTGGCCAAGCCGGGCGCCAGCGATGACGAACTCTGGGCGGCACTCCACACTGTGGGTTTGGACGAGCACTCCCGCTGGCTCCCCCAGGGCCTTGACACCCTCATTGGCGCCGGCCACGAGGATCTCGGCGCTGAGGCCGAGCAGCAGCTCTCCCTTGCCCGCATGATCCTGCGCCAGCCACCGGTGCTCATCATGGATGAGGCCACCTCAGAGGCCGGCTCGGAACATGCTGAGGTCCTCGAACACGCAGCCAAGGCCGTTACCAAAGGCCGCACCGCACTCGTCGTGGCCCACCGCTTGGACCAAGCCCGTGAGGCTGACCGCATCATCGTCATGGAACAGGGCCAGATTGTCGAGGACGGCACCCATGCCGACCTCATGGCGCTGGGCGGGCGCTATGCCAAGGCCTATGCCCAGTGGGAACGCGGGTAGCACCGACGCATCTGCGTTCGCGCTCTATCCTGGAATTCATGCACCTTCTCCCCCTGACTGAAGCTGACCGCACGTATCTCGCCCGCCTCAACTTCCTCACCGACACCTTTGGCGATGAGCACAAGGAGCTCACCCCGCAGTTTGAGGAGGATTTCGAGTACTACCTTTCCGGTTGGGATCCTTCGCGTGGCGGCTTCATCGCCTGGGAAGGCCACGTGCCCGCCGGTGGGGTGTGGCTCAATTGGGGTACGCCTAAGCGCCACGGCTACGGCCATGTGGCCGAGGGCATCCCTGAGATCGGCCTTGCCGTGGAGCCGCGTTTCCGCGGCCAAGGCGTGGGCACCGCGCTTATCGACGCCTCCACCAACCTCGCCCGCGAAATGGGTGCGCCGGGCATCTCACTGTCGGTGGCCACGGCCAATGAGCGTGCCCACCGCCTCTACCTGCACCTCGGCTTTGAGCCCGTAGGCGACAACGACGGTCACGTGGTGCTGGTCAAGCGCTTCCATTAGCCATGGCTTGAGCCCCTAGTTCGATTCCGCCTCTCCCCCGCTCAAAACCCCACGAGCTCCCTCTCCGAAGAGAGGGAGCTTCCTTGTGGAGCATAGGAGAATCGAACTCCTGACCTTCTGCTTGCAAAGCAGATGCTCTACCAATTGAGCTAATGCCCCAGTGACTGTTGAGCATACTCCCGCGTGCACTCAACATGAAAGTCACAAGGAAGCCCCCGCGGAATGAATGCACCATCAGTCACTTTTATTAACTATTTTCACTCTAGTTGCGTGTCGAAGCGACCAGGCAGGCGCGGTCAGCGGAACAATGAATCGTCTACTATTGCCTATTGCCGTTCTTGGAAGGCTGCCATGCGTCGATTTTTTGTCCGCTCCGTCACCGCCCTCGCACTAGCCGCGATTACTGCAGCGCCGGTGAGCGCCCACGCCCAGGAACTGCCCACGGTTCCTCCGCTGCCGCGACCGCACGTGAACACGACGCAGATTCCGCAGCCCCAGCTCCCCGACCTCCAGGACGAGATCGACCGCATGGAGCAGAACGTTTACAACGCCCTCCCGAAGGAGCTTCAGAACAATCCTGTCTTTGCCGGTTCCTCGAGACCCCAGGGCTCGCCTCAGAAACAGGACAAGGCACTCACCGCCAAGGATGCGCACAACCCGGCACACCGGCGACAATCCGTTGCTGACGAGACGTGCTCCAACTGCGTCGCTATCACCTACGACGATGGCCCTGGCAACCTCACCGGGCAGCTTTTGGACACGCTCAAGGCCAAGGATGCCCACGCTAGTTTCATGGTTCTAGCCCCCAATGCCTACGCTCACCCCGAGCTGCTTCGCCGCATGACGGCCGAGGGCCACACTGTGGGCAACCACACCGATTCGCACAGAGAGCTCACTACCTTGCCCGCAGAACAGGTCGACGCTGAAATCAAGTCCGGCGCAAACGCCATCAAGGCCGCTACCGGCCAGAACCCAAAGTGGCTACGCCCTCCCTACGGTGCTACTAACGGCACTGTCGACGCCGCAGCACGTGCTAACGGACAGGCCCAAGCACTGTGGTCAATCGACACACTCGATTGGAAAGACCGCAACGCCGAACACGTCTGCACCGCCGCTGTCGACGGCGCGTTGCCGGGAAGCATCATTCTCATGCACGACATCCACCCCACCACTATCGAAGCAAGCACTTGCATCATCGACGGTCTCCGCGCCAAAGGGTTAGAACCCGTAAGCCTCGACCGCCTCATCCCGAACCCCCAGCCAGGCCGACAGTACCTCGCCCAATAGGCAAAAAGACCTACACTCTGGAACCTGTCCGTGAAAGCAACAGGCAGAGCGCATCACCATTCCTACTGCGATTTCCCGCACCGACGCTCAGCCCTTGTGCCATTTATATGGGATTAAACTACGGCCGGCCACAGGAGTCATAAGGAAAGCTTCGGCGCTTAACTCCACCCCCATATTCCAGTTCAACTCTGACGGGAAAACAAAAAGTGCCCCGCCTTAATGGCGGGGCACCTTTAGTTACTGTTTATCTCATTCGAGATATCAGTTCAAACTTCGTTCAATTAGAACGGAAGCTTGATGTCAAGGTTCAGAGCCTTGGCGATTGCCGGGAAGGCAGCAGCAACTGCAGCCAGGACACCAGCAACGATGCCGAAGATGCCCAGTGCAGACGGCTTGCCGTCCTCAGAGGAAAGCTTGGACTTGATGTCGGAGGACTGATCCTTCTTGCCGGAGTTACCAGCGTTGTCGCCCTTGCCGTCCTTGCCATTGTCGCCAGCGTTGCCGTCCTTGCCGTTGTCGCCAGCGTTGCCGTCCTTGCCGTTGTCGCCAGCGTTGCCGCCCTTGTTGCCGCCCAGGTTCTCGAGAGCGTTTGCGATGCGCTCGCGGTCCTTGGCTTCCTTCTCAGCGGCCTCGCGCTCAGCCTTGGCCTGCTCCTCGGCAGCCTTGGAGTCAGCGATCTCCTTCTTGACGCCGTTGTCGGCGTTCAGAACCTGGCGGTAAGCCTCTTCGTACTCGAGGTTGTAGTTGTTCGGGCCGAAGAAGGCCTGCTGTGCAGCAACCTTCATAGCGAAGTATTCCGTGCGCTCCTTGTCGGAGCCGCCGTCCCACACTGCTACCGGTGCGTTGCCCCACGGGCTCTCCGGGTCAGCGAAGTCAGCCGGAATCTGCGGAGCCCAGATACGGTTTCCGTCGAAGTTAGCCTCGTCGGAAGCCCACTGCTTGAAGCCCTTGAACTTCGCGACCTGCTTCTTGTACTCGTTGTAGTTATCGTTCTTGGCGATGGAAACGATGCCAGTGTTGTGTGCAATGAGGGCAGCGTAAGCCTCACGCAGGGTCATCTGCTTGCCATCGACAACAACGGTGCCGTTCTCGTCGGACTCACGCAGCTCGAGGACGCGAGCACCGATAGCGAACTCGGTCTCCATTGCGCGCAGGACGCGGACCTGTGCGTAGGCCTGGTCCAGGTAGCCCTGGCGAACCAGGATGTCGCCAGCCTGGGAGTTGCGGGAAGCCTCGAGGGCAGCCTGGCGAGCCTCTTCCAGCTTGGCGGAGTCAGCCTTGAGCTGCTCCAGCAGCATCTCAGCGTCAGCAATCAGCTGCTTAACGAGCGGAATGTAGTCACGGGTGATGTAGTTGTCCTTGGACTCATCAGCACCGCGCCAACCGGTGTAGTCGAGGCGCTCCTTGTAGACCTTGATCATGTCCTCAAGAAGCTTGATGTTCTTCTCCGGGGTCTTCTGAACGGAGTCGAAGTTCTCCGGGTCAACCGGATTCAGCTGCGGAGCAACAAGCTTCGGAAGGTTGGACTTGTCCTCATCGTTGACCTTGTTGGCAACGAAGGAGTTGGCCTTGTTCAGGTCGCTCTCCAGCAGTCCGAGCTTGGTCTCGTCCTTGCCGTAGCGCTTGCCACCGGAGATGTTGGTGACGGTGTTGTTGTAGTCGTGGGCTGCCTCTTCGTAGGCGGCCCAAGCCTCGTCAGCGCCCTTGTCAGCCTGCAGAGCGTAGGCAACGGAAGCGCGAGCATCCTGAACGTTCTTCTCAGCCTGTGCCAGCTGCTTGGTAGCCTCGTTGGCTGCAGCCTGGTAAGCCTTGTAGTCTGCCTGCTCGGAACGGTCGAGACCGTCGGTGTTTGCTGCGGCAGCTGCCTTGTACAGCTCCTCGAACTGGTTGTTGTTGACGATGTAGTGGTCGGTTGCCGCTACTGCGTCACGCAGCTGAGCTTCGGTAACGTTCTTAGCTTCAACGTCCTTAGCCAGGGATGCGTCCGGCTCGTTGAAACCGCCACCCTGGATGGTGGAGGTGGTGGTGTCCTCAGCGAAAGCCGGGACTGCAACACCGGAAACACCGGTGGCAACTGCGATGGCACCTGCGAGAGCGGCGGTGCGAACACGGTTCTTGAACATGTAATTCCCCTATGAGAGTTGAGGTCGGTCTGTGAAAATTATCTTTCGATAACCGTCGTGTAGGGCGACGCTAGCAAATGTTCTTTCAGAATGATCTTCACATTCTCAACAAGTAGTGCAGCTTTTGTCGCTGTTGGCAAGATTATCGGACTTTCGCGGGTCTTTCCAGTCAAACGCAACAACTTTTTAGAGTTTTTCCAACACTCTGACCGTCCTGACCGGTTAATTAGCAGGTAGATGGCAGTGTTTTATACGTGAGGGACTGGTGAAACTATTTCGAACCTATGTGAAAGCTGTGAATGGTTCTACCCCTATCCGGGGAATAATTACGTTTATGTCATTCGATAGGTTAACCAGGGCGGCCCCTTGGTTTAGTTTCTTAAGGCCTGCTTCCCTTCCGGAGATTCACTTCCGTAGCTGAGACTATGCTTGGGGTTGAAATAAAGAAAGACGCCCAGCGTCCATCGCTGGGCGTCTTTAATTTTTATGCTGTGGAGCATAGGAGAATCGAACTCCTGACCTTCTGCTTGCAAAGCAGATGCTCTACCAATTGAGCTAATGCCCCATTGTTCCGTGGTGGGCCTAGCTGGAATCGAACCAGCGACCTCATCGTTATCAGCGATGCGCTCTAACCGACTGAGCTATAGGCCCTTGACCGGAACGAGTAGTTACTCTACATAGGACTGGCGATCTATTACAAATCGCCAGGTCACTTCATGTTTCTTAGTTTGTTTAAACGACGGTTAGGCGAGCTCTTCAGCTACCGCTGCGCCTCGTCCTGGAGACGCACCTTGAACCCACCAAAGACATCGACGATGGCGTTATATATAACAGCCATGAGTGGTGCCAGGATAGTCATGAGAACAGCGATGATGGCGCCGAAGAGAGCCGCAGCAGAGACGACGAGGCCAAAGCTGACCTCAAAGCCACCGCCTACGCTGCCGACCAAGCTATTGAGGGAATCCCAAATGCCAGCTTGATCGAGGCCCATGTAGAGCAGGCAAACTGCAATGATCCAGGCAACAAGCCCGACGAGTGACATGGCGAGGCCCACGCGGAAGGCCGACATCGGTGAAATCCGCGCTAGGTGAAGCTCTCGTCCGATCATGGCTTACTCCTCATCGGTCTTGTTGTCAGCGGCCGTATCCTTGTTGTCCTTGGACTCCTCGCCAAGCTTGAGGTGCTCAGGCTTGACGTCCTCAACGGACTTCTCACCCTTGGCTACTGCCTGGGCATCTTCCTCACCGTCGTCTTCAACGTTACGGTCGATAGCAAGCAACTCGACGTCATCGCCCAGGTTGACCAAGCGCACGCCCATCGTGGCGCGGGAGCTCGGGCGAATCTGGTTGACCTCGGTACGGACAACACCGCCGGCAGAGGTGATGGCGAAGATCTCGTCATCCTCATCGACGGCGATGGCAGAGATGAGCTTGCCGCGCTTCGGGGTGTACTTGAAGGTCATAACACCCAGGCCGCCACGGCCCTGCGGGGTGTATTCCTCAATGGCTGTGCGCTTGCCGTAGCCGCCGGAGGTGGCCACAAGCAGGAACTGACCGTCATTGACCACGGACATGGACAGCAGCTGGTCATCGCCGCGGAAGCGCATGCCCTTCACACCTGCCGTAGCGCGGCCCATCGGGCGCAGCTGGTCATCGTCCGCGGTGAAGCGGATGGCCTGGCCCTGCTCAGAGGTAAGCAGGATGTCATCGCCCTCATTGACAAGCTGTGCGCCAATGAGAGCATCACCCTCGTTGAGGTTGATGGCGATAAGACCGGCGGAACGTGCAGACTCGTAGTCGGTGAGTCGGGACTTCTTGACGCGTCCTTGCTTCGTGGCGAGAACGAGGTAAGGAGCATCCTCATAGGACTGAATCTGGATGACCTGTGCGATCTTCTCCTCCGGCTGGAACTCCAGCAGGTTGGCCACGTGCTGGCCGCGGGCGGTACGGCCGGCCTCTGGAAGCTCGTAAGCCTTGAGGCGATAGACACGGCCGAAGTTGGTGAAGAACAGGATCCAGTCGTGCGTGGAGCACACGAAGAAGTTCTTGACAATGTCATCCTGCTTGAGCTCCGCACCACGAACGCCCTTACCGCCGCGCTTCTGGGCCTTGTAGGCATCCACCTTGGTGCGCTTGGCGTAGCCCGTAGCGGTGATAGTGACAACGACGTTCTCACGTGCGATGAGGTCCTCATCGGTGACGTCACCGGAAGAGGCGACGATCTGTGTGCGGCGCTCATCACCGTACTTCTCGACGATCTCTTCGAGCTCATCGTGGACAATCTGGCGCTGGCGCTCCTCGCGGGCAAGGATGTCCTTGAGGTCGGCGATGGTTTTCTCGATCTCTGCCAACTCGTCAACGATCTTCTGGCGCTCCAAGGCAGCCAGGCGGCGCAGGCGCATGGCCAGGATGGCGTCGGCTTGGATCTCGTCGACGTCGAGAAGCTGCATCAAGCCCTCGCGGGCCTCCTCGACCGTCGGGGAACGGCGGATGAGTGCGATGACCTCATCGAGCATATCGAGCGCCTTGACCAAACCGCGCAGGATATGGGCGCGCTTCTCGGCCTCATCGAGGCGGTATTGGGTACGGCGAACGATGACCTCAATCTGGTGGGCCACGTAGTAGCTCAGCATCTGGTCCAGACGCAGAGTGCGCGGCACGCCATCGACGATGGAGAGCATGTTCGCGCCGAAGGAGGTCTGCAGCTGGGAGTGCTTGTACAGGTTGTTGAGAACAACGCGGGCCACAGCATCACGCTTCAGGGTGACAACGATGCGCATACCCACACGGTCAGAAGACTCATCCTCAATCTTGGCAATGCCGGCAATCTTGCCGTTAACCACAGACTCCGCGATGTTGGAAATCATGTTGTCCGGGTTGACCTGGTACGGCAGCTCGGTGATAACGATGGTCTGGCGGTTGCCCACCTCCTCAATGGAGGTCACACCGCGCATGCGGATGGAGCCGCGGCCGGTTGTGTAAGCATCTTTGATGCCCTGGTCACCGACGATAAGGCCAGCAGTGGGAAAATCCGGACCCTTGACGTACTTCATGCACGCCTCAAGAGCCTCTTCCTCACTAGCATTGGGGTTCTCCAGCAGCCAGTAAATGGCGTCCGCCAACTCGCCCAGGTTGTGCGGCGGAATGTTGGTGGCCATACCCACGGCAATACCGCCGGAACCGTTCATCAGCAGGTTCGGAACGCGGGAGGGTAGGATAACCGGCTCTTCGGTCTTGCCATCGTAGTTCGGGGCGAAATCGACCGTGTTTTCACGAATATCGCGCACCATCTCCATGGCCAGCGGCGTCATGCGGCACTCGGTATAACGCATAGCAGCAGGGCCGTCGTTACCGCGGGAACCGAAGTTACCCTGGCCATCGACCAACGGGTAGCGCATGTTCCACGGCTGGGCCAAGCGCACCAGCGTGTCGTAGATGGCGGAATCACCGTGCGGGTGGAACTGACCCATCGTGTCCGAAACCGGACGGGCAGACTTCACATAACCGCGATCCGGGCGGTAGCCGGAGTCAAACATGGCGTAGAGGATGCGGCGGTGTACTGGCTTGAGGCCATCACGAACCTCCGGCAGAGCACGGCCGACAATGACGGACATGGCGTAGTCGATATAGCTCGACTCCATCTCCTCATTGATGTCAATCGGATGAATACGATCAAAAAGATCGCCGTTGTTATCACTCATAACGCCTTATCCTACCGGCTATGACTCCCTGAGGCTGTGTATGGCGCGGGCTGTGCGCACGAGTGGTATCACTGCGGTATCACCTTGCTAGCATCGTGGGTATGGCAATGACTTTAAGGCTGACTCCAGAGCAGGACCACGCACTCACGCTGTTGGCTTCCGCACAAGGAACCTCGAAACATGAGGCTGTGGTGCGGGCCGTTGTCGCTGCGGCATCGCGCACGCTGTCGGATGCTGCAGTACAAGACACCGCACGTAGGTTGCTTCCCGGCCGCTCGGAGCTGGAGGCAGAAATTCGCCAGGCACGTGGTCACGCATGAGCGTTGAGCACTTAGTGCTGATAGCTCGGGAATATTGTCGGGTTTATCGAGTGCGCATTGTGTCCTTTGCGGCCCTTGCGGCGGCGGCGGGTGCCAGTACGGCGACGGTGGAAGGTATACGCGTCCACGGGAGTCACCAAGATGCCGCCCGGTCGCTGGAGACCGTTTTACGAGCGGTTCCCGCCTTGAGCGGAAAGAATGAAGAATTCGCCCACTTTTGCGCGGAGGTCTATCGTTCTGTGGCAGAAGTTATGTAAGTTAAACATGATACAGAAGGGCACGACGACTGTTCCGTCTCGTTCCCTGGCGGTGGTTCTACTATGACCACCACCCAACCCCCTGCAGAAAGGAATTCCCTATGTCCATGAAGAAGCTTCTCGCCGCGGGAGTTATCGCCACCACCCTCGCAACTGCGGTCGCTCCGGCCGCTAGCGCTGAGACCACCAACGATGACTGGAAGAACAAGGTTAATCCTGACTTCCAGCAGGGCGAGGCCGGCTCCTCCCTGACCGGCTCGACTCCTTTGGATCTCACCTTCATCATCGGCGGTTCTATTGCCGGTGCTTTAGCGCTACTCAAGCTCATCACGGACAACGTTCCCGCCCTGCGTGCGCAGGTGGACGAATTCGCCGCACAGATTGGCCTAGCCGGTTCCTCCGGATCCTCTGAGGACAGCCGTCTCAACCAGGGTGGTCTTGATTTCGATCTTGAGCGCCTTGCCCGCACGAATGGTTTCCCGGAGATTGCTGACCAGCTCGCCGCGCTGAAGGCTAATTCCAGCGCGCCAGCACAGTAAGCTCAGGTATATGACAAACCTCACCCAGCTTCTCCAGTCCCCCACCCGCAATGCCGTGGTCGCGGACTTGTCCACAGCCGCCGATGAGGCCGTTTCTTCCCTCAGTGGCATTTCCGGAATGGCCTTCAAAGGCGCCTTAGCCGCCGCAAAGAAGGCAGATTCCAAGGTCCTTTCTAAAGGAATCAACCAGTTGCTCCCGGAGCTTCTCAATGCCCTGGATTCCTATTGGAAGGAATTCGAAGGTTCTGAGCAATCCGATTTTGGCACCTACCTGGATGGTCGCAGCTCTGAAATTACTGACACCATCATGGCCACTGCAGATGAATCCGCAAAGGACATTAAAACACCAGGCATCGCGCGCACCTATAAGTCACTGCGCGGCAAGGCTTCTTCCATCTTGGAGCCCAACGTTCCGACCATCGGTCGTGTCCTACAGCGCCACATGGGCACTGTATAGGCAATGACGTAGGGTAATCAGACAAAAAGACCAGCTCCTCATCGCGAGGGCTGGTCTTTTCTCGTTTCTCTGTGCCTGTGCTTCGCTCTGTGCGTGTGCTGTGCTGGTGCCGTGCTGGTGCAGTTGCCGGCTTACACGTCGAGGAAGCGCACGTCCTTCGCACGACGGGTAATGAAGGAACGGCGAGCAGAAACGTCATCACCCATGAGGATGGAGAAGAGCTCGTCGGCACGCTGGGCGTCCTCAAGATCCACGCGGCGCAAAATACGGGTAGTCGGATCCAGGGTGGTCTCCCAGAGCTCGGAAGCGTTCATCTCACCGAGACCCTTATAGCGCTGGATGCCGTCATCCTTGTTGATCTTGCGGTTCTCAGCCAGGCCTTCTGCCAAAAGCTTGTCACGCTCGGTATCGGAGAAGGCATAACCTGGCTGGCCCTTAGCCCACTTGAGCTTGTACAGCGGCGGGTTAGCCAGGTAAACGTGACCATCCTCAACCAGCTGCGGCATGAAGCGGAAGAGCAGGGTGAGAAGCAGCGTTGCGATGTGCTGGCCGTCCACGTCAGCATCAGCCATGAGCACGATCTTGTCGTAACGCAGCTTGGAAATATCAAACTCTTCGTGGATACCGGTACCCAACGCAGTGATGATGGCCTGAACCTCGGCGTTCTTGAGCACCTTGTCCATACGGGCCTTTTCCACGTTGAGGATCTTGCCTCGCAGCGGCAGGATGGCCTGGAACATGGAATCGCGGCCGCCCTTTGCGGAACCACCTGCGGAGTCACCCTCCACGATGTAGAGCTCAGAGAGCTTGGAGTCCTTGGAACGGCAATCCGCCAACTTGCCGGGCAAACCACCGAGATCACCGGCGGATTTACGGCGAACCAGCTCACGGGCCTTGCGCGCAGCGACGCGGGCATGCGCCGAAGAAACAGCCTTATTGATAATGACCTTGGCCTCAGCCGGGTTGGCATCAAACCAGTCATTGAGGTGCTCGTTGACTGCGCGCTGGACAAAGCCCTTGATCTCAGAGTTGCCGAGCTTGGTCTTGGTCTGGCCCTCGAACTGCGGGTCACCCACCTTGACGGAAATAACGGCAGCAAGACCCTCGCGGCAGTCATCACCGGAGAGGTTGCCATCCTTTTCCTTCAGGAGCTTGTGTTCCTTGGCATAGCGGTTCATCAGGGAGGTCAGCGCCGCACGGAAGCCCTCCTCGTGGGTACCACCTTCGTGGGTATTGATGGTGTTGGCGAAGGTGTGGACGGACTGCTTGTAGCCCTGGTTCCACTGCAGTGCGATTTCGACCTCATGATCCTCGCCCTTGACGTCAAAGCCAACGATGGTGGGGTGAATAGAGGACTTGTTGCGGTTGAGGTATTCAACGTAGTCCTGCAGACCGTTCGGGTAGTGGTAGGTTACTTCCTTCTTTTTCTTGGAAGCCTTCTTCTCACTGTCCTCTCCACTAGCATCCTTCTCATCCAGGGAGCTCAGGCTTACAGCTTCATCGCCGGCCTCAGCGATCTCATCGAGCTCGGCCTGCTCCTTGGAGATGGCGCGCTCATCACGCAGAACGATGGTCAGACCCTTGTTGAGGAAGGCCATCTCCTGGAGGCGGCGGGCGATGGTGTCGTAGTCAAACTCGACGGTCTCAAAGATTTCCGGATCCGGCCAGAAACGGACGGTGGTACCGGTACCGCGGGCGTTGTCGCCCTCGACGAGATCGTCCGGGATGGCGTTGATGAAGTTCTGGTACCAGTGCTTGCCATCGCGCTTAATGTCCGCCTCAACGCGGGTGGACAATGCGTTGACCACGGAAATACCCACACCGTGAAGACCACCAGAGACCGCGTAGGACTCAGAGTCGAACTTGCCGCCGGCGTGCAGCTGGGTCATGACCACCTGGACAGTCGGAACACCAGAAGCGTGCATCTCCACCGGGATACCACGGCCGTTATCGATGACCTCGACGCCGCCATCCTCCAAGAGAGTGACGATGACCTTGTCGGCGTAGCCGGCCATGGCCTCATCGACGGAGTTATCAACGATCTCCCAGATCAGGTGGTGCAGGCCGCGGGCACCGGTGGAACCGATGTACATGCCGGGGCGCTTACGGACGGCCTCAAGGCCCTCCAAAATCGTAATTGACCCCGCATCATATGCGTGTTGTTCAGCCACGGATTCGTGTTCTCCTTTTGGCTAGAGCTAAATCTAAGACTTCAATCATTCTACACTGTGTCCCCCCACGCAGAGACACTGCACGCCAGTGAGAGCGGCGAATTTGACGGAATTTCGCGGTTTCCTAAAATTCCATATTTTTAATATGAAGATTCTTCTGGCTGTCCAGGGACAGAATTACCCATAAGTATCGGGATTATCCATAGGTATCCTGCGAGCCTTGCGGCTTTACCCACTGGCGGCCCTCGTAATTGCGGTGCTGCTTAGGGCCTTGAATGTGCAGCTTAACCACCACATCCGGGCCGAGACGGTCCGCGATCTTCTGCAATATTGGGCGCTGGAGGTAGCGAAGTTCGGTGGCCCAACTCGAAGAGTCACACGCTACGTAGACCACGTGATCCTTGATGGTGAGAGGTTGGGTATGCGCAGCGATGCGCTCACCGACGAGGTTGTCCCAATTGCCCATCACCCAACCGTGGGCCAGTTCATGCTCCCAGCCACGCTTTCCAATTTCACGCTGAATCTGGGCACCCAGGCTTGGCACATCAAGGCTGCGACGCCGACGGCGCCCATCAGGTCCGCTCGGGCGACCGCGACGATAAGGCTTGGGTTGTTGTTCCGCTGGCGTTGGCGCCAGGTTCATCTTCGGCGCTGGTTTGTTGAGCTTGGGCGCATTCTTCGAATTACTTCGCGTGCGCTCAAATAGGGCCTTGATTGGATCGAATTCCTGCTCAGTCATCGTCATCACCGGCAGTCGCCTGATCCACCTGGTCGTGCGGTGTAAGTTCAGAAATCCGGCCCTCTTCCGTGTCCCTCACGGTGACTGTGAAACGCTCGATGGGCTGCAAGTTGCCAGGGAGATCCTCGTCAACGGCTGCGGTGATGAGCACTTGTTCAGCCTCAGCTGCAAGGTGCACGAGCTTTTCGCGGCGCTTGGCATCCAGCTCAGCGAAGACATCATCAAGGATGAGGATCGGATCGGTGCCGTCCTGGCGCAGCAGATTGAATTCCGCTAGGCGCAGGGAAATGGCATAAGACCAGGTTTCGCCGTGGCTGGCAAAGCCCTTCGCAGGGGCCGTGCCCAAGTTCACTACGAGGTCATCGCGGTGGGGGCCCACCAGCGACATGCCACGCTCGATCTCTCGCTGCCGCATGGAGGCGAGCTCCGTAAGCATCATGGCTTCGATGACATCGCGATCAGTGACGTCCACGGTGGACTTGTACTCGATGCTGGCCGGGCGGGACTCCGGAGCAAGGCCGGAGTAGGCGGCGGGGACGAGATCCTGGAGGGCGTCGACAAGCGCGAGGCGTGCCTGAATCACCTGTGCACCGAGGGACGAGAGCTGGGTATCCCAGACGTCGAGCGTGGCCAGGGCTGAGGCGCCATCACTGTCACTGTAGCCGCGGCGCAAGCTAGGCGACGCCGACTTCAGCAGAGCATTGCGCTGCTTGAGCACCTTATCGTAGTCGGCCTTCACGCCGGCCAGGCGCGGGGTCCGCGATGCAATGATGTCATCGAGATACTGGCGTCTTGCTGCTGGTTCACCGCGAATGAGGGAGAGATCTTCGGGAGAGAACAACACGGTTGTGACCACGCCGAGCACTTCCCGCGGAGATTTGAGACGGGTGCGGTTGATTTGCGCCTGGTTCGCCGCATGCGGCTTGATGAGCAGGTGCGCGGTGAGCTCACGGCCTTGGTTAACCGCGGTTGCAGAAATACGCGCGTTGGCTGCCCCGTGGCGCACCAGCGGGGCATCGTGGGCAACGCGATGCGAAGACAGGTGCGCGGTATAACCAATCGCCTCGACGATATTGGTTTTGCCGAAGCCATTGCGGCCAACGAAAAGGGTAATCCCCGGTTTCAGCTCGAGGGTGAGCTCGGGCCAGGAACGGAAGTCCCTGACATCGAGTTCGCGAATGTACATACGGCCTAGCCTGGCAGACGCACCGGCATCAGCAGGTACGTGAAGTCCGTCTCCGGAGTCGGGAACGTGCCATCCTCGGTGGCCGCCGGCAGCTCCTCCGGCTCCGGAATCATGATCGCCGGGCGGGAAGGTTCGGTGAAGCCGAAGACGACGCGATCGGTGTGAACCACGGCCAAACCGTCCTTGAGGTAGGACGGGTTGAAGGCGATGACGAAGCTATCGCGGCCGTTGAACGCACAGGGCAAGGTTTCCGTGGCGCGGCCGGAATCAGCACCGGCGGCGAGGGTGACCTCGCCTTCACCGAACTCCATGCGGATCTGCGCGTTGCGGTCTGTCAGAAGGGACACACGGCGGATGGCTTCCTGCAGCGGAGCGACCTCGATGCTGGCCATGGCCGTGTGGCTCTTGGGCAGTAGCGGTGCCACGTTGGGGAAGTCCGCATCGAGCATGCGGGTGGTGGTTTCGCGGTTATCTGCGTGCAGACCAAACAGGCCCTCAGCAGCGATGTTCTCGCCGGTACCCACGGCGATCTCCACCGGGATGTTGAGGTGGGTATCCAGGGAACGGCCGGTTTCCTGGAGGGTCTTGGCTGGGACAAGAAGCTTGGCTTCAACGGACTCAGACACCGGCTCCCACTCGAAGGTACGCATGGCCAAGCGGAAGCGGTCCGTGGCGGTCATCTCCACGTGGGATCCGTTGATCGCAATGTGCACACCAGTGAGCATCGGCAACGTGTCATCCTTACCGGCTGCGGCTACGACCTGGCTAATTGCCTCAACGAAGAGCTGCGGATTGATGGTGCCGGTGACCTCCGGGAGCACAGGCAGCTGCGGATAATCATCCAGCGGGATAAGTGGTAGTTCAAAGCGGGAGGAACCACAGGTAAGCAGGACTTTGGAATCCTCCTGCGTCATCTCCACTTCCTTATTGGGCAACGAGGCAACGATGTCAGAAAGCAATTTACCGGCCACGGCAATGCGTCCCGGTTCATCCACCATGCCGGCAATGCGCACGCGAGTGGACACTTCGTAATCGAAGCCGGTGAATTCCAAACCATTGTCATCCGCGGTGATCAGCATTGCGCGAAGTACCGGCTGGGTGACCTTCGACGGCAGGCTGCGCGCGACCCATGCGACGGCGTTGGCGAGGTCATCTTTGGCAACGCGAAATGACACGGACTGGTCCATGGTGGTGAGACGCTCCTCTGGTTGCGGATGGATAAATTCTTGGAAGCTCACTCCAACTTACAGGATCGCCACCGAACCACAGGAGTTTTGTCATTCCACTTCGTAGCCCTTCGTTGGGGCCGGGCAGCCAGGTGGGCGCCAGCGAATCACACACATCCTTTTTCTTCTTGGTTAGGGAGAAAACAAAATAGGAGTAGTATTAACCGCTGTGGGATCTGTGGACAACCATGTAAATCCCAAGCTCGTTCCGGCGAAGCGATCTGTGAGTCAGGGTGTGGGATTGCTGTGATCAAATGACACAAAATGTGAGTAACCCTCCGGGGGCCGACGTTATCCACAATTCATCCCCAGATCCATCGGCGCTGATCACAGGGTTAACCACACGCGAAGAACCGCTTCTGATCTGCTGTGGATGCAGAAAATGTGACCAGGATCTATAAATCACAACAGTGGAATTACACAGCTGTGAATAACTCTGTGGATAACGATCAACAAACGCCCCTCCCCGGGTGACACCGTGAGATGGTGCTGGTGGGAGGGGCGTCGGCAAGCACGTGGCGCCGTGGATTTAGTGCACGACGTCTTAGTGACTGTTGTGATTCTTCACGCGTTGGGTCAGCGCCTGGATTTCATCGTAGGTATTTCTGTTCTCTGTCATCTCCTTGCGGATCTTGCGATCCGCATAAATGACCGTGGTGTGATCCTTGCCGCCGAACTGATCACCGATCTTGGGCAGAGACAGTTCGGTGAGCTCACGGCACAGGTACATCGCCAGCTGGCGGGCGTGGGCGACGGCGCGCTTCTTACCAGAACCGCGAAGGGTGTCGACATCAATGTTGAAGTATTCTGCGGTGACCTCCATGATGGCGGCCGCGGTGATCTGGCGATCAGCAGAATCCGGTGCGAGATCATGCAAAGCAATCTCTGCCATCTCCATACTGATCGGTTCGTTGACCAGCGAGGAGTATGCAGAAACGCGAATGAGTGCGCCTTCTAGCTCGCGAATGGAGGATTCGAAGCGCGAGGCAATGAGCTCCAGGACCGAACGGTCCACGTCGGTGCCGTCTGCCGCAGCCTTCTTCATGAGAATCGCAATACGCGTTTCCAGGTCCGGCGGCTGAATATCTGTGATGAGACCACCTTCGAAACGCGTGCGGAGGCGATCTTCCAGCGTGGTCAGCTGCTTCGGCGGGCGGTCAGAGGACAAAATGATCTGCTTATTGGCCTGGTGCAGTGCATTAAAGGTGTGGAAAAACTCCTCCTGCGTGGATTCCTTGCCCTCCAAGAATTGGATGTCATCCACCATGAGGATGTCCAGGTTACGGTAGCGGCGCTTGAAGGACTCCTGGCGGTCATCACGCAATGAGTTGATGTAATCATTGGTGAACTCTTCGGAGGACACGTACTTCACGCGCAGGCCCGGGTGCAGGACCTGGGCATAGTTGCCCGCGGCGTGGAGTAGGTGTGTCTTGCCCAGGCCGGAACCGCCCCAAATAAACAACGGGTTATAAGCACGGGCGGGATTCTCCGCCACGGCCACGGCCGCACCGTTGGCGAAACGGTTCGAGGAACCAATGACGAAGTTTTCAAACGTGTGTTTCGGGTTGAGGGATTTCTCGCGGTTCGGGTTGTGAGCAGGTTCCTCGCGGGGGATGCGCGGACCGGAGGCCTCCGGGTAGCCGGCCGGGCCGCTTGCCTGCTGCTCAGTGTAGTGCTGCGCAAGCTCGTCCAAGCTGGCCGGTGAATAGGTGGAATCCCAATTAATCGGCCGCTGCTGGGGTTGTGCTGACTGCTCTGCCGGCCGCTGCGCAGGGCGTTGTGGCTGCTGATAGGTCGGTTCAGTCTGGTGACCCATGCCGTGCTGGGGTGCCTCGGTCTGGACGGGGCGCTGTGGTGCTGCTTCCTGAGCTGCTTCGGACGGTTGCGGTGCCTGCTGCTCTGGGGCTGCCTGCTGGGCGGTGATGGTCACGGCCAAAGAACACGGCCTGCCCATGTGCTGCGACAAGGTGCGTGAAATGTGCTCCCCCAGCTCGGTCTCAATGACATTCTTTGCATTCTCGTGCGGGGCGGCGATGAGTGCGTAGCCATCGCCGATCATGATGGGCTCAACGAGCTGCAGGTTAAGGCGCTGGCTGTGGGTGAAATTCGGCACGGCCGAGTTGGGTTGCTCGGATTGTGCTAGCAGGTCAGTGACCAC